>JAFVAL010000011.1 GCA_017480565.1 Lachnospiraceae bacterium | reverse complement strand
TGGTCGCATCGATGGCAGCAGTCAACAATATGCTGCGCAAATATGGTGCATTGGATCCCATTTTTTCGCAGGAAACCTATGCGCAGATTCCGATGGCGGTTGTCGGCATCGTGATGAAGTTTTTCCAGATTGTGATCTCGATCGCGGTTGGTATGGCTGCGGGATGTATTCCGGTTGTCGGTTATAACGTGGGTGCTGGAAGAAATGACCGTGTAAAGGATTTATTTACAAAATTGCTCACGGGAGAAGCTATTGTCGGAGCGATTGCACTCGTGATTGTGGAGCTTTTCCCGCAGCAACTGATCGGGCTGTTCGGTGCGGCAAATGAGAGCATTTATTACACGGAATTTGCCGTCAGATCCTTCCGGATCTACCTGTGCATGATGGTCTTCGCGACCGTCAATAAAGGAACGTTTATTTATCTGCAGTCAGTCGGAAAGGCTCTGGCGTCCACGGCAATTTCCATGATCCGTGAGATCGTCTTTGGCGTAGGATTTGCAGTGCTTTTACCTGTATTTTTCGGCCTGAACGGCGTGCTTTACTCAATGCCGGTGTCGGACCTTTTGACATTTGTGATTGCTGCGGCGGTGATTGCGAAGACGTATCGAGAGCTGAGTGAATAAATCTTTATGTCGTTTATTTAGGTAAACGGCTTGTTGAAAATGCCATCTTTCCATTTTGGAAGGCCTATGATATAATGATTGTGCGAGAGCTCCTTTTTCTAGGGAAAAGGAGAATAAAATTGAAATTGAAAAGGACGATGAAAGATTCTTTGTTCCATCTTCTTTTTGGAACAGAGACGTATAAGCAAAATGCATTAGACCTGTATAATGCAATAAATGATACTTGCTATACTGATCTGAATGCATTGGAATTGACAACCATTGACGATGTTGTTTATATGGGGGTCAAAAACGATGCATCCTTTCTGATCGAAGATGAGATGAATCTTTGGGAAGAACAAAGCACATTTAGTCCTAATATGCCTCTGCGAGGCATGGATTATTTTGCAAAACTTTTTAGCAAATATGAAGCTCAGCACGATCTGAATCTTTACGGGACGAAACAACTGAAGCTTCCCACTCCTCGGTATTTTGTTTTTTACCTGGGAACAATGGATTACCCTGATGTAAAGACATTACGTCTTTCGGATTCTTTTGAACATCCGGAGAAGTCTTCCATTGAGGTTACTTGCACGATGATCAATATTAATTATGGTCACAACCGGGAACTTATGGAGAAGTGTCGTGCGCTGTCGGATTTTTCGATTCTGATTCATCGAATTCGGGAATTTCAGAAACAAGATTGTTCCATCGAAGATGCTGTGGATCAGGCCGTTGAAAGCTGTATTAATGATGGACACCTAACACAATTCCTTAAGGCACACCGGGCAGAGGTGAGAGAAATGTATGCGACATCGATGACATTTGAAAAGTATGTTGAGCTGGAAAAACGCGATGCGCGGCAAGAAGGCATCAAAGAAGGTATTAAAGAGGGCGAAATCAATCTGATTAAGCGTCTTTATGAAAATGGCCAGAGCATCTATCAGATTTCAGAGATGCTTAGCTGGCCAGTAGAAGAGGTTGAGAGAATTCTACAACCAGTATAATTCAATGAGTGCTTATGACAGAAGAGAGGACTGCTGCATCAAGGAGATGTGGCAGTCTTTCATTTTTGAGAAATTACATTTCTAAAGGCTAGATTCATTGCTTTTCTTTTGCTTTCAGTTATAATACTCTTAGAACTTATCTGAAATGAGGAACCCTACATGTATTTTAAGAAATGGCTATTGCTCCTGTGTTTGGTGTTTGTTCTGGCCTTGACGGCTTGTTCTGACAAGCAGTCGGATGCGATTGAGGCAGGGATTACGGCGATGCAGGATGGAAAATATGAGGATGCAAAGGTTTGTTTTAAGGCTGCGCTTTCGAGTAAGGGCGGACAGCGGTACCGCCGGATGACGGGGGCGGCTTATCGGTATCTCGGCATCATTTCGTATGAGGAAGAGGACTACGAGAAGGCGGAGGAGTATCTGCTAAAAGCAGTGGATTACTCGGACGTGAAGGAAGTGATTGCGGATGCATTTGCGTATCTCGGAGAGGTTTATGAGAGATGCGGCCGCGAGGACGAGGCAATTCAGGCGTGGTCGAAGTCGCTTGATCGGCGCAAGGATGAGATCCTCTCGATGAAGCGGATGTATTTGCAGTGGAAGACTGGCAAGATGTCGGATCAGGAGGCGGAAGGGGAGCTTAACAAGTATGTCTCAAAGGGAAATGTGCTTGCAAGCTATTACCTAGCAGTCGTCTTTGAGAAGGGTGAGAATTACGCGCAGGCGATCAAGATTTATGAGGAGGCCTATGAGAAGGATCCTGATGCGACGTTGCTGTTAAAGATCGCAGAGTGTTATCATCAGATGGGGGATCTGGAGACGATGATGCAGTATTATGAGAAGGCCGAGGGTGCGCTCTCCGGCGATGAACTGCTCGCTGTGCTCTGGAATGAAGTAGCGGTTTTTGAGTCACATCTGGATTATGAAAATGCGCGTGCGAAAGCGTTACAGTATCTGTCGTTAGCACCTGAAAATGAGGCGATGGCAAAGGAGGAGATGTTCCTTCGCACTCGCCTGGGGATCGTTTCCGAAGACACTTCTGAGGAGATAACCACAGAGTCTGAGACGCAGGGATAAAAAGGAGTTTCTAGATTTTATGATTGATCATACACAGACACAGGAACGTGTGATTCTCGTGGCGGTTTCGCTGGATGAGAGTGGCCACGAGGATTCAACGACTGAGGAGTCGCTGCAGGAACTGGCGGAGCTTGTGCGCACGGCGGGGGCGGAGACGGTCGGTCAGATCATCCAGAACCGTGAACGGATTCATCCGGGAACTTATGTGGGAACCGGTAAGATCGAGGAGATTAAGGAACTTGCCGAGGAACTTGAGGCAAATGGAATCGTCTGCGATGATGAGCTTTCGCCTGCGCAGCTGCGCAATCTGGAAAACGCATTGCAGATGAAGGTCATGGATCGTACGATGGTGATTCTGGACATCTTCGCGACGCGGGCGTCGACCAGAGAGGGTAAGATCCAGGTGGAGCTTGCGCAGCTTCGCTACCGTGCGACAAGGCTGGTCGGTATGCGCAGTTCGATGTCTAGGCTTGGCGGCGGTATCGGTACGAGAGGTCCTGGTGAGACGCAGCTGGAAGTGGACAGACGACGGATTCACGAACGCATTTCTAAGTTAAAAAAAGATCTGGAATCGGTCGTGGCGCAGCGGGAGACCGCAAGAAAACAGCGCATGGAGACGCACATTCCGGTGGTTGCGCTGGTGGGATATACGAATACCGGAAAGTCTACGCTCCTGAATCAGCTGACCGGTGCGGGTGTGCTAGAAGAGGATAAGCTGTTTGCGACCCTGGATCCGACCACGAGGAATCTGAAGCTGCCGGACGGGCAGGAGATCTTGCTGACAGACACGGTTGGATTTATCCGAAAGCTGCCGCATCATTTGATTGAGGCATTTAAGAGTACTCTGGAGGAAGCAAAGTATGCGGATGTTATCCTACATGTGATTGATGCCGCGAATCCGAATTGTTACATTCAGATGCACACCGTGTATGCGACTCTTGCAGATCTGAAGGTCGGCGATAAGCCGGTGATCGCGGTACTCAATAAGCAGGACATCGCGAATCCGGAAGAGCAGGTGAAGGATTTAAAAGCGGATCGGAGCGTGAAGATCTCTGCCAAGAACGGGGATGGACTGGATACCCTCTTAGAAGTGATCGAGGATGTGCTGCGCGAGCAGAAGGTGTACATGGAAGAGGTCTTTCCGTACACACAGGCAGGCTTGGTGCAGACGGTGCGAAAGGCCGGACAGCTGCTCTCGGAGGAGTATCAGGAAGATGGAATTTTGGTCAAAGCGTATCTGCCAAAGGAAGATTATCTGCGGTTGATGGGTAAGCTTGGCTGGACGCATCACTGACGGGGTGCGGATGCATTTGCAAAGAAATAGGTTATCAAAGAAGGAGAGAGCCATGAGTTATGCGGATCAGGTGTTTGTGGCGATGTGCCGCGACATTTTAGACAACGGAACGAGTACCGAAGGGGAGAAGGTGCGTCCGCACTGGGAGGACGGAACGCCTGCGTATACGGTCAAGAAGTTTGGCGTGTGCAACCGGTACGACCTTAGAAAGGAATTTCCGGCACTGACGCTCAGACGCACCGGCATTAAGACTGCGACGGATGAAATGCTCTGGATCTGGCAGAGAAAATCGAGCAATATCCATGATCTGAACGGTCATATCTGGGATGAATGGGCGGATCCGGACGGCTCGATCGGCAAGGCATATGGCTATCAGATGGGCGTAAAGCATCAGTACAAAGAGGGAATGTTTGACCAGGTGGACCGCGTGATCTATGACCTGAAGAACAATCCTTACAGCCGCCGGATCATCACGAATCTGTATGTGCATCAGGATCTGCATGAGATGAATCTGTATCCGTGCGCCTACAGCATGACGTTTAACGTGACGAAGGATCCGAACGAGGAGAAACTGGTGCTCAACGCGATTCTAAATCAAAGAAGCCAGGATGTTCTTGCGGCAAATAACTGGAACGTCTGCCAGTATGCGGTGTTGGTGCATATGCTGGCGCAGGTGTGTGACATGATCCCCGGCGAGCTGGTACACATGATCGCAGACGCACACATTTATGACAGACACATTCCGATCATCGAGGAACTGATCACGAGAGAGCAGTATCCGGCGCCAAAGTTCTGGCTGAATCCGGAGATCAAGGATTTCTATCAGTTTACGACGGATGATGTGAAGCTGATCGATTATGTGACCGGGCCGAAGGTGGAAAACATTCCGATTGCAATCTGATAGGAGATGTGAGAAATGAATCTGATTGTGGCTGTGGATAAGAACTGGGCGATCGGACACCAGAACCACCTGTTGGTGCGGATTCCGGCGGATCAGCGTTTTTTCAGAGAGACGACAACCGGTAAGGTGGTTGTGATGGGAAGAAAGACGTTAGAGAGCTTCCCAGGCGGGGAGCCGCTTAAGAACCGGACGAATATCGTGATCACGAGAAAGCCGGATTACCAGAAAAAAGGCGTTCTTGTTGCACACAGTATCGAGGAAGTGCTTGAAATGTGTAAAGAGTACGTCGAGGAAGACATCTTTGTGATCGGCGGTGAGGAGATTTACCGGCAAATGCTTCCGTACTGCGATGTGGCGCATGTGACGAAGATCGATTACGCGTATCAGGCGGATGCGTATTTCCCGAATCTGGATGAGGACCCGGACTGGGAGGTTGTCGCAGATTCGGAAGAGCAGACCTATTATGATCTGGAGTTTTATTTCTATCGATATGAGAGGGTGAAAGAGAGATGAGTGTGAATTACGAGGAGATCATCGCGTTAGTCAAACAGGCCGATGATATTATCTTTGATGAGAAGGCTCTGAGCCATGTAGAAGAGAAGGGCCTCGCGGATTACGTGACATATGTGGATCTGGGCGTGCAGCATTTTCTGCAGAGAGAATTGGCCGCAAGATACCCGGAGATTGCGTTTATGGGCGAAGAGGACGGAGAAAATCAGCTGCATCCGGAAGGAAGCTGCTGGATCCTAGATCCGATCGATGGCACGACGAATCTGATTCACCATTACAATTGCAGCGCAATCTCGCTAGGACTCTGGGAGAAGGGTCAGATCATCTTTGGCGTGGTGTACAATCCATTTACCAAGGAGATCTGGACCGCAACAAGAGGCGGCGGTGCGTTTTACAACGGGAAAAAGATTGCGGTGAGCAAAGCGCAGGACATGGGACATTGCCTGCTGGCCTTTGGCACCGGCCCTTATCAAAAAGAGCTCGCAGACGAGAACTTCAGAAAGTTGAAATCGATCTATATGGTCTGCCAGGATTTAAGACGGTCCGGGTCTGCGGCGATCGATCTTTGTTATGTGGCGAGCGGCAAGACCGAAGGTTTCTTTGAGATTGCCTTAAAGCCCTGGGATTATGCGGCGGGTTCGATTATTCTTGAAGAAGCTGGCGGCGTGATCACGAACTGGAAGGGCGAGCCGGTCACCTTTGACCGCGGCGGCACGGTTTGTTCTGCCTGCTGCAAAAAGATTCAGGATGAGCTTTTGGAGCTTTTAAAATAAGACGATGGAAATTGAACGTAAGTATAAGATCAAGTATTTGCCGGAACACTTGGAACAGTACGAGACGAAGGAGATCGAGCAGGCATATCTGTGTGCCAATCCGGTCGTGCGCATCCGAAAAAGCAATGATAAGTACATTTTAACCTATAAGGCGAAGCAGACGCAGAATCTCGATCTGTGTGTGAACAATGAGATCGAGGCCGCGCTCACCGCGGAGGGTTATGCGCATCTGAAGGAAAAAGCAGACAATCATGTAATCGTAAAGACCAGATATCTGATTCCTCTTAAGGATGGTCTGACGGCAGAGCTTGATGTGTTTCACGGCCTGTTAGAAGGGCTGGTCTTCTGTGAAGTGGAGTTCCCGAGCATTGAGGCTTCGTATTCTTTTGTGCCGCCGGTGTGGTTCGACCGGGACGTGAGCGCAGATCGACGGTATTCGAATGCGCATCTGTCCACGTTGGAATCGCCGGAAGGACTGTAAGTTACGCTGTAATCCGTGAACCGAAAAAAATCAATTAAGGGATTGACAAGAAAACAAGATTGAAGTAATATAGTTAAGTGCTTCGAAAGAAGCCGATGCAGAGATGGCGGAATTGGCAGACGCGCACGGTTCAGGTCCGTGTGATAGCAATATCATGAGGGTTCAAGTCCCTTTCTCTGCATAGTCACATGGCGTTTCACATTGGGGGGAACGCCATTTTCTATAGCAAATCGAGTGATTCCCGTTAACCTAAGCAAAGTAACAGAGATGGAGTAAGTCAGAGTGTGGGCTAGAAGTCTGCCCTCTGGTCACCAAAATCTTTGATTCCATAGGAGGAATATCGCGATGGAACATGCAAATGCAAGAAACAATCAACTGGCCTTTGACTATGCGCTCTTTATGATTGCAGGGAGCTACTTCGAGAAGGCGGTCTGCCCGCATTCCCTGTGGGAGAGAAAGCTTTCGCAGGCTTACAAGGGGGCGAAGACGGACACCCAGGTGCGGATGGAAGCGCTCTGCATCAGATACGCAGAGGTGGAACTGCTTCCCACACTGCCTCCTGAGATCTGGAAGCAGGAAGTCAGCGTGAGGTTGATTCCGACGACGGACGGCAAGCGCACGGTGGTGCAGTTTGTCGGAGAGAATTTCATCCTGCGGCTCCAAGCGCTCTACCGCGGAGGTAAGAGCAGAGTCTTCCATGAGCTGTGGGAGCGCATTTCCGAAGGGGAAGGAAAGTGCGCTTAAATCAAGTAAGAGAAGCCGGTGATTAGCCGGCTTTTTTCTATGGGTTGAAAGGTGTCAAAAAAACCGCTACAATAGGAGAGGACAGGAGCATTGTAGAGATGATGACATACGAAGAAGCGAGAGCTTATTATAAAGAGATTGCCGGGCGCGGCAGTGTCCTGGGGTTAGAGAAAATGAACCGGCTCATGGATGCCCTAAGGCATCCGGAGAGAGATTTAAGAGTTGTACACATCGCCGGGACGAACGGCAAGGGCTCGGTCGGAGCGATGCTTGCGACGATTCTGGCAAGAAGCAACAAACGGTTGAAAATCGGAAGATACGTCTCGCCTGCTGTATTCGGGGAGAGGGAGATCATCCAAGTTTTCCGGATCGGAGAGACGACGCCAAGATGGATCTCCGAAGAAGAGTATGCGATCATGACCGAGAATGTAAAAAACATCGATGAGGTGTTTCAGATCCATGCGACCCCATTTGAGCTTCAGACAGCGATGGCATTTGCTTATTTTGCGTCGGAACTGTGTGATGTCGTGCTTGTGGAGGTCGGCATGGGCGGGCGGCTTGATGCGACCAATGTGATCGAGCGGCCAATCCTTTCCCTCTTGACCTCGATCAGTATGGATCATATGGCCTTTTTGGGAAATGATCTTGCGTCCATCGCCAGGGAAAAAGCAGGCATCATCAAGGAGTATTGTCCGGTGTTAACCGGGCCGCAGGCACCGGAAGTGATGGCGGTGATCGAGGAGACCGTGAAGGAAAAGCACTGTATGTTTGGCGTCGCAGAGCCGCTTCCCGAGGATGTGGAGCTTTCACTGAAAGGCATCTATCAGAGAGAGAACGCTGCGATCGCGGCACAGGCTGCCAGATGGATGGCCTGCAGCGAGGAGGAGATCCGCGACGGCCTTGCACACACGGTTTGGCCGGGACGGTTTGAGGTCGTGTCTGAGAAGCCTTGTGTGGTACTTGACGGTGCCCACAATGAAGATGCAATCATCCGTCTTGTGGAAAATGTAGAGCACGATTTCCCGGGAAAACGCGTGATTTTATGCATGGGTGTGTTTCGGGATAAAGCGTATGAGAAGGAGCTTCAGATCTTACGCGGATGTGCCGGGGAGATGGTTGCATTTACGACGAAGAGCGGACGTGCACTTCCTGGTGAAGAGCTCGCAGAGGCAGCAAGGAAGGCTGGATTTGCGGTGACGGTGGCAGAAGACGCAGTGGAGGCAGTGGACGTGGCACTTAAGATCGCGGGTGAGGACGATGTGATCGTCTGCTGCGGTTCGTTGTCTTTTCTTTCAGACATCCGGGAGAAGTTTCTTGCATTCTTGGGCGAAAGATGATATTGTTTGCGTCAGAAGCGAGACGAACGATCGTTTCGTTTCAAACCATGAAATAGGTGGAGAATCATTTGGATAGAGAAAAGATTATGTCAGCGGTTACGCTGTTTTTAGAAGGAATTGGGGAAAATCCGGAGCGGGAAGGCCTTTTAGAGACGCCTGCGCGGATCGCTGCGATGTGTGAGGAGATCTTCGGCGGGCTTGGCAAGGATGCGACGAGGGAGCTTGCGAAGACATTTCATGCGCAGAATAATGAACTGATTGTGGAGAAGGATATCCCGTTTTATTCGGTTTGTGAGCATCACTTGCTGCCGTTTTTCGGCACGTGTGCGATTGGCTATGTGCCGGACGGTAAGGTGGTGGGACTGAGCAAGCTTGCGAGAACCGTGGAGGTCTATGCGAAGCGCCCGCAGATTCAGGAGCAGCTGACCGCACAGATCGCGGATGCGATTATGGAAGAGCTTGCGCCGAAGGGCGTGATCGTGATGATGCAGGCAGAGCATCTTTGCATGTCGATGCGTGGTGTGAAAAAGCCTGGCACGCAGACCGTGACGCTGGTGCGGCGCGGCGTGTGTGAAGAAGAGGAAGGATTGTTTCAGACATTTCTTGCAATGAACGCAAAATGAGGAGAATCGATGATTATCGGTAAGAAGAAATTTATGCCCGGACATACCCATGTCATGGGCATCTTAAATATCACGCCGGATTCTTTTTCCGACGGAGGGAATTATATCTATGTCCCTGCCGCAATGGCGCGTGTGGGGGAGATGATCGAAGAAGGAGCGGAGATCATCGATATTGGCGGTGAGTCGACACGTCCCGGTTCAGAGCCTGTGGAAGCGCACGAAGAGATGCGAAGGGTCATTCCAGTGATCCAGGCGATCCGCGAGAAGTATGATATTCCGTTGTCTTTGGATACGTATCACGTGGAAACTGCGAAGGCCGGTTTAGAGGCAGGCGTGGATATGATCAATGATGTGAGCGGGCTAAAAGACCCTGCGATGGGAAAGGTCATCGCAGAGCACGGTGCGGCGGTTTGTCTGATGCATAACCAGAAGGGATGCGAGTATCAGGACCTGATTCCGGAGGTCTCTAACGCACTTTTCGAGGCTGCCCAGAGAGCGATTTCCGCGGGCATCGCACCGGAGAAGATCGTACTGGATCCGGGCATTGGCTTTGGAAAGACGAGAGAGCAGAATCTTCAGGTGCTGGCGAGACTTCAGACATTTGCAGAGCTTGGCTATCCGATGCTGCTTGGCGCTTCAAGGAAATCAGTGATCGGACTGACCCTTGGACTACCGGAGAATGAGAGAGTGGAAGGAACGCTTGCTACGACAGCGGAAGCGGTTGCGGCAGGGTATTTATTTGTCAGAGTGCATGATGTCGAGGCAAATGTGCGGATGATTCGGATGCTTGAGACCATTCGGGCATTTCGCAGATAAACTTCGGAGAGATGAGGTCGCACATGGATCAGATTAAGATCAGGGATTTGCGGGTGTTTGCCTATCACGGCGTCAACCCGGAAGAGAAAGAGATTGGTCAGAACTTTTATGTGGATGCGGACTTGTATCTGGATTTGTCCGCGGCGGGAAAGAGTGATGACCTGACAAAAACCGCGCATTACGGACATGTCTGCAAGCTGATTGCGAGAGAAATGAAGGTGCGAAGCTACGACTTGATCGAGAGGGCGGCGGAAGTGATCGCTGAGCGGATTCTGATCGAGTTTCCGATCACAAAGTCTGTGCGCGTGGAAGTGAAGAAGCCGGAAGCACCGGTAAAGCTGCCTTTTGGGATGCTTTCCGTGGAAGTGAAGCGTGGCTGGCACACAGCTGTGATTGCACTTGGCAGCAACGTGGGGGATTCCGAGGCGATCTTAGTGCAGGCAGAGCAGGCGCTGGCGGCAGAGGAAAAGATCCGCGTGCTGCGAAAAGCAAAGCATATCGTGACAAAGCCCTGGGGATTTACGGAGCAGCCGGACTTCCTAAACGGTGCGGTTTTGGTGGAGACACTTTACGAGCCGGAAGAGCTCCTGTCAAAAATGCAGGAGATTGAGCTTGCGGCGGGACGCACCAGAGAGGTGCACTGGGGACCAAGAACGTTGGATCTCGATCTCATTTTCTATGAGGATGTAGTGATGCACACGGAGAGACTCACACTTCCGCATCCGCTCATGCAAGAGCGGGCGTTTGTGCTGGATCCGCTCTGTGAGATCTGTCCGGAGATCATGCATCCGGTATTTCGGCAGACCGTTTGGGAGCTCAGAGAGCGCCTTCGGGCATCGTCAGGGAAGATCAAAGCGTTATAAATCAGGTTTGGGGTTAGTGAGATGGATTTACAAGAGTGCAGGAAAGAGATCGACCGAATCGATGCGGAGCTGGTGCGTCTGTTAAATGAGCGCATGGATGTGAGCCGTGAGGTCGCAAATTATAAGATTTCTGTGGGGATGCCGGTCTATGATCCGGTGCGCGAGAAGCAAAAGCTCGATGGGCTGAAGGAGAAAGCGCCGAATGAGATGTATGCAGCGTCGCTTCGCGGCATCTTTGAGCAGATCATGGGCAACAGCCGGAAACTGCAGTATACAATGATGCCTGGTGCAGGTTTTGTGCGGGACTTTACTCCGGTGCCGCGAATTCCGGTCGGTGCAGGCCGAAAGATCGTCTTTTTCGGCTTGGTGGGCAGCTATACGGAGCAGGCGATGCAGGAATTCTTCGGTGACATGTCACTGATGGGCTACGAGAGCGAGAGCGTCGGGTCGTTCCGTGAGATCATGCAGCGCGTGCAGGACGGGGATGCAGATTACGGCATCCTTCCGATCGAGAATACGTCGACCGGCGGAATCGATGATATCTATGATTTGCTTGTGGAATACAACAACATCATCGTCGGCCAGCACATTTTAAAAATCGATCAGGCACTGGTGGGGCTGCCCGGAGCAAAGGTGGAGGAGCTGACCAAGGTTTACTCGCACGAGCAGGGCATTCGACAGTGTGCGTCTTTCCTGCGTGAGCATCCACAGATTGAAGCAGAGGTCTTTGGAAGCACGTCCGGCGCGGCAAAACATGTCGCAGACGAACAAAACCCGAAGCACGCGGCGATTGCAGGAATTCGCGCCGCGCAGGTCTACGGACTTACCGTGCTGGCGCCTGCGATCAATCAGGAAGACTCGAATTCGACCAGATTTATCGCGATTTCTTCCAAGCGAATGTATGAAAAGGATGCGAATCTGATCAGCCTGTGTCTGACCTTGCCGCATGAAGAGGGGTCACTTTATAAGATTCTTTCGCATATCATGTTTAACAATCTGAACATGACAAAGATCGAATCAAGGCCATTACCAGGCAGACCGTTTGAGTACCGGTTTTTCATTGATTTTGAGGGAAATCTGGCTGAAGCGAGTGTGTTAAATGCGCTGCGCGGAATTGAAGCGGAAGCGCAGGAGATGCGGGTGCTTGGAAACTATAAGGATGTTTAGAATTACTTTAGAATCATCATTTTTTCTTCATTTTTTGAACACAAATGCGACAGATTTCGATCACAAATCCGTCAATTTTGACTGATAGACTAATTCACAGAAACGGAGAAGCGTTATGGTTTTCTCCGCAGAATAGGAGGATATCAGAATGAGCGATTATTATGACGATATGTTTGGGTTTGAAGAACATGAAGAGACACCGAAGGAAGAGCCTGTCGATGTCGAATATACAGAGGAATCTCACGAGAACATCGACGAGAAAGATCCCTATGAGGATTCATTTGCGACAAATCATGTAGGAGATATACCTTCCGGTTCGGGCAAGCCGCCGAAGAAGAACAAACATGGTTTTCTGGCTGCAATGGCTGCAATCATCGTGCTGGCGCTTCTTGTGAGTATGGGCGGAAGAGCGATTGGGTCGATGGTGGATCGCCGCGTGAGCGAGGCATTTCAGGCGCAGGAGGAGACCATAGAGTCGACGAGCAAGGAAGCCATGCAGATTGAGGCTTCGAATGAGAAGACGCAGATTGCGTCGGTGGAGACCAATTACAACGGTTCTGCGGCACTGACCGATGTGTCCGATATCGTGGAAAATGTAGCGCCTTCGATTGTTTCGATCAACTGCAATATCGTGCAGCAGATCCAGGATATGTTCGGCAGGGTCTATACGCAGGAAGGTACCGGCAGCGGCTCTGGTATCATCATCGGGCAGAGCAGCGAAGAGGTTCTGATTGTGACCAACAACCATGTGGTTGCAGACGCAAAGTCTGTTTCCGTCGAGTTTGGTAACGGGACATCAGTGGATGCGACGATCGGGGGCACGAGCAGCAATTACGATCTGGCGGTGGTTTCTGTGAAGCTGGCAGACATTGACGAAGAGACGTTAAATTATATCCGGATCGCAACCCTTGGTGACTCTGAAGAGCTGAAAGTTGGCGAGATGGCGATTGCTTACGGCAACGCGCTTGGCTATGGACCGACCGTGACCGTCGGTTATATCAGTGCACTGAGCCGTGAGGTTTCCTACGAGGATTTCTCGATGGAACTGATTCAGACCGATGCTGCGATCAATCCGGGCAACTCCGGCGGTGCTTTGTTAAATGCGCGCGGTGAGGTCATCGGTATCAATTCTGTGAAATATGCGAGCACAGAGGTCGAAGGTGTTGGATTTGCCATTCCGATCACGGACGCACTCCCGATCATCAATGAGCTGATCAATCAGCAGCCGACACAGTCGGAAGCAGGAGAAGCCTTCTTAGGTATCGTTCCTTATAACGTGACCGAGCAGTATTCCGAACAGTTCCACATGCCAATCGGCGTGTATGTGAGCGAAGTGAGTGCAGGCTCTCCGGCAGAAAAAGCAGGCTTCCAGATGGGCGATATCATCACCGGTTTCCAGGGAAAGACCATTCAGACGACGGAAGATCTGGCAGATCAGTTGGCTGAATATGCACCTGGCGATACCGTGACGATTACGGTGCAGAGAGTTTTAAACGGACAGTATGTCGAGGGCGATATCTCTGTAACGCTGGGA
This sequence comes from Lachnospiraceae bacterium, assembly GCA_017480565.1. Taxonomy (GTDB): domain Bacteria; phylum Bacillota; class Clostridia; order Lachnospirales; family Lachnospiraceae; genus RGIG1588. The sequence continues at coordinate 38,227 of JAFVAL010000011.1, read as the reverse complement.
AGCAGATAAAATGAATCTTTAAGTGACTATTGATTTCCCCTTCTCGTTGTTCTATACTTCTGATTTGTGCGATGGTGCACATGTGGTATGGATCAACGGGAAGGGGTTTTTCAATGGAGAGAGAACGTTCCACACGTTCGGTGGCAGTGAATTTGTTTGCGATCAATGCGTTTGTCTACATCGCGATGTCGATGTATTCACCGTATTTGAGCGCATTTTTAACGTCGGAAGGCATCAAGCCGTCACAGGTAGGCATTCTGCTTGCCATCGGGCCATTTGCCGCGCTGGTGATTCAGCCGCTCTGGGCGAGGTTGTCAGACTCAACGGGCAAAAGACGTCTTGTGTTCTCCCTGGTCGCCCTGGGTGCGTCAATGATGATGCTTACCACCTATGTGGGCGAGGGCTTCTGGCATTACTTCCTGACAATCTTTATGTATTCTTGCTTTGCCAACGCGATCATTCCGCTCTCGGATGCGATTTTGGTCAGTGAGGCGCACAAGTATCACCTGAATTACTCGACGCTGCGTCTTGGCGGGACGATCGGCTGGACGATCACGGTGTATCTGGGCGGGCTGTTGATGAACAAGCACCCGAATTACCTGTTTGCGCTGGGCAGCCTTGGCTATCTGATCTTATTTATTCTGGGGCTTTGCCTGCCGAAGCATGTGGATGAGGGTGAGCGTGACATCATGCATCACCAGAGAAAGAAAGTGGTCGTTGGCAAAGGCACTTCCGGGGAGAAAGGCATTTTCAAAAGCAAAGAGTTCATCTTCGTGCTGGGACTGGCGTTCATCAGTCAGCTCGGTGTGAATTTTAATGCAAGCTTTCTTGGCATGTATGTGCTGCAGATCGGAAAGGCGCAGAGCACGATCGGGCTTTTAAATGCGGTGTCTTCCTTTTCCGAGATCCCGATTTTGATCTTGATCAGCCGGATCGTAAAGAAGACCGGGCCGGTGAAAATGTTGTTTTTCGCCTGTTTCATGGTGGTGTTGCGGCTGTTCTTTGTCTCCCGCGGGATGCTCCCGCTTTTTATCTGCGGGCAGGCGATGCAAGGACTGACGTATATGATTGAACATTTTTGCAGCGTGTCGTGGCTGTATGACAATGTCAAGGAGGGCAAGCTTTCTCAGGCACAGAGTATTCTCGCCATGCTGCAGCTTGGCCTTGCCAGCATTCTGGGCAATATCTTCGGCGGCAGGATCGTCGAGAGCTTGGGGCTTAAGACTGCATTTACCACGATCTCGGCATCGGTTTGCGCGTTGACGCTAGTGATTTTGCTCTCGTATACGATCTATAAGAGAAATGTTTCAAAGAGGGGTTGACAAGCCCTTCTTTTTTTACTATGATAAGTGTATCACATGAAGTAATACAGTTGATACATTGAAAAGCTCGAGTTGTGAGGTAGAAGGGTATGATTCGGATTGATTTGACTTCAGTCACGCCGATCTATGAACAAATCATTGATGGTTATAAAGAAGCGGTGATGAAGGGATATCTGCGGGAAGGCGATGCGGTGCCTTCGGTGCGCAAGCTTGCCCTGGATCTTTCGGTGACGCCGAATACGGTCGCGAAGGCTTACGCGGAGTTGGAGCGGCAGAAGCTGATCGTCACCGTGCGGGGGAAGGGTACTTTTATCGCGAAAAAGCCGGAGATTTTAGCAGATGAAGGCAAGATTGAGGAACTGGATCAGAAGTTAAAAAAGCTGGTGATTGAGTATCGCCTGAGCGGTTTGACGGAGGATGCTCTGGAAGAAAAGGTGAAGAAGCTCTGGGAAGAGTTTCCAGGGGAGGTAGAAGCGTGAGTAAGATCGAAGTGAGACATGTCAGCAAGAGTTACGGGTCTTTGGAGGCGGTGCACGACGTCTCGATCGCGGTGAAAAAGGGCACGATTCACGGGCTAATCGGGGAAAATGGTTCCGGCAAGACAACGTTAATCAAGTGTATGACCGGTATCTTTCGTCCCGATGCCGGAGAAGTCCTGATCGACGGTGAACCGGTCTTTGAGAATCCTGTCGTGAAGGCAAAGATCGGGTATGTCGCGGACAGCAATCCATTTTTCTCCGGCTACACGATCGGGCAGATGGCCTCTTTTTATGCGGAAATGTATCAGACATTTGAAAAAAAGGCCTTTGAAGGTTACAAAAAGTTATTTGGGCTGAGTGATGCACAGAAAGTGCGTGGGCTTTCAAAAGGCCAGAAGATGCGGCTTGCGATCTGCTTGAATCTGGCGATCCGCCCGGAGGTCTTGATTCTTGACGAGCCTACGTCCGGCCTAGATGCGGTGGCGAAAAAAGAAGTCCTGGATCTGCTCGTGGAGGAAGTGGAAGCGCGGGAGATGACGATCTTTATCTCGTCGCATCATTTGGCAGAGCTTGAGAAGATTTGTGATTGTTTGACGCTGATCAAGGGTGGAGAAGTTAAGACGAGTGATGCGATCGATGAGGTGAAGCAGAGTGTGAAGAAGATCCAGGCAGTGTTCCCGGACGGCTTACCGGCGGGACTGCGAAAGAAGTACGAGATTTTGGATCTTTCAAACACCGGAAGCATCTATCATCTGATCATCCGGGACGACAGTGCGGATACCTGCGAGAGACTTCTTGCAGACGGCGCCCTGCTTGCGGAGGAGACGCCGATCTCCCTGGAGGAAGTGTTCATCTACCTGACCAAGAGCGAGGAGGGGTGAGCATGAAGTCCGTGTTAAAGCACACCTTGCGGACCTACGGGATGATGGCGTTTGCAGCGTTTGTGATTGGGATCATCTTTAGCGTCGGAGAAACATATGGTGATCCCCAGCAGATCTGGTGGGTGTTTTGGGAGAATACCGGCATTATCGAGAAATATCTGATGATTGTAATCGGGGTTCTTTCCGTTGTCATCTTTACGCGATATCGCAGAAGTGAGGAAGGCATCTATTTATCGAGTCTGCCGCTGACCAAGAGAGAGATTTATCTCGGCTGGTTTCTGGCGCTTGCCATCATCTTATCATGGATGTATCTAATCACCTGGGCAATGTTTTCTCTACAGTACGTGGATCGCGCAGCGACTGCAATTGCATTGCTTCCTGCGGTTTTGGGACGCTTTCTTTATTCTGTGATCTTTTTGGCACTCGTCATGCTTGTCATCTCGATGGTGCGTTATGCGGTTGCGGGATATGTGATTGCGCTGGGGTTAACAGTAGTGTTTCCAAAGATTCTAACCGCGGCAGAAGAGCTTGGTGCAGCCTATCTGGCAATCAGACCGCACCAAACGCCTTACACATTGCTTCTCATTGCGAAAGCGATTCTGGGGAATGCGAAAGCTGCATTTGCGCTCTATCAAGATCCGATTGCGCCTCATTGGTGGTGGCTTTATCTGTCACTCTGCATCGGTGTTCTTTTTCTGAGCTATCTGATGGTGAGAAGTGGACAGAAACATTTTTCGGAAAATGAGCTCGCTTCGGATCAGATGATAGCGAGTAAGCCACGCTGGTGTGCCATTCTGATCGCTGTCGTATGCCTCCTTGTGGTGGTGATGCATCTGCTCGCATCGGTAAGTTTTGGCAATCTGGTCTATTATCCTTACTACGAAACACATCGTTTTGATTATGCCGGACTTTATGAAGAATTAAGCGGGCGATCTCCAGAAGATGATCCAGAATTGTTCCAGGAATTTGTCAGAGAAGGCTACGTGATTACAAAAGACAACGAATTGATCGGATCGAGTGATCTTAAGCCACTGTATTTTGATTTGGATTCACCTTATAAAACCGTGAATACGGAATTTGAATATGGACAATCCGGGTTTGGCCTTCAGGATATTCAGGCACGACCTTCAGATGCACTGTATGGATTTCCTGCACAGCCAGGACATTTCGCCATCCTTTGTGTGATCAGTTTAGGGGTTACGGTGGGCATTCTTTGGATCCCGCTTACGTATCTGTATCCGGAGAAATTTGGAAAGAGAAAGGAGAAAATCGCATGAGAAAAGCTTGGATGCGCTGGGAGAAAAAGCGTCTTCGTCTCTTTTACTGGGTCTATCCCGCGGTTGGGCTCCTTCTAGGAATCAGTGTTCAGTTAAACTTGGAAGGCCATTACCAGAGCTGGATGAACAGTTATCAGGATTCCAGAACAGTCTGGGCTGGCATTGGCAACTCCTATACACTGCCTGGAAACTTCATGATTTCACAGGGAGGAATCATGGATTTACAGATGTATGGCTCGTTGTATCAGGAAGTGTTTCAACACTTTTTTTATCACATGACTTTGTTCTTAATGCTGCAAGGGATCTTGACGGCAGTGGTTCAGTTTTTTCATGCGAGACAACCGGGCGGAGAGGAATATGTACGCTCCCTTCCAGTTTCCAGAGCAGAGATCTGGCAGGCACGAATCCGTGCTGGTGCATTCGGTATCTTACTTACAGTGGGTGCGTTCTCTGCTGCCAGCATTTATGCTTGGGTTTATCATCGGAATTGGATCCGCATTTATAATCTGCCATCAACGTTTTACGAAGTCATTCTTGGGTCTGAGAGCTTTGGACATTTGATCCTGTTCTTGCTTTTTGGATTCGCTTTGGGATTGATGGTATACCTGGTCAGCTGCTTGCTGTTTACGGTCTGCAATTCCTTCCTTTTGGGGCTTGCGCTTTCCTTTGCGGTATGGTTTGTCCCGTTTTATGTGGGAAATGTCATCAATCATCTGATGTTGTTATTCTTTGATCATGAGTTTCTACCTTATGCAAGCAATGTGCTGGGAATGGCAGCACCGCTTCGTTTCGCGGAAGCCGCAGAGGTTCAATTTTATGATGGTGCCGTAGACGCTATGGTCTGTGTGATCTATCTGCCGCAGTTCTGGCAGAAACTGATTTTTGTCATCGTAGTTGCGGCAGTGGCTTATGTGTTGGGGCGCGCAGCAACCATGCATGCGGAGGAGACGGAACATGTTTTTCGCACGGCATGGATTGATCAGACATTTCGTATCGTTGCCAGTGTGCTTTTTGGTATGTTTGCCGGACGCATGGTAAATATTGAACGGTTTCGGTTTGGCGTGGTGCTCCTTTTGATGGGAATCATTGCGGTGATCGTTTACATTTTCCTAGGAAGTCTGATGGATCTGCGTCCAAAAAGACGAGCAGAAAGGAGTGGCAATGAAGAATAAATCGAAGACTTGGCTCATTGCCGGAGCTGTGATTCTTGCGTTTCTTATGATTCCACTTCTTGTAACATCAGGTGGAAAACAGCCATTTCAGACTGCAAAAAGTGCGCAGGCAAAAGGCAGTGCGCCGATGGATGAGGCAGTGTTTGATGTCATGGCAAAGAAGTTTGATGACAGCAATCAAATCGATGAAATGAATTCGCATATCCTAAATGAAAACATGGCGGATTTATATGATAGGCTTTCTGAAAGGCTGCTGCAGGAAGATCATCCGGGTATCGGCCTTTGGCTCTTAAGCAGAACAGGAGAGAATTCACTGTGGACGACGAAAGAGGTCAGAGAGACGTACTACAACCGGTTTGGGAAAGACCCTGGCTTGGCAGAGTTTTTTGCCAAAAGCGGGGAAGAGTTTCCCATCGTCCAGGAAGTCTACGATGAAGAGACCGGCGAAGCATTAGCTCCTGGGATGCTGTGGGTGGAGATGAATTTCAGCGAGGTGCAATTCGAACTGGATCCTTACCAGCTGTTCATCAACTGCGAGGATATCTCCGAGGAAGATCGGAGAATCCTGGAGGCCTACAACGAGGATCATGCAACCTGCGTCCATCTGAATGAGAAGCCTACCTCCGAGGGTGTGCTTTCTTTGCATCACATCGGGGAGATCGGCGATATCGTGGTTTGTGAGACCTGCGGTAAGATCTGCGAACTAGGACAGCCGATGCTCCTAAAGGTGAGCCACACGTGGATTGCGGATGCCCTGGAAGAGGAAGGATTTACCGGGATCAAAGAATGGATGCGAACCGTGGAGGAGAGCCCACAGTTCCGTGAGGATTCCAATTTCTATGAGGGCTTCCGATTTCAGATCGCGGAAGGCGAGGATCAGCCTTACTGGCGCAACACCGGAACGCGCATACAAAATGGAGTGCAGTTCATCTATGAGGCAGAGCAGCTTTCGATTCTGTTTACGGAGGACAACTGTCAGTACCGGCCGGAGCTTGCAGAGATTCTGAAGAAGAATTTAAAGAGCGGCTACATGGTCTATCACACGGCTTCGGGCGGCCTGGTGCAGCAGATTGAGCTGCGCAACAGTGCTTCATATGAGCAGGAAGATCTCGCGTCGAAGATCATTTGCACTTATGAGGGAGCGACACTGAAGGAGATGGAGATCCTAAGTCCTGCGAATGGGAAAATGAATGGGCTGGCGAAGACATTTTCCAAACTGCAAAAAACTACACTGGAAGCTTTTCTTGGGGACATGGGAGTAGAAGCAGGAGAAGCACAGATCTTGTATGAGGTGATGGCTGGTGAGCGGACGGCGAGAGGCGAGCTTGGGACTGCCACGTATACATTTCGCAGAAACAGTCGCCAGCAAAGCCTTGTGATTACCTTGAAATGACCGGGCAAAACTGGTACACTGAATGAAGTTTCCATTATCATTCATGATAGAAATCCATTCAGATAGAGGTTGCCGATGAAAAAAGGTCAAATCTACGAGGGAACCGTAGAGAAAGTGAAGTTCCCGAACAAAGCAGTGGTGGTGTGCGAAGATGGTACGGCGGTTGTGAAAAATGCAATCCCCGGCCAGCGCATCTGCTTTGCGGTGAGCAAAAATCGTAACGGAAAAGCGGAAGGGAGGCTTCTTGCTGTGATAGAGAAGTCTCCCTTAGAGCGCGTGCCGGACATCTGCCCGCAGTTTGGGATCTGCGGCGGGTGCTTGTATCAGTCGGTTCCTTATGAGGAGCAATTGAAGATCAAAGAGGCGCAGGTCAGAGAGCTTTTGGAGACGGTCTGCGAGCCGCACTATGAGGGGCTTCTTGGCAGTCCGATCACGGAGGGTTACCGCAACAAGATGGAGTACACCTTTGGCGATGAGTATAAGGATGGACCGCTCACGCTCGGACTTCATAAGCGCGGCAGCTTTCACGATATTGTGCTGGCTGACGCGTGTCACATTGTGACAGAGGATTACCGGAAGATTCTTCGTGCGACGCAGGTGCATTTTGCGGAAAGAAATGTGCCTTTTTATCACACCTATACGCACGAGGGCTACTTAAGACACCTGGTTGTGCGGCGCGCGGCAAAGACACAGCAGCTTCTGGTGAATCTGGTGACGTCATCACAAGAGCCGGAAGGGCTGGATCTGACGGCCTGGGCTTCCTGTGTGCGTTCTTTGGAACTGTCCGATAATCTGGTGGGGATCTTGCATACGACCAACGACAGCCTCTCGGACGTGGTGCAGGCGGACGCGATGGAAGTGCTCTGGGGCGAGGCGTCGATCACGGAAGAACTGCTGGGACTTCGCTTTCACATTTCCCCGTTTTCCTTCTTCCAGACCAATTCCTACGGTGCGGAAGTGCTTTATGCGAAGGCTCGGGAGTTTGTCGGAGAGACGAAGGACAAGGTGATTTTTGATCTGTATTCGGGGACGGGAACGATCGCGCAGATGCTCGCACCGGTGGCCAAGAAAGTGATCGGTGTGGAGATCGTCGAGGAAGCCGTGGAAGCAGCCAGAGAAAATGCTTTGGCAAATGGCCTCGCAAACTGTGATTTTATTGCGGGTGATGTCTTAAAAGTGCTGGATACGGTGGAAGAGAAGCCCGATCTGATTGTGCTGGATCCGCCGCGGGACGGGATTCATCCGAAGGCACTTGCAAAGATTCTGGCGTACGGTGTGAAGCGGATGGTGTACATTTCCTGCAAACCGACGAGTCTGGTGCGGGATCTGGAGATGATTCAGGCAGCCGGATACGAGGTGAAAAGGAGCGCAGGCGTGGACATGTTTGTGAACACCGGAAATTTAGAAACCATTTGTCTGTTGGAGAAAAAAGAAGAGATAACGACATGAGAAAACCCCCTCTATGCGAGGGGGTTCGTCATTTTCAACGGTTTTGCGGATGAATCAATAGTTCTCTGCGTGCACTTCAAAGTATGCCTGCGGATGATTGCAGACCGGACAGACTTCAGGTGCCTGCGTTCCGACCACGATATGGCCGCAGTTTCTGCACTCCCAGACCTTGACTTCGCTCTTTTTGAAGACTTCCTGCATCTCGACGTTCTTTAGCAGTGCGCGGTAACGCTCCTCATGATGCTTTTCGATCTCGCCGACTGCGCGGAATTTTGCGGCAAGCTCCGGGAAGCCTTCCGCCTCTGCGGTCTGTGCAAAGCCTTCGTACATGTCGGTCCACTCATAGTTCTCACCGTCTGCAGCAGCAGCCAGATTCTCTGCGGTGGATCCGATGCCGCCAAGCTCCTTAAACCACATCTTTGCGTGCTCTTTTTCATTGTCAGCGGTCTTTAAGAACAGGGCAGAGATCTGTTCAAAGCCTTCTTTCTTTGCCTTGGAAGCAAAGTAGGTGTACTTGTTGCGTGCCTGGGATTCTCCGGCAAATGCAGCCTCCAGGTTCTTCTCGGTCTGTGTGCCTGCGTAAGGATTCTTCATGGTATTACCTCCAAAATATAACAATCCAATTGATACTTCGTTTATCGCAAATGCTGACAAAACATTTGTCAATCATCTGTCAACTAACGGCTTGTAGACCTGCTTCTTGAGCATCGGCTTGTATGCCGGACGGATGATCTTGTTGCAGGTGTTGAGCTCTTCCAGACGATGTGCGCACCAGCCGGCGGTTCTTGCGGTAGCGAAGATAGCCGTGTGCAGCTCATCCGGGATGCGAAGCATGCGGTAGACCAGGCCGGAGTACATGTCAACGTTGGCGCAAACCGGGCGGTCGTAGCCCCATTTCTCACGAAGGACGTCCGGCGCAATGCGCTCCACAGCGTCAAGCAGCAGGAATTCATCGTAGAAGTCGGTGCCTTCGGCGAGCTTCATCGCATTCTCTTTCAGAAGCTTCTCACGAGGATCGGAAAGGGTATAGACTGCGTGGCCCATGCCATAGATCAGACCGGAACGGTCACCGGCTTCTTTTTGGACAACCTTTTGCAAATAATCACGCACTTCGTCGTCATCTTTCCAGTCGCGGACATTGCCCTTTAAATACTCCAGCTGCTCGATCACTTTGTAGTTCGCACCGCCGTGGCGAGGACCCTTTAAGGAACCGATGCCCGCGGAGATCGCAGAGTAGGTGTCGGTCTTGGAAGAGGAGAGCACACGCACAGCAAAGGTGGAGTTGTTACCACCGCCGTGCTCACTGTGCAGCGTCAGGCACAGATCCAGAAGCTTCGCCTCTTCTTCGGTAAATGTTTTGTTGGAGCGCAGCATACGCAAAATATTCTGTGCGGTGCTGTATTCATCCTTCGGGTTGTGAATGTACATGCTCTTGCCATCGTAAATGCGGCGCTTGACCTGATAAGCCGCGGCCATGATCGCGGGCATTCTTGCGATCAGCTCGATGGACTGACGCATCACATTCTCCATCGATGTATCTTCTGGGCGCGGGTCGTAGGTGTAAAGCGCCAGGACAGAACGCGCCAGCATGTTCATGATGTTGGGGCTTGCCACCTTCATGATAATGTCTTCGATGAAGCTGTCCGGGAGTTCGTGGCACTCGGAGAGTAAATTGTAGAAAATGCGGGTCTGATTGCGATTCGGCAGATACCCCTGCAGCAGTAAAAATGCAGTCTCCTCGAAACTGTAGCGATCTTCCTTCTGGCAGCCGTGAATGATGTCACCCACCGGGATGCCGCGGTACGTCAGTTCGCCTTCGACACCGACCTTCTCGCCTTCATTTAACACGTAGCCGTGTACGTTACAGATCTTGGTCAGACCGGCAACGACACCGGAGCCATCGGCATTACGAAGACCCAGCTTGACCGTCTGGTTCTGGTAAGCCTTCGGATTGATCTGGTTATTCTCAGAGTAATTGGAAGTTAACAAACGAAGATCGTTCTCTAACGATGCCCCCATATTCATCAATTCTTGCTTCATATCATCGTCCCCCTGTTCGTCTAATTCATTTGTTAAATTATCCGTTTATTCTAGACTACATGGCGTGGTTTCGTCAAGCAATATCCTTGAAGATCACAAAGAATTCATGGTATCATTTATGAAATTTATATGTTATAATGCAAATAAGGCAGCGGAGAGGATTCCGCGATGGAACGAAAGGAGTATTACTATGGGTTTAATTCAGGCGGCAATGACAGCAGCTTCGGGCGTGCTTGCGGATACATGGAAAGAGTATTTTTACTGTGACGCAATTCCGGAGAACGTTTTGGTAACCAGAGGTCAGAAAAAAGTCAGATCCGGATCTTCCAACACAAAGGGCAGCGATAATATCATTACCAGCGGTTCCGTGATCGCGGTAGCTGACGGACAGTGTATGATCATCGTAGATCAGGGTAAGGTTGCAGAGCTTTGTGCAGAACCTGGTGAGTTCGTCTACGATGCATCGACGTCTCCTTCCATTTTCACAGGCAATCTGTGGGACAGCATCAAGGAGACCTTTGCGCAGATCGGCAAGAGATTTACGTTTGGCGGCGATATTGCGAAGGATCAGAGAGTTTACTATTTTAACACCAAGGAGCTTGTCGGCAACAAGTATGGTACCGCGAATCCGGTTCCATTCCGTGTTGTGGATCAGAGAGCAGGTATCGATATCGACATTTCCCTGCGCTGCTTCGGTGAGTACAGCTATCGTGTGGTGGACCCGATTCTCTTCTATACGAATGTGTGCGGCAATGTGACGACACAGTATACCAGAGATAGACTGGAAGGCCAGATGAAGACAGAGCTTTTGACCGCGCTTCAGCCGGCATTTGCGAAGATGTCTGACATGGGCATTCGTTATTCTGCAGTGGTTGGTCATACGACCGAGATGGCAGATGCGTTAAATGATGCACTTTCTGAGAAGTGGCAGAAGCTGCGCGGCATCTCCATTGTTTCCTTCGGTATCTCGAGCTTGAAGGCAAGCGAAGAAGACGAGAAGATGCTCAAGGAAATGCAGAAGAATGCGGCTTACAAGGATCCTTCTATCGGTGCTGCGACGCTGGTTGGTGCTCAGGCACAGGCAATGCAGGATGCGGCGAAGAATCCTGGCGGTGCGATGACCGGCTTCATGGGCCTTAACATGGCGACCCAGGCCGGCGGGGTCAATGCACAGAGCCTGTATCAGATGGGCGCACAGTCTGCAGCAGATCAGGCAGCGAAGGAAGCAGAGGCAGCGTTAAACACCTGGACTTGTCCTACCTGCGGCAACAAGGCAACCGGCAAGTTCTGCCCGGAGTGCGGCACAAAGAAGCCGGAAGATGGCTGGACCTGCCCGAGTTGCGGCAAGGTGAACAAGGGCAAGTTCTGCAGCGAGTGCGGAACGAAGAAGCCTGCAGGCGCACTGGTTTATAAGTGTGACAAGTGCGGCTGGGAGCCGGAAGATCCGACGAATCCGCCGAAGTTCTGCCCGGAGTGCGGAGATCCTTTTGGCGAGGAAGATATTGTGAAATAATCTCGCAGGTTAAAGTGATGATTCCAAAGAGGTTTTCGAACTTTTGTTCGAAAACCTCTTCCTTTTTCGAGGGAAATGTGGTATGATCTTGCTACACGCGAAAGGAGGGTAAGAGCCTATGGATCATTTTGTACTTCATTCTGAATATGAGCCAACCGGTGATCAGCCGCAGGCAATCCGCGATCTGGTGGAAGGATTTCGCGAAGGGAACCAGTTTCAGACCTTGCTTGGCGTGACCGGTTCCAGCAAGACATTTACGATGGCGAACGTGATCCAGGCGCTCAATAAACCGACCCTGGTCATCGCGCATAACAAGACATTGGCCGCCCAGCTCTACGGGGAGTTTAAGGAGTTTTTCCCGGAGAATGCGGTGGAGTATTTTGTTTCTTACTACGATTATTACCAGCCGGAGGCGTATGTGCCTTCGACGGATACCTATATAGAGAAGGATTCTGCGATCAATGATGAGATTGACCGTCTGCGTCATTCAGCGACGGCCGCACTTTCTGAGCGCAGCGATGTAATCATCGTCGCGTCGGTTTCGTGCATTTACGGTTTGGGCTCTCCGATCGATTATAAGAACATGGTAGTGTCCTTGCGTCCGGGGATGGAGCAAGACCGCGATGTGATGCTCAGGAAGCTTGTAGATATGCAGTATACACGCAGCGATATGGACTTTAAGCGAGGAACCTTCCGCGTGCGCGGCGATGTCGTCGAGGTGTTCTTATCTTACTCCGATGACACCGCGATTCGTGTGGAATTTTTTGGCGATGAGGTGGATCGCATCAGTGAGATCGATGTACTGACGGGGGAAGTGCGTTGTCTGCTGGAACATATCGCGATCTTTCCTGCGTCGCATTACGTCGTGCCGGCGGAGAAGATGGAGGCTGCAATTCACACCATTGAAGAGGAGCTGGAGGATCGCATCGAGTATTTCCGCAGCAACGATAAGCTTCTGGAGGCACAGAGGATTTCGGAACGGACGCATTTTGATATCGAGATGATGCGGGAGACCGGGTTCTGCTCCGGGATTGAGAACTATTCGAGACATTTGGCAGGCCTTCCTGCCGGAGCGACACCGCACACGTTGATGGATTATTTTCCGGATGATTACCTGATCTTGATTGATGAGTCGCATATGACGATTCCGCAGATTCGCGGGATGTACAACGGAGACCAGTCGCGTAAGACAACGCTGGTGGATTATGGCTTCCGTCTGCCCTCCGCGAAGGACAACCGTCCCTTGAATTTCGAGGAGTTTGAGAGCAAGATTGATCAGATGATGTTTGTCTCTGCGACACCGGGCGAGTATGAGCGGACACATGAGCTTTTGCGGACCGAGCAGGTGATTCGCCCGACAGGACTGTTGGATCCGGAGGTGTCGGTGCGGCCGGTTGAAGGCCAGATTGATGACCTTTTGGCGGAGGTACGCAAGGAGACCGAGAATCATCACAAGGTGTTGGTGACAACGCTGACGAAGCGCATGGCGGAGGATCTGACCGACTATATGCGCGAGGTGGGAATTCGCGTGAAGTATCTGCACTCGGATATCGATACGCTGGAGAGATCAGAGATCATCCGTGATATGCGTATGGACGTCTTTGATGTGCTTGTCGGTATTAACCTGTTGCGAGAGGGTCTCGACATTCCAGAGATTACACTTGTGGCGATCCTGGATGCAGATAAAGAGGGCTTCCTGCGCTCGGAGACGTCCCTGATTCAGACGATCGGACGTGCAGCACGTAACAGTGAGGGACGTGTCATCATGTATGCGGACACGATCACGGAGTCGATGCACAACGCGATTACAGAGACCAACCGCAGACGCGGGATTCAGGATGCCTACAACAAGGCGCACGGGATCACGCCGACGACGATTCAGAAGAATGTCAGAGATTTGATTCGAATTACGAAGAAGGCAGAGAATGTCGGTTATCGGATTGACAAGGATCCGGAGTCGATGAGCCGCGATGAATTGTCGAAGTTGGCGGCTTCCCTGAGTAAGAGGATGCATACCGCAGCAGCGGAACTGAATTTCGAGCTGGCTGCGCAGCTGCGTGACCAGATGATTGAGATCAAGAAGCGGCTGCAGGAGATGGATTGATAGACTGTGGTATTGATGGAGTAGAACGGAGCTTGGATGGAAACACAGAAGCATATGATCCGCATTCGCGGAGCGAAAGAGAACAATTTAAAGAATATTTCACTGGACATCCCGAGAGATCAGCTGATCGTATTTACCGGACTGTCCGGATCCGGCAAGTCTTCCCTTGCCTTTGACACGCTCTATGCGGAAGGACAGCGGCGCTACATGGAGTCGCTTTCTTCCTACGCAAGGCAGTTCCTGGGGCAGATGGAGAAGCCGGACGTGGAAAGTATAGAAGGTTTGTCACCGGCCATTTCGATCGATCAGAAGTCGACCAACCGCAACCCTAGATCGACTGTGGGAACGGTGACGGAGATCTACGATTACTTCCGTCTGCTTTATGCGCGCGTGGGAATCCCGCACTGCCCGAACTGCGGCAGAGAGATTCGCAGACAGACGGTGGACGAGATGGTCGATGAGATTATGCGCCTGCCGGAGAGGACGAGAATTCAGCTTTTAGCGCCCGTTGTGCGCGGACGTAAGGGTGAACACGCCAAAGTCTTTGAACAGGCGAAAAAACGCGGTTACGTGCGTCTGAGAGTGGATGGCGAAGCCTATGAAGTGACCGATGAGATCAAACTGGAGAAGAATAAAAAGCATAACATCGAAGTGGTGGTGGATCGTCTGTCTGTCCGTCCTGGGATTGAGAAGCGTCTGTCAGATTCTATCGAGAATGTACTGGCGCTCGCGGATGGCCTTATGATTGTCGATGTGGCAGATCATGAACCGATCACATTTAGCCAGAGCTTTGCCTGCCCGGACTGCGGGATCAGCATAGACGAGATCGAGCCTAGAAGCTTTTCGTTTAACAATCCCTTTGGTGCCTGCCCGGTTTGCCACGGTCTCGGGTTTAAGATGGAATTCGACGCAGAGCTGATCATTCCGAATCCAGAGCTGAGCCTGAATGATGGGGCGATTTCTGTCATGGGCTGGCAGTCAAGCAATCAGCCGGGAAGCTTTACACACAGTATGTTGGTTGCGCTTGCGGACGAGTTCAATTTCTCTTTGGACACGCCTTTTCAGGATCTGACACCGGAAGTCAAGAACATGCTGATCCATGGAACAAACCGCACGGTGAAGGTGCATTACCGCGGCCAACGCGGCGTCGGTGTGTACGATGTCGTTTTTGAAGGACTGATCCGCAATTTGGAGCGTCGTTACCGCGAGACTGCTTCGGAGATTTCCCGGGCAGAGTATGAGCAGTTGATGCGCATTACCCCTTGTAAGGAGTGCGGCGGCAAGAGATTAAAGAGAGAATCCCTGGCAGTGACCGTTGCCGGGAAGAATATTGCGGAGATCACGGAGATGTCTGCGAGGGATCTGAAGTCATTTCTGAATGACATGCGGCTGACACCCAGACAGATGGAGATCGGCCAACTGGTGCTGCGCGAGATCAAAGCACGTATCGGTTTCCTAAATGACGTCGGTCTTGACTATCTGTCGCTTGACCGTGCAACCGGAACGCTTTCCGGCGGTGAGGCGCAGAGAATCCGCCTGGCAACTCAGATCGGTTCCGGGCTGGTTGGTGTGGTCTACATTTTAGATGAGCCCAGTATCGGTCTACATCAGCGGGACAATGGCAAGCTGTTAAAGACATTGCGTCACCTGACGGACCTTGGCAATACATTGATTGTCGTGGAACACGACGAAGAGACGATGTATGCGGCAGATCACATCGTGGATATCGGACCTGGGGCCGGAGAGCACGGTGGCGAAGTTGTGGCACAGGGAACCGCGATGGATCTGATGAATACGCCGGAATCTGTGACCGGCGCTTATCTTGCGGGACGTCTGGAGATTCCGATTCCGGAGAGCAGAAGAGAGCCGACCGGATGGATGACCGTGCGGGGTGCGAGAGAGAACAATTTAAAGAACGTTGATGTGAGTTTCCCGCTGGGCGTATTTACCTGTGTTACCGGTGTGTCCGGTTCCGGCAAGTCATCCCTTGTCAATGAGATCGTCTATAAGAGCCTGGCACGCAAGTTAAACCGTGCACGTATCATCGCAGGTAAGCATGATGCGATTGAAGGCTGGGAACAGTTAGATAAGATCATCGCGATCGATCAGTCCCCGATTGGAAGAACGCCGAGATCCAATCCGGCGACCTACACTGGTGTCTTTGATATGATTCGTGATTTGTTTGCATCGACCGCGGACGCGAAGGCGAAGGGCTACAAGAAGGGACGTTTCTCCTTTAACGTGAAGGGCGGCCGCTGCGAAGCCTGCAGCGGTGACGGTATCATCAAGATTGAGATGAACTTCCTGCCTGACGTCTATGTTCCGTGTGAAGTCTGCGGCGGCAAGAGATACAACCGTGAGACGCTGGAAGTGCGTTATAAAGGGAAGAACATTTACGAAGTGCTGGATATGACGGTGGAGGAGGCGCTGCGTTTCTTTGAGCATGTGCCGACGATCCGCAGAAAACTGGAGACACTTTATGATGTGGGGTTGTCCTACATTAAGCTTGGACAGCCATCCACAACTCTTTCTGGGGGCGAGGCGCAGAGAATTAAGCTGGCGACTGAGCTTTCCCGCAGAAGCACCGGCAAGACGATCTACATTCTCGATGAGCCGACGACGGGACTTCATTTTGCAGACGTGCATAAACTGACCAAGATTCTGCAGAGATTGACCGAAGGAGGCAATACGGTCATCGTCATTGAACACAATCTGGATGTCATCAAGTGTGCAGACTATATCATCGATATGGGTCCGGAAGGCGGTGACGCTGGCGGTACTGTACTCACACGTGGTACACCAGAAGAGGTGGCAAAGTGTAAGTATTCTTATACCGGTTTTTACATTGATAAAGCACTTAACGATACCAGAGACCGTCACGAGAAGGTGATGGAGGTTCTGGAGGCGGAACGCGAAAAGCAGAAGGAGAAGCAGGTATGAGCGAGAGAAAAGAAAGCCATTTCTTTGCGATGATGTCGCGGATGAAATACATTGAGCGCTGGGCGCTGATGCGCAATTCCATCAAAGAGAATATCAGTGAACATTCCCTGGAAGTAGCGATGATCTCGCATCTGCTTGCCACGCTTGGCAACGTGCGGTTGGGGAAAGCACTGAACGCGGATCGTGCAGCCCTGATTGGCTTGTATCATGATTCGACGGAGATCATTACGGGAGATATGCCGACCCCGATTAAGTATTACAATCCGCAGATTAAGGATGCATTCAAAGCGGTGGAAGATGTCGCCGGACATAAGCTGCTGTCGATGCTCCCCGAGGATTTGCAGGAAACCTACCGGCCCATTTTCTTCAAAGAAGAGGAAGACGCATACCTGTGGAAACTGGTGAAAGCGGCTGACAAGATCTCTGCTCTGATCAAGTGCATCGAGGAAGAAAAGAACGGCAATACAGAGTTTTTCAGCGCAAAGCAGACTTTAGAATCTTCGGTCAAAGCGATGAATTTGGAAGAGGCAGAGATGTTTTTAAAAGAGTTTCTGCCATCCTACTATAAGAACTTAGATGAACTGAATTAATTCTGGTATTTTCAAAATAATTGCGGTAAGATGTTTGCGTCAAGCGCGTACGCGCAGTTTGACGATGTAACAGGGAAACGTTCTGATAGAAAGTGGGGGCAAGGGCTTGAGCAGAGAGATGATCATCGTCCTGGATTTTGGCGGACAGTACAATCAGTTGATTGCACGACGTGTGAGAGAGTGTCACGTCTATTGCGAGGTACATCCGTATACACTTAGTCTTGAAAAGATCCGGGAAATGAATCCGAAGGGCATCATTTTTACAGGTGGACCAAACAGTGTCTATGGAGAGGATTCACCGCAGTATGGAAAGGCGATTTATGAATTGGGCATCCCGATTCTTGGAATCTGCTATGGTTCACAGCTGATGGCTCACACCCTGGGCGGGCGTGTGGCAACCGCACCGGTGAGCGAATACGGCAAGACCGAAGTAAAGGTTAATACGAATTCTGCCCTGTTCGAAGGCGTGTTTGAGAATACAATCTGCTGGATGAGTCATACGGACTATATTGAGCGAATCCCGGATGGCTTTGAAGTGACCGCCTCAACCAAGGTTTGTCCCGTCGCAGCAATGGAGAATGCATCGCGCAAGCTTTATGCGGTGCAGTTTCACCCGGAAGTGATGCATACTGTGCAGGGCAAGGTGATGCTTGCCAACTTTGTGTTAAAGATTTGCGGATGCCTTGGTGACTGGAAGATGAATTCCTTCGTGGAGACATCCATCCGATCTCTTCGGGAGAAGATCGGAGACGGCAAGGTGCTGTGTGCGCTTTCTGGCGGTGTGGATTCTTCTGTTGCAGCAGTCTTGCTCGCCAAGGCGGTTGGCAAGCAGTTGACCTGCGTCTTTGTCGATCATGGCTTGCTTCGCAAAAATGAAGGCGACGAGGTGGAAGCGGTCTTTGGACCAAATGGACCCTATGACTTAAACTTTATCCGTGTCAATGCGGCAGAGCGTTTCTATGCAAAACTTGCAGGTGTGACAGAGCCAGAGAAGAAGCGTAAGATCATCGGTGAAGAGTTCATCCGCGTCTTTGAAGAAGAGGCAAAGAAGATCGGTGCAGTCGATTATCTGGTACAGGGAACGATTTACCCGGATGTTATTGAGTCCGGCCTTGGCAAGAGTGCGGTGATCAAGTCGCACCACAATGTGGGAGGACTCCCGGATTATGTTGATTTTAAAGAGATCGTGGAGCCTCTGCGCATGCTCTTTAAGGACGAAGTGAGAGATGCAGGGCGAGAACTGGGAATCCCAGAGCATCTGGTCTCCAGGCAACCATTCCCGGGACCAGGCCTTGGCATTCGTATCATCGGAGAAGTCACCCCCGAGAAGATTCGGATCGTGCAGGATGCAGACTACATTTTCCGCGAAGAGATTGCAAAAGCAGGCGTCGATAAAAACCTTGCCCAGTACTTTGCTGCGCTCAGCAACATGCGTTCTGTGGGTGTGATGGGCGATGGCAGAACCTACGATTATGCGGTGGTGTTAAGAGCCGTGACGACTTCAGACTTTATGACCGCAGAGTCAGCACCGATTCCGTGGGACGTCATGACGAAGATTACAAACCGGATCGTGAACGAGGTAAAAGGCGTTAACAGGGTGTTGTATGACTATACTGGAAAACCTCCTGCGACGATAGAACTGGAATAAACACACAAATCCCTACAAACCGTGTATTTATGCGGGTTGTAGGGGTTATTTATTTGCATTGAGTACATTTTGGGTACACATTTTATTCTTTCTTTTCTTATGAGATTCTGGTTGATTTCAACTGACAAATGATGCAAAACTTCCAAAAGTGTGCTATAGCACACGAAACGCACTTGACAAATCGAACTGTATATGGCATAGTAAAGCCAGAAAGGAGATGATTAGCATGATCTCAACTGCAGAAGATATGACGAATTTTACTTTTAAAATGGATAGGAAAACCAGAGAAAGTTATAGTGCACTTTGCGAAGCGTTCGGCCTCTCCATGTCTGCTGCTACACTTGCTCTTGTAAGGCAGGCTGTTCGCTCTCAATCTATGACATTTTCTATGCTTGATGCTAATGGGTTTACGCCTGCAGAAGCTGCTGAGTTGAAGCGCAGGATCGATGACGTTACAGCAGGAAATGCATCTGCACATACTCTTATTGAGGCTTGAATTATGCGGAATCTTTTATGGCAATCGGAAGCTTGGAAAGAGTATGAAAGCTTACAGGCAGAAAAGGCGACTCTGAAAAAGGTAAACAAACTCTTAAAGGACATCATGCGGAATGGTTATGATTGCTCTTATGGTAAAGTGGAAATGCTTAAGGGTGATTTTAGCGGATATGCCAGCGTCCGGATTGATAAGAAGAACCGGATCATTTTCAGTGCAGATGATAACAAGGTAACTGTTATTCAATGTGGCGGGCATTACGATGATAAATGAGTGATCGTAAACAGGTCCTCAGCGTATGATTTCTGGTAACAAAATGGCAACAGAAGATCAGAAAGGGAAGAGACACAGTATAACTGAGAGAAAAAACCGTTATAAGTGCACAAAACTTAACTGGAATACGTTTAGTAACGGTCTACCAGTATAGAACTGGAATAATCGCAAAGACGCCGAAAACCCGCATAAATACTGGATTTATGAGATTCAAAAACGGCGCTTGGCAACGTTTTGATTACACTTTAAACATTACTTATAAATTAAGAGGTAACTGATTTTGTTTGGTTCAATTAGCTCTCATTTCGTTATCTTTTTGGCCTATTTTCATCGCTATGGATGGACAGCCTTGATGCTTTTGATGCTGTATATCACTAAAAGTGTATATGCTATAATCGTTAGTTGTATTATATTCTCAATTTGGTCTTTTCTCGGATATATATTACGATGGAGACATATTTATTGTTCTTACCAGAATGCATATCATATGTCAATGACACCGGACAGAGTGAACTGGGATAAAATTAGAAAAAGAGACGCTTATGGAATTCCTGCCATATTTTTCGTTTATGGTATCGGATCGCTATTGGCTATGCTTTTTATATAGCCGGGCAACAAATAATCGGATAACCCATATCCGATGGAGAATACAGATAATCAAAACACTCGGTAACAAATCCCTACAAACCGTGTATTTATGCGGATTGTAGGGACTTTTTTGCGTCAGAATCTCTTGTCAAAAACGGGGGTCGCATCTGCGTATTCTTCCGTGAGCGTGGTACAGATGGCTATGTCCCGAGCCGTGACCGTGACAATGCCCTTCGCCGTGATCCTTGTCGTGGCTGCGGGGTGCCTCCTCTTCCTGTCTGCTCTCCAGATGCGTGCTCAGCTTGTCGGCCAGTGCGCAGAACAGTGCAGTTTACTCTTCGGTAAAGCAGGCAGAGAATTGAAATTTCCTGACAGAAAAAGAGAGAAACGATCTGTCTGCGAAGATTGTTCATCGTCTTGCATCGACACGTGAATACCGGAATGCAAAGACAAGATCGGTTTATCGTGCTACGAGGGGAGAGGCAAATTTAAAGGCATTGGAGGACCTTTCGAAAGAAGACAAGAAACGCTTTGTATTTCCTCTTTGTGTAAGCAATACAGAGATGATTGCGCTGGCTCCTCTTGGAGATGATTCCTGGACAGAAGGCTGATCATATTCCGACTGCGTTCTGGGATAAACCAATGAGGATGGTCGTCACCGAAGAAAAGATATATAGAAGTATTTGAGTCAATAAAAAAGCTGCTTATCAGACAAAAGCATAATTGATTACTCCTCACGGAGCAACCTTAAGAGATCCTTAGACCTCTTAGGTGTTGCTCCTCTTGTTCGTATATGGTATGATAAAGAAAAGTTGACCGTTAACAATTGAATAGAACAGGAGGTTAGTATGTCTTACGAGAAACTTTTTGCACCTGGAAGGATTGCGAACCTTGAGCTCAAGAACCGTATTGTGATGCCTGCGATGGGATGTTCGCTGGCAGAGCCGAGCGGTGAAGCGGGTCCGCGCATGATCAAGTACTATGCAGACCGCGCGAAGGGCGGTGCTGGATTGATCATCACCGAGATTACCAGGATTGATGATGAGACTGGCGTGGGTACGCCCAATCAGCTTTCGGTTACGAACACGCATGTGGTTGGTCAGTTATCCAGACTGGTCGAGACGGTTCATGCGTATGATACCAAGCTGTTTGTGCAACTGCACCATCCAGGCAACCAGACGCCCAGCCGTCTGATCGGCGGCAAGCAGCCGGTGTCTGCATCGGATGTCACGTGTAAGGTGATCGGCGAGCAGCCGAGAGCGCTGACGACGGAAGAGGTGGAAGGACTGGTCAAAAAGTTTGTTTTCGGTGCAGTGATTGCACAGAAGGCCGGTGTTGATGGTGTCGAGATCCACGGCGCGCATGGCTATTTGGTGAGCCAGTTCCTTTCTCCGCATACCAACAAGCGTACCGACAAGTACGGTGGCAGCTTCGAGGGCAGAATGCGTTTTGCAACTGAGATCATTATGGGAATTCGTGCTTACTGCGGCCCGAAGTTCCCGATCGGTATTCGTATCAACGGCAGTGACTATCTGGAGGATGGTATCACCGAAGAGGATGCGATTGCACAGGCAAAGTATTTCGAAAAGTTAGGTGTTTGCTATATCAATGTCAGCTGCGGTACCTACGATTCCGGTGCTACGATCATCGAGCCAAATTATTTCCAGGAAGGCTGGAAGAAGCATCTGGCTGCGAATATTCGCAAGGAAGTTTCGGTTCCGGTCATTGCAGTATGTAATATCAAGCATCCGCAGACGGCAGAGCAGCTTCTGGAGGAAGGATTTGCAGACTTCGTCGGTATTGCACGTGGTCATCTTGCAGACCCGGAATGGGGCGTGAAGGCCAAAGCTGGGAAGGAAGATCAGATCCGTAAATGTCTTGGCTGTATGGAGTGCTTCCGCATCCTGAACGATGGACTTCCGCTTGGCTGTACGTTAAACCCGGTTCTCGGCCGTGAGTTTGAGTGGGGCGATGAGAAACTGACAAAGAACGGTGAAGGCCGCACGGTTGCTGTGATCGGTGGTGGTCCTGCAGGCTGCGAGGCTGCCCTGACGCTTCGCAAGCGTGGATTCCGTGTCGTTTTATTTGAGGCGAAAGAGCGGATCGGCGGTACCGTTGCACTTGCAGCGATTCCTCCTTGCAAGGGCATGTTAAATGAGTTCATCGATACGTTGGAAGCGCAGCTGAAGGCTGCGGGCGTGGAGATTTGCACCGGCACAAAGGCAAGTGTAGAGGCTGTGAAGGCAGTTGGCGCGGAAGCAGTCTTCTTAGCAGCAGGCGGCAATCCGATTCTTCCGAACATTCCTGGCATTGAGCGTGCAGTCACTGCGGAAAATGTACTCGCAGGCAAGGCAGAAGTGACCGGTGAGCAGGTGGTTGTCATCGGTGGCGGCGTGACCGGACTTGAGACCGCGGAGACGCTTGGCGCGAAGCACAAAGTCACGGTTGTGGAAATGCTTGATAAGGTCGGCGGCAATCTGTATCCGAGCATCGTGATGCATCTGGCACAGGAGATCATGAAGAGTGGCGGTGCGATTGCAAAGGGCAAACAGCTCGTCAGTGTCGGTGAGAATACCGTGACCGTGAAGGATACCAAGACAGGCGAGGAGAGCGAGATTCCTGCTGAGACCGTTGTTCTTGCGATGGGCGTGAGAGCAAATCGCCCTGAGGTCGATGCTCTGCGCGAAGCTTACGATGATAAGCTGATCCTGGTGGGCGATTCCTTAAGACCTGGGCAGATCTACGATGCAATGCATTCTGCACATGACCGTGCATTTGTCTACGGACAGTAAGGCAAGAGATTATTATTCATTTCATGACATGTAACACGAACAAGAGCCGGGCGATCAACGCTCGGCTCTTGGTTTATAAACGTAGGTTTTGTTATGCGTCTGCCTGGCAAAGCTTGTCAATCCAGGCAAATAAATCGTCGATGTCGTAATCACCGCTGTGAGGCAGGCCCCAAGGAAGTGCGAAGTCTACGTCATAGCCGTGATTTTGAAGAAGGGTCGCAAGAATGGTCGGAATTGCGAGAGAAGTATCTCTGTCAAACGCACCATGGCGGATTCTCCAATGCTTTGTCGTGTCCGCCTTGCCGATGAACATGGTCGGGTTGAGCAGCCGAATCATTTCATCGGAAGCCTTTTCTCCGCCAGCTGTGTCGTGAGCCTGGCTAAATTCTGTGAAATGTCTTGCGAAGACATTTTCGTCGCCAAATTCTTCATTTTCAGGAGAATTCAGATCCACGGCGTCAAAGGCTGGGGTCGTCTTCATGCGGGTGATCTTTGTGACGAAACGATCCCAATCGAGATCCACCACTTTTCCATTCTCTACGGTAAGATAATCCTGGTCATCAATCTCACTTCCCGGAACTGCGAGGTCTTTCAATCTAACGCCACTGTCGTGGGTATCCAGTTCCTTCTGGGCGGATTTTAAAAGCCACATTTTAATGTAGTCTTTGAAACTCCCTTCGCCATCGGAATCCAGAGCGAGTTCATTTCCTTCAAAATCTTTTAAAGCGAGGCTGTTTACGTAAGCAGGGAACAACTGCTTTAATTCCTTGGATAGAGCGATCTGAGTGTCCGTCTGGATGCCATTTACCGGAATCATCGCCACATGCCCATCGTGGTGTTCAAACCGAATTTTGTGGTATTCGTTGTGGCCGCAGAAGAGCCATTCATAAGCTGCGTCCGCATGATCCAGGTTGTGGATCGGGCAGTAGCAGTTCGCTGCAAAGATATCATCGCGTTCGTCTGCAGCACCAATTTCCTTCAGATAAGGTTCATAGTCTTTGGCGTTGCCCGTTGCACCAGTCAGAGCGGAGAGTGCACCACCGGCAGAGGTTCCGCTGGTGATGATGCGCTCGGTATTGCCGGGAATCACTTCTTTGTTATGCCGCAGATAGCGGACAACCGCTTTCATATCGATGATGAGTGCCGGCGCTCTTCCGACCGCCTTCTGAGGCGCATCGTCTGCTTCCTCATGCACCGTGCCGCCCACGAAAAATTCTTTTGAGACAAGGCCGGTGTTGCGGCCACGGATTCCGGGAGCGACAACCACATAACCATGCTGCAAGGCTTTGAAAATGGTGTTGGTTCTGCCAAGAAAATCGACACCGGGAACATCGGTGGGGCCTTCCATATATCCGCCGACCGTATTTGGGATGAAAATGGGTGCGGTCTTTAAGTCATATCCGTTGATGCAGGCACCCTCATAAAATATTTCCGGGACAAACAGATTGAGCTTCTGGATATCGTGCTTTGGATTTGCACAGTATGTGATATTCTCAAAGGATCTGTAACAGATGGTTTGTCCGTCTCTTTCACAGGTTTTTACTTCGAATTGATTGACTGGAAAAATAAGGTTTTCAGACATTTTATACTCCATTTCTTATTCTGCTTTCCGATACTGATCTGCGTACTTCTCTACATTTAACATGAGGACGATGAGAAGAATCACAACGCTGAAGATCGCGCCTAACCAGGTGTAATCAAACTTCACAGCGTTGACGACTGCTGCGCTTTGCACGAGCTCTGTCGGATTGTAACCGACGGCTGCAAGGATCCAGCCAGTGAGTGCGGAGCCAAGACCGATACCAACCTTGGAGCCGACAGACTGCGCAGAGGAGATCAAACCTTCGGAACGAATGCCGAACTTCCAGTAGCCATACTCCACCACATCCGGGACGAGTGCGAAGACTGCGGACAGAAGCGGACCTGCACCAAGGGAACGAATGACGGTTCCGATGACTAACATTGTGGTATTGGATCCAGCAAGGCCCGAGATGACAAATCCAAGAATCAAAAAGACGGATCCGATCAACAAGAATGCCTGCTTAGAGTATTTCTTGGAAATGTAGGGCATCAGGAACAGAATCAACAGTCCCGGCAGCTGTCCTGCAATCATCAGCACGGACATGAATCCCATGTTGCCAAGCACGAAGTTGCAGTAGTAAATCTGAGCGCCGATTGCATTTGCGTTCATTAATAGTGTAAATACTCCAACCAAAAGAAGCAAGAAGAAATATTTGTTTTTCAGGACAGCGGGAAGCTGCTGCTTCATCGGGATGGCTTCTTTTTTCTGCAGATTATCTTCAGTTCCGACCTCTTTATTCATCAGTCCGGAGAAGAGAATCAGGACACAAGCGACCAGACCAAGGACAATGCTGGAGACCTTCCAGCCATAGTTCATGACGAGCGGTGTGATGGCAGAACCTGCGACCAGACCGATCGCATTGTTGCCGACTGCGGCAAAGGTTGCCAACATCGTGTGCTCATCCGGGTTCTTTGTCATCAAAGGAAGCATGGCAGTGTTGGCAATTCCATAGATGGTATAGACGATGACTGCCATAAAAATGTAAGTGACGTAAGCGTAGACGAGTTTTCCGCCGTCTGACAGGCTCATCGGCACATTCATTAATAAGACGATGCCGAGCAAAGAGAGAGGGCCGGAGATGATCAGCCACGGTCTTGCTTTTCCCCACTTGGTACGGGTCTTGTCGATGACGCCGCCCATCACCAGGTCACTGATTCCGTCAAAGACGCGGCAGACGAGGAACATTGTTGCGATCGCGCCTGCACCGATCAATGCAGTGTCAGTATAGTACTGTAACAAAAAGGCTGCTGCGATTTGACTGAAGACATTGCCGCCGCCGGTTCCGAGTGCGTAGGCAACTTTGTTGATGGTTGGTACTTTTTTCTTGGTTTCCATGTTTATTCCCTCCGACGAAAATTGATGGGTTGTTTTTGTCTATGCTTGTATTATAATGGACACAAGTAGGCATGGTTATTCCATTTACGGAATTTGAAAATATTTTCAAAGGATGGCTTTTATGGACATTGAGAGATTAAAAGAGTTCTTGCTCATCTATGAAACGGGCTCCTTTCGGTCGGCCGCTAAGGTGCTTGACATCGCACCAAGTGTGTTATCGACCAGGTTTAAGAATTTTGAATCATCGATCGGGACAAAACTGTTGGTTCGAAACAGCAAGTACATTGAACTAACCGATAGCGGGAAACTCCTGATCCATAATGCGAAAGACCTGATTCAAAACTGGGAGACCGTGAAGAAGTCGGTAAAGAGCTTAAAAGGTACGGAAGTCAGTTCGCTGAAACTTCAGCTTTGTGCGCAGACCATGCCTTCGGAGCTCGGGCCCTTCCTGGATCTTTATAACAAAAACCACCCGGGACTGCTCTTGGATTTATACGATGATGATTACTGTCCCGTTCGGGAGGGTCTTTTATCCGGAAAAACGGACATCGCATTTATCCCGGGGGAGAAGGATGATTTCCTCGACGTCTCCGGAAGAGTGGTTCTTGCTAAATATGATCACCTGATGGTGCATGTGCCTGCAAATCACAGGCTCGCGGGTGAGTCAGAGGTGTTCTTCCGGGAGTTGGCTGGCGAGAGCTTCATTCCTTATCCGGTCAAAAAGGAAGCGCATATCAGGAATCTGCAGCTATCGATGCTAAAGAGATCCGGCATTCCCTATCATTTATATGAAAATGATTGCTCCCCACTTTATTTTGATCTGTTGGTGCCCATCGGAAAGGGGATCGAGTTTTGCAACTGGGATGACAGAATTACACCAAATACCGTCAATCTGACGATTCGTGATTCCGGATATGAAACCTTCTTTTTTATGTTATATCACAAAGAGAATCCGAATCCTATCATTGCGGATTTTATGGAACAATTTTTAAAGTACAGGGAGATGAGGCTATGACGACGGAACGATTGCAGGAGTTTACGATCCTCGCGAACACGCTGAATTTTAGCAGGGCTGCGGACATGCTGTTCATTTCCCAGTCGGTTTTGAGCAAACACATTGCCGACTTGGAAGAGGAATTGCAGGTGAAACTGTTCGATCGGGATACCCACGGCGTGCGGCTTACGGATGAAGGGAGGCTGTTATTCCATCAGGCGGCTATGATCTTAGAGAAGGCCGAGAAAATGGAAGCGCTTGTTTCGAAGTCTCATCACAGAACGGAAGGCATGATTCAGATTCGCTGCCATGAACAGTGTATGTGTGATTACGTGCTTCGATTGATCGAGGGATTTAAAAAGAAGTATGAATCCATCGAAATCAATACCCGCGTCATTGAAAGTGCCGGGGATATCAGTGCGATGGGAGATTCGGATCTTTTGATCAGTCCGTGTGATTTCATGAACCGGCTGTTTCGGGACTACGCTGGAAAGCAAGTGTATGCACAGCGCGCA
The DNA here is from genome assembly GCA_017480565.1 of Lachnospiraceae bacterium. GTDB lineage: Bacteria > Bacillota > Clostridia > Lachnospirales > Lachnospiraceae > RGIG1588. The sequence continues at coordinate 10,847 of JAFVAL010000011.1, read as the reverse complement.
CTGCTCGCAATCCCGCCATACCATCACTTCAGTGACAGGCGGGAGATCTCGTTGCAGGAATTGAAAGGAGAGACGCTTTTGGTTCCTTTTTCTGATGAACTGTTTGGGCCTTATGCAAGAAATCATTTTCTGGCGGTTAAAAAATGTGGGGAAGCGTTGAAAAAACTGCCTTGTGAAAGCACAGCGGATGCGATCTTAAAAGTGGAGCTGGGAGAGGGCGTAATGATCATTCCGCATCATTTGAAAGCACACTTATATCAGCGTACGCTGGCACTGCGCATAACGGATCCGGAGTGCACATTTCCTGTGTTTTTGTATCAGAGGAAAAACAGCGGCAATGCGGCGGCGGAGTTGTTCTATGAGAGTATGGAGTAGATACGCTGGAGAAATTGAGATTCGCTTGAATAAAGAAAAATCATAAGATATAATCTCAGTATCATTAGCAGGGTTTCAAAATCAAAGAATGATGAAAACGGAGAGTGATTTCTGATGGGAAATAGTAGAGAGTTTTCGGATTCCGTGAAGCTTGAAGTCATCAAGAATAATTTAAAAGCCAATCAAGGATCCATTTGTTGTGAGATTTGCAGAACCAAGTTAAATTCTATTGATGAATGCCATTTTGACCATATCTACCCATTTGCCAAAGGAGGTAAATCGACGCTGGAGAACTGTCAAATCTTGTGTAGTGAATGCAATCTGCGTAAGAATGATAAAGAGCTGCAAGATTTTATGCTGGAAGAGAAGGCAAAGCAGTTCCTTGCCGGAATGCAATTAGGGAGGGAAGTGGCAGAGAATCCACCGGTAGAACAAGAGACCGTTAAAACAGAAGATAACACGCAAAAGCTATCTAAAAAGCTGACAAAGGAAGAATTCGACAGAGAGATTCAAAACTTTATCAACCGAAAAGGTGATATACACAAAGTCGATTTTAGCAGAGAATACAATCATCTGCCTTCCGTTTGGTATGTTCGGGAGTATTATGGTGATTTAAATTCACTCAAAAAAGCCTTCGGGATCGAAGATATTTCTCAGAATTGGACAAGAGAAAATATTAAGCAGGTCTTGCTTGATTATGTTGAAACTCACGGGGATGTCACCCAAAAAGACTTGAAAAAGAGAAATGGACTACCGTCTTGTCCCTGTATCATGAGAAATTTCCCAGAATGCGGATCATTCTCGACATTTAAGAAAGAGGTTTTGGGAATTCAAAATGGTTATAAGGTTTGGACGAAGGAAGAAGTTCTTGAAAGCGGAATTGCTTTTGTAAAAGCACATGGAAGCCTTACGGAGAAGGATCTGAAAGCGAAAAATGGCTTGGCAACCTCAAAGGTCATTTATAAGTTTTTCGGATCTTTAACCGAATATCAGCGTGCAATCGGTGCCCCGGTGATGGATGTGACGGCCTTTATTACCAAAGAAGCGATCGAAAAAGCCGTGGATGACTATTTTGGCGACAGGGAACGGGTTGTCGATTCTAGGAAGACCTTTTTTGCGACATTTCCTTATAAGCCGGACGTTATCTATAAGAGATACGGATCATTTGACGAATTTTGTGCAGTGACAGGGATTAAATTCTTGAAAGTGAAGAAGGCGTCTTACTCCAAAAAAGAGATTGATGATGCAGTACATCGCTGGATCTTTAGTGGAAATGAGATTCCTCTGGCAAAAGATTTGACAAAGTGCGGGCTTCCTTCCATGGGATCTATCATGAGGTTTTATGAGAGCTGGAGAGAGCCTTTTGTCTTGTACAAAAAAATCTATGATGAAGCGAATCGGAATCAGTGATGCAATGAAGTCGCAAATCGCGGCTTCATTTTTCTGCAAGAAACAGTAGAAAGAAGCCTTCTCCTTGTGGTATAATATTTTGTTGTGAGACTAACGTGTGAAAAGAAAAGAGGTTACCATGGAGTATAAGATCATTCCGATGGGAGAGGGGACGTGGCGTATTGAGGATGGCCACGTGCGGTTCTTCCTGCTTGTCGGAACGAAGCGGGCGCTTTTGATTGATTCCGGGATTAGCGTCTGCAATGCGAAGGAGATTGCGCAGAGCTTGACGGATCTGCCGGTGGAACTTCTCAATACGCATGCAGATATGGATCATGTGAGAAGCAATGAAGAGTTTGACGCTTTTTACATGCACCCGGAGGAAGAGGCGAATTATCGCAGGGGCGGACGAAAGGGAACGTTGCTTCCGGTCGTTGACGGTGATGTACTGGACCTGGGCGAGCGTGAACTGAAGGTGATTCATTTGCCGGGTCATACGCCGGGGAGCATTGCGATTCTGGATGTGAAGAATCGCGTGCTGATCAGCGGTGATCCCATTCAGGAGCATGGGCGGATCTTCATGTTTGGAGAGCACCGCAATATGCCGGCTTATGTGGAGAGCCTGAAGCGGCTGGTACAGTTTGCGGATACATTTGACGAGATCTGGCCTTCGCATGCGGATATTCCGATCAAGCCGGAGGTGATCCCGAAGCTGATTGCCGGGGCAGAGGCGATCCTGGCGGGGGAAGTGCCTGGTGTTCCGATGGAGATGCATGGCAGGCAGATTCACCTGTATGATTTGGGCTTTACTGCGTTTTTATGCGACTAAAATGTGATTCGTGAGGATCAAAAGGAGACAGACAGATGGAGATTACAAAGATTGTTATCACAGGCGGTCCGTGCGGTGGCAAGTCATCCGCAATCCGGTGGATTGTGCGAGAGTTTTCGCAAAAGGGGTACACCGTGATTGCCGTGCCTGAGACTGCGACAGAATTGATTTCCGGAGGGGTCTGTCCCTGGACGTGCGGCACGAACGCGGAGTACCAGAAGTGTCAGATGAAGTTGCAGCTTTCCAAGGAGGCGATCTTTGAACAGGGTATTCGGACGATGCCTGTGGAGAAGGTCTTGATGATCTGTGACCGCGGTGCGATGGACAACAAGGCCTACATGAACGAGAAAGAGTTTGCGGAGGTGCTTGCGGAAGTTGATGAGACCGCGGAGACTCTTTTAAACCGTTATGATGCGGTTTTCCATCTGACAACGGCTGCCAAAGGACGTTCGGAAGATTACACGATGGAGAATAACATCGCTCGTTACGAGTCTGTGGAGGAGGCCGTGGAGTTGGATGATCGTTTGATTGCCTGTTGGGAAGGCCATCCGAGGCTTCGGATCATTTACAGCGAGACCACATTTGAAGAGAAGATGGAGCATCTGATCGGAGAGATCAATGCGTATTTAGAGACAAAATAAAGTAGATTGGAGATTAGCATGATGAATAAACAGATTACGGATTCTATCGTCTATATCGGTGCAAATGATTACGATATCGATCTTTTTGAGGGACATTATGTTGTGCCGGAGGGCATGGCCTACAATTCTTATGTGATCCATGATGAGAAGACTGCGATCATGGATACGATCGATCAGAGAAAGACCAAGGAATGGCTGGTGAACTTAAAGGTTGCCCTGCAGGGCGAGAAGCCGGAATATCTGATCATCCAGCACATGGAGCCGGATCACTCTGCGTCGATTCAGGCGTTTTTGGAGATCTATCCGGAGACGACCGTGGTCGGCAACGCAAAGATTTTCACAATGATCGGTCAGTTCTTCCCGAACTTAAAGAACGAGAAGAAGTTAGAAGTAAAGAATGGCGAGACGCTAAACCTTGGCAAGCGTGAGCTGACCTTTGTGTTCGCACCGATGATGCATTGGCCGGAAGTTATGATGACGTATGATGCCTACGACAAGGTGCTGTTCTCCGCGGATGGCTTTGGTAAGTTTGGTGCGCTCGATACCGGTGATGATGACTGGGCATGCGAGGCGAGAAGATATTATTTCGGTATCGTGGGCAAATATGGCCAGCAGGTGCAAAACGTCCTGAAAAAGGCGGCAACGCTTGACATCCAGAAGATCCTGCCGCTGCACGGCCCGATGCTGACAGAGAATCTTGGCTATTATATTGGTCTGTATGACACGTGGTCCAGCTATCTGCCGGAATCTGATGGTGTCTGCATCTGCTACACCTCCGTTTACGGTCATACGAAGGCGGCTGCGGAGCTGTTGGCAGAAGAGCTGAAAAAGCGTGGGGTGCCTGCCGTTGCGTTAAATGATCTTGCGAGAAGCGACATGGCGGAGTGCGTGGAGGATGCGTTCCGGTACGATAAGCTCGTGCTGGCAACGACGACATTTAACGCGGAGATCTTCCCTTACATGCGTGAGTTCATCGACAGTCTCGTGGAACGCAATTACCAGAAGAGAACGATTGCATTTATCGAAAATGGCTCTTGGGCGCCGACCGCGATGAAGGTCATGAAGGCGAAGTTTGAGAAGAGCAAGAACATTACCTTTGCGGAAAATAATGTGACGATCCTCTCTGCCCTTAACAAGGAGAGCACTGCGAAGATTCTGGCGCTGGCGGATGAGCTGGCAGCGGATTACAATGCGGTGGAAGTGTCGGATGAGAAGAAGATCGACCCGAAGGCGCTCTTTAAGATCGGCTACGGTTTGTATGTTGTGACCTGCAATGACGGGAAGAAGTTTAATGGACAGATCGTCAATACAGTTTCACAGGTGGCGAGCAATCCTGACCGCGTGGCTGTCAATATCAATAAGGCAAATTATTCCGCGGATGTGATCAGAAAGACTGGCGTCATGAACGTCTGCACCCTCAACGAAGAGTGCCCGTTTAAGATCTTCCAGCATTTCGGCTTCCAGTCGGGAAGAATGGTGGATAAGTTTGCAGACTTTACGCGCTATGAAGTGGCTTCCAACGGGGTGCCTTACCTGAATAAGTATGCAAATGGATATATCTCACTGAAGGTGTTTGATGTCGTGGATATGGGTTCGCACTGGATGTTCTTGTGTGATATCACGGAGTCGGTGGTGTTAAATGATATTGAGACGATGACGTATACGTTCTATCAGAAGAATGTGAAGCCGAGACCGCAGGAGCAGGTGAAGGGCTGGGTCTGCGAGATCTGTGGATATATCTATGAGGGCGAGGTGCTGCCGGAGGACTTTATTTGTCCGCTGTGCAAGCATCCTGCGAGTGATTTTAGAAAGATGGCGTGAGTTCCGCAGATGAATCGAATCTAACAGAGCCTGGCAAGGGTTTTGCTAAGAAATAATATATCCCTTAAGAAAGAACTTTGAATTGTTTTTTCTTAAGGGATATTCTTTTTGTCAACAGACCGAATCAGATCCGCCTATCAGTACTCCTCCCAGCGCCATTCCTCGTGCCAGTGAATGGTAGGCTTGTCGCCGTGCCAGTCGATCGGCAGCCACACATAACGGGCGATGCTGGTATTTTCCTTGTGAGGTGTCTCCACACCAGGGAGCGGATGGACCTCCTTCGGAGTGGTGTCCGGCGTATAGCCTGCAAAATGTCGTTCCATCCCTTTGATGATCTGTTTGGATATCATCGGTACCCACCACTGTGGATTCCAGCGGTCAGCGCAGGCGATATAAAGATCCTTCCCCGGCACCTTCAGCACACTGGTGATTTGCGAATTGAAAGTCGTACCGCTCTTGTCGCCGATGCAGGGATCTCCCAGATCGACATACTCACCGTGATAGTCGTCAAAGACACAGACCTTCGAGGGATTCGGGAAATAGCCGGTGGTTCCGGAGGTAAAAAGATATTTTTTCCCGTTACGTTCGAAGAAGGTCGGAGCTTCTCGGGTCAGCGGTGGAATCAGTCCATCATAGTGTACACTATACTCTCCGGTCACGCCGGTGTAATCATCCGTCAGCGTCGCGCAGATGAGCTGGAAATGTGGCCGTTCAAAGAAAACATAAGCCTTGCCCGTTTCCGCGTCTGCATGCAGAGTGAAGTCTCCGGAGTCCATTTTTAATGGCTTATACACTTTGTGAACGAAGGTATAAGGGCCTTCGAGCTGATCTGCTTCCAGAATACTGAAAAACTGGCTGATCTCGCCCGCCATGATTTTAAGCCACATCACGTATTTTCCGGTCTTTTCACAGTACAGGAAATGAGGGCGATCCATGCAGTAGGTGGGATGCAGAGGGCTTTGGAGGTCGTCGGGCGTAGGCGGGATGATGAGCCCGCGGTCTTCCCAGTTATACAGATCCTTAGAGGCATAGAGCCTCACGCCCCAATGCCAGATCGTGTTTTTTCCGGTGGTTTTCTCTTTATTCTCGCCAAGCCAAAAATAACATTGCTCTTTCTCATCATAAAAGACCGAAAAGCCGTTGGCGTGGATGGGGTTACCGTTGGTGTCAAGCCAGCGCTTGCCTGGTTGAAAGCTAGTATACATAATGCCTGTCCTCCTTCTTATGCTCGTCCTGTCACCTGATAGGACTCGGGCGTATACTCCATGATCTCGAAGCGGTTGCCGTCGGGATCGTGCATCCACATGGTGTAAGTGTTCTCAAGGCCGCGCTCGATCTCCGTTTCAATGTACTGCGCGCCGCCGCGCTTGAGGATCTGGTTCCGGAAGGCCTTGAGGTCGCTGACCTCGATGGAATAATGGGTATAGTTTAAGTCCTTCTGGGGATTGGGAACATGCTTATTGTGAGTGCCGGGCACATAGAACAGTTCGATAAAGGTGTTGTCTGTCCAACTCATATAGACCGACCATTTTATGTTTTCCATCCGCTTCATGCCCTGGAGGTAGAGCGGATATTTCTTACCCTCGGCGTCGCACTTTTTGCGCACGTCGGCTGCCACGTCGCCGTAGGTGAGTGTAAACTTCTCCTTGCAGCCCATAATATCCCGATAAAAGGCGATGGACTTTTCAATGTCCTTGCAGTTAAAGCCCAGGTGGCTGATGGTGCGGATGTAGCTCACATCGGTATCGACATCCATCTCGCTGGGGAATACAAGCTCCATCTGCCTACGGCACTCATCTAAGACCTTCATGCAGTTGATCACATTTTCCGGTTTGATCATCTGGCTTTCTATCAGGCCTGCTCGGATTTCGGAAGCAACATTTGAAAACTGCCTGTCATAGAGCATCTCATTGACCTTGATCTCGTCATTGAACTTGCCCTTGACCTTGGCGGATTTTGCCATATGGAAGAAAGGAACAGTGATCACACCGTCCGATCCGGTGATTGTGGCAGACTCGCCCACCTTTTTGTCAAGCGCGAAGTGGCAGTGTGCGGTGAAGTCGTTATAATAGAGGTCGACCATTTCGCCCCGGTCGGTTCCGCCTACAACACGGCCCTCGCAGGCGATCTTGTTCGGTATGCCGAAGAGCTCGACGCAGTAGCGCAGACCGTAGATACCGATGTCCATGATGGCGCCGCCGAGACGCTTCGGGTCTGTCAGCCTGTCGCTGTGGGAGAACTGGATCAAAGGGAAAGCATAGACGATGTTGACGTCCTTGACCTTGCCAATCCGCCCAGCCTCCAGCCAGCTTTTCACCTGCTGTGCCGGCGCATTGTACCAGGTCCACATGGCTTCGGTGACATACACGCCTTCTTCCCTGGCTAACGCGAAGATCTCCTCGGCTTCCTTCGCGCTGACAGTGAAGGGCTTTTCACACATGACGGGTTTGTGCAGTTTGATGCACTTTTTGATATATTCCGCGTGACAGTCGGCGGTAAGCGCGATATACACGCCCTCGACCTCAGGGGCATTTACCGCCTCCTCAAAGGTCTTGTATGCTGTGCCGCCGTATTTCTTTGCAAAGGCCTCCGCTTTCGCGAAGCCGCGATTCCAGACCGCTACAATGCGGTTATTCTCCGACTTGTTGATTTCCTTGGCCGTGGTATTGGCGATCGCGCCGCAGCCGATGTAGCACCATCCGAATTTGCTCATGACAACATCCTCCTGGTTTTTGATGCTCTAATCATACTTGAAAAAGCAGAAAAAAGCATTTACAATAGAAGCCATCAAATTAGCATTTGAAGACATCCAAGGAGGAAACTATGGGCAGAAGTGATTTGGCTATGACACCGTTAGAGAAGGGACTGAAGTTGCTTCTTGAACAGAGGCCGGACATAAAGACTAAGATCCCGACCGCAGAGGAGCTGACAGCCTATATTTCCTGGATGGCCGCAGAATATGGAGCAAACAGCCCCAGTCTGGAGAGCCTCCCTGTCTATATCGGGGATGAAACCCAGTCAAAGCTGGCTGAACGTGTATTAAAGAACCCGACGGACAAGCAAGCGCTGGAGCAGCTTGCCACCGGTTACGGTAAGCAAAGCGAGCGACGTTATATTTTGCAAAGCCACGATATCTCTCTCGGGCGGATGCTGCGCTATATGCCGGGGCAATGGCACACCTCGGACTATTTTGAGATCTATTATGCGCCTTGCGGCGAGTGCCCCATCCACTTTGAAAACGAGGTCGTCACCCTCGCACGCGGGGCGGTGCTGATCACTGCGCCGAATGTTCTGCACGCCAGCCCTTGTTACGCGGACGACGCGATCCTGCACTACTTCATGGTCCGTGCCAGCACCTTCGAGCAGGTGTTCTGGAGCCAGCTGCCGGAGGGTAGCCTGTTGGCCTCCTTCTTCCGCAAATCTCTCTCAGGCGAGGGCGGGGCGTCCTGGCTGTTCTTTGATACCGAAGAAGACAACGAACTGCTGGAATTGACGGACAGGATGCACCGGGAATTCCGGGAAGCCGGAAGCTACAGTCCGCAGCTGCTCAACACTCTGATGACAGAGTTTTTCATCCTGACGCTAAAACGGTATGAGAGCTCCGCGCGTCTTTCGCGAACCGAGGAATTTTACTGGAAGCACGAGTATTCCGCAATATTGAGTTACATCCAGCAGCATTTCACTGAGGCTGGGATCGAGGACGTGGCGCAGGAGTTTCATTATAGCACAAGACAGATCAGCCGTGTAGTCAAGAGTTGTTTTGATTTGAGCTACGCCCAGCTGGTGTTGAAGCTCAAAATGGAAAAAGCTTCCGCGCTCCTGACACAGGGCGATATCTCTGTCACTGAAGTGGGTGAGCTAGTCGGCTATGCGGATACCAGCAGCTTTTGTCGGGCATTTTCCCGCTACTACGGGACGACACCGAGGGCTCATGTAGAAAGACCTGTTTTTTAACTGCAAGAGGCAGCCGTGAAAAAAACAGCTGCCTCTTGTGATGTCATTCCTTGATGATTTGCGGGAAATTCCCTTTGAGGAAGTGCCGGTATTCTGGGTGTTCCCCAGCGTTTTTGTATTCTTCCAGTATTGTTTTTTCGTTCCAGGCGCGCATCTGCGGGGACATATCTTCGTAACGGAGGATCGTGATCAGGCCTTGGTGTTCTGCCTGTAGGATTGCTTCGTATGCGTCGGGTACGTATTCTACGTTAGTGATTTTGACGGGGACGCTGCTGGTGGCGGCATCGGGGATTTGTACAGCGAAGCCGGAGTCGGTAATGGTTTCCGTGCTGTAAATGTATCCGGAGACGCCTTGATAGGTGCTTTTTAGGGCGTTCGGGTAGTATTCTTCCAGGCGCAGACGTCCGTCTTTGTCAAAACCGTAGGGTCCCCATTTTTGCCATTGCCCATCATAGGAAAAGCCAGTTTCTTTACAATATTTCTCAATGGCATTGCTTAAGTAGACCAGCACATTTTCCCTCTTTTTGGAGAAGTAAACCAGTGGAATGCCGTGGTTTGAAATGCGTGGTTCTAACTGCGTGATGCCTTTGACTGGTGAAGCGTGATAGTACATAAACCCCTTGGTGGTTATCCTTTAAACTCGCGAACCATCTTATAATTGCCGGGAAGGTACTTGATGTACACTTCTTGTCCCACAGTGTTTTCTGGCCTCGACGTTAGCTTCATCGCGGCTTCCCGCACAGTTCCATCCTGGTCTGTAAATGTGACATAGGTGACATAAGAAATGCCGGCTGAATCCGGGTCATTGTCTTCCACGATTTTAGAAACTACAGCGCTTGCCACGATGCCTTCTGTGTCGATTTTCCTTGCTTTTTTGATCGTTCTTACGACGAGAAAAATAAAAACGCACAGTGCAATCAGCATGAAAACTAAGTCGATATGTTCTGAAATAAATACTTTCATTTGCTTCTGCCTCCTTATATGCGGAAAGATTGATTAATCCGGCTGTTGGCCGTCATGTGGTTTCCATGCGCATTCGGTGATGCTAAGATTCGTAAAGACCGCTTGAAAGCTGGATTCTTCGGGGCTGCAGGCATAGATGCCGAAACGGATCTTTTCTGCGCCTTCCCACATGTGGCAAACTCTCATCTGGCTGAAGATTTTTCCGTCCTTAGAGCACTCAATGCAGTAGTCATCTTCCCGGCGGCTTAGGCGATACCACATCACTTTTACATCTGCGGGTATCTCGGTTGTTGCCCAGTCAGAGTAGCCGTGGTTGGTCACGACAGAACCGAGATGCTGGAAGGTCTCATTCTCATATTCGACAGATCCTTTCAGCCAGTTTTCGCTATCCAGATACATGACAATGCCGCACTGATCAAAGCGATGGTGGCTTTCTGAAAAGTCTGTTTTCACGATGAAAGAAAAGTATTTTTCCTCTGTCTCTAACTGAAGAACCGGTGCGTTATCATTTCTAAAATGATAATAGGTTCGCTGCCACAGATCCGTGTGAGGTTCTGTGGTGATCTCGATCCGATCCGGCTGAATCGAATAGTCTGCAGGTTCCCTCGTCCACTTCATATGCCCAAAAGACATGTCCATAGTTGTGCCTCCTTATAAAAACGACAATTTGTCAAGATGATTATAGCATCTAGAAAAAGATTCCGCAACCGAGGGTTCTTTGTTGTTGATGCGACAGTAGCGTAACATTACATTCGGGAAAATAAAAGAGAGGGCTTGTCTCTTTGTGGTAAGATTTGTTTGCCAAAATAAATCACACGAAGGGAGGCCCTCTATGTATTTAAGTGTAACAAATTTTATTGAAAATGGAATAGGCA
>JAFVAL010000010.1 GCA_017480565.1 Lachnospiraceae bacterium | reverse complement strand
CGGAGGGTTTCGCGGCCCCTCTGTTTTTGTGGTGGGGAGGAGTTCTTTAGGTTCAGCTGAGATACTTGTCTCGAGACCCCGACATGCTTTTTCTGCTATATAGGGTCTTCAAACTAGCCACATGGAGCTAGGCAGGGGATCCTGACATGCCTTTTCGTTTCAGAAGGGTCTCTGATCGAACCATTTTAAGCCTATCTTAAGACCCCAGTATGCCTTTTAGTTCATTCAGGGTCTCCGTATCAATCAATTTAAGCTTGTTTAAAGATCCTCAACGAGCATCCAGCCTTTCCAAGGTCTCGACATAGAATTGCAGATCCAGATTTCACTTACTGGACAGATTGGATCATTTGTGAGATCAAAGTAGACTAGATTTCCTGCACACTTTTTGGTATGATAGGATTTGTTGTGACAAACACAACATGGAATTGTAGGAGAGGAGTGTGAGATAGATGAAGGCACCATTTTCGTCTTATCTTGCGTCCATCGCACCTGCGCTTTCTGCGCTGGTGATGGATTTGAGAAATGAGTATGACTATGTCAGTGTGCTGGCGACGGATTCCGTGGGGTTTCGCATCAGCATTTCACAGAGAAGCAAGTCGGTCGCGAATCAGAGCATGACGACGGAGCGTGGCAATGTCGTGCGTGTCTATCGCAATGGACGTTACAGCGAGGTTGCATTTAACGAGTTTGATCCTGCGGATGTCGCTGGGAAGGCAGTAGAGATCCGTAAGAGCCTTGCGGCGCAGTTTGCGCTTTTAGAAGCGACGAAGAGTGAGGTTTACGAGACCGCGAAGCTTGCGGACGAACCGTTTACATTGTTTGCAGAGAAGGAGACCGAGCAGCTGCCGGAGAAGGCTGATATCGAAGCGCTTGTCGCGCAGATGTCTGCGCTTTCGGACCGTGGGATGGAGACCGTTCCCGGCGCGCTTGATGTGATGGTAAACGCGACGTCCACGCACATTTGCAAAATGTTCCTGACCGAGCACCGGGATCTGAGACAGAGCTACGTCTTTACCGAGGCAGCCCTTGCGTCCTACGCGCCAAATGCGCAGGGTGAGATTAAGTTCGCGATGGAGGGAGTATCCGGCCTTGGCGGCCCGGAGATCATCGGAGGCCTTTCCGAGAAGCTTGAGAAGCTGCCTAAGGTGATTGAGGATCTTGTCGGTGCGGAGGCGATCGTACCTGGTGAGTACGATATCATCACCGAGCCCGGCGTGACCGGACTGATCGCGCACGAGGCATTTGGCCACGGCGTGGAGATGGATATGTTTGTCAAGGGACGCGCGCTCGGCGCGGAGTATATCGACAAACGTGTGGGCTCGGATCTCGTGACGATGCATGAGGGTGCGCTCTGCGATGAGAGCGTGACTGCATTTGCCTTTGATGATGAAGGAACGCTGGCAGGCGATGTGATCGAGATCGACCGCGGCATCTTAAAGACCGGTATCTGTGATGCTCTTTCTGCGCTGCGTCTCGGCACTGTGCCGACCGGTAACGGAAAGCGTGAGAACTACGCACACAAAGTGTACACGCGTATGACCAACACCGTGTTTGATTCCGGGGAAAATACATTGGATGAGATGATTGCGTCCGTGAAGTTCGGCTATCTGCTGGCGGGCATGGACAGCGGTATGGAAGATCCGAAGCATTGGGGCATCCAGTGCATCATCAACCGTGGCTATGAGATCGTGGACGGTAAGCTGACCGGCAAGGTTGTCGCACCGGTCATCATGACCGGCTATGTGCCGGATGTGCTGGGCTCCGTTTCGATGGCGAGCAACGACCGCCGCGTGGATGGCAACGGTGCCTGCGGCAAGGGATACAAAGAGTGGGTGAAGGTCGCAGATGGCGGCCCGTATCTGAAGATGAGAGCGAGGTTGGGATGATGTTAGAAGTTTTAGAGAAAAAGCTTACTGCGCTTTGCCCAGCTGCGTGGGAGCTGACAGAGACCAAAGAGACCCGCTGGGAGTTTTATTTCATCGGACATAAGCTGGATCAGAACCGTGCGGTAAAGGTGCTTGACACCGAGGTGAAGCTTTACTGCAAGAGCGAGGATGGCCAGTTTTTGGGAAATGCGTCCGCTAAGATCGCGCCGACCGCGTCGGAGGCAGAAATCGAAGAGACGCTTAATAAGCTGCGTTTTGAGGCAAGCCTGGTAAAGAACCCGGTCTATACTTTGACAGATACCCTCATTGAGGTGCCTGCGCAGACCGAGGCGGTGGATGTCGCGGCAATTGCCGGCGACTGCATCCGTGCGATTGCAGAGGTGCCGGAGACTGAGGGACAGAAGATCAATTCGTATGAGATTTTCGTCAGTGAGCTTAAGAGAACGACGTTAAACTCTAACGGCGTGACCTACACCTGCACCTATCCGAGCACGGAGATGGAAGTGGTGGTCAACGCGAAGAAGGATGCGCACGAGATCGAGCTGCACCGCATTTATAACTCCGGAACTTGTGACGGAGCAAAGCTGAAACATGATATCGCACGTGTCATGCAGTTTGGCGCAGACCGCCTTGTTGCGGCGCCGACGCCGAAGCTTGGCAGCGGGACGGTGCTTTTCTCTACCGCAGACGCCGCGACGATCTATGATTATTTCGTAGACAACATGCATGCAGATTATGTGGTTCGAAAGATCAGCGATTTCACGATCGGCGAGCCGGTTGCAGCGTTTGAGGATGCGGATCGGTTAAGCATCGAGGCAGTGGCCTCCCTGCCAAATTCCTCCCGCAACTTCCCGGTAGACCGTGAGGGAAATGAGATCTATGATCGTTTCTTAATCCGCGATGGTGTCGCTGAGAATTACTGCGGTTCCAGACAATTCTCGCAGTATCTGGGGCTTGCAAAGAGCTCGCTTGTGACCAATTATAAGGTCTCCGGTGGCGCAAAGTCTGAGGAAGAGCTGCGCAAGGGCGATTACTTGGAAGTGGTGGAGTTCTCCGACTTCCACGTGGACGCGATGGGCGGTGATATCGCTGGCGAAATTCGTCTGGGCTACTGGCATCACGACGGGCAGGTCAAGATCGTGACCGGCGGTTCGGTGTCCGGGTCGATGACAGAAGCTGCGAAGACGATGCATTTCTCCAAAGAGACCACGCAGTATGACTGCAAAGAGATTCCAGTGGTGACGTTGCTTTCCGGGCTGCGCATCACGGGCGTGGAATAAGAACTTAAGGCATGGCATTGAGCCGTGCCTTTTTGAGTTCCTGGCGTTGGCAGGGAAACAGTTCTGTGCAGATTTTCGTAAGAAAAGACATATTTTTGATATCGTTATCGTTTGATAATCTGATACATTTTATCTTAGGAATTGTTGTGAAGTTTATCCGTGATTTGGAAGAAAGGGCCTATGATGAAAGCAACACATCTTCGTGTACAGTATTTAGACCAGCCACTGGGGCTTGGCAATCCGTATCCACAGTTTTCCTGGCACTGCGAGGGCGGCATCCGTCAAAGTGCCTATCAGATCATTTGCGAAAGAGACGGTGCAAAGATCTGGGATAGTGGCAAAGTGGAGTCTTCTGCGATGACGCAGATCATCTATGCAGGCGCGGCTTTAAAGAGCCGTGATCAGGTGCGTGTCACCGTGACGCTTTGGGATGAGAACGGAGAATTGGGGGAGGCTTCTGAGACTTGTTTCGAGATGGGCCTCTTATCCGAGCTTGACTGGAAAGCATCGTGGATTTCCGGCGATTATACCGCAGAGAACCGCCGCAGATATCCGGTGGATTGTTTTAGAAAGGAGTTTCGTGCCGACAAGCCTGTGGTGCGGGCGAGATTATATGCTTCCGCGCGTGGCCTCTATGACGTGACCCTCAACGGAAAGCGGATTGAGGACTTTCAATTTGCGCCTGGCATGACCGATTACCGCAAGCGCATTCAGTACCAGACCTACGACGTGACAGGCCTGATTCAGTCGAAGAATCAGCTGGAGCTTCGCCTCGCGGACGGATGGTATCGCGGCAGTTCTGCAGCTTACGGTGTGACAAATGTCTACGGCAAGGAAACGAGCGTCATTGCACAGCTTGAGATGGTCGATGCAGAAGGAAACCGCGAACTCATTTGCACCAACGGCAGCTTCTCCTGGAGCAACGATGGCCCGATCCGTTTTGCGGATTTAAAGGACGGCGAGAGCTATGATGCGAGAATGACGCCTTCTTACAGCGGTCTGGCAAAGGTGGTCGCAGCGCCGAAGGCACCGCTTGTGGCTTCCGATAACGTGCCGGTGAAGGAAAAAGAACGCTTAAGCGGTAAGCTGTTAGAGAACGGAGTCATTGATTTTGGGCAGAACATCGCGGGTTACCTTGAGTTTACCGTGCAGGGCAAACGCGGCCAGAAGATCGTCTTTACCTGCGGCGAAATCCTTGACGCGGAGGGAAATGTGGATCTTTCCGACATTCAGATTCCGCGCCCGGCAGCAGGTCACACAAAACTGTCCGAGACGGTTTTCCTGATCATGGAGAAGATCAGCGGACCGACCGTACCGACCCCGCTTCAGGAAGTTCATTTTGTCTGCAGCGGCGGTGTGGATCACTATAAGACCAGCTTCGCGGTCTTTGGTTTCCGCTACGCGCAGGTGAAGAACCTGGATCAGGTGGAGCTAAAAGACGTGAAGGCCATTGCGGTTTACTCCGACATGGAAGCGACCGGCGACTTCATTTGCTCCAACGAAATGGTCAACCAGCTGGTGAAGAATACGCGCTGGTCGATGAAGTCGAATTTCCTGGATCTTCCGACCGACTGCCCGACGAGAGAACGTCTTGGCTGGACCGGCGACGCACAGATATTCTTTAACACCGGCGCTTACTTTATGGACACCGCTGCATTTTTTGCGAAATGGCTGCGCGACATGGAGGATGCGATCTACAAAGAGGGCTTTATTCCGTCGGTACTTCCTTATCAGGGCGTGGAGATGATGTATAAGAATTCCGGCATGTCCGTCGGCTGGGCAGATGCGGTCTATCTGATTCCGTATCGCTATTATCTGCGCTTCGGTGACAGGGCGATTCTGGAGAAATGTTATCCGATGATGAAGAAGTACGTGGATTACGTCAAGAAACATCTCGGCATGAAGGATAAGAAGGCTGCCAAGGCTAACCCGTACAATGCGTTCACGTATGAGAAAGGCCTGCATCTCGGCGAGTGGCTGGAGCCGGAAGAGTTCCAGGAGAAGATCTCCGCGGGGAGCATGCCGCCCCACCCGGAGGAGGCAACGGCCTATCTCTATCTGCAAATGAAGACGATGGAGAAGATCGCGGATATCCTTGGGAAGAGCAGCGATGCGAAGGAGTACGCAGAGTTAGCTGCAGGCGCGAAGAAAGCGTACGATTATCTCTTTGTGAAGACCGGATCGCTTGATACCAACCGTCAGGCGAAGATCGTGCGTCCGCTGGCGCTTGGGCTTCTGGATGGTGCAGAGAAAGAGAAAGCACAGGCGAGACTTGCCAAAGCGGTGGAGGATTATCATTATCATGTGGAGACTGGTTTCTTGTCCACGCCGTTTGTGCTTCCGGTATTGACGGAGGCCGGAGAGACAGAGCTTGCTTATAAGATGCTTGAGAATACAGAGAGCCCGGGGTGGTTATCAGAGATTGTAAACGGCGCAACCACGATCTGGGAGAGCTGGGAAGGCAATGTCAGCCGCAACCATTATTCACCGGGTGCAGTGTGCGAGTGGCTGTTTAACACGGTCGCCGGAATCACAGTAGATGGTGAGAATCATTTCGTGATCGCACCGAAGCCGGGCGGAACGCTTACCTTTGCGAAGGCAGAGTATGTGAGTGTCTACGGCAAGGTGGAGAGCGGCTGGAAGAAGGATGGCGAGAGGGTCGTCTTTACGGTGAAGGTGCCAGCGAATACGATGGCGACGGTTGTGCTGCCCGATGGGACGAGGAAGGAAGTCGGAGCAGGAGAGTGGGAGATGTAAGGCGTAACTCTTTGCAATGGGCTCGTCGAATCTTTCCGTGTGCGTGGACGCTTCGCAGCTTCGTTTCGCCAGTAGCGGACACGTAAGCGGCCGTGACTCCCGCGTTTAAATTGAATACAATAGAACGGACTTGGAGGATTGCTTACGCAATCTACAGATCAACAAGTGTCTCGTAAGCGAGCAAGCTCGCACGATCCCCTTGTAGTGATCTGTGAACTCCAAGTCCTTTTTGCAGTTATTCGCCACGAGAAGTCCCGCCACGCTAAGTGCCGACTGTCTCAAAGACCCCGCAGCCGGTTGCGATTCTCCTCGCTCGTAGGCTTGCGCGAGCCTTCCAGCCCTCAGGTGGGGAGGCGCAACCCACCCGGTAGTGAGACGACAAGATGGCCGATTCTAGATTTGTTAAAAACCTCAATAACCTTAAGCTGTGATCACAGTTTCTGACTTGCTTTCCAGGATTTGAATCCCTGGAGTACATGTTTGTGTAGCGACCTCACGGAGGAGCAGGCTTCGATCT
>JAFVAL010000076.1 GCA_017480565.1 Lachnospiraceae bacterium | reverse complement strand
GGCCAAGGGTTTGCCTACAGCTTCCTTCAGATTCCACCTCGTGATGGACACCCTTGCTGTTCAGCTATGTACTTCGTCGTTGCCTACGCGTACTCGGGACTTTCACCCGTTAGAGCGCGCCCATGGCGCGCAAACTCAAAAGAAGTCTCGTACTTTACGCGCCTTCCCCAGTATTCCGTAAGAATAGATCCATTCCAGTTCGGATACTCCGGCGCAGTGCTCTTCAGCTTTTGAAGGACTGCCTCTGATACCCCAAGATCAGCCAGATAGACTCGTGTGGTCTCTTCCAGATGCACGACCGAATACTCCAAGCCCATCTCCGCATACTTTTTTGCGATCAACTCATCAGCCATGTTCTGGATCGTGATCAACTGCTCCTCTGTCGGTTCTTTCTCCTCGTACCATTGAAGCATTTGCTGAAGGTAATCACGGTCCGACCGCCCCTCGAGTAACTCCGGTTCAGAGATCCGGCAAATACTTTCAAAGATGATATTCCCTGTCTCGTCTTCTCTCAGATAAACGGGCTCGATCAATGCATCCACATCCACCAAGGCATCGTCTTGAATCTCGTAGATAACCAAGCCACCCAGAACAATTCGCACAATATCATTTCCAACTTTTGCAGAAAGCAGCTTAACAAATCCACTTGCGGTATGCATCTCACGCTCTACTATATCGCTCTGAAAGCGATCCTCCAAAAGAGGAATCAGCACACCCTCGACCGCGTTTTGTATGGAAGCGGTATCATTTGCAGGGCCAGCTTGAGATGTACGCTCATCTTCATTGGAGAGGAAAGAAAGCTCAGGAAGTTCTTCTGTAGGCTGGGTTGTAACCAACTCAGGAGTTGTCATAACCCCATCATTCTCTGGTTCTTCGCACACATACCATTGCTCTTCTATTCGCAGGTACATGTTCCCTTCATAAAAAGCATACGCCGCACCAAGAAAATCCTTTGAGTTTCCCTGCTCTTCCTCTTCCGGCGGTTGCGAAATTGGAACAATGCTTTTAATCTCGCCGAGAATATATTCTTCCGGCACAGGATCTGCCTTTTCGTAAAAACAATAATAATACTGACCTTGTACCTTTATGGTCGGAGGACAAACAATATCAGATTTTGAATTCTCCCTATTTATTAATAGAATTAGAGCCCCTATAAAAACTCCGACAAATAGCAGAACAATGAATAGAAATTTGGTTTTTCTCGTAATAATGCTGCCCACTGCTTCGTCTCCTAAAACATTTATGAATTCAGCGAATCAATATATTCTTCTCCGCCATTTTGTGTATGTTGTGCTCGATGTCACATATGTGAAATTAGTCGAAGATGACGAAACAATAACTGTTACTTTTGATGTGACATTGGGATCCATAAGAGTATAATAATAATTTCCTCCAGACGGATGTTGATATCCACAAATAACGACAGCATGTCCCAGAGATCCATTTGATGTAGTCAATGAAGCAAAAATAGGTCTGTATTGAGATAATATTCCTGTTACTCCAGAATATGTTGTCCCGCTTCCATAGTATGTGTAGCTTAAACTGTAAAACGAGAAACCTCTCTTCTCCCAAGTAGCATTACCCGTAGGAGTTCCAGGATAATTGACATTTAAGTTGTTATAGAGTTCTAATGCACTTATAGGAATTGTTCCTTTTCTAAATGCCGCGATTGAGGAAATAGATGCGCACCAGCATAAGCCTTCCCCATTTGGAGATAACCCATTACTAACATGTGGAACATCTAATAATCCATAGGTAGCTGTAATAGTTGAGCCATACGAAACATATGAGTCCGAAGCTTCATTCTGATTAGTATAGTTTAATGGAGATACTACACACTTTTGTAGAACAGTTGATTTAGAATGAAGCATTTGCATCGCTGTCAGTTCAATCTTTGTTTCATTTAACACCTCCGTTCCTTCCAAAACCATAGTTCTTACGGGACTTGCAAATATTAAACTGTGCTCAACAGAAATAAGCATGAATTCTTCTTCATTCTGATATGAATCTTTAATTACTTCATACCTTTTTTCGATAAAACTTGAAGCAAATTCACCATCAATAAACGTACATAATATTGCCCCTATGCACTCATCACCATCAAACAAGAAAAGTATCCTTTTATAGTTATCGTCGCAGTTATATATCATATATTCCTGAGAATATCCGAAAGAATGGGGACTACTAATATTTTTTCCTTTCAAATATATTTTAAGGTATTCTCTTTTCATCAAATCCATATAATTGCAGAAGTTCTCTTCGCTATATTCTACTTGAGAAAAAGCATCAAGATCATACTCTTTCGCACAAACAGAATCTGGAAATAATACAGTTGTTATAATCAGGATTATAGAAATCATAAAGCAGATTTGTCTTTTCATAGTCGGTCTCCTTCTGTTTTACTAATTTCTCCTTAATTACAGAACATCCCGGAACTCCCCACTAAGGTTGGAACGTTCCAGGATGTTCATTCCATTACATATCTCAGATCTTCATCGCCACTTCGTACGCTCTCCAGATGACGCTGCGCAGATTACCGATCTGCTTGCAGTCACCAACCAGATGCACGTTCTTGCTCTCCGCCGCCAGCGGTGTCGGCAGATAACCGACCGAACTGATCACGGAATCGCAAGGGATCGTGATGTCTCCGTCCTTCGTCTTGCAGACGATCTCGCCGTCGCGGACTTCCTTGAGCATCGTCTCCAGATAGACCGGTGTCTTGTGCAGTGCGAACCACTCACGCAGATAGGAGCTGTTCGCCAGGCAGACGCCCTTCATAGAAATGAGGTCGTCCTTCATCTCGATGATGATCGGCTTCTTGCCCTGCAGCGCCAGCTCGTACGCGATCTCGCATCCGGTCAAACCGCCGCCGATGACAGCAACTGTCTCGCCAACTTCTTTGCCGCGCAGGAACTCGCAGGCCTCAATGGTCTTGTCAAATCCCGGCACATTGCGGAACACTCTTGGCGCGGAACCGGTCGCGATAACGAGCTCCTTGCCAGCAAACTCTGCCGCCGACTTGATCTCGGTATTCAGATGCACCTCGATGCCAAGCTGATCCATTTGTCTGCGGTACCAGGCAAGAAGGTCGCGAAGTTTTCCCTTATACGACTCTGCGGAGGCAGGGATGAATGTACCGCCAAGCTCTCCTTCCTTCTCGTAAATGACCGGCTCATGACCGCGGAGCTTGAGCACTCTTGCGGTCTCCATACCACCGATGCCGCCACCGATGATGATGACCTTCTTCGGATTCTTCGCAGGCTTAATGTAGTGCTTATCCCACTGCATCGTCTCGGCATTGATCGCGCAGCGCGCCAGGCCTAAGCTGTCGGAGAGATCCTGATCGTTCGGAACGCCCTTGTAGTGGCACATGTTAAAGCAGCCATTGTGGCAAAGAATACAAGGACGAATGTCCTCCTCGCGATCATTGATCAGCTTCGTGATCCACTCCTGATCCGCCAGGAAGTTTCTCGCAAATCCCGCACCGTCAATCTTGCCTTCCGCGATCGACTCAGCTGCCACATACGGATCCAGACGACCTGCACAGACCACCGGAATGTCCACGAACTGACGGATATGCTCGACATCAGCCAGGTTACAGTTCTCTGGCATGTAGATCGGCGGATGTGCCCAGTACCACGCATCGTAGGTACCGTTATCGCAGTTTAACATATCATAGCCGGCATCCTGCAGATACTTTGCAGCCTTCTCAGACTCTTCCATATCACGTCCGACTTCCACGTAATCCTCACCCGGCAGCGCACCTTCACGGAAGCCCTTGGTCTTGGAAACCACACTGTAACGCAGGGACACCGGGAAGTCATCGCCGCAGACTGCCTTAATCGCCTGCACGATCTCCACCGCGAAACGATACCGGTTCTCGAACGAACCACCGTACTCATCGGTTCTCTTATTGACATAAGGGAGCGTAAACTGGTCAAGCAGATACCCCTCGTGCACCGCATGAATCTCGACACCGTCCACGCCTGCATCCTTACAAAGCTTCGCAGTCTTTGCAAATGCCTCCACATACTCGTGAATCTCGTCCACGGTTAATGCTCTTGAAGGCACCTTGTCAGACCAACGGTTCGGGGACGGGCTTGCCGTCGCAGTGATCTTGTCCAGATCCATCACCGGCTTAGCCGCCGCACGCACCACAGGATTGGTGTAGATATCTTCCATCATCTTGGAGATCGTAAACGAACGTCCGAAGCCCGCGGTCAGCTGGATAAATAACTTCGCACCGGTCTTATGGAATTCAGGCATCCATTTCGCAAGATCCTGATACATCTTCTTGTTCTGATACAGCCACTGTCCAAACATCGGGTTGTACACCGGCTGACATCCCGGCAGTACAAGGCCACAATTGTTCTGCGCAACTTTTAAGATAAACTCGGATCCCAGCTTGTCAAAATGGTTCATCTCCATCCATCCAAACAGATCCGTACCACCCATGGATGTAAGAACAAAACGGTTCTTAATCTCCAGATTACCAATCTTCCACGGGGTAAATAAAGGCTGCAATTCTTTCTTCATAGCTTCCTTTTCGTTTCCTTTCTTTCCACTTATCATCACGTGCTTTGGAGTCAAACTCCTGCTGTCAATTATTATAACATAGAAAACGCGATACAAAAAGAGTGAATTTTAAGGTTCAAGACAAACATGAAAGGAAGAATTCCCGTCTCTTTCAACCCCATGCAACATTTTGCACATCTTGATAAGAAAAGTTGGCTTTTTCGCAGCGCTTTTTGTCTTTTAAAAGCAAGAATGCCAACCTTTCCTCAGAAAATCCAGGACAGGTTGGCATCGTCTTTTTATTCGCTTGTCTGATTGCAAACTTTTATAGCGCCAGAACGGGAAAAGTTTGAATCGACTCCCAAAGGGAGTCCTTTGGCTAACACCTTGTAAAAGCAGTTTAGATCTTTTCACTTTTACACAAATCCCAGATGACCAAAGCCATCGCTAAAACAAATACTGGAAGTGGCTTAACACCTTCCGCAAGCTGGGTCATTTGTTCAGATGTCTTTATCAGAAAAAAGAGGATGCATAATAGACAGATAGCGGTAAGACGAACTGTTTTCAATACTCCACTCTCTATTCTTGTTTGTTTTTGTGTTTCAATCCATGCACAGAGGAAAGTCATAACAAGAATTCCCGCGTAAAGAATCAAATTGGCATCCTGTACAGCTGAATTATGAAACACTAACATCAAACAGTAGAATACGAGTGGCCATGTGTGAAGAAACTTTAACACAGTTCCCTTTGCTCCATTCAGTCTTCCCCCACGCAGCAAGACTACAAATGCACAAATCTGTGTCCCTAGAGCAATAAGCGGAATGATCCAACGAAATAGCATAGTTGATTCCTCAATATGGATATGCATTATCATAGTTGAAATAAGTAACAGGACAAGAAGTATATTTCTGTGTTCTTGCATTATTTCTATATGAATTCATAGTTATACGTATTTTATAATACGATACTGCTCCATCAGAAATCAAGGTCTGCCGAATAACAGCAGTATAATAAACATGCGTCAAATTGTAATCTAGTGCTTCCTGCACAACAGATGCAGCCAAACCAGCAGCAAGTCCATATGGCATTCCAGCAAAATGACCAATAATTGCCCCTGCAACATACGCAACCGTATATGTAATAATCTTCGTACTAAACTTATCTGTTTTAGTAGGAATTGGCGTTTCAGCTTGTGGCGATATTGTCTCCACCTTATGTGCACCATTCAAACTCGGCACGCTTGAAAAAGTATATACTTCTCCATCCTCATATACTGTTACAAATACTGACCCGTCAAGGAAGGTATCTCGGATCGTAGTTGCCACCTCATCAAATTCATTATGCAGCAAAAATGTATCTCTCGTATATGGTCCATAGTCAGTGGATGATTCAGAGATTACATATACTGAAGTAAAGTCCGGTGTTTCTCTTGCACTTACATTTCTTGCAGGCAAAAAAGTAACCAGCATCATAATTACAATCAGCAAACTCATCAATTTTCTTGTATTCATTCTCTTTACTCTCTTTCTTAAATAACAATCATTGTACCTACACTACATATTTCAGGCATTTAGTGCTAGAGTTCTTCATGCAGACTTTCATCATTTTTATTTCGATCTCTCACAACCATTATGATCAATGCAGTATACATAAAGACTGTACTTGCCATTGCCAACCACACACTAAAATCAAGTTCTTTCAAGATGATTGCAAGAATATGCACTGCACTTATATCTCCAGCGTTCCCTTTCATCTCTGAGAACACATTAAGTACAGAAATCAGAAAGAGCGGGAAGAAGATGATCAATCCGAAAAGAATCCTTGTTGCCTTTTCTTTCCATTTACCAAATGCATCCTTTAGCGCAAGATAACCAATAAATAGTTCGAAGGTAACGCAGGTTCCGGTGGAACACCAGTTAACCGCGTCGAACATATTCGGGTAAACGAAATTAAGAAGCCCTACAACCACAATCCACCAGAATAGTCCGGAGAAAGCTGCCATCGCAGCGTTTCTCTGTATCTTATCCACATTGGTTTCCTTCATCACAATCTCCTTTCCTGAGCGTCTTCGGCGACAGCTGCTTAGAGTTGCTTGCAACTCTAGAAGTTGCATTCACAATTTCTCACCTTCCATCATGTCTATTTATGACGCCCCGGCACAAATAGACTATAATGAAAAATGCATATCGATACGTTTTTCACGATAATCTCCCCTCAACCAAGTTTCACTGGCATTACTTTTTTAAATAGGATATGAACCTCTGTAAGTGAAAACACCGCTTCCTTCTCTACCATTGTAATATCCTTTTGTATATGCAGTCGTAAGTACCGACGCTCTGTAGTAAGATGTTGCTCCATCACTTACCAGCGTTTGTTCAACAACAGATACAAAAAATTTGTTTCCACTAGGTTCCACAAATCTATTAAATATTGCTGTCGCTGCAGATTTACAAACTTTTACAGAGACACCACAGCCAGCTGCAATCGCAGCTGCCACTAATGCTGCATCCCAATATGCCTGATATTTCGTGTATTTTAACGTTTTTGTCGGCATCCCGATCTCCGATGCCATAGGTAAAACTGTTTCATTTCCTTCGGCAAGATTAAGCGTCCTTCCCTCGAAATAATATGTTTCATCGTTTTCTCTAACATACACTTCGGTTCGCCCGTCTGCATAAAACAATTGATCAATGAGTGCAATGGTTCCGTCCTCCAGTTCCATCTCATCATGGATGACAACCGTTCCAAACTCCAGCTCTTCGGGAATAATTTCTGCTGCGCTTGCTCGATTTGTCGGAATAATTGAACTCACCGTCATCACAAACAACATAACCACTGCAAATAGTTTCTTACACATTTTTCTACTCTCCCGTGCGTTTTTATTTCATCAAATTCATTTGTTTGATGATGAGTTTATTGTATCTGTCTGCACAAATGAAATCTGCCATCAATTGCAACAAGAGTGTAACAAAAGTGTAAAAAGAAGAAGGCTTCTTCCTATCCTATGCAGTTTTCTCGTTTATTATTCCAGAAGTTTATGTTTCACGTTATTTTTCCCAGATTCCTTCTTTTTTGCCCATATGTGAGTATCTTGTTAACATCCTTTCATCGGAACTCCTATTTCCACCTGATATAAAACAAGTGCGCCAAGTCTTTTACCTGACGCACTTTTTCGCATTTCACCCATTGGATCGTCGAAGAATATTATTTGTATTCAGCCATTCAACAATACCATCGACATCATCAATATAGTACACAGGGCTCTCTCGTCCGTCAAAGTAGAAAAACTGAATCCAGGCAACGTATTGATTGTCTTGCGTACTCTTTTCTGGTTGAGACACCGTTAATCGATAGGAATATATTTTTCCGTCTTCGCCATTCCATCGCTGTGCAAGCTTAACCTCTAAGTTAAGTGAAAAAAGCTCTGTGTCGGTTGGCTCATTCGAAAACCTCCGTATAGTTTTCCCTTTTAAAAGGTCGCCCAGATCTGACAATTCCTCCTCGGATCGTTTTTCCACATCAAAATGGACTCTTTCTAAATAACCATCCCCAGATATAAACTCAGGAAAACCTTCATCCGCACTCAACCATTTGTCTTGAATCTTCAATGGTTTCCAGTGGAAGTAAGAAAATACCAACAAGATACATATGGAAACTAAGAAGAAACCAGAAATAATAAAAGACGATTTCTTTCTAATTGCTTTTATTATTGAATAGATGGACAGCAAAGAAAGAATGCAAACCAGAAAACATATTAATTGAAATAGAATTTTGTCTCCCATTTATTCTCCTCGTATTATTGTATCATAGCCTTTTCTTTACCTTTTCTACAGGTTAGGCTTTTTCGCTTGTCTGATTGCAAACTTTTATAGCGCCCGCAGAAGAAAAGTTTGCATCGCCCAACATCGATGTCCCAAAGCCCAGCCTTCCCAGTCATCTCCACCCTTATCGCGCCTCCGGGAACCTCACCTCAAACCTCGTTCCTTCCCCAACTTTGCTTTTGACCGTAATCTCTGCTTCATGCAAATCAGCCACCCCTTTCACAATCGCAAGCCCCAGTCCGCTGCCGCCTTTTTGCCTCGAATCCGCCTTGTCCACACGATAGAATCGTTCGAAGATATGAGGCAAGTCTTTTTCAGGAATTCCCTGCCCGGTATCTTCTACAGAAAATGTCCCTCCAACCGTAACAGTAACCTTTCCGCCGGGATGATTGTAACGGATCGCATTGCTCACCAGATTATAGACCATGAGCTCGATCATCGAATAATCCCCTTCAATTTCCTGATCCACGCCGGTCACTTCAAGGGTCACATCTCGTGACTTTGCATAGTCCTCCAGTGAGTCCACACACATCTCTGCGAGATCCATCAAAGAGAATCTCTCTTTCTTCATCAATGTCTTCTCTTTCAGATCGATCTCCGAGAGGCTCAGACTATCTTCCACCAGATGCAGCAGACGTTCCGAGTGATGCATGATCTGGTTACCATATTCTTCTTGCTCACTTGCAGAACTTTCCCCCCGTTTTAAGACCTCTGCGTAACCCATAATCGATGCCAGAGGTGTTTTCAGTTCGTGGGTCATGTTAGCGGTGAACACTTCTTTCATTTTTGCATTCTTCTCGAGATCCTTCTTTTGCTCCTCGATCGTTTCAATGTAAGGCAGCAACTCAGGGTAGATCTTTTCTTTGTTCTGATAACCGGTCGGATTTTCTGCGTACTCTTTAATCGGCTTGACAATCCACGTTACCAAAGCCATGCAAATGCTTCCTAAAATTCCCCACATCACCAAGATCCGTGTAAAAGTAGAATCTAATATCTCCAAGAAAAGCCCTCTGGAGTTCTCCTTCCTGATGCCCAATCTCAGAAAACTATGGTCGTCTCTTCGCATGGTCGACCATAGAATCGTCTCGTTCTCTCTCTTCTCCTTCCAACTCCCACCGTCCGCAGAAAACGTCGCATTTTCGACGTCTGTAAGTAAAAGTCGGTCTACGGAAGGGTCAATATTATCATTTGTATAAATGATATTTCCCTCCTCATCAATCAATTCTACCAAGAGTTCTTCCGGATCAATCGTTTCATTGGTCTCTATCATATGATCGATCGCACCGGACTTATGAAGCAGGTCAACATATTTCTGCTGATCGATTGTCTGCCGCTCTCTTATTTGATCCGTGCAGATTGCGTTCATAGCAAACAGCTCATAGAGCGCTACCAACACCAAAACGCCAAAAATCAATAATCTTATCCTTTTCGCCATTCCTACCCTCACTCCAGCTTATACCCTTTTCCCCACACGGTGGTGAGTCTCGCCTCGGCTCCCGAGAGCTTCTTCCTCAGCCGATTCACATGCATATCGAGTGTCCTTGACTCTCCTGCAAAATCACCGCCCCAGATCTCATTCATCAACTGATCTCTGGACACAGGCATCGGTGCATTTTTCACAAATGTCATCAGCAGGGCAAATTCTTTTTCCGATAGCTCCATCCTCTCTCCTGCGATAGTCGCCATACGCATCGATTGATCCACGGTAATATCCTTGTATTCAAAATGTCCCTTGACAACATCCGCCCTTGTCCTGCGAAGCAGTGCCTGAATCCGTGCCAGC
Organism: Lachnospiraceae bacterium; assembly: GCA_017480565.1. Taxonomy (GTDB): domain Bacteria; phylum Bacillota; class Clostridia; order Lachnospirales; family Lachnospiraceae; genus RGIG1588. The sequence continues at coordinate 36,820 of JAFVAL010000076.1, read as the reverse complement.
AAAACCGGATAATTGAGCGGCTTTGCCACATAGTCATCGGCTCCAGATTCCAGGCCACGAATCAAATCGATATCATCTGATTTTGCAGTCGCCATGATCACCGGCACTTCACTTGCCCGTGAAAAATGCTTCACTTCGCGAAGTACTTCAATCCCATCCATGCCAGGCAACATAATATCCAGCATAATCAGATCCGGTATCTCAGTCCCAAGCCGTTCTAAAAATGGTTCCCCTCGCTCAAATTTCTCGACTTCATAGCCTTCTTTTCTTAAGATGTATGCTTCAATTTCGCGGATACTGTCCTCATCCTCCACGATGAAAATACGATATTTGCGTTCCACTTTCTTACTCCTCATCGTTCTAATGATACCTTTACACACCTCATAGTATATCATATGGCTTCATTTCGTTTGTAACAAAAGTGTAAAAATCTTTGGAAAGCGTTATGCCGAGGTGTGCTTCTGTCATTCAGTATAAATTAATACCATCGGTGCTCCGGTAGCAAGAAATAAGCAAGAAGAGACTTTCGTTATCCCCGTCTTTTCCAACCCCTTGCAACTTTTTCAAATTCTTGTTATGAAAAGTTTGCATCGGCTCCTAACGGGGGATGTGCTAACACTTTGCAAAGCATCAGATGGCCTTGTTTGGTTTGTAACTCTTGACACGCACTCCCCTCCTGTTATATACTCCTAACTGTCTGTAAGACACCTTATCCAGAGTGAGGAAGGGAACGGCCCTATGATCTCACAGCAACCTGCCGGTGCATTTGCCGGTGTGGTGCTAATTCCGGCGCATGCGAAAGATGAGGCTTATATAAGAATCGCTTCGTGTGTGCGTCGGTCATCCGACGCTTTTTTATTTACATTTTTCACAGAAAGGAACAACGTATGGCACATTATTTGTTTACTTCAGAATCGGTCACGGAAGGACATCCGGACAAGATTTGTGATCAGATTTCAGATGCGATCCTCGATGCGATTTTAGAAAAGGATCCAGAAGGTCGTGTGGCTTGCGAGACCTGTGTCTCCACCGGCCTTGTCCATGTGATGGGCGAGATTTCGACGGAAACCTACATCGATATTCCTGGCATCGTGCGTGGTGTCGTGCGTGAGATCGGCTATGACCGCGCAAAATATGGCTTCGACTGCGATACCTGCGGCATCATCGTCAACATTGATGAGCAGTCTGCGGACATTGCGCTCGGTGTGGATCAGTCTCTGGAGAGCAAGGAAAATGACGCCGCTGAACTGCAGAATGGCGCTGGTGATCAGGGACTGATGTTTGGCTACGCCTGCAAAGAGACCCCGGAGCTGATGCCCCTGCCGATCTCTTTGGCACACAAGCTTGCAAAGCGTTTGACCGAGGTGCGTAAGGAAGGGCTCGTCACTTATCTTCGCCCCGATGGCAAAACGCAGGTGACCGTGGAATATGATGAGAACCGTCGCCCCGTCCGCGTTGATACGGTCGTGCTTTCCACGCAGCACGCCCCGGAGGTGGAGCTTTCTCAGATTCGGAAGGACATGATCGAACTCGTCATCAAGGAGATTATTCCTGCCGAACTCCTGGACGAGAATACCAAGTATTACATCAATCCGACAGGCCGCTTTGTCATCGGCGGACCGCAGGGTGACTCCGGGCTGACCGGCCGCAAGATCATCGTAGACACCTACGGTGGCAGCGCGCCCCACGGCGGTGGTGCCTTCTCCGGCAAAGACCCGACCAAGGTAGACCGCAGCGCTGCCTATGCAGCGCGCTACGTTGCGAAAAATGTCGTCGCTGCGGGTCTGGCGGAGCGTTGCCAGGTACAGCTCGCTTACGCAATCGGTGTCGCACGGCCTGTCTCGCTTCTCGTCGAAACCTTCGGCACCGGCATCGTAAGCGATGACAGGCTAAGTGAAGCTGTTCAAAAGGTCTTCGATCTTCGTCCCTCCGCAATCATCCGCGACCTTGACCTGAAAAAGCCCGTTTACCGGAAACTCGCGGCCTACGGACACTTTGGAAGAGAAGATTTGGGCGTGCGTTGGGAAGAAACCGATCGGGCGGAAGCGCTGAGAAAAGCGGTAGGGCTGTCAATCTGACATTATATCCCTCAAACTCACAAGAGGCCGTCCCCAGACGGCCTCTCGCATTCTTCTCCTCTTCCTTAGAATCCCAGATCCTCATTCACCAGAATCACATGAATTCTGTCATTGTGTTTCGAATACCTCGTGATCAAGAACTGGCAGCACACAGTATCCGGCGATTTGCAGTCTGCACATGCCCCGGTCTTCGAACAAGGCGTGTTTAGTCCAAACCGCCCTGCGTTGATCGGCGCGGCGACATTTCTTGCACGCTTCATCGCAGAATCCACGTCCTTACAGATCTTGTTCATGCTCACCACAAGAATGACCTTCTTCGGACCATAAGCCAGCGCAGAGACACGGTTCGCATTACCGTCAATGTTGACCAACACGCCGTCCTCGGTCATCGCATTTGCGCTCATCAGGTAGACATCCGCATCGTAGGCCAGCAACTGCGCCTCCCGGCGATCTGCATAGGCATTGCGGTCAATAAACTGGTAGTTGCCTCCCTTTACCACGTCCAGCAGGCCGCACTCGCTGATGCTTGCACCCCCGCCCATCGTGACCGTTGCACCTTCCGGAATCAAAGAGAGTGCGATCTGACAGGCCTCTTCCTTCGTCTTTGCATAGTAACCGGTCATGTTGCGGGAAGCCAACCCCTTGATCACCTTCTGTGACCATAATTCATTTCTTTTCGCTGTGAAATCCATTGTTATTCCTCCTCATAAAGCGCTAACACCGCCGCGCGGTTCCTTAAGTAAGTTTCGTAGTCCTGTTCGTAGTCTTCCTCCGACCTCGGCTCAAATGCCCGGTCGCAGTGATAGAAGCGTCCCATGTCATCGAAGCTCAGCTCTCCGACACCGATCGCAGCCAAAAGCGCCGCGCCAAAGCAGGCAGACTCATGGTTGATGGGCACTTCCATCCGGTTCTTAAAAATGTCCGCTTTCTTCTGCATGATGTAGTCGGATTTAGACACGCCGCCCACCACGCGGCACCGATCAAAGCTTTCCCCAAAGACCTCGTGCATCGTATCCATATTCTGCTTGGATTCGTAAATGAGTCCGTTAAATGCAGCTGCGATCAGATCACCGCGGTCATGGAAGTCCCGGACACCACGGAAGGTTGCTCCTGCAAACGCATTTTTCAAATCACCGCGTAACATCGGATAAAACCAGAGGCCGCGGCCGGATTTCTCACCGATGACACGCTCCATCTCTGTATACCGAGAAGTGCCGTTTTGCGCGCCTTTTCCCTCCAGATCCGCGCCAAGATTTCGGAAAATCCAGTCGATCACGACGCCCGGACCGGAGCCTGGTGCCATCACGCGGTAAAGCCGCTTACCACAATGCGGGTATACCGTATAGCTTTTCTCAAAAGAAAGGTCATTGAGCATGAGCTGGTCGGTTGCGATCATCAAGGTCTCCGCCGTGCCCATCGAATCAAGCACCGCACCATCCTCAAAGATATTGATGCCAACCGCTGCACAGCAATGATCATGCCCACCGGTCACCACTGCCGTGCCGGGAAGCAAGCCGGTCTCTCCTGCAGCTTTTTCATGTACCTCTCCGACCTTTGCCCCGCCCGGATAGGCTCTAGGCATCACCTCTGGAGACACGCCCGCCTGCGAAAGCATTTTCTCCGACCAAGAAAGCTTCGTCACATCAAACGCCATCGTCCGCCCGGCCATCGTGTAATCCGTCGCAAACTCACCGCTCAGCCGGTAGATGATATAATCCTCCGTCGAGAGCCAGTGCGCCATCTGCTCCAAAGCCTCTGGATGATTCTCGCGAATCCACATCATCTTGCACAAGCCAAACTTCGGTCCCAGATTCTGCCCGGTGATCTGGTAGATCTCCCTGCGCCCGAGGTTTCTTCCAAGCTCTTCCATCTGCGGTTCGGTTCGGTTATCATACCAGGCAATCATCGGATAGAGCACATTTCCATCTGCGTCTAGAGGCACGCCGCTCTCCGCCATCGAAGAGACGCCGACCCCCTTGATACGTTCCGCGCCGACAAGATCCACCACTTCGCGGATACATTTGCAAAGTCCCGCCCAGATCTCTTCCATATCAAACTCGCCGTAATCCGGCCGAGGGTGATGATTGATGTTCGGAGCCGAAGAAAATGCAAGCATCTCACCTTCCACCGTAAAGACGGCTGCCTTCAAATTCGTTGTCCCGATATCCACGCCAAGATAACAGTTCATGATCGTCTCCTCTCAGCAATGCCCCGGCCTGTGTCCGTAGGCGTCCATGAGATCTTTCGCCGGATCCTTCATGCACAAATGAACCGCTGCCGTCTTAAATGTCAGCGGAAGGGCCAGAATGTTCGGATGCTCCCCGACATATTTCTTCTTCGCGTCCTCCAGCGCCTCCTCAAAAGTCGCCCGCGTCTTAAGTCCCATGCCTCTGGCATAGCCGGGATTCTCCGCCCCCACGATGTAGATCGCACTCGTATTCATCTCCGCGATGTGCCCGCAGGCCATCATCGAGAAGCCGTGGAACGGGTGAAATGCATTCGCAAACCGGTACTTTCTGATGTACTCCTCATTCGTTGCGAAGTACTCTCCGAGTCGGTCCATGTCCGGCAGTTCATTCATCTGATCGCGCTGGAACCATTCGTAGCACTCTCTGAGATACGGCCACTTATCATCGTTAAAGAAGCCGTTGCAGATGCTTGAGCAAATGATCACGCACCGGTCGCTCATCACACGCTTAAAGCGCAGCACCTGTGCGGAGAGAGCCTGCATCATCATGATCGGATTCGTGCCCATGCCGTCCCCGTAGTGGAACTTCTGCGGCATGCCAAAGACCAGTACATCATACTTCTTCTCTGCCCAGTGCACGTAGGTTCTCTGATCTGCCACCTTCCAGGAGAGCGGCATCATTTCCTTCGCATAGCCGGAGAAAATCGTGATCTGACGCGCCTTGGAATCGAGCACCGCATCGCAGCAGAAGAACGGATGGCCCATCGCCTCTTCCATCTTCATCGAGATCTGGTTGAACTTATCCCGCATGAGGCTTCCACCATTGACCGGTGTAAAATCATCCCGGTGCATCACGGAAGGGACGTGATGGCTGGCGATACTGCGCCAGTCCGTGATCCCGCAGGAGCTGTGCTTGTAGCCTCCGGAATAACCGCCGTAGGGATTGCCCTGCACATGGCCAATCAGGATCGGCAGGTCCGCTTCAAAGACATACCGGTTCATTCTCACGGGATCACCCGCCTCGGTACAGCCAAGGTCTACCATGTGCTCTTGATCCTCCGAATCGTGGCTGATGATTTGCCCGGTCGGCCAGAACTCGTGATAGAGCTCCTCGCCAAAGAGTGCCAGTGCATCCTTGTTTGTGCTTCTTGGATGCAGTCCGTTGGAAATGATAAATAAAATGTCTTTCTTCTCCACGCCGGCGGTGTAGAGTTCATTTAACAAATAACGAATCGAAAGCCTGCGATGGCAGGTAGGCTGCTCGCCGCCCTTGACACGGTCCGGCACCACAAACACCACCTTGCTTCCCTTCTTCACAAGCTCTGATACGCGAGGCATCCCGATCGGATGCGCCAGGCTATCAAGATAAGCCGCCTCAAGCTCACTCTCCGGGATGTGCGGCGGATCTTCCACCGTCACACCAGGAATAAAGACATCCGTCTCATCCGGCAGCATCGCGCTCATCGTCCCCGTGCCATACTCAAATTCAAACTGTTTCATTTGTCCAACCTTTCCTGATTCACACGCGTATGTCTTGCGATAATGATTCGCAGCAATTGAAAAAGAAGAAACCCGCCAAAGATGATACACCCAAGATAAAGAATGATCTCAGGCCAAACTCCGATCGCAAGTGCGATCTCGTGGAATACTGGCTGCGTCGAGGGGTAATAAGGCGTGATCTGGAACATGTTGGAGGAAAGCCGCGTATCGCCGATCACACGGTAACTGACCACATTGATGATCTGCGCGATCACGGCCATAACCAGAAACCAACAGATCGCTGGTACAAACCGCACCTTTTCCCGATTTCTCAAGACAAATGTGGCGGCCAGACTTTCCAAGAGCATCGTCCCGTGATACCAGAAACTGTGGATGAACAACAGAATCTGCGGCCGCATCATATCGCCCGGAAATCCCAGTGCAAACACCGCACCAATCACTGAGAACGTAGCTAAAAACACCAGAGCAGTGTTCTGCGCCTTTCCCTTTAACACCGGCACCAGTGCGGACACATACATCGACATGCTGCAAAGCTGCCATGGGAAAAACCACGTAGATCGCTCTCCCTCGTAGACGTACACCCAGACAAACCACTGCTTCCAGATTTCTGTCACAATCATCAAAACACCGAGGATCCCGATCAGCCGAAGAAGCCTTTTCTCAGACCAGTTCTTCAGCACAAAGCCAAGCCCGATCAGGCAGGCCAAAATTCCTGCCACAATCCACAAATGCAATGATCCAAACACCTCGGGTGTTTCCGCAAATGTTACTCCCATGCGACCTCATTTCCCCAAATACAAACGAATGATTTCCAGATATTCTTCCGGATAAAAACCGATCTCTCCGCTAAATCTTGTCAGTGCGATCAGCCCGCCGTCAATCTCCGGGATCGACGCGAGCATCTCGGCGTTCGCGCTCTTTAAGCCACCGCCATAAACCACGTCCAGACCGCCGGTCAGTTCCTTGATGTAGCGGGCAATCTTTGTGATGTAGTCCTTGTCTGCTGGGGTCTTGCCGGGACCAATCGACCAGACCGGCTCATAAGCGATCACAACCTTGGACATGTCTGCTCCCATGAGTCCAGTCATCAGCTGGAGCTTTAGCACTCTCTCCCACTCCGGCTGCTCCTCACTCGTTTCACCGATGCAGTAAAGGACGGTCAAGCCTCTCTCCTGCGCGCGAATCACCTCTTCGTTAAGCAGGCGGTTGGTCACATAAGCCGCTTGCTTCTGCTCCATGCCCGCAAGGTACTGAAAGAGATACATTTTATCTTTGCGCTCCTCGCAGTGACCAATCAGCACGCTATCACAGCCAAGGGCTTTGACAGCAGACGCAGGCCGGAGTGTTGTAAATGCGCCAAAATTCCCACCGGGCGCGACGTCCTGATGATAAACACCCTGTGCTCCGATCTTGACCGGGCTATCCGCATCCCGCGCGGCGATCGCGCCAAGCAGATGCGCCTCCGGCAGATACATCGTAAAGTCGACCTCTGCGGGATCATAGGCTTTTAACGCTCCCTGCGTCTTAAGCACAATCGTCCTTCCCCAGTCTGCCACCGGTGCCAGACGATTCACCCCACCATATTCTACAGGAACATCAAACCGCTTTAAATTCAGGTAAATGTGTTTCATCCGAAAGGTCACCCTCTTTCTTGCATTCTATAAAAATGTTGCCGATCCATTTATGTTAAACATTATACCGCACTTTTTGTAAAAAGACATCCTTTTCTTCTCTTCTTGCAACGAGGCACATCTACGTCTATAATCGTAGGTATAATAACAAAGAAATGGAGCTTTCCAATGGAACTAAAGAATAAAAAAATTGCCTTCCTTGGCGACAGTATCACAGAAGGACATGGCGTAGAAAACTTAGACAATCTTTACTGGAAGCGCATCGAAGCACGCGCCGGCGCGCAGTGTTTTGGCTATGGGATCGGCGGCACCCGCCTCGCCCCGCAGCACACCCCCTCTCCGAAGGAAAAGTGGGACAAGCAGTTCATCACCCGTGTGGAGGATATGATCCCCGACGCAGACATCGTCGTTGTCTTCGGCGGCACCAACGACTTCGGCCACGGCGATGCACTCTTTGGTGATCTCTACGACAACGATCCCGAGACGTTCTGCGGCGCAGTCCATGAGCTGTGCACCACGTTAATCGAACGCTATCCATCCTCACAACTTGTCTTTTTAACGCCCCTGCATCGCCTCGACGAGAATGATCTATCCTTCAATGAGCTCGGGCAGAGAAGACTCGCCTCCCTCGAAACCTACGTCGATGCGATCATCGAGATCGCAGCCTACTACGCGATTCCAACCCTGGATCTCTACCGTACTAGCGGCCTGCAGCCCGCCGTTCCGATCATCCAGGAGCTGTATGTACCGGACGGGCTGCACCCCAACGACGCAGGGCACGAGAAGATCGCCGATAAGGTCTACGGATTTTTGGCAAGCTTATAACCCTCAAAACACAAGCACTCCCCGGCCACTGGCCGGGGAGTGCTCCTCTCTATCAATCTTTATTAAATTCTTTATAAAAGGCTTCTCTCACCTTCGAGGTAGATACGCCTGCAGCCTTCGCCGCAGAAGCAAGATCTTCCCACTCCGGTTTCACCTTGTCTGCCCCGTAGCCGAACGACCTTTTATACCTGATCTGTCCGTACGCGGTCTCCAAAGCGCCTTGTTCCCTGTCAAGTACGTAGCGGACGATGTCATTTCTGCGCACGCCGATCGTCGCGGTATTTTGTAAGATGGCTTCTGCCACCGCGTCAGCCTTCTCAGGCTTTACGATGCAAAGGAGCAGATGTCCCGGGCGGTTTTTCTTCATCACCGCAGGAATCAGTGCTACATCCAGCGCGCCTGCGGCTGTGAGTGTCTCGTACAGTCCCCCGAGTGCTTCTCCTGTCATATCATCGATGTTGCAGGAAAGTTCGGTAATCTTCTCCAAGCCGCCGTCCTCGGTTTCGCCAAGATAAGCCCGGACACAGTTCATCACCGGGAAGTCGCGGTTTCCCATGCCGTAGCCGACTTTTTCGACCTTCATCACCGGTCTCGGTCCGAAGGAAGCCGCAAAATACTTAAGCAGTGCAGCGCCGGTCGGTGTGCAAAGCTCTCCGCGAATCTCCCCGCCATAGGTCGGAACACCTTTTAAAATGTGCGCAGTCGCGGGTGCCGGTACAGGAAGAATACCATGCGCACAGCGTACTTGGCCGCTTCCCACATGAATCGGAGACACAATCACCTGATCCACCGCAAGCTCTTCCATCAACAGGCAAACTGCCGTCACATCCGCGAGTGCATCCATCGTCCCCACTTCGTGGAAATGGATCTGCTCCACCGGACGTCCGTGAACGGCGCTCTCCGCCTCTGCAATCTCATGATAGACTGCCTTTGCATCATGCTTCACCTTCTCGGAGACCGGAAGCTTTTCAATCATTCCATTGATATCCGCCACGCTCGTATGATGGTGATGATGCTCGTGATCATGATCATGATGATGGTGTTCATGCTCCTCCTCATGATCATGATGATCGTGTTCGTGCTCCTCCTCATGATCATGATGGTGGTGTTCGTGTTCCTCCTCGCCGGAGTCATGCCAGTCTTCTTCGTCGCCGTGCACCTTCACCGTCGCATGATTGCCAGTCACCCCCATCTTCACCCTGGGTTCCAGCGAGAAGGAAAGCCCCTCGATCCCCAGTCCGTTCATCTTCGCGACAAACGCTTCCTTATCCTCTAACAGATCGGAAAGGGCAGCCGTAAGCATATCCCCGGCTGCGCCCATATTACATTCCAAATACAAAGTTTTCATTTCTCATCTATCCCCTAAATCTCAATCTTTTGCGCTTTCCATCTTATTGATCATGCTCGCTAGATATCCCGCGCCGAATCCATTATCGATATTGACGACACTCACGCCGCTTGCGCAGGAATTGAGCATCGAAAGGAGTGCGGACAATCCGTGGAAATTCGAACCGTACCCAACACTCGTCGGCACCGCGATCACCGGGCAGTCTACGAGGCCGCCAACCACACTCGCAAGCGCACCTTCCATCCCCGCCACGGCGATTACAACGCGTGCATCCATGAGCGGATCCATGTTTGAGAGCAGCCTGTGGATCCCGGCCACGCCAACATCGTAAAGTCTTGTTACTTTATTTCCAAAGAGCTCTGCCGTAATCGCCGCTTCCTCACACACCGGAATATCGCTCGTTCCGCCGCATGCAATCACGATGCTTCCGGTCAGTTCTTTCGAAGTGTTATGCGAGACAATCCCGATTCTCGCAAGCTCGTGATATTCAAGGTCAAGGTCAACAAGCTCCGCCGCAGCCTCTTTCGACAATCTTGTAATTAAAATGTCTTCTCTGCCGCGCGCTTTCATCGAACCTACAATACCGCGAATCTGCTTTGTCGTCTTGCCCGCACCGAAAATCACCTCCGGCACGCCCTGGCGCAGCTCGCGGTGCACATCGACCTTGGCATACCCCAGGTCGTCAAATGGCTCCCGTTTTAAATCATGCAGCGCTTCCTCCGGTGTCACAGTCCCTTCTTTGACGCCGCGCAAAAGCTCTAAAATCTCATCTCGGTACATTTCCCATTCCTCACATACACGCCTTACAGACGGATCCGGCCTTCCAAAAGATCCGCAATCCCTTGATTCAAAAACTCCTGCGCAAGGCTGCCGGGCTTAATACAAGCCTTCGCCTCCTCCAGGCTGAACCAGGAAATCCGATCGATCTCCTCATTGATATGATCCAACGACATATCATCGACCACGGAGAGAAAATTGCACATCAACGTGTTGCTCTTCTCAAAGTACTTGCTGCGCAGGTATTGACACTTCGTGACCGTAAGCCCCAGTTCTTCGTGAACTTCGCGCTTTAGGCCCTCTTCGAGCGACTCCCCGAGATTGACATAGCCCGCCACCAGGATGTTGTCCGTTCTTCCGTACTGCTGAATCAAAATGATCTGATCCATCGCCTCGTTCATCACGATCGTGCTGATCGCGACATTGTACTGCGGGAAGCGAAATGCCTTGCAGGTCTCACAATAAGGCACATCCCCGTCGAGTCCATTTCTCCGAAAGGTCAGCTTGCTGCCGCACTCTTTACAATAACTCATAACGACCTCATTTGCCAAATTGGCGAACTATTACCACTCCAAAGGCTTCTCTTCTGCATCAATGATGTCCGCATCCTTCGACTCGCGCTCCGCGAGCTTCTTGACTCTGCGCAGGTTCGCACCGAGCGCGATCATGCTAAAGAGCGTAAGGATACCGTCCACGATGAAGCAAATGCCGACATATACCATCAGGGTCGCCATCGCCTCGAACGGATTGCGGATCAGAACCACTGCAAGGATGATTGTCATCACGGCGAATAAAAGCGTGATCCACCAGCGCTTGACATGCAGCCTCTTCATATCGACCGCGGTCTGCACTTTGACCAGAGAACTAATGAGCAATACGACGCCGAAAATCACCGGAATCATCGAGATGACCGTCTTCGTGTGTGTCAAAATCAAGATGCCGACCGCCGTGATCAAAAGTCCAAGCACCAGATCCATGCCAAGGATCGATTTCAGCCGGTCTCTGACGAAATATGCAATGATATAAAATACACCTACTGCCGCCACGATACCGCCGATCACCATACAGATGGTAGTCAAGGTCATCTCCGGCCAGATCACTAAAATCACGCCCGCCGCCACCAAAAGCAGCGCGGACAGATAATGCGTCACTTTAAACTTACGAATGGACTGCTGCATCTCCATACTGATTCCTTCTCCTTTTTCTTTGGGGCAAATGTCTTCGCATCCCGCAAGGCATCAGACCCCGTTCTTCTCACAAATATCATTCAGACAACACCGGTCACAGTAAGGCTTGGTCCGCGCAGTGCAGACCGCTCTTCCATGCTCCACGAACCGGTGGCAAAGCGCATTTCCTTCCTCAGGCGGCACGATCTTCCAGAGCGCCATTTCGACCTTCTTAGGCTCTTTAACTCCCTCCACCAGACCGATTCGGTTGCATAAACGGATGCAATGCGTATCCGTCACAATCGCGGGCTTATGGTAGACATCACCAAGCACCAGATTCGCACTCTTCCTGCCGACCCCCGGCAGGGCAAGCAGCGCTTCCATCGTATCCGGCACGCGGCCGTCATACTGATCCCTGATCACCTTCATGCAGGCGTTGATATCTCTCGCCTTGCTTCTTCCCAGTCCGCAAGGCCTTACAATCTCTTCAATCGCCTCCGGTGTCGCCTCTGCGAGCGCATTTACGTCCGGATACTTCGCGTAAAGGTCTTCTACGACTACGTTCACGCGCGCATCCGTACACTGCGCCGCAAGCCGCACACTTACGAGCAGTTTCCACGCTTCATCATAATCCAGCGTGCAATCCGCATCCGGATATTCCGTCCGCAGACGTTCGATCACCGCAAGCGCCAGTTCTTTTTTCTCCATTCTTTACCCCATCGCCATGCCATAAGAAAGCTCGGTAAGCCCCATCATGACAATGCAAATCACAATACCCACAATCAGGGCAGGGGTAAACAGATTCGTTCCTTCTACGGAATACTCCACCGCTTCCCAGGTCGTCGTCTCAGGCTTCTGGAACAGATTTCTAAGATGCTCTTCGCGGCCGCATTTCTGTGCAATCACGCGCAGCAGAACCCAGGCAAGCACGCCGCAGACAATCGCGATCGGCAGCAGAGAAAGGAGACTTTGCATCAACGTCTCGTTCGTGATGATCTCCTCTTCTCCTTCCAGTTCTCCTAAGATCGCCTGTACCGCTTCGTTGTCCATCATGGTCTCGGATACAAATGCGATGATCGTCGATGTCGCATTCAGCGTAAAATGCATGATCATGGTCGCCACGATCGAGTCCGTCGCCTCAAGTACCAGGCAAAGCGCAGCGCCAAGCACGAAAGCATAGCAGAACTGGTTTAAATTCATGTGCAGGAGTCCAAAGAGCAGGCCGCAAAGCAACATTCCTTTGATCGGACTGATCTTGCGATAGCCATAATTGTAAATGACCCCTCGGAAAATGATCTCTTCAAAAATTGCCGGCACGAGCGCAATCACCGCCACGGCAATCACGACAGAACCTTCTCCGACGATGTCCGTAATCGTATCACTGATATGGTTCTCGACAAGGAACATCGAGAGCACATTTAACACGGAGACCACCGGGAAGAGCAAAAGCATCTCAAGCACCAAAAGCGGCACCGTAATCCAGGGCAGCTTCCTAAGTCCGATCGTCTCGGCAAATCCTTCCGGCCTGGTAAAGGCAAAAATCAGTGCCGGAAGCACTAAAATCACCTGATTGGCGAACAGCAAAACTACCGTACTGTCTGTAAACATCTGCAGCAAGATCACCAGGAAACTTGCTGCCACCGTCGCCAGTACGACAAATAAAAAGACGCGATTAACTTTCTTTACTCGTTCCATCATCCCACCGTCGCAATCGCTTCGATCTCAACCATGGCACCCTTTGCAAGAGCCGTCACTTCCACGCAAGCTCTCGCCGGATAATTGCCTTCTGTAAAATACTTCGCATAGATCTGATTGACCTTGCCAAAATCATTCATATCCGTGATATATACGGTTGTCTTCGCGACCTGATCCATCGAAGAACCAGCCGCCTCAAGAAGAGCCTTCATATTCTCAAGCACCTGCACTGCATGCGATTCCACGCCACCCTCTACCAGAGCGCCGGTCTTCGGGTCAAGCGGAAGCAGGCCGGATGTATAGACGACACCTCCGATGATGGTTGCCTGTGAATAGGGTCCGATCGCCGCAGGCGCGTTCGGTGTGCTTACAATTGTCTTCATTTGTCTCATACCTCCAAGGGATAAACTTACACAGATGATATTATACTACACAGAGGTCAAGTTCTCAACCAATTCCTGAGGTAGAATTCTTTTTACAAATGTGTTATGATGAATCTTGTGTATGAAAAATGAGAAAGGAATTCGTTATGGGGAAGTATGCATTTGAAAGCAGAGTCAGGTACAGTGAGATCGCGGAAGACGAGAAGCTCTCACTTTCCGGAATCATCGATTATTTTCAGGATTGTTCCACATTTCAGTCAGAGGATTTAGGCATCGGCCTTTCCTGGCTTACCGAGCATCACTTGGTCTGGCTCATGGCGCGCTGGCAGGTCGTCATCAAGCGCAGACCACATTTTGGTGAAAAGATCCGCATCTCGACCTGGCCGTATAAGTTTCAGCTGGCATTCGGATCCCGTAACTTCTTCATCGAATCGGAGGATGGAGAGCTTTTGGCTTACGCAGACTCTCTCTGGGTTTACATGGATTCTGAGAAAGGCGAACCCGCACGTGTCGGGGAATACGAAGGCAATCTTTACGCACCGCTGCCGCCCTTCGATATGAATTATGCGCCGCGCAAGATTCGCCCGCCAAAAGTTACACCGGTAACGGCGGAGACATTTGCCGTGACGCACAGTCATCTGGATTCCAACCATCATGTCAACAACGGACAGTATTTAAAGATGGCCGAGAATTATCTGCCGGAAGATTTCACGGTCGGGGAGTTTCGGATTGAATACAAAAAAAGCGCCGTTCTTGGCGATCACATCACCCCGATGATCTATGATGCAGGGGATGAATTCTTTGTTGATCTGACAGACGGGGCTGGCACAACCTTTGCCATCACACATTTTATTCGACAATAGTAGAATTATCTGCTTCTGGTAGCTAACAAAAGATAGAAAGGACGGAATGACATGTTGCAACTAGGAAAAACACAGACATTGATCATGCTAAGAGAGACCTCCGCAGGTGCGTATCTTGCACCCGACCAGGCGCACACCGACGAGGCGGTTTTGCTTCCCGGCAAGCAGATTCCTAAGGGGCTTCGCCCCGGAGATGCGATTGATGTTTTCATTTACAAAGATTCCGAAGATCGTCCGATCGCGACAACGACAAAGCCTGCGCTGGAGCTTGGCGGGCTTGCCTTATTACCCGTTGCGGACGCCTCGAAGATCGGTGCATTTTTAAGCTGGGGCCTCGCCAAAGACCTGTTTCTTCCCTTTAAGGAGCAGACCTACCGCGTGAAACCCGGCGATCAGGTGCTGGTCACTCTCTACATCGACAAGAGTGAGCGCCTCGCGGCCTCCATGCATGTGTATGAACGGCTCGCAGCGAACTCGGATTACAAAGCAGGCGATCAGGTCACCGGTCTCGTCTATGAGACGAGCAAGAATTTCGGCGCGTTCGTTGCGGTCGATAACCTCTACTCTGCCCTCATTCCCAAAAATGAGATCTTCACCGAGATCAAAGGTGGGCAGATCGTCAAAGCCCGCGTCACAAAAGTGCTTGACGATGGCAGGCTCAACCTTAGCCTGCGCGAAAAGAGCTATCTGCAGATTGATTCCGACATGGAGCTCATTTACAAGAAATTGATGGCCGCCGGCGGCAGCCTTCCCTTCCATGACAAATCCGATCCCGAAGCCATCAAGGAATACTTTGGCTTGAGCAAAAACGCGTTCAAGCGCGCACTCGGGCGGCTGATGAAGGAAGGCCACATTCTTCTTGACGAAACACACTTTGAGGTCAGGCGATAAACCTGACCTCAATTGATTTTTCGATCACATTTCAGCAAATGCATTCGCAAGTGCCGCAAGATCTTCCTCGGTTGTCGACCACGAAGTCGCAAGCCGGATCACCGTGTGCGTCTCATCGGTTTTCTCCCAAAAACTGTAGGCAATCTTCTCTCCAAACCTCGCCAGTTTTTCGTCTTCCATGATAATAAACTGTTGATTGGTCGGTGAATCCAGATAAAATGGCAAGCCCGCTTCGCGGATCATTTCCTTCAGCCTCTCTGCCATCCGCATCGCATGCTTTGAGATCTCCAGGTAGAGATCATTGGTAAACAATGCGTCAAACTGCACGCCGAGAAGTCTTCCCTTCGCAAGCAGTGCACCGCGCTTTTTGATCGATGTCATAAAATGTGCCGGGCGGTTCTTCTTGGTAAATACCACAGCCTCCCCGCAAAGTGCACCGACCTTCGTCCCACCGATGTAAAAGACATCCGTAAGACGCGCAATCTCCGGCAGTGTCAGATCACTCGCAGAGCTTGCAAGCCCATAGCCAAGCCTCGCCCCGTCAAGATAAAGTGTGATTCCAAACCGGTGACAGATCTCAGAAATCCCGGTCAGCTCATCCTTTGTATACAAAGTTCCGTACTCTGTCGGATGCGAGATGTAAACCATGCCCGGGAAAACCATGTGCTCATGATTACCATCCGCGTAAAAGCCCTCCAGATATGAGGCCAGCACCTCCGGCGCAATCTTTCCATCCTTCTGCGGCACCGCAAGCACCTTGTGCCCAGTAAATTCAATTGCTCCAGCCTCATGCACACTCACATGGCCTGTCTCCGCCGCAACCACGCCTTCAAAATCGCGCAGCATCGAAGAAATCACCACGGCATTGGTTTGCGTTCCGCCAACCAACAGCTCCACTTCCGCCTCCGGACACGCACACGCCATGCGAATCTTCTCCTTCGCGCGCTCACAATACACATCTGTCCCATAGCCGGGAAGCGCTTCCAGATTCGTCCTAAGAAGCGCATCAAGCACCTTCGGATGCGCCCCCGCAATATAATCACTCTCAAATGAAACCATAGCTAACCCCTTTTTAATCTCGTTTATTTATTGATTTCTTGACAACAATATATTCTCTTGAAACCATATCGGAAGCTTCTCTGCTTCTCGTACCATCACACCAAATTCACAATCTGCAACCCATGTCAACAAATCAGAGTTGTCGTAAAATATCACTCGGTCACAGATGGGCAGAATTGATCTTATATTAGAGAATGATTCATGATACCTTTTTTCAATCAACTCATCTGGCACTCCATGTCCACCAACCGAGACGCGATAACGTACTCTTCTTTTCGCAATCTCGGAATTATCAAGGCCAACGAAATGAATCTCAATTTGGTATCCTTGATTCTTTGCCTTTCGCACTGCCTGTAAAATCGACTTCCCACATAAAGTTGTCTCTTGCTGGAATGTTATCCCTTGGTCTAGAAATTGGGCTTGTAATCTGACTGCTTCTTTCCCCGCACGGATTTGATCTTGAAGATTACGCCAGTCTCCATTCCCTTTTAAGATATCATCAGAATTGATTCTCGGAATCCCTTGAAAAATATGAGAGGACTGATAAAGTGTTGATTTACCAGCCCCATTGACTCCAGCTATTAAGATATACCGCTTCACTTAGAATCGTCTCTCCTCTATTGCTTTTCTCTGCTTTTCCTGTAACAAATAATTAGACACAGTTTCAAAAAACCGTCTCTGATCCTCTGACTTAGATTTTCTCATCATTTCTAAGGCATCTTCCGGATCTAGCGATGCAACTGTCTTATAAATCCATTCTCTCTTTTCTTCGTCTGACATACTCATCCCTCACAAGCTTTTTTTCAGTATAACACATCTTCACATTTATGAAAACAAAAATACTTTCTTCACTCTTCAAACAGCCGATGCAAAAACATTTCCCTCGAATTGATAAATGTCGACGTCACCTTGTAGCTGTCCGTATCCTCGTACTCGCACGGATGAATCGTCCCTTCATCAAAGGTTAGAATCTCCGCATTCGGCATACCAAGCAAGATCGGGGAATGCGTGACGATGATGAACTGCCCGCCATCCTGCATACACTGATGAATCTCCATCAAAAGCGTCAGCTGGCGCTGCGGGGAAAGTGCCGCCTCCGGCTCATCGAGGAAATAAAGCCCATTTCCCTGAAAATATCTCTGCGCCACAGCAAGGAAACTCTCGCCGTGCGACCGCTCATGAAAGTGCTGCGGCCTTCCGCCAGGACCTTGGCTGTATGCCTCCTCCGCTGTCGCAACATTGTAAAAGCTCTCCGCCCGCAGGAAATACCCCCAGCCAATCTTACGGCTGCTGCGCACGAGACGAATCGCCTGGTAAAGGTCGGAGTGAGAATTCCTTGTCGCAAAGCTGTAATTGCGCGTCCCACCCTCCGGGTTAAAGCCTGCTGCCACTGCAATTGCCTCCAAAAGCGTAGACTTGCCGCTGCCATTTTCCCCGACAAAAAACGTGATCGGGCTATGAAACGTCAGCGAATCAAGATCCCGAATCGCCTCAATCTCCCGAACATAGCTGTCCTCTTCCACTTCGCTCCAATCGATCGAAAAGCCACGAAGAATCAGTTCTGAACGATCACTCATAAAAGTCACGCCTTTCAGAAAAGGCATACCTTCAAGCATATTTGCTAAAAGGTATGCCTACAAATAAATGCTCTACTGTTCCCTTACGGTCTCGGCACCTGCACGAACGGCACCACATGCGCCACGCCGTCCGCTGCCGTGATCTCTGCCTCGTCGTTGTCCAGATCGATCAGCACATAGCGGTCATTGCCCATGCCCATCTCTTTCATGTAAGAGAGCTGTCTGAGTCCGTGTCTGGTCTCGATTCTCTCCACCAGATCGTGGTGATCCTCTTCCTTCATCGCATAGACCAAATCAATACTTGCCTGGTCCGCTGCCAGAATATCAAGCGAGGCAACGATACCAACATTCGGCGTTACGACCGGAGCAGCTGCGACACCTTCACAGTCACAGGAAACCGACATGTTGCGAAGCACATTCACATAGCAAATGTTCTCGCCAAAGAAGTCAATCGTCGCCTTGGTCGACTCTGTAATGCGCTCCATCAGCTCATCCATCGCGATCGACCACATATCATCAGATCCTTCGTAGGTGTGAATCCACTTCTTACCGATCCGTCCATCCGCGCAGCCGATACCGATATTCTTGTTGGAACCGCCGAATCCGCCCATCATATGTCCCTTAAAATGTGTCAAAACAACGAGAGAATCATAGTTCGTCATATGAGAGCCGTGAGACATCTCCTTCATCCACTTACCGCCCGCAATCGGAAGCAGCACCGTTCCCTCTTCATCCATGATGTCCACAGGGCAGAAAGTCCAGCCGTTGATCTCCAGGGTCTTTCTATGATCTTCGGTATAGTAGCGATCACCGTCATAGTAGGTATTCGTCTCAACAATCACAGCATCCTTAAGCTCCGGCTCTGTTGCCAGAAGCTCCTTCACCCAAGGACGAGGAATGATGTTTGGTCCCTTCGGCTCACCGGTATGCAGCTTTATGCCAACCTTGCCTGTGATCTTACCGTTGACCTTCTCATAAACCTTCTTTAATCCCTCCGGAGACAGATCTCTGGTGAAATATACCACAGAAATCTTCCCGGTACGCTCTTCCATCGGTACATAAACATTCTTTTCCATGCCATAACTCCTTCTAAATCAGATGAAACACAAAAGCTTTGATAGCTTCAGTATAACCCCAGAGGGGGGTTTTGGCAAATACATTTACGCCCGCTCCAAAAATGCGCCCGCTTCCTCTAAGTAGTCTCTGATCGGCAGCCCCTGCGGACATCTGCTCTCACACATCCCGCACCGGATGCAATCCGTCGGCTTTCCATGCGCGAACTTCAAATTGTTATAATAATTCACCACGTCCGCGCGGTACATCCCCTCAAAGCGCTTGATCGTATTATACACCGAGAAATAATCCGGAATGCAGATGTTCATTGGACAATCGTCCACGCAGTAACGGCATCCCGTACAAGGAACCGCAACGATGCCGCGGATGATCTCCGCACATTCTAGCAATGTCGCCTGCTCTTCCTCGGTAAGAGGCACAAATTCATCCATAAAGGACAGATTATCTTCCACCTGTGCAAGCGTCGTCATGCCGGAGAGCACCGTCATCACGCCTTCCTGTGATGCTGCAAATCGGATCGCCCAGCTCGCAGGACTCATGTTCGGATCCATCGCGCGCATCTTCGCTTCCACCTCCGGAGGAACCGTCGCGAGTGTCCCGCCCTTAACCGGCTCCATCACGATGATCGGTTTATTATGCTTGACGCACACGTCATGACAGGCTTTGGACTGCACCGTCTTGTCAAGCCAATCCAGATAATTGAGCTGAATCTGCACAAATTCGATCTCCGGGTGCTCGGAAAGCACTTTGTCCAAAAGCTCGGGTGTTCCGTGGTAGGACATACCGATGTGCTTTGCAATACCGCGTTTCTTGATCGTCACCAGATGTTCAAACGCTCGGCTCTTAACCGCCCTCTCGTAATTTGGCCCACCAATCGCATGCAGCCAGTAATAATCGAAAAAGTCCACACCGCATTTGACCAACTGTTCCTGCAAAATCGGCTCCAGCTGCTCTTCGCGCTCGATGTTCATCATCGGCATCTTATCCGTGATCGTGTACGCGTCACGCGAATAGCGCTTTGCAATCGCGTCGCGGAAAATGAACTCATTGGTCCCTTCATTGTAGGTGTAAGCCGTATCAAAATACGTCACACCGTGCGAGATCGCAAGGTCGATCATCGGGATCGACGCCTCCAGATCAATATGACTGCTGCCCGCAAGCTTCGGAAGCCTTAACAGTCCAAACCCTAATTTCTTCATACCCTAGTTCCTCCCATTCATCTTTCCTGTAAATCAAATGAAGTAACGCCCGATTTCTCTTATCCCCGATTATAGCAGAAGGATCCGGGGTTGTCATCCCCGGATCCCTCCTTGGTGAGTACATTAGTGATTTAATATGCATCGATATGCATTTTAAATCACTGTCCATTTGTACCGGAACGTCACAAATAGACCTGATGGCAGATGAGAAATTGCATTCGCAATTTCTCATCGCCCCGTCGCGCAAGACGCTCCGGAATGGAGATTATCATGTGAAGTACATCATAATGAATGGTTCGCGAAAATTGTAAGCTTAGAACTCTAAGTTCTTGTCATCTTCCTTGCTGAAGACATGTGCCACCTTGCCGTCGAAGGTAAAGTGTACGGTATCTCCGATATGATAGCTGGAAGACAGATCAATCGTCGGAACGATGATGATGACATCACGTCCCTCTGCCGTTACATGCAAATGTACGGAAGAACCCATCATTTCTGCGACATCCACTCTTGCCGCAACACCTGCCTCGGCAACATCCGTATGCTCCGGACGAACACCAAGGGTGACCGGCTGGCTCTGTACATTCTTCTTTAACAGGCGCGCTTCCTTCTCGGGAGAAAGCTCTACTTCATAGTTCGCAAGCTTGACAAAATACTTGTCGCCGCGTCTCTCAAGATTTCCGTCAAAGAAGTTCATGACAGGCATACCGATGAATCCTGCAACAAACAGGTTCGCCGGCTGGTTAAAGACTTCCTGCGGCGTACCGATCTGCTGAATGTAACCATCGCGCATGATAACCATACGATCACCAAGGGTCATTGCCTCGGTCTGGTCATGGGTGACATAGATGAAAGTCGTATCGATACGCTCACGCAGCTTGATGATCTCTGCACGCATCTCGTTACGAAGCTTCGCATCCAGGTTGGACAAAGGCTCATCCATCAGCATGACCTTCGGTGCACGAACGATTGCACGACCGATTGCAACACGCTGTCTCTGGCCGCCGGAAAGTGCTTTCGGCTTACGATCCAGATACTGGGTGATGTCAAGGATCTCTGCCGCCTGGCGAACCTGACGGTCGATCTCATCCTTCGGCACATGACGAAGCTTCAAAGAGAATGCCATGTTGTCATACACGGTCATATGCGGATACAGAGCATAGTTCTGGAAAACCATGGCGATATCACGATCCTTCGGTGCCACATCGTTGACAACCTTACCGTCGATGATCAGCTCACCGTCGGAAATGTCTTCAAGGCCGGCCACCATACGAAGGGTGGTAGATTTTCCGCAGCCGGAAGGTCCGACAAGAACGATGAACTCTTTGTCTGCGATGTCCAGACTAAACTGCTGCACTGCGACAACGCCTTCGTCTGTAATCTGCAGATTGCTTTTCTTCTTCTCAGGCTCATTTGCGTTCTTTTTCTTCTTCGGCTTCTTCTGCTCTCCGCTGATAAATGGATAAACCTTCTTAATGTTTTTTAACTGTACTGTTGCCATATCATAGAGCTCTGGACACATGACCTCCGCCTGATGTGCCCTCACAGGCGCTTCGCGCTCTGCCTTACGACAGGTCTCCACACTGCCGCACCGCGAGCTAGCGGTATCTCCTCCTTTTCTTGCATGCGGCACCTAGATAAGTGGAGTAGATGGCGCACACGGGAATGGTATTATGGTATGTTTGTAGTATCGTATCACAGAATCAGATTCAATCAAAGATCGAACTCATCGATGCAACATACAAATCTGTGATGGTCACATTTCCTGTTGCAAACAGATCGATTCCCTTAGAATCTTCCTCTTCCGGGTATGCACGGATCGAAATCGCTTTGTAATCGTCAAAATAACCTTCGACCAAAGAACGGTCAATGTAGATCTCGATCGAGATCACACCGTCCTCCTCCGGCAGTGCACCGGATACCGATTTCGACTTCGCGCCTTCGCCTTTATTCTCAGTATAACCTTTAATGGTGGAAGATGCGACATCATAAGTAAATCCTGTCTCATCCCATTTGCCGCCCTGCAGCATACGGATGCCAAATTCACTGCATCCGGAGATGTCTGCGTTCAGACGGATGTAAAGCAGATCGTCCTTGATCTGGGCAAGCTTTTCATTGGCCGCTTCCAGTGTCAGATTGTGTTCATCAATGTAAGTTTCATCTTCCAGTGTATGCAGCGTCTCGATCGGCTCGATCATCAGATCCGTTCCGTCATCATTTAGCCAAATGTGTCTGGCAAGACCGACGGTGTGTGCCCAACCGGATGCTCCCTGCTCTGCAGCGCCTCTCTGATCCTGCATGATCGAGAACATGTAAATGTTTCCGCTCACGGGATCTATGAGGCAGCTGGGGCCGGTAAAGACATTTGCACCATAGTCCAACAGATGAGGTTCTCCCTCAAAGCCAGGATCCGGCGTAAACTTTCCGGTCGCCAGATCGAAGTTGCCCAGCCAGTAATAGACCTTGTTGTCTGCGATGCTGGCCGGTGCCGGAGAGATCTCAAAGAAATACTTTGTGATCGTCCCCGCTTCGTTGGTCACCGGTAAAATGATCGGGAGCTCCCAGGACGTTCCGTAAAGTGCAGACTGGTTTTGCATTTCATAGACCGGTCCTTTGTAGGTCCAGTTCATCTCAATGCTGCCGTCTGACTTCAGTTCCAGGGTATCTGTGGTGTAAAGCAGTGCTGTACCGCCATTGGACGAAGTCGAACCGGAGCAGATTAACATGCACCAGGTATCTCCTTCTTTCCAAATGTGTGGATCACGGAATTCTCCTGCTCTTCCCTGTCCTTTTTCCTGGATGATGGCCAGCTCGTCGTAGATCACCCAATCCGTCAGCTCCGGATCGCTTAAATCTGCCGGGTAGGCCACACCAATGTTTTGGTTGGAAATGAGTCCCGGGGTATCCCTAAAGCTGTCATTTCCGGCTGTGAAAAACAGAAGCGGAACGCCGTTTTGATCAAGGGTAGCACCGCCGGACCACACGCCATCCGGAACCACCGAATCTTCGGTCGGTACGATGGCCTCCTTGATCGGCTTCCAGTTGACCATGTCATCGCTGACATAGTGACCCCAGCAAATGTTGCGCCAGTAAGAACCGGTCATGTTCGCCTGGTAGAACAGATGATACTTCCCGTTATAATACACCGGTGCGTGAGGTTCGTTCATCCAGAACTGATACGGGCCTCCGTGGAACTGAGTGCGGGTGTAGTCATCTTGCAGAATATTCTGCAGCCAGATCTGGGAAAACTCGATCTCCGGCACTTTAACGCTCTGATAATACTTCTCGATCTCTGCGGCAGAAAGAGCTGTACCATAGAGCTTGACTTCATCGATGTAGCCGCTTGCCACATTTAAAAAGCCCGCTGTCAGCCGCTCTGCTTCCACATTTCTTCCGACGGTCAAGGTCGTGCGCTTCGCGCCTGCAATCTGCGCGCCTTTTTCCACCGAATGGGAACCGATCAGTTCCCCGTTTAAATACAGGCACATCTCGCCGGCATCCGCATCAAACGTCGCCGTGACAAGATTCCACTCGTATTTCTTTAAATTATCGCCGTTCGACCAGATGGTGAGCCAGTCGTCTCCGGTACCGACCTGGAAGGTCAGACGTCCGAAACGCTCATAGCCGAGCAAAAAGCCCTGCTTGCTCTCCTTGTTCGATTGGCTGATGATGCCGGTCGGGTGATCATTTCCGTTATCCACTGCGTTCGGGTCATCCCACTCAAACATACGCGGTGCAATCCACGCCTGCACGGTGAGTGCTTTGCCCTCCACGGTGATATCGTTGCGGTTATAGGTGATGTAGGTGGAGCTTCCGTCAAGCAAAAGGCATCCGCCCGCGATTCCATCTTTTCTCCACTGGGGATCCTGGTTGTCCATATAAGCCGCATGAGAAAACTCATAGTTCATCTCGACGTCCGGAAGATTCCCGGAGGCATCTTTGACGGTAAGACCGCTGCCCTCATTGAAATTCAAATGCATCAGCAGGTCTTTTTTATGGGAATCGCCACTGCATGCGCTAAGAAGCAGCGCAAGCAGCAGGATTCCAAAAAGGGAGAGGTTCTTTTTCACTGAAGTTCCTCCTATTGGGGGAGCCACGCAGACCAGACGTAAGCCTTAGTCCGCATGGTCATAATTGAATTAAAGATTATTCTCGGCCAGCTGCCAAGGAATCTGAATCTCAGCGCCAGGGCCGCCGTCGATCACGGTATCAGACATGGATGCAACATCCGGAGCGGTCTCATAATAAGTGACCACTTCATCGAAGAATGCATGGGCCCAGCCTTCTACCTCTTCATCTGCAAGAACAATGTACAGCTCTTTGCCAAGATACTCGGAAAGATCCATGACATAGGTTCCCATGTCTGCCCAGGATCCGCCTGCACCGACACTCGGGAAGTTTTCGTCATTGAAACGGTTCTGCACATAGTAGCCAACTTCCGTACCATCGGCAAGATAGACATGAACCGCTGCTGCATGGCCACCCATGCGCACGGAAATGTAGCCGGAACCTGCCAGCGTGAAGTTGGTGGACTGAATCTGCCAGGTTGCACCCTCGTCAAGACCGGTGTTCCAGCCATCCAGATGATAGTCGCCGCCCTGGTTGTAAGGAAGCTCCTCGCCCCAGTAATTGACTGCAGAGATGACACCTGCTGCCTGGCCTTCTACGATGCTCCAACCATCGGTCAGCACCTTCCAGCCTGCCAGATTGCCTGCCTCAAAGTCTCCATTTGCAATAGAATTGTGATCCGCAAGTGCCACAACGGTAAAGGTAGCCTCAAGCGCCTTGCCCTCGTGCTCTGCACCGTAGCTCACATGATAGTAACCAGGCTCACTCATATCAAATGCATCGAAGCCCTCGGTCGTCTCTGCGCCATTAAAGGTCACCTTGGTCACCGCGACATCCAGTTCTTCCTCACCGAACATTGCCTTCGCATCTGCGACGAACTTGGTCAGATCTACGCTGCCGCAATCTACCACCTGGTTCTCTGCATACGTCTTCATTGCCAGAGAGTTAAGCGGTACCGGGTAAGGATAGTTGCTGTAGAAGTTGCGCAGACTGGTCAGATCGTCATAAGAAGCGGACGTATAGGTCTCGTTCTGGATCTTCTCCATCTGCTCCACTTCCAGAGCTGCCACGTCATCCTTTGTCAGGGAAACTCTAAAGTCATCCACGTTGATAAATGCGAAACCGCCGTTAGAACCATCGTTCGCATCGACAACCTTTAAGTAAACCTGCTTGCCAAGATACTCATTGCCGTCCATGTAGAAACGAAGCAGGGTCAGTGCAAGTGCAGGGTCGGAGAAATAGGTATTCTCCTGCTTAATCAGTTCTGCATCGGTATCTGCATCACACAGAGCCACATAAGAGCCACCGTTGCCGGCGCCCATCATGAAGGTGATATAGCCGTCGCCGCCAAGCGTAAACTTCGTCGAGCGGATCGCACCAGTTAAGCTCTCCTGGGTTGCACCGTTGTTGCTGCCGTCCAGATAATACTCGCCCTCACCGTAAACTGCACGGTCGGTCCAGTAATACTGGCTGGTAGGAACCACATTTGCTCTGGTCAGAGCCGTTCCGTCAAGAAGCAGCCATCCGGTCAAGTCTCCGGTCTCGAAGCCACCGTTCTGGATGTCATTCGATGTCGGATCCTCTTCAAACGGCTTCTCGCCGAACTCCTCGATCTGACGAGCGTAATCCTTCTTGGCTGCCTCAACCTCATCGTCAGAGGTGCAGACATGGAACGCGTCCAGATTGATGTAAGAAAGATCATTGCCGTCATCGTTATCCGTCACAACGATCGTGATGGTCTTGCCGATATAACCAGACAGATCCACGACCTTGGTCAGAAGATGCTCGGTGATGTAAATGCCGTCGCAGTCCTCATTGACCACATGAGCGATCGGTGTCTCATTTCCTTCCTCAAAGAAATCTACATACACCTTCTCGGTGTTCTTGCCGCCGCCCATCTTAAATGTGATAAAACCATTGCCACCAAGTTTGAAAGGATCCGAAGTCAGGGTGCCTCTCATCGGAGGGTTGCCGCCTGCCGTACCACTAAAATAGTATTCTCCGGACTTCTCCATCACAACTCCGCTTACCTTCTCCTCATTGGTTACCCCACGGAAATTAAATGCAGCATCATTTCTGGTCCAGCCAACCCAAGCACCGGAGCTGACGTCTTCAAAATCACCGTTGACGATATCATCAGCTGCCTTCTTCGTGTCGCCGCCATCAGAGCTGCCGCAGGCTGTCAGACCGACCACCATCGTAAGTACGAGGATCAGGGCTAACAGCCAATGGTTGCGAATTTTCATAGTCTCTTCCTTTCGTAAGCACTACTTATTCCTGTTTGTTACTGTTTTGGTTGGTTTTGTTCTGGTATAACGTTTCACGTTCTGGATGAACTCAGTATAAAATCATAACGACGCTTTGTCAATACTAATATGGATTATTTGCAAAGAAATCGCGGAAATCTTGGACTTGTTCTGGAAAAAGGTAACAGAATGTATAAAGAATTATTATGTAACGTTATATTCTATTGGCGCATTACGGGCAAAAAAAGAAGACAGTCTGTTTCGATCTGTCCTCTTACCATTTCATTCACTCTATGATGTTTTTTCAAGTCGTCTTAAGACGTCTTCTTTGGATCCTTTGATAAAGCCCCCTAGATCCACCATCACGCCGGTTTTATTTTCATCGACCAGCACCAACAGATGCTTCGTCTCGTAGATCTTCTCGATCTCCTCATACCGAAACTCGGTCTCATATCCGCTGGCCTCGACGGTAAAATGATCCTCAAAAAACAAAGTCTTTCGCGAGAGATCTTCCCCGTATTTTTCCTGCAATTTTGCAAATGCTCTCTTCGCTTTATTCCTCGGCAGATAAACACCCATCCAAAAGACAATCAGTCCAAGAACCACAAGCTCTACCAGACTGTAAGCCAGACTTCCTGACATCTTAACCGTCACCGTTGAAAGCACGATCCAGACGCCGATCAGCACCAGAATGAGCTTATTGATACTTTTTCCGTAGCTCTCCTTCTGAATCGCCTGCATCCCTTCATAAAAAAGCGTTTTTGTCAGAGTCATCTCATTTTCTGCAAATGCTTCGCTCATGGCCGGTATTCCTCCTTTGGCAATCTCCCCGGGAAGGTCTCCCGGATCCGGTCTTCAATCTCAAAATCCTGATCCATATACCGATACAGCAAAAAGACCGCGAGATACAAGATATACCAGACGCTTAAAAACGGCACCAAAAGCCCCGTCCACGGGAGGAATAAAAAGGCAACCATCCACCACGCAAACTGCACCAGACCACACACCAGGCTCCTGCCAAAATGAAACAGAATAAAGAACAATGCATTCCTAAGCTTCATCCCGGTTTTCTGGTCAAATAAAACCGTCTGGCACCACCACAGCGTCAATACCATCAGAAAGATCACGCAGGCAACCGCAAAGACAAACAGGGTTCCCAAGGTCATCGGCCGCACACCCCAGTAGTGCAGTGCACCGCTATAGATTAAAATGCTTAAAAACACACATTGCACGACACCAGGTAACAGCGAGGCCTTCCAGTTTTGCTTCATCGATCTTTTGTAACAGACACTCCAGTGCGCCTGATCATTGCGCAGCCGTCGTAAGATCAAGTCATACATGCAGGCGATCCCAGGTCCGGAGAACAATCCGCCGATTACGCCAGCGAATACCGCCACCAGAAGGCTGGATGATAAAATCGCATAGACCATCCCGGCACCAAAGGGAATCAGATAGAGCAAGGTAAGAAAGCCTACCAGCATAAACTCTTTCCAATTTCCCTCCAAAACCTCACGGTAACGCGGAAATCCCACCTTTCTCACACCGGGTGTGAAACGTTCTTCGTCATCTCCAAAAAAAAGAGCCATCTCGACTTACCTCCTGGGCAGCGCTTCGCTGCCCTCATCTTAAATTCCAAACTCGATATTTTCCAGAAATCCTTGTAAAATCGCGTTAAGATCCCCATCGTAGTCGGCCGTACACATCAGTTCAATGCTAAACGCGAACTCTTCTCTTGATCCGAAACAAGCGATGCCACGCCCGTAAGGATTGCCTTCCTTGCCCGATAAAAGCACGAGCTTCTGATACTCCTGATCTCCCACTTGGATCGTCTTAATCTCACCCACTTCGTAGTTTTTGGCCTCAATCGAGACAAATTCCTCCACGTCAGATTTTGCCCTCTCCGGGGTATTGCAGTCCACCACCAAAAAATACAACTGCGCATCGTAGATCTTGACTTCTTTTCCGTCGGAATTGATAAAATCCTTCTCTTCCCCCGTCACCCAGGTGACATAGTTTAGTCCCACGGGAGCTAAGACGTCATTGTTCACCGCAAGCGTAAATCCTTCGGGATCCTCCCCTACCGCGACAATATTGGCATACCGAAACGCAGTCCCAGCCCACTCCGGGTGTAAATCCTCGGTTTCTTTCGCAGAACAGCCCGAGAGCACCAAAGCAAGAATCAGTGCCAGAATCCAAACTCTTTTCTTCACACGCCTACTCCTTTAAAAGCAACTGCCAGAGTCTGTCATATTCCTCGAGATATTTGACATTCTCCTCATAAAAACACCGTCGTCCCAAATAGAGGTTTAACACACTTTCCTCAAGACCCGCCTCCGAAAATGCCGGCAAATCCTTTAGCTGCATCACCTTATCTTTCCCTTTGAAATCATCTTCCGCGGGTGGGCTTCCGTCAGGATTTGCCAAAATCTGATAAGCCTTCTGCAGTCCGTTCGGATCGTCCGTCAAGAAAAAATAACTGTCTCCTGCTGTGATATCCGCAAGCAACACGGTGTCTGACGCGTAATTGTAATAAAGCTCGGTGTCTTTATCTGCCGAACTTGCCCTCACATAAGGCGTGATCGTCGCAATCACCCTTTTATCACGGTTTAGATCCTCCCCGAGCGCTTCAAATACACCGCCTAGCGCAGCCACAGATTCCTCTGACAACGATGCGCCCCCGACGTAAGCGATCCGGTAATCCGGTCTCTTCTGACCGATTCCCAGGATATTCACGAGCATACTGATCACAATCCATAGGACAAAGGCAGCCGCAATCAGATGCAGTTTGTGATAATATAGCCAGTTGAGAACTTTCTCTTTCTTCGTCAGCTCTCTTGCAGGCGCAGGCGGTCCCTCCGCGGCAATTTCCTGCTTGGCCTTCCATTTAAAATATTCACTTGCCATGCGTTCTTATCCTTCACCTCGATTCCCTTCTACTTTAAGGTCGTACCCCCATACTCATAGGTGACAGGCAGGCAGATTAAGGACGGTGACCGCTCCCCCTTGGGCTTGAGCACGATATCCACACAGTTTTCTGCGATCGCTTCCATCGGCTGCACAATCGTTGAGCAGTATAAATCCAAGTCTCCAAATGCCCGCGAACCGTCAAATCCAATCATCTGCACGTCTTCCGGAACACGAATCCCCATCCGCTTTAACGTTCCCTTCATGACATAGGCGAGGGAATCCGTTGCGCAGAAAATCCCGTCAAACTCCAGCTTTCCGTCGTGAAAATGTTCCATCAAGAAATCATCAAATTCCGTATAAGGCATACCGTCTTCCAAGCTCTTTTGCATGTAAGGCACCCCCATCGATTCACACGCCGCAATAAATCCGTCTTTTCTCTTTAACGGCTCGTGCGGCAGCGGTGATCCGATCCGAAGCATCGCCAGATGCCTGCATCCATTCTCCACCAACTTTTCCGCTGCAAGCCAGCCGCCGCCGTAGTTGTCGCTCGCAACGCAAGGAATCTGTGAGCCAAAGTAGCGGTCAATTGAGACCAGTCTGACATTCTCAGAGACCCGAAGTTTCGGATTATAGCTCAGGCAAATGATACCGTCCACCTTCTGATGCTCCGCCAGATAGACATATTCTTGTTCTTTCTCCGGGTTATAGTCGGTCGCATAAAACATCATCCGGTAATTGCGCTTTGTCAGTTCCTTATTGATACAATTGACCAGTTTCGAGAAAAACGGGCTGATCAGGTTCGGGAACAACACCGCAACCACCATCGTTCTCCCGCTCTTTAGTCCCTTGGCATAACTATTGATATGATAATCCAGCTTCTCAATGGCGGCTTCCACGCGCAATCGATATTCCTCTCCCACCGGGATCCCATTGACGACTTTGGAGACGGTTCCCAGCGCAACTCCGGCTTCTCTTGCGACGTCCTTCATGGTCGGAGCTGTTTTTTCTTCTCTCATGCAAACCTCCTGATCTGTTTCCTATTTTATATATGAAAATGTACATGAACGTTCATGAAATTGATATGTTGTTAGTATAGCGAATCTCCTCCACTTTGTAAAGAATTCCGTGAAACATTTTTTCTGCAAATTTCATCGGCACTTTTCGATGCAGCCCATGAATTTTCACACAGATCTGTTAATTATGTCAAATTATTGGGCGGATTTTCGCAGAATCCTGTTGACACGCTCTTTCCGTTCATGATAAGATGAACTCGTTCTAGGTATAACGTTTCACGCAGTTTTCACGTCTGTTTTTACAGGTTGGTGACCCGGGAATCAGATATGAAACTACCATCGTAACTAATCATTGTATGAGCATTTCATGCTTAACTATCAAGAAGTAATTACGTAAAGGAGGGTTTTCTGCGTGAGTAGCACGGCAAAAAAATCCACATCGCGTAAGGGGAAGTCACTTGGACAGCTGATTTTAGAGAACTGGCAGCTTTATGTACTGCTCATCATCCCTGTGATCATCACCATCATCTACAAGTACATCCCTATGTATGGTCTGCAGATCGCATTCCGTGACTATAAGCCTGCCCGCGGCTTCTTTGGAAGTAAATGGGTCGGCTTAGAGTGGTTTGAGCGATTCTTTACGGCTCCTACTTTCAGCAGAATGATCGTCAACACCATCAAGCTGAGCTTGTATGGTTTGCTGTGGAGCTTCCCGGTTCCGATCATTCTTGCGCTTGCAATCAATCAGCTTCGTTTCAAGCGCTATAAGAGAGTCGTTCAGACTGTACTTTATGCACCACATTTCATTTCTATCATGGTTGTCTGCGGTATGATCCGCATCTTCCTGAGCCCTTACGGTGGTCTGATCAACCTGATCACCGGTAACCAGATCGACTACATGACAGTTCCCGAAGCGTTCCGTACGATCTATATCGCTTCCGGAATCTGGCAGGATGCCGGCTGGGTACCATCATTTATCTGGCAACATTGTCCGCAGTAGATCCTGGCCTGTATGAGGCAGCTAAGATCGACGGTGCTTCAATGTTCCAGAGAATCCGCGTCATCGACATCCCGGAACTCATCCCGATGATCGTTCTGCAGCTCATCATGAGTGCATCGGGTCTTATGAGCGTCGGTTTCGAGAAGGTCTTCCTTCTGCAGACACAGTTAAATAAGGCGACCAGTGATGTCATCGCGGTTTATGTGTATGAACAAGGTATTGTAGACCACGCCTACAGTTATTCAACCGCAATCGGCCTATTTAACACGGTGATCAATATCATCTTGCTAATTGTCGTCAATAAGATTGCCAAGAAGGCTGCGGACGTCAGCTTCGTCTAAGGGAGGTGTTATGATGGCTAAGAATAATGTTGGACAGACCAATACCCTTTCCGACAAGACGAGTGACATCATCCTTGTCGTTTTGACAGCGCTCATCATGCTGATCATCGCTTATCCGCTCTACTACGTCATCGTGGCTTCCGTATCCGATCCTTACGATGTCTATGCGGGCAAGACCTTCCTCCTTCCCAGCAAGTTTACGCTGGAAGGTTATCAGGCAGTCTTTGCGAACTCTAACCTCTTGTCGGGCTTCTTAAATTCCGTCAAGTACACCATCATCGGTACGATTTATTCCGTCGTCATGATCTATATCACTGCGTATCCGTTAAGCAAGAAGAATCTGCCCGGACGTCAGTGGATCAGTATCTTCTTCATCATCACGATGTATTTCGGCGGCGGTCTGATTCCTACCTACTTGGTTGTCCGTGACACCGGCTTACTCAATAACATGTGGGCTTTGTTCCTTCCCGGCGGTGTCGCAATGGGTAACGTTATCATTGTAAGAAACTTCTTCGAGAACAACGTCCCGAAGGAGTTGATTGAAGCTGCAGAGATCGATGGTGCCGACCACCTGACAACATTTGTTAAGGTTGTCGTACCGCTTAGCCGTTCGATCATGGCCGTCATGGTAGTCTTCTCCATGGTTGCTTACTGGAACGACTGGTTCACCGCGTTGATCTATCTGCAGAAAGAGCAGTATCCTTTCCCGCTTGTGCTGCGCGGTATCTTAATTACGACCGAAGCCATGAGCAGCATGACCAGTGGTATGAGTTACGCAGAATCGAACCGTATCTCGGAGCTGGTCAAGTTCGCCTCCATGATTGTCGCAGCTGCACCGATGTTGATCATCTATCCGTTCGTACAGAAGTACTTCGAGCAGGGATTCATGACCGGTGCCGTCAAGGGATAATGTCCTAACAATGTATTATTTCACAAGGAGAGAAAACATGAAAGTAATGAGAAGAGTGCTTGCCATGGTGCTGGTACTTAGCATGGTTATCGGCCTGACCGCTTGCGGCGGCGGTGTCAAAAAGGGAGATGCCGACCAGACCGATTTCCTGATTGTCGGTGGTATGTCTACACTTTCCAGCGGCAACGACAGCAACCCCGTTCTGACCGAGCTTGCAGAGAATGCAGGTGTTGAGATCGAGTGGGATCTGATGAGTGACTCCCTCGGCGAGAAAGTCGGCGTTTTAATCGGCGGCAATCAGCTTCCGGATGCATTTATCGCAGTTGGCTTCAGCCAGAATGATATCAATGAATATGGGGATGACGGTACATTTATCGACCTGACCGAGTACATCACCCCCGAGAACATGCCGAACCTTTCCAAGATCCTTGAAGAGCATCCGGAGATCAAGTCTGGTATCACCCAGGCTGACGGCTGCATCTACGGTCTTCCGTCCGGCGAGCTGATGGGTACTGCTGCAATCGGTGCTGACGATGATTTAAGCATCTATGCAATCCCTGAGTTCTCCATGATCAACAAGACCTGGCTTGATGAGTTAGGCCTTGCAATGCCGACCAACTTAACCGAGCTTCATGAAGTCTTGGTTGCCTTCAAGGAAAATGATATGGCTACCAGAAATGGCAATGAAGCAGGTTCTACCATCCCGATGTCCACCGGTTATGACCAGTGGTGCTGGGGCCAGGAGATCTTCTACTCTGGCTTTGGTTTCACCAACTTCACCAGCGATATTTGCTTCGACCTGATTGCAAATGGAGACGGTACCGTTGAGTTCGTCAGCGCAACCGATAAATATCGTGATGCGGTTTCTTATTTCCACGATTGGTATGCAGAGGGTCTGATGGATCTGGAGATGTTCTCCCAGTCCACCTCTCAGCTGATCTCAAAGGTTTCCCAGGGTCGTGTCGGCGTTACCACCTGGTGGTACATCGAAGAGATTGCTGGTTCCTATGCTGATGACTTCGTCTTCCTTCCTCCTATGTATGGTCCTGAAGGAACCGAGTACTCTAACGTGCGCAATGTCACCATCCGTTCCGGCCCTGGCGTTACCTCCGGTAACTTAAACATCACCAGCGCTTGCGGCAACCCTGCCCTTCTTTGCAAGTATTTCGATCAGTGGTATGATCCGGAAGTTGTCATGCAGCTTCAGTATGGCCCGATCGGTATCTACTTCTCTGAGCAGGATGCAAATGGCGTATGGCAGGTCATCACCGAGGATGAAGCACAGGCACAGTATGGCAAGAGCTCTGGTGAGCTTAAGGCGCAGTACGAAGTCTATTGTCCTCGTCTGATCCTCCCTGAGTACTACAACAATGTATTCGAGCTGGAAGATCGTGCGGTTGTCCGTCTGCAGGATCTGGAAGAATCCTGGATGCCTTATGTTGACAGCCTCGCTGCTTATCCGAACGATGTTACCTTCACCAACGAAGAGCTTGAAGTGATCTCCCGCTACAAAGCAGATTTCACCAGCCAGGTTGCTGAGTACGAAGGAACATGGTTAAAGAACGGTGGCCCGACAGATGACGAGTGGAACGCTTATCTGCAAGTATTGGAAGATAACTGCGGTATGTCTAAGCTTCTCGATGTCTATCAGCAGGCTTATAACCGTTATCTTGGACAGTAACAACTTCCTTTTGAAGCATCTACAACCTTCCTGACATAAGATGCTTCCGTATTGTTTCCACCGCCGGGACAGAACTTCTGTTTCGGCGGTACCCCATTCGAAGGATGGTTTTTTCAGAGCGTACATGAAATGTGCGTTGTGAATTACTCATTGTTCGTGAATGGAGAAACCCATGAAAAGTAAGCTGCAAAAAGCAAGAGATTTCGAAAATCACTATCTCACACATCTGAATCTTGAGGACCAACCGCTCTTTCACGTCACAGGCGGTGTCGGCTGGATCAACGACCCGAACGGATTCAGCCTTTATCAGGGAGAGTATCATTTATTCTTCCAGTACTATCCCTATGACGTCAAATGGGGCCCGATGCATTGGGGTCATGTCAAAACGACCGACTTCATCCATTGGGATCGTCTTCCGTGCGCACTCGCACCGGATGAGGCCTATGACAAGGACGGATGTTTCTCTGGTGGTGCCCTGGAACTGCCCGATGGCAGACATCTATTGATGTACACTGGCGTGCGCAACGTCAGACGTGCCAACGGTGCCGTTGATGGTTACCAGACGCAGTGCCTTGCCATCGGTGATGGCATCGATTATCAGAAATACGAGTCAAATCCGATCCTCTCCGCAGATGATTTACCGGAAGGAAGCAGTGTGTTTGATTTCCGCGATCCCAAAATCTGGTACGAGGATGGAAAGTACTATGCGGTGGTCGGCAATCGCTCTTCCGATAACAGCGGTGCGATTCTGCTCTATGAGAGCGAAGATATCTTCCACTGGCATTTCGTCTCTGTCGTCGCCAACTGCCACAATCAGTTTGGCAAGATGTGGGAATGTCCGGATTTATTCTTGCTCGATGGCAAGAGTGTACTGTTGATCAGTCCGCAGGAAATGACCTCGATGGGTCTTGAGTTCCATCCCGGCAACTCAACCCTCTGTATCATCGGTGATTTGGATCCAGAAGAGAAACATTTGACCCGAGATAATACGCAGGCCATTGACTACGGAACCGATTTTTATGCAACCCAGACCGTCCAGACCATGGATGGCAGGCGCGTCATGATCGCCTGGATGCAAAGCTGGGAGTCCTCCGGAAGTAAGTTAAAGGATCTGCCCTTCTTTGGGCAAATGACCTTCCCTAGAGAACTTCGCGTCCGCAACGGCAGGCTCTTCCAGAATCCGGTTCGTGAACTGGAACACTATCGCTCCACCAAGATCAGCTACCAGAATGTGATGATCTCGGACGAGACCAATCTGCAGGGCATCAGCGGACGATTCATCGATATGACCGTCACAGTGCGTCCCGGCAACCGCAATCAGATGTACCGGTACTTTAGAATCCAGGTTGCAAAAGACGGAGAACGTGCCACGGTGATCCGCCACAAGCCGGAGAACAACACGATCCGCGTGGATCGCAGCCGCAGCGGCTTCCCGCACGATATCACCAATACCCGCGATTTCCCGATCAATGCCTATGAGGAACTAAAAATTCGCTTGATCATGGATCGCTACAGCCTTGAGATCTTTGTCAACGATGGCGAGCAGGCAGCCTCGTTTGTTCTCTATACTCCAATTACAGCTGACTCCATCTCCTTCTCGTGTGACGGGGCTGCCATCATCGATGTTGAAAAGTATGATCTTCTAATTTAGTCTCCTTTTATGGAAAAGAGAGCCGGATGATATGTCCAGGCTCTCTTTTTCCATGCTCTTCTATTAAAATCCATTTCCGATACACACCGTCGCAAAGTACACGCGCTTTGCGCCCGCATGCAGCAATACTCTTGTACACGCCTCGATCGTGCTTCCGGTCGTGTAGATATCATCCACCAAAAGAAGCGTCCGGCCGGATACGTCCGGGCATCCCTCTCTCATGCCAAATGCCTCAAGAAGATTTCGCAGTCTCCCTTTGTCATCCAGCTCTTTTTGCGGCATCGTCTTCTTGGTACGAATGAGTGCATTTGCAAGAACCGGGACACCGATCTCTTCCGACAATGCCTCTGCAATCACCTGCGCCTGATTATACCCACGCCTTCGCTCTCTGACCGGATGCACGGGCACCGGAACGATCGCTTCCGGATGCATCCGCAAAATCTCTTTTCTGCAGAGCTTTCCCAACCGATGTCCGTAAAAAGATCCATATTCCTTGCGGTTTTTGTACTTAAGCGCAGACATCGAATCGCTCATCTTTGCATTGTAGACATAAAGCGCAATGCCTGACTCGTAGGAGAAATGTTTTCGCCCGCAGTCAAAACAGTACTCATCTTCCTTGTTTGATAACGGCTTACTGCACTTCTTGCACCGCGGCTCCTTCACCAAAGGAAGCCATTTCTCACACGCCGGATGAATCCGGAGTCGAAAATCCGCCACCCTGTCACAGACAGGACAGCGCGGCGGATACACAT
>JAFVAL010000075.1 GCA_017480565.1 Lachnospiraceae bacterium | reverse complement strand
TTGTCAAATGAAGGCTTCTTAGAGATCGAGACCCCGGTTTTGATGAAGAGTACCCCAGAAGGCGCGAGAGACTATCTGGTTCCCAGTCGTATCCATCAGGGAAGCTTTTATGCACTGCCGCAGTCTCCACAAATCTTTAAGCAGCTTTTGATGTGCAGTGGCTATGATCGGTATTTCCAGCTTGCAAAATGTTTCCGCGATGAGGACCTTCGTGCGGACAGACAACCTGAATTTACGCAGATCGATATGGAGCTTTCCTTTGTGGATGTCGAGGATGTCTTAGACGTCAATGAGCGCCTGCTTCAGCACATTTTCAAAGAGATCGGTGTCGATGTGAAGCTTCCGATCGAGCGCATGACGTGGCAGGTTGCGATGGATAAGTACGGTTCCGATAAGCCGGATCTTCGTTTTGGCATGGAGATCACGGATGTGTCTGATGTTGTGAAGAACTGCGGCTTCTCCGTCTTCACCGGTGCCCTGGAGGCAGGAGGTGCGGTTCGCGGCCTGAATGTCAAGGGACAGGCTTCGATGCCTCGCAAGAAGATCGACGGGCTGGTGGAATTTGCAAAGACCTACGGGGCAAAGGGACTTGCCTACGTGCAGGTGCACGAAGATGGCACGTATAAATCCACATTCTCCAAGTTTATGACCGAAGAAGAGATGCAGTCACTGCTTACTGCAATGCAGGCGGAACCTGGCGATCTGCTTTTGTTCGCGGCAGACAAGGTGAAAGTGGTCTGCACGGTGCTTGGCGCACTGCGTGTGGAGCTTGGTGCAAGACTGGATCTGTATGATAAAGATGAGTATCGTTTCGTTTGGATCACGGAGTTCCCGCTGCTTGAGTGGAGCGATGAAGAGAACCGCTTTACCGCGATGCATCATCCATTT
Organism: Lachnospiraceae bacterium; assembly: GCA_017480565.1. Taxonomy (GTDB): domain Bacteria; phylum Bacillota; class Clostridia; order Lachnospirales; family Lachnospiraceae; genus RGIG1588. The sequence goes on along the minus strand of JAFVAL010000075.1, from coordinate 59,420 downwards.
ACCATGCCGATGGAAGAGGATTTAGCGTACATCGATTCCGATCCGGGACGCGTCAGAGCAAAAGCCTATGATATCGTGTTAAATGGTAACGAGATCGGTGGTGGTTCGGTCCGTATCTTCCAGAACGATGTGCAGGAGAAGATGTTTGAGGTGCTTGGATTTACCAAGGAGCAGGCGCATGACCGCTTTGGCTTCCTGTTAGATGCCTTCAAGTACGGAGTTCCGCCGCACGCTGGACTTGCTTATGGTCTTGATCGTCTGATCATGCTCATGGCAAAGGAAGACAATATCCGCAACGTCATTGCTTTCCCGAAGGTGAAGGATGCTTCGGATCTGATGAGCAACGCACCGGATGTCGTAGATCCGAAGCAGTTAGAAGAGCTTGGAATTGCAGTGGTTGTACCTGAAAACGAGTGATTTAGAAGCAAGGAGAATGATCATGAGTATTAAAGTCACAAATTTTGGCAAGACGAAGGATGGCAAGGAAGTCACTATGTACACAATGAAAAATGTGCATGGCATGGAAGTGAGTGTCATTGATCTTGGCGCATGCATCACGAGTATTCTTGTGCCTGATCGCGATGGCAAGATGGCAGATGTGGTTCTTGGCTACGACAACGTCGAAGGATATGAAAAGAACAAACCGCATTTCGGCGGCTTCATCGGACGTGTCGGCAACCGGATCGGCGATGCGAAGTTTACGCTGAACGGCAAGGAGTATGTGCTTGAGCAGAACAATGGCAAGAACAACCTGCACGGCGGGTTTGTCGGCTATGAGAAGCTCTTTTATGATACCGAGTATTTTGAGGAAGATGGTGTATGCACGGTGGAATTCTCAAGGCTCAGCCCGGATGGCGAGCAGGGATTCCCCGGCAATCTTGATGTGACTTGTTCGTATTCATTAACAGATGATAACGAGCTGATGATTGAATACTTTGCAACGAGTGATCAGGATACGCTGTGCAATCTGACCAATCATTCTTACTTTAACCTGGCTGGACATAATTCCGGCAATGCCTTGGCACAGGAAGTGCGCGTGGATGCGGATTATTACACCGCAACGACCGACGATCTGATTCCGACGGGTGAACTTACCGCGGTTGAAGGAACGCCTCTTGATCTTCGCGTCAGAAAGCCGATTGGCAAGGACATTCATGCAGATTATGAGGCGTTAAAGCAGGGTGGCGGCTACGACCAGAACTTCTGTGTCGGGTCTTCCAAGACCGATGTTCTGACCTTGGTTGCAGAGCTTTATGATCCGGCAAGCGGCCGCAAGATGGAAGTTTTCTCTCAGCTGCCAGGCCTTCAGTTCTACAGTGGCAACGGTATCAACGAGACTGAGAACTGCAAAGAGGGCGCGACCTACGGAAAGAACGATGGTGTGTGCTTCGAGACCCAGTATTATCCGAATGCCTGCAATATCGACTCTTTCGAAGGCTATACCTTAAAGGCCGGCGAAGAGTATGACTGCGCAACCATTTATAAATTCAGTGTTGAATAATACATTTCGTTAAGTGCAGTGAATTTGCATGACAGAAAGGACGGGCAGATCGATGAAGATGGATTTACGAGAAAAACGTGCAATCGTGACCGGTGCCGGAAGTGGGATCGGCAGAAGAATTGCCATTACACTCAATGCGCTGGGCGTTGATCTTGTCATCTGTGGGCGCAGAGAGGAGTTTCTGGAAGCGACAAAAGAGATGTGTCACGGAGATGCGCAGGTCATTCCTGTGGTCACGGATCTGACCAAGGAAGAAGAGATTGAAGAGCTTGTAAGCACGGCTGTTTTTGAGCTTGGCGGCATCGATTTTCTGATCAATAATGCTGGACTTGCGCAGAGCGATCCCTTCGATGAGATTGAGACGGAAGTCTGGGACCGGATCATGGCGACCAATGTGCGTGCACCGTTTTTGCTCTGTAAAAATGCGCTTCCGTATCTGAAGAATTCCGGGGTTGGAACGATCGTAAACATCTGCTCGGTCGTTGCGCATAAAGGCTATCCTTACCAGGCAGCCTATGCGGCCAGCAAACATGCGCTTTACGGCTTTTCGAAAGTCATTGCAAATGAACTCTACAAGGAAAATGTGCGCGTGCATGTGATCTGTCCCGGCGGTGTCTACACCGAGATGGTCAAAGAGACACGCCCGGATCTGGATGCATCGGGCTTAATGGTGCCGGAAGATATCGCGGATCTCGTGGTCTATTTCTTAGAGCATAGAAACACGAACGGTGTTGTGGATGAAATCAGCATCCACCGTCCTGGAAAAGAACCATTTGCCTAAAAGTTCATCTTTTATTTCACCATACTTTGTGGTACACTTAGTCGAAGAATGTTAAGGCGTCAGCCGGAATATGGAGGGTTTATTCTATGAGTAGAGTAGTGGTCATGGATCATCCGTTGATTCAGCACAAGATCGGTATTTTGAGAAGAATTGACACACCGACGAAGGATTTCAGAGAGCTGGTTTCTGAGATCGCAATGTTGATTTGCTATGAGGCAACGAGAGAGCTGCCGCTTCAGGATATCGAGATTGAAACTCCGATGGAGAAGTGCATTGCGAAGGAAATCGCTGGCAAGAAGCTGTGTGTCGTTCCAATTCTGCGTGCAGGACTTCAGATGGCTGACGGTATTGTTGCGAACCTGATCCCGAGTGCAAAGGTTGGCCACATCGGTATGTACCGCAACGAAGAGACACATGAGCCTGTCGAGTATTTCTGCAAGCTACCGAAGGATGTCGCTGAGCGTGATGTCTTCGTGGTCGATCCGATGCTTGCTACCGGTGGTTCTGCGATTGCTGCGATCAATCAGCTGAAGAAGAGAGGCATCGAGAAGATTCATTTCCTTTGCCTGATCGCTGCGCCGGAGGGCGTGAAGCTGCTTACCGAAGCGCATCCGGATGTGGACGTCTGGATTGGTGCCCTGGATCGTCAGCTCAACGAGAACGCTTACATTCTGCCAGGCCTTGGCGATGCAGGCGATCGTATCTACGGAACAAAATAAGAAGATGGCTTGAAGCGGTCAGCCGAGAGGTTGGCCGCTTTTTAAAACGTTAATGAGTGAGGTTAGAACATGCAGACAGTGGAATTGATTGCCCCCTGCCATTTTGGTATGGAGTCAGTGTTAAAGCGTGAGATTTCCGATCTGGGGTATGAGATCACATGTGTGGAAGACGGGAAAGTGACGTTTCGCGGAGATCTTTCAGCGATCTGCCGAGCAAATGTATTCTTACGCACCACGGAGCGTGTGCTCTTAAAGGTTGCCCAGTTTCAGGCGGAGACATTTGAAGAACTGTTCCAGGGGACAAAGGCGGTTCCCTGGGAAGCGTATTTACCGGAACATGCAAAGTTCTGGGTTGCGAAGGCGAATTCGATTAAGAGTAAGCTTTTTAGTCCTTCCGATATCCAGTCGATCATGAAAAAAGCCATGGTCGAACGGATGAAGAGCGTCTATCATAGGAATCATTTTCCAGAAGATGGGCCTTCCTATGCGCTACGCGTGACGATCATCAAAGATGTGGTAACGATAGGGATCGATACATCCGGAGAATCACTTCACAAGCGTGGATATCGCAAGGTGACAAGCAAGGCACCGGTGACGGAGACGCTTGCGGCGGCCATCCTGTTGCTCTCACCCTGGAAGAAAGACCGCATCCTGATCGATCCGTTTTGTGGGAGTGGTACATTTCCGATTGAGGCAGCGATGATCGGGGCAAATCTGGCGCCAGGACGCAATCGCAGTTTCATCTCGGAGTCTTGGCCAATGATCCCGAAGGAGCTTTGGAGTGCAGCCAGAAGCGAAGCTGATACGAAGGCAGATCCAAGTGTTAGTCTGCAGATTCAAGGCTATGATATCGATCCCCAGATGGTGGAAGCAGCCAGGGAGAACGCAAAGCTTGCCGGGGTAGATCACCTGATTCATTTGCAGCAAAGAGAAGTCAAAGATCTGCACACGCAAAAGAAATATGGCTTTGTGATCACCAATCCGCCTTACGGGGAGCGCTTGGAAGAAAAAGAAGCGATGCCTGCTCTGTACCGGGAGATGGGAACAGCCTTCCGGCAGATGGATACCTGGTCCTTCTTTATCCTGACCGGATATGAGGAAGCCGAGATGTATCGGGCCCGAAAGGCTGATAAAAACCGAATAATCTATAATGGTATGCTAAAGACATATCTGTACCAGTTTATGGGGCCGAAGCCGCCAAAACCGAAGAAAGAAGATTAAAGCACTTTGGCAAGCCAATCTGTGATGTCATTCATGACCGTCAAACGATCGTCTTCATTGAGGATCTCGTGGCGGTCATTCTCATATAATTTGAGAGATACATTCTGGAAGCCGAGCTTTTCAAACTTCTCGTAGAGAGCCGTGACCTGCTTTCCAAGGCCGCCGACCGGATCCATCGCGCCGGAGATAAAGAATATCGGAAGCGTCCGTCTGGTACGGGCAATCTTCTCATCCTGTCCGCCGAAGAGCACCAGAGAGGCCATATCATGGAAGAACGCGACCGTGCAAGGGAATCCAGCGTAAGGATCTTCCAAATACTTTGCGAGGTTTTCCTTGTTCACGGAGATCCAGTCAAATGCAGTCTCGGTGCAGACGGTCTGATAATCCTTACTGCTAAACGTCATCTTATTGATCATATCCGATACGTAACGAGGGCCCTTGACCGCTGCGATCGCTTTCGTCATTCCGATGCTTGCATAGGCCATCCCCGCGTCCATATTCGCGGTGCCGCAGATGATTGCAGCGTCAAAATCATCCTTGTGCTGAATCACATTTCTCGCAACAATGGAACCAAAACTGTGGCCCATCAAGACGAACTTGCCAGCGCGATTGTGCTTCTGCACGTAATTGGCGACGGTAATCACGTCTTCTACGATGATATTCTGGCCGTTCTTGTCCGCAATATGCCCCTGTACCTCTGCCTCCGGACCATGTCCACGGTGATTATAGATATAAAAATCATACCCGTGTTCATTCATATATCCGGCAAATTCGCGGTAACGCTCTTCATGCTCCGCCATACCGTGAAGCATCAGCATGGATGCAGTGGGATTCTCGCACAGATAGCAGTGCAAAATGGATACATGTCCGTCTTTTTGGGTAATCTCTACATAATTCTCGCTCATACTACAAAACTCCTTTAAAAGATCTAAGATTGAAATTTTACGTTCCATTCGGTATAGTATGTAGTATACCACAGAAAAAGGAGAAGAAAAAGCACGATTTTTCTTTTGGTGAAGAGGATGCGAAAAAGAATCATTTTTGCGACAGGGAATGAAGGAAAGATGCGGGAGATCCGCATGGTTTTGGGGGATCTTGGATGCGAGATTTTATCGATGAAGGAAGCTGGCATCAACCTGGATATCGTGGAAGATGGAACGACATTTGAGGAAAATGCAATCATCAAGGCGGAGGCAATTGCGGCTGTGACCGATGCGATCGTGCTGGCGGATGATTCCGGACTTGAGGTCGACTGCATGGACAAACAGCCAGGCGTCTATTCCGCGCGTTTTCTCGGAGAAGATACATCTTATGTGATCAAGAATCAATATATCATCGATCAGTGTGCAGGAAAGGTCGGAGCGGAGCGCAGTGCGAGATTCATTGCGGCGATCGCGTGCGCGGAGAAGGGATATCCGACGGTTACTGTGCGCGGCGTCATTGAAGGGCAGATTGCATTTGAGCCTAAAGGGGAAAATGGATTTGGCTACGATCCCATTTTCTTTTTGCCGGAATATGGAAAGACGACGGCGGAACTACCTTTGGAAGAGAAGAATGCGATCAGTCACCGCGGACGGGGGCTTAGAGCGATCAAACCAATCATCAAAGAACGAATGGAGGCCATCGATGCAGGCACTTGTGATCAGTGATACGCATGGGAGATGCAAAAATCTTGAGAGGCTTTTAAAGAAGTTTCAGACCCTGGATCTGGTGCTGCACCTCGGGGATGTCGAAGATGATGAAGACTATATTCTGGCCTTGGTTTACAATACCTTTCACTGTGATGTGAAGTTTGTGCGCGGCAACATGGATACCTTTAGCAGAGAACCTGCAAAGCGAACCGTAGAGTTTGGCGGACACAAGATTTATATGACGCATGGACATATCCAGGGTGTAGGATACACCTATGATACCTTGCTCAGAGAGGCGAGAAGCGAAGGAGCCGATATTGCAATGTTCGGACATACGCACATGCCTCATCTGTCTTATGAAAATGGCATTATGCTGCTCAATCCAGGAAGCCTTTCAAAACCGCGACAGGACGGACATCGACCTGCGTATGCCTTGCTAGATATTGATCAGAACGGGAAGCCAGTCGCGACTCTGTGTCAGATGAAGACATTTTGACCATCGTAACAATTTATATGAACTGCGTTTTATAACGTTGTTATAGAAAAATGTTGTTGACAAATCTAAGGCGGTGAAATATAATAACTGTTGCGTTCCAAAAGGAGATGCAAGCCGTCTGAGACGTAGCGGTGTTCGGGGTGTGGCTCAGTTTGGCTAGAGTGCTTGATTTGGGATCAAGAGGTCGCAGGTTCAAGTCCTGTCACCCCGAGTTCATTTGCAGGTGTAGTTCAGTGGTAGAACACTAGCCTTCCAAGCTAGATATGTGGGTTCGATTCCCATCACCTGCTTCCCTTTCTGTTTAAGGGTAAGTGCTAGTAGCTCAGTTGGATAGAGCAACGGCCTTCTAAGCCGTGTGTCGGGGGTTCGAATCCCTTCTGGCACGTTTGCCGCAAGGCATAATTTCATAATGGTGGGTATAGCACAGTTGGTTAGCGCGTCAGATTGTGGCTCTGAAGGTCCAGGGTTCGAGTCCCTGTATCCACCTTTCACCTAACGGTGTAACCCTTGGGCTATCGCCAAGTGGTAAGGCACAGGACTTTGACTCCTGCATTACGCTGGTTCGAATCCAGCTAGCCCAGTCAGGAATCAAAGGAAAGCGGACTATTATAGTCCGTTTTTTATTTTGCAAAGCAATGATTCGAAATGTTAAAGAGGCTTTAAGCAAAAAACTTAAAGCCTCTTCTCTTTGCGGATAACAGGACTTGAACCTGCACGGGTCTCCCCACCAGAACCTAAATCTGGCGCGTCTGCCAATTCCGCCATATCCGCGAACATCCCATATTTTACTCTTGGAGACGGTTGCTGTCAAGTCAGAGGTTTTGAAAGCACTTTCTCTTGATTCGAACATCTGTTTTTGATATACTGTAATCTGTATCAGAATGATTTGAGAAGAAAGGATTTACATGACACAGATTTGGAAAGTCATCTTGATGGCAATTTTATCAGGATTGACAGCGTTTCTTCCGGTAAGCGGTTCGGGACATCTGGAAGTCCTTCGCAGTTTGCTGGGATTTGATTTTTCCAATCCTTTATATTTGGATATTGTGCTGCATTTTGGTGTCACACTGGCGGTGATTGCGGCTTTTTATAGAGATTCTTTACGCCTGTTGATCGATGGATTTGGTATTGTTTTCGACTGCATTTTCAATCTGGTCACGTTGATTGCGAATCTCTTCCGGGAAAAGGATGCGAAGCGCAGGTATCACAGGGTGATTTTTACGAGCGGAAGAAAGTTTTGGCTTTTGCTGATGATCTCCGGGATGATGACGTCACTCGTCGGATTAATCTTATTTGAATTTACAAATGCGGTGATTTCTTCCTGGCTGATGATTGGGATTGGCTGTGTGGTTTCTGCGGTTGTGCTTTATTTTTGTGATGATTTGAATTATGGAATGAAGCGAATCGGAGAAGCGGAGGATTCGGATGCGGCAGTGATCGGAACAGCGCAGGGAATCGCAGTTTTGCCGGGCGTGTCCAGATTTGCACTTACCTTTTATCTGGGACTAAAGTGTGGCCTGGAGCGTGGATTTGCCATCAAGTATTCGTTTTTATCGATGTGTTCTGCCTCGATCGGGGCGTTGTTGCTTGAACTGATTCGCTATGGAAATGGAGTCGTGACCTCGCAGGAAGCGACGATGTGCGGCATTGGCTTTGTGGTGAGCTTTGTCGTATCCATTTTACTGATCAGAACCGTGCTCAGGTGGGTGTTAAAGCATCCGGTGAAGTGGTTCTCCTATTATAACCTGGCACTTGGAGTATTGTTGGTGATTTTGTCTTTTGTTGTAAAACGATAACGTAAGGGGGACTAGACTGTGGCTGAGAAGAAAACGACAACGAAGAAGAGTTCTGGAAGTGGTTCTCGTCAAAGTACGGGAAGCCGTGGTTCGATGAGAACATCGACGACACCAAGAACAAGGAGCAGAGAGACTACGGAAAAGGACGTCAAAGAAGAAGCGCAAGCGAATCCAGTGCGCGATGAGATCTGGCTGATCGTTGCTTTGGCATTTACCGTGCTGATGATTTTAAGCAATTTCGGTTTGGCTGGAAAGCTTGGCGCGCTGCTGGGAAGCTTTTTATTTGGTATGATGGGTGTGATCGCCTATGTATTTCCCTATCTGTTCTTTTTGCTGGTAGCGCTTGGAATCGCTAACCGCGGCAATAAGAAGATGACGCTTCGTTGCATTTACATCGTGTGTGCCATGCTCATCATATGTGGTATCTGCAGTTTGATTTCTAAGCTTTCCGCAGAAAAGATTACGGAGTACTATACTCTTTCCGCAGAGACTCACAGAGGCGGCGGATTGCTTGGCGCATTGATCGGTGTTTCCCTGCAAAATCTTGTAGGAAAAGTCGGCGCGTATCTGATTTTATTTGCCCTGCTTTTGATTGTATTTACCCTGCTGACCGGAAAGCGCTTGTTAAGCTTTATCCGCGAGAGAAGTGCAGAGACGGTGCAGGATTTGTCCGAGGCGCAGAAAGCAAAGCGCGAGATCGCGCAGGAAGAGCGTGAAGTGCGCAGAAAGCAGCGCAGAAAAGCACAGCGTGAACAGACAGAGCGTGAGATTGAAGAACGCAGGAATCGTCTTTACACCTATCCGGTAGATGGACCGGAAGAAGACGAAGAGAAGAAAAAGACCGAAAAGGCACAGGAAGAGTATCCGAAGCGTAAGAAGAAAGGTCTTTCCGGCATTTTGCCTTCCGGTATGCTTTCTTACCTAGACGATGATGACGATGATGACGATACCGAGAAGGAGCCGGAAGATACCAGGAGAGACAATCCGGAGATTCGCATCCAGAACGTCAATCAGGTAGAAGAAAAAGACGAAGAAAAGGGAGAGAACAAAGAGGATACTAAGGAGAAGGGCAATCTCTTTGTCACCGAGGAGAAAGAAGCGGATTTCTCACAAAAAGAGAAGGAAAGAGGAAAGCGCCCGGATCCGAAAGAAGCCGCAAGCTTCTTAGACCGCGCGCGAAAAGATTTGCAAAACAAGCAAGGTGCATCTTCCAATCATCCTGTGATTCCGGTCGGGCCTTCTACAAGCGGTCCTGCATATGAACAGAAGCTTCCGCAGGACGGTCCAAGAGAGGTTCTTAAGGAGAGCGTGGAGATCCCGAAAGAGCACAGAGAAAGCAAGAAAGACGAGATCCTGGATCTGACCAAGTCGATCGAGGAGACGATTGAAGAGCAGCCGAAGATTGAATATAAGTTCCCGAACATGAACTTGCTGGCACGTCCGAAAGGGAATGTCGGCGGCATTACGAATCAGGAACTGGAAGAGACTGCACTGAAACTGCAGGCGACGCTTGACAGTTTCGGCGTAAAAGTCACCGTAACCAATGTCAGCTGTGGGCCTTCCGTGACGCGCTACGAGCTGCAGCCGGAATTGGGTGTTAAGATCAGCCGTATCACCGCGTTAGCTAACGATATCAAGATGAATCTGCAGGCGACCGATATCCGTATTGAGGCGCCGATTCCTGGAAAAGCAGCGGTTGGTATTGAAGTGCCGAACAAGGTGACGACAACCGTCATGCTGCGGACATTGTTAGAGAGTGAAGCCTTCCAGAACGCGAAGTCAAATGTCTCCTTCGGTGTTGGTCAGGATATCGGCGGTCAGGTGATTATCGGTGATATCGCGAAGATGCCACACCTTCTGGTCGCTGGCCAGACCGGTTCCGGTAAGTCAGTCTGCATTAACACGATCATCATGAGTATCCTCTACAAGGCGGAGCCTGAAGATGTGAAGTTTATCATGATTGATCCGAAGATGGTAGAACTGAGTGTATATAATGGAATTCCGCACCTTCTCATCCCTGTTGTGACAGATCCGAAGAAAGCCTCGGCGGCCTTAAACTGGGCGGTCATGGAGATGACCAAGCGTTATCAGGCATTTGCAGAGTTTGGCGTCAGAGATTTCAAGGGCTATAACAAGAAATGGGATAGCATGACGAAGGAAGAGCGCGGCGAACACAAGCACATGCCGCAGATCGTTATCATCGTCGATGAGCTTGCTGACCTGATGATGGTGGCACCTGGCGAAGTGGAAGATGCAATCTGCCGTCTGGCACAGATGGCACGTGCCGCAGGTATGCATCTGATTCTCGCAACACAGCGTCCTTCCGTGAATGTCATTACCGGACTGATTAAAGCAAATGTCCCGTCAAGAATTGCATTTGCGGTTGCTTCCGCGATCGATTCCAGAACGATTCTGGATGGTGCCGGTGCAGAAAAACTGCTTGGAAAGGGCGATATGCTTTACTTCCCGAGTGGCTATCCGAAGCCGATCCGTGTGCAGGGTGCCTTTGTTTCGGATGAAGAAGTCGCGGATGTCGTGGCTTACGTCTCCGGTCAGGCTGGACAGAACGTTTACAACAAGGATATTGCAGCTCAGATTGAAAAGGGTGTTCCTTCTGTTGCAGAAGCTGCAGCAGAGGCTGCCAAGGGCGGTGAGCCTGGGGATGGCAGAGATGAATACTTTGCAGAAGCCGGACGTTTTATCATTGAAAAGCAGAAAGCTTCAATCGGAAACCTGCAGCGAGTCTACCGCATCGGATTTAACCGCGCCGCGAGAATCATGGATCAGCTGGCAGATGCCGGCGTGGTAGGACCGGAAGAAGGGACGAAGCCGAGAAAGGTCCTGATGACGAAGGAAGAGTTTGAAGCATTCTTAAACGGGGATGCCTAAAGGATAACTATGACGATAAATAAGTCTGACCCCTGGATCATCTATAACGGATTTCTAAACTCGCAGAAGTTCTCAGAACACGTTGATTGGCTTATCACGGCAGCTTCCGCGCGTGGGATCCATCTGGTTCCGAAGAAGAATTCCGATATTCTTTTGATGCCGGGAAGAAAGCTCGAAGAGGTACCTGCATGGGTCTTATTCTGGGATAAAGATGTGAGACTGGCTCGTTATTTGGAGAGCCTCTACATTCCGGTTTATAACAGTGCGAAAGCGATTGCGGTCTGCGATGATAAGTCGCAGACGCATCTTGCGCTTGCCAAAGTGGGTTTACCTGAGCCGGATACCATCGTTGCACCGATGACATTTGGCAACATCGGCTATACGGATCTTGGTTTTCTTGCAAATGCAGTCGATGCGTTGGGGTTCCCGATGGTAGTCAAGGAGTGCTACGGTTCTTTTGGCTGGCAGGTCTATCTGTCAAATGATTTAAGGGATCTTGAAGACATCGTAAGAAAGATCGGTGCGAAACCGTTCTTGATGCAGCGATATGTGAAGACAAGCCACGGGCGTGATGTGAGACTGCAGGTCGTCGGAGATAAAGTTGTCGCTTCGATGGAGCGGTATTCGACGAACGGGGACTTTCGTGCAAATTTATCCAGCGGTGGTTCTATGAAGCCTTATGTGCCAACAAAGGAAGAAGTCTTGCTTGCAACTGCTGCGGTAAAGGCGGTCGGTGCTGATTTTGCTGGCGTAGATCTGCTCTTTGGATCGGATGGGCCGTTGGTCTGTGAAGTCAATTCGAATGCACATTTTCGCAACATTTATGATTGCACTGGCGTCAATGTCGCAGAGGCGATCATCGATTGGATCTTGGAAAAACAATGAATGGTTGGATCATTTATGAACGAGAAGCGGCGGCTTATAACCGCCGCTATATTTCCTTTTATGAGGAAGAGTGCAGAGTGCGCGGTATCCAGTTACGGCTGATTCTGACCGAAGAGCTTGACTTTGGCGTGAAGAACGGTGCTTTGTATCTAAGGTATCAGGGCGAGGATGTTGCTGCGCCGGACTTTGCGTTTTGCAGAGCCATCTATCCGCTTTTATCGAAACATCTGGAACTTATGGGCGTTCGCGTCTTTAACCGTTCTGAGGTTGCCAAAATCTGTAACGATAAATCCGCTACGTATCAGATGGTTGCATCGGCGCATGTTCCAATTGTGGAGAGCAGATTCTTAAAGCGTGAGTATATCCCTGAATTCTTAAAGAACACTGATTATCCAGGCGTTTTAAAGACCGTAAATGGCCACGGAGGGGCCGAGGTGTTCTTGCTTAAGAATTTCCCTGGGGAAGATGTTTTGAGCCGTTTTCGGGCAAATAACGCGGTCTGGCAGCCAAGATGCGGCTGTGGGAAGGATCTGCGCGTCTATGTGGTAGGCAATCAGATCATTGCGGCCGTGATGCGTGAATCGACCGAGGGGTTTCGGGCCAACTATTCGCAGGGCGGGAAAGTTTCATTGTATTCACTTTCCGAGGATGAGAAAAAGATAGTTGAACAGATCTTGTCTCTCGGGTGGTTTGATTTTGTCGGAATTGACTTCATCATTGGTGATTACGGCGAGCTCATTTTCAATGAAATTGAGGATATTGTCGGTTCCAGGATGTTATATGCAGTTTCAGATCTTGACATTGTACACATTTTCATGGATTATGTAGAAGCAACCATGAAACAAAGGTGATGCAGCTAGATACTGCGAAGGAGAAGGGCATGAAGACTGATATTGAGATTGCACAGGAAGCGAAGATGGTTCACATTCGCGAGGTCGCGAAGAAGCTTGACATTGAAGAAGACTATCTGGACTACTATGGGAAATATAAGGCGAAACTCACCGATGAGCTCTGGGAGAAGATCAAGGATCGCCCGGACGGTAAGTTGATTCTGGTCACCGCGATCAATCCGACCCCTGCGGGAGAAGGAAAGACCACGACGACGGTTGGCCTTGGACAGGCATTTGATAAGCTGGGCGAAAAGGCTGTGATCGCGCTACGCGAGCCTTCCTTGGGACCTTGTTTTGGCATCAAGGGCGGTGCTGCCGGCGGTGGTTATGCGCAGGTCGTTCCGATGGATGAGCTGAATCTTCATTTTACCGGAGATTTCCATGCGATCACTTCTGCAAACAACCTTTTAGCTGCGATGCTTGACAATCATCTCCAGCAGGGAAATGAGCTTCACATCGATCCGAACCAGATCGTGTGGAAGCGCTGCGTGGATATGAATGACCGCGTTCTGAGGAATATTGTCGTAGGCCTGGGGCGTCCGGCAGACGGTGTGGTAAGAGAAGATCATTTTATCATCACTGTGGCATCTGAGATCATGGCGATCCTTTGCCTTGCTGAGAATATGCAGGATTTAAAGAAGCGTCTGTCCCGCATTATTGTCGCTTATACCTACGATGGAAAGCCGGTGACGGCAGGAGAGATCGGGGCAGTCGGTTCGATGGCTGCACTGTTAAAGGATGCGATTCGTCCGAATCTGATCCAGACACTGGAGAATACGCCTGCGTTTGTCCATGGCGGACCATTTGCGAATATTGCACATGGCTGCAACAGCGTGCGTGCGACGAAGACCGCATTAAAACTGGCAGATTATCTGATTACTGAGGCTGGATTCGGCGCAGATCTTGGTGCAGAGAAGTTCATGGACATCAAGTGCAGAATGACCGGATTAACGCCTTCTGCCATCGTTCTTGTAGCGACTGTAAGAGCTTTAAAGTATAACGGTGGTGTGGCGAAAGCGGATCTCGGAGCAGAGAATCTTGATGCTTTAAAGAAGGGTATCTGTAACCTTGAAAAACACATCGAGAACCTGCACAAGTACGGCGTGCCGGTGGTTGTGACCCTCAATAAGTTTTCTTCCGATACCGAAGCAGAGCTTGCCTATGTCAAAGATTTCTGTGAAGAGAGAGGCTGCGAATTTGCACTTTCTGAGGTTTGGGAGAAAGGTGGCGAAGGCGGAATCGAGCTTGCGAAGAAGGTGATTCTTGCAACACAAAAAGAGAATCATTTCCATTATCTCTATGATGAAAAGCTCTCGATCAAAGAAAAGATTCGCACGATCGCAACCGAGATCTACGGAGCTGCAGACGTTTCTTACGATCCGGCCGCAGAAAAAGCGATTGCAAAGATCGAGGAAATCGGCTACGGTCAGACACCGGTTTGCATGGCAAAGAATCAATATTCCTTGTCCGATGACCCGAAGAAGCTGGGACGTCCGGAAGGGTATACCTTGCATATCCGCGAAGTCTATGTCAGCGCAGGTGCAGGCTTTGTCGTCGCGATTACGGGTACCGTCATGACGATGCCTGGACTTTCCAAACATCCCGCAGCACTCGATATTGATGTCAACGACGAAGGAAAGATTGTCGGATTGTTCTAAACGTTAAGAAAGAAACAGCGGAAAATAAGCTTGATTATTTTCCGCTGTTGTGGTAGTATCTTTTAGTGTTCAATGAATTGAACGCTTGCTTGGGTGGCTCAGTCGGTAGAGCAATTGATTCGTAATCAATAGATCGTGGGTTCGAGTCCCATCCCAAGCTCGTGAAAAGGACCGAAGTAGTTTCGGTCCTTTTTCTTAAGGCTTTGATCCATGGGGAAAGGGTGTCATATATGAAGAAGTTTTATGTGCTGCGACACGGTCAGACTGTTGCGAATACAGAACACAGGCTGCAAGGTCAGACCGATACGCATCTAAATGAGGTCGGTATCTCACAGGCAAAGCTTGCGGGGACATTTCTTGCAGAGACAAAGATTGTGCCGGATGTGATTATTGTGAGTCCACTGACGCGTGTGAAAGAGACAGCGGAATATGCAACCGGGAAAGAGAGATCATCTTTTGAAGTCGATCCAAGGATCATTGAGATGGGGTTTGGTGTCCTTGAGATGTTAAGAACGGATCATATGACACCAGAGTTTTATGAAGAGTTTCATCATCGCACAGACATTTACCACGCACCGGAAGGTGGGGAGACGTTCTATGAACTGATCGCTCGTGTCGGAAGCTTTATCGAGACGATGAGAGCGCGGGAAGATCACGGAGAGACGATTCTTGTTGTGTCTCACGGCGCCGCGATTCACGCACTGATCAATTATATCGATCAGGAAGCAATCACGAAGTTCTGGGATATTCATGTGGGAAATTGTGCGATCCTGGAAGTACATTTGGGAGATCGCAGGGAAGACGGTGAGGATTCCTGGACATTTCTGCATGAGGGATTTCACGCGAATGCAACCTTAAAAGACAAATGAGAAAGATGAGAGAGAAACGGACTTTAAGTTGAACTTGAGTCCGTTTTATTGTACAATATAATCAGCTTTGAGGATTGGAGTACTTGTATGGCGAAATCATATAACCAGAAACTGAAAATCTTATATTTATATCAGCTTCTTCGGACGAAAACCGACAATGAGCATGTTGTTTCAATGCAGGAGATCATTGACTATCTGGACGGATATGGGATCAAAGCGGAGCGCAAAAGCATCTATGATGATGTGGAGGCACTCAGGTATTTTGGCTGTGACATTGAGATCCGCAAAGATAAGCCACGCGGGTATTATCTAGCGAGCCGTGAATTTGAACTCCCGGAATTAAAGCTTTTAGCGGATGCAGTGCAGGCGTCGCGGTTTTTGTCAGAAAAGAAATCGAATGAACTCATTTCCAAAATCGAGAGCTTGACGAGCGTCTACGAAGCAAGACAATTGGCCAGACAAGTAACGGTTGCGGGGCAGGTCAAGACGATGAATGAGAGCATCTATTACATCGTGGATCAGCTGCATAAGGCGATCATGGATAATCGCAAGATCAGCTTTCAGTACTCCCGCTGGAATGTGGAGAAGGAGCTGGAGCTTCGCAGAGATGGTGGAAGATACCGAATCTCGCCCTGGGCATTGTGCTGGGTGGAGGAAAATTATTATCTGATCGGATACGATGACCGCACCAACATGATTCGCCATTACCGTGTGGATAAGCTCGTCGGAATTGAAGAAGAAGAGGAAGCCCGCGAAGGAAAAGATGTGTTCGCACATTTTTCTCTCGCAGATTATACCAAGAAGACGTTTGGAATGTTTGGCGGCACTGCAGTGATGATGACCCTCCTGTTTGAAAATCAATATGCAGGGGTTGTGATCGATCGTTTTGGCAAAGACATCACGATTCGCAAGGAAGACGAGGATCATTTCAGTATTCGTACGGAGATCATCCCGAGCGATCCATTCTATGGATGGCTTGCGGGGCTCGGAGTCGGTGTTCGGCTCATTTCTCCCGAAAGCGAGGCCAGAAAATACAAAGATTATCTGAGGGATATTTTACAGCACTATGAGTAAAGTAGATCAAGAGAAGTTCTTATGTCCGGTTGCACGCCAATGCGGCGGATGTCAGCTGCAGGGACTTAAGTATGAAGAGCAGTTAAAGAAAAAAGAAGCCTGGGTTCGAAAGGAACTTAGCTCTTATGGCAAGGTGTCCCCTATTCTGGGCATGAAAGATCCTTATTACTATCGGAATAAGGTTCATGCCTCGTTTGGAATTGATCAGAAAAAGAGGCCTGTTTGCGGAATCTATGAGGCAAAATCACATCGAATCGTCCCGGTGGAGCATTGTTACCTGGAAAATGAAACCGCTCAGGCAATTGTGCATACCATTTTTGACCTGTTAAAATCGTTTAAAATCAAAACATATGATGAGGATACTGGTTATGGACTACTTCGTCATGTTTTGATTCGTACCGGCTATCAGACCGGAGAAGTGATGGTCGTCCTGGTGTTATCCTCCCCGATTTTGCCAAGCAAGAACAATTTCGTCAAAGCCCTCCGGAAGGTGCATCCGGAGATCTCGACCGTTGTGATCAATGTGAATGATAAGAAGACGAGCATGATCCTGGGAGAGAAGGAGCAAGTCATCTACGGAAAAGGCCAGATTACGGATGTGCTCTGTGGCAAGAGCTTTGTGATTTCGCCAAAAGCCTTTTACCAGGTGAATCCGGTGCAGACAGAGGTTTTATATCAGACTGCGATTTCATTTGCCAAATTGACCGGAAAAGAGACGGTCGTGGATGCATATTGCGGGATTGGAACCATCGGGATCATCGCGTCCGATCATTGCAAACGCGTCATCGGTGTGGAGTCAAATCCAGACGCGGTAAGAGATGCAAGGAAAAACATCAAGGCGAACCAAGCCAGCAATGTAGAGATCTACGGAAATGACGCAGGCGCTTTTTTGGTGGATCTGGCAGAGAAGAAGGAGAAGATCGATGTGGTCTTCCTTGACCCGCCGAGAGCCGGCAGTGATGCGCCATTCTTACAGTCGGTGCTGAAGCTTGCACCGAAGCGTGTGGTTTATATTTCGTGTAATCCGGAGACACAGGCGAGAGATCTGCGTGTACTGACAAAGGGCGGATATAAAGTTGAGAAAATTCAGCCCTGTGATATGTTCCCTGGAAGCGAACATGTGGAGACGGTATGCTGCTTGTACCACCAAAAGAAGGACTTCATTTTAGTGCCCTATGAGCCGAAAGATGCGGAGTATCTGAGAGAATATAGAACAGAGAGCAATCAAAAATGAAAATCGAACTAATCAATCTTTCAGATGATAACATGAAACAATGCTTTAAGCTGAAAGTCGCAAGCAATCAAGTGCAATATATCGCTTCAAATGAAAATTCCTGGAAAGCTGCAAAAGAAAATGAAAAGGTAGCTCGTCCGTTTGCTATTACATGTGATGGTAAAATGATTGGCTTTACCATGTTCGCTTTTGATGAGGACTATGAGGATCCGAATGACAGATATTGGTTATGGAGATTTATGATTGATGAAAGCTTTCAGGGAAAGGGGTACGGAACAGCGGCACTGCAGGTAATCATCCAGTATTTTAAAGATCATAACGCAAACAATATCCGTTTATCAACCAAAGAAGCCAATACTCATGCACTATCTGTGTATCGCCAAGCAGGTTTTCGTGACACAGGGGAGATGAACGGTGAAGAAATAGTTCTTCAATTAGATTTATAGATTCCCATTTGCGGAGGTAAAAATGTTAATAGATTGCGTATGGGAACATAATGGCAACGATAGTATTCTGTATGCCAACAGCTTTGTTGGAGCCTTTGCAAGAGGTGCCTCGAAAGAAGAAGCAATACTAAAGATGCCGCAAGAAATACGGCGGTATCAATTATGGCTGGGTGAAACGCCGCTTGACAATTATTCTGTTGAAATCATACAGGAAAAGAAATCCGTTCTGCAGATCAGCGATGCGGATAGTGATGTCTTGTTTACTACAGAAGAAAGGCCTTTGACAGCCGAAGAATACAAATATCTCAAATCTCTGGCTATGAAATCCGCAGAGGATTTTTATGCGCTTTACCTTTCATTTCCCGATAAGCACAAAAGCGTTCTTCCTTATCGCAAGACATTTTACGGTTCAGTGCCTCGTACCGCGGAGGAAATGTATCAGCACACGAAGAATGTCAACGAGTACTATTTCTCCGAAGTCGGTGCGGAGGCCGACAATGAAGGAACAATCGTTTCCTGCAGGGCAAAAGGCTTTGAATCACTTGAATCCATTACTGGTTACTTATCCCTTGAGCCTATAGCAGGCAGTTACGATGAGCAATGGTCGGTGCGAAAGGTTTTAAGACGCTTTATCTGGCATGACAGGATCCACGCCAAAGCGATGTACAGGATGGGTATACTGACATTCGGACGGGATGCCATACCTGATTTATTTAGATTTGACCGATAAATACCCATTTTTCGATTTGTTCCGAAATAAGTAATTCACTGAGACAGTGGTCTTGATGTCAAAAGTGAAATAGCAGGGAAGCCATAAAAGGCTTGAAATCAAGGAATTTCTCGAAGCAGCTGAAGAGAGATACTTTGACGATAGAAGAGCTGAAGGCGATTGCTGATGCTCTTGATGTGACGTTTGAGCAATCTTTCACGCTGCCGGATGGCACGCAGCTGAAGATTGAGAATTGAGTTACCACAGGAGGGATAAAATATATGAGTGAAAAACCAAGAGCAGTCAGCTCTCACGATATTACGCTTGACAAGGAATATGCGCAGTGGATACACGATATTAAGCAGCGTTTTCGCAATGCCCAAATAAAAGCTGCGGTAAAAGTGAATTCCGAACAACTTCTTTTCAATTGGCAGCTTGGTAGAGACCTTGCCACTCGTAAAATAGAGGAAAAATGGGGCAGCGGAATCGTCGAGCAGGTTAGTCTTGATCTTCAAGCCGAATTTCCGAAAGCAAAAGGATTCTCCGCTCGCAATTTATGGTTCATGAAGCAGTGGTATATATTTTACGCTTCAGCAGGCGAAACAGCCCATCTAATTTCGGATTTGGAAAATCAAATCGATACAAGCAGCTTAAAACTGAAGCAAGTTGCTTCAGTAATTCAAGAGCCAAAACTGAAGCAGCTTGATTCAGAATTGCTCTTTCCTTCAGTTTTTGCGTTTGTTCCTTGGATGCACCATGTTCTTATCGTTCAAAAATGTGAAACAATCGAAGAAGCGTTGTTTTATATTAAAAAGACAGTTGAAGATGGTTTGAGTCGAAATGCTCTTGATAACATCATCCGTGCTGACATGTACCATTCGGTGGGTACTGCAATTACAAATTTTGATCAGCAGCTTCCGGTTCCACAAGGGAAACTTGCGCAAGAACTGTTAAAGGGGAATTATGATCTCGGCTTTGTATCTCTTCCAGAAGAATACGATGAGGAAGCACTGGAAACTGCCATTGAGCAGAGAATGACCAGATTCCTGCTCGAACTTGGCGAAGGCTGGGCTTTTGTCGGAAGGCAGAAGGAGATCGTCGTATCCGGGAAAACCAGAAAGCTTGATTTGCTGTTCTACCATATTTATTTGCGGTGCTATGTTGTGTTGGAATTAAAGGTTAAGCCTTTTGACCCGGAGTTCGCTGGGAAGCTGAATTTCTATGTAAATGCCGTCAATGAATTCATCCGAAGGGATAGCGACAATCCGACGATCGGACTTCTGATTTGCAAAGATATGGATCGCACCGAGGTTCAATTAGCGTTTCAGGGAATCACGACTCCGATGGGCGTGGCGACATATGATAATGTGAAAATAAAGGAGATACAGGAATACCTGCCTACAGCGGAGCAGATCCAGCAGCAGGTAGAGATTGCCGAAGAAGAGTACAAGCTCACGCTGCAGAAGAAAGAAACCCAAGAAGATTCGTGATTCAAGGCTGTAGATATGTTCCCGACAACAGGCATATCTGTAGATATGTTTCCGCATACGGACGGAATTTTGGATATGTTCCCTCATACGGGTGACATCCACACTGCTGTCTCGGGGCATGTGGAGACGGTAGTATTGATGTCACGGGTTCAGAAGTAATGCGCGGAAAAGTGCTTGATTTATGGGCTTTTCGGGCATCTGACCGTCAGCGGTAGTGAGCTGATTTGACCATAAAAATCGCTCCTGTCAGAACATATCAATCGCTTCGCTTGGAGGGTTGAGTAGGCCATTTAGATGTCATAGGGTTGAGTTAGTGGTTTAGATGTTTTTATGATAAGGTTGAAGCTGTGATTTAGATGTCGGAGGAATTGATTTATGGCATCAAGCAAAGAATACTTGGATTTTATTCTGGAGCAGTTGTCAGAATTGGATGACGTGTCATATCGAGCGATGATGGGAGAATACATCATCTATTAGTATGTCAACAGAGTAGATTTAGTCAAGGAAGTCGGTTTTTAGTCAAGGATTTAGTCAAAGAAAATGGGTATGAAGTCAACGAGGATCCTGGAAAGCCTGTATTTCCGGGATCCTTCTTGAGTAAATCCGAAATTTGAAATTTGATTTTAGTCGAAGTCTTCAGGAGCGGATGGAAGACCTGATTTCTTTCCTGGACGAGCAGACTGAGGCGGTTGCAGAATACAGCGAAGCTTTAGCGCGAAGGCTTATTGAGAAGATCACGGTCTATGATGAGAAGTTGGTGGTCGAGTTCAAGTCAGGGCTGACTGACGAGGTTGAGGCTTAAACGAATAACGCGTATACCCGTGGCTTATATTTTGAGAGCTGCGGATGTTTTTTGTCCAATATATTGATTTTTCGTCCAAAATGAAGTATTATTGGATGAAAAGAAATGACACTGGACGAAAGGAGCTATCATGAGATCGTTTGACTATAGCAGGCTTGTAGAAAAGGCCTGGGACACTGATATACTAAATCTTGTTGCAAAGATTCATGAATGCAAAGGAAGACAGGATTTGTTCATCCGGCAGAAGCCGGTAGAACTTGATCGTTTAGTCGAGATAGCAAAGATACAGAGTACAGAAGCTTCCAACAAAATCGAGGGGATCGTTACGACAAGTACTCGCATGAAACAGTTGTTTGAAGAAAAGACAACGCCCAGAAACCGTGATGAGGATGAAATCATGGGCTACAGGGATGTGCTGAATACAATTCATGAGAGCAATGAATATATTCCAATTCGTCCTTCTTACATATTGCAGCTTCATCGCGATCTTTTAAAGAGGGCCGGCTTTTCTTATGGTGGACATTTTAAGAATGTTCAGAACTATATCAACGAAACAAAGCCTGATGGATCGGTAGTTACCAGATTCACACCTATCTCGCCTTATGACACACCGGAAGCTGTGGAGAATTTATGCAACGCTTATGAACAGGCTATAGCAAATGAGAAAATAGATTCTTTGATATTGATTCCGACATTTATCTGCGATTTTCTTTGCATCCATCCGTTCAATGATGGCAACGGGAGAATGAGCAGACTGCTGACATTGCTCTTATTGTATAAAAACGGTTATAGCGTTGGAAAATATATCAGTATCGAAAAGCAGATAGAGAAAACAAAGGATCGATACTACGATACGCTTGAGGAATCAGATGCAGGATGGCATGAGGAAGAAAACGATCCGACTCCATTTATAAGATATATGCTGCAGGCAATTCTGGCCTGCTATACGGAGTTTGAGGAGCGTGTTGGATTAATGTCTGAAAGCGGATCGGGCAGTACAGCATATGACATTGTAAAGAGATATACAGAAGAAAAAATCGGAAAGTTTACTGGTGCTGATGTTGTTGCTCATTGCCCGAGTATAGGAAGGTCATCAGCGCTGGCAGCATTAAAAAAACTGACAGAAGAAGGAAAAATATTCCGGCAGGGTTCAGGAAGGAGCACCTTCTATGTCAGGGCTGACAGTCAATGAATTTCGTCCAAAAACGGGCTGATTTGGATGAAATAGATTGTGGTTGGATGAAAAAGATGTAAGGAGAAAAACGTGCTGATATTTATAGATAGTAACGTTATCTGCTCTAGTTTTCATATGAAAGGACCCTCTTTTGAGGTTGCTCAAAGAGTCGGCACAATTGTTTTGCCCTTACTGCCCGTATTAGATGGATTGATATGTTCCCGACAACAGGCATATCTATAGATATGTTTCCGCATACGGACGGAATTTTGGATATGTTCCCTCATACGGGTGACATCCATACTGCTGTCTCGGGGCACGTCGAGACGGTCTGTTTGATGTCAAGGGTCGAAGGAAAATAGCCGCGAAAGCCCAGTAATACTGCGGTTTTCGGGCAATCGGGCAAATTTAGCATCGAGCAGTACAAACGCTTCTCGGTAACTTATCAAAAGGCAAAAAGGCTCAAAAAGTGTGAGAGTTGAGTTGCCACGTTAGATGTCACTATGTTGAGTTGCCAAGTTAGATGTCGGAGAGTTGTGGCTGTGAGATAGATGTCAGAAAAAAATAAGGAGAGGTTGAATCATGGCAAAGAAAGAAAACAAATATAAGGGATACGATATCACAACACAGGCTATCCATACCGGGACAGATTATGACGAGGGAACCGGTGCAGTTAGAAGACCACTTCATATGGCAAACAGCTACAAGCTGCCCGATGATCTTTCCGGGGTGAACTATTCCTCAACAGATCTCCTTATGTATTCCAGAAACGGTAATCCTAACCAGCATTGGCTGGAGGAGAAAATTGCTGCGCTGCATGATGCTGATGATGCCATTGTGCTCGCGAGCGGAGTAGGAGCACTCCATGCATTGTTCTGGACGCTTCTTAAGACGGGTGACCGTGTGATCTACCCCAATGTCAGCTATATGGCGGTATATCGCATGTTCCATGAACTGTTTAACCGCAAGTTCGGTGTAGAAACGGTCATGGTGGATATGACAGATTTGGAAGCTGTGAAGAAAGCGATCACGCCGGGGACAAGGCTTGTGCATATTGAAACGCCGGATAATCCCACAAACGGAGTAACAGATATAGAAGCGATTGTAAAAATCGCCCATGAAAATGGCGCGGTTGTTTCTGTGGATAATACATTTGCATCGCCCATTAATCAGAAACCATTAGAGCTTGGTGCGGATTTCGTTGTAGAGGCACTAACCAAGTTTATTAACGGGCACGGTGACGCACAGGGAGGTGCGATCATTTCAAATGATCTGGAAACAATGGATCGCATCCGTTATGAGGCTCAGGTGAATGTGGGCTCTGTCATCAGTCCGTTTAATGCATGGCAGATATTCCGAGGATCTGTAACCTATCCACTTCGCATGCAGCGTATCAATGAATCTTCCCAGAGGATTGCTGAATGGCTGGAAGAGCGGGAGAATGTAACATTTGTTTCATATCCCGGACTACCGAGCAATCCCGGACATGAGCTGGCAAAACGGCAAATGAAAAACGGATACGGCGGCGTGATCTCTTTTGGCGTGGATACGGACGATAAGACCGTTGAAAGATTCTGCGCAGCGCTAAAAGTCGTGACCTTTGCGGTCTCGCTGGGACACGATGAAAGTCTGATCTTTCCACAGCCCAGCTACGATGAGCGGATCAATTTATATCCGGAAAAGTTCCGGAAGGGCTTTATCCGGTTTAGCGTAGGATTAGAGGATCCGGAGGATATAATAGCGGATCTTGATCAGGCACTTAAGGCGGTCGGCTTGTAAAGAAAGGAACGCATACATGAGAATTGCACTTGCTCAAATGAGATACTGGAGATTGATCCGGAGGAATTGCTGGATGAATACACAAGGTTCTGCAAGCCGGGGTATGGCAAAAGGATCTGCTTAATCAGAAATGCATATGAACTGAGTCAGGTGAAATTTGCAGAGTTGGTTGGATCGAGCCGAAGCACTGTATCCATATGGGAAGCGGGGATCAATAATCATCATCCGAATCGGGAAAAGTATGTACGGCTGAAAGAATTAGCCGGACAGAAGGGAATTGATATAAATGACACATGAAGAGCAATGAATATGGCTGATTGAACAGTTATTGGCAGAAAGGTCAGATGCATCCGACATAAAGATTCCTTCCGATGAAAAGGAACAGAAGGATCTGCTCCGAGGACTTATGAATATCCGTATGCCCGAACCTATCAGCGACGAATTCCTGAAGATCCAGGATGAATATCTGACGGCAGAGAACGAAGCTGAGGGCATCGTAAGGATAGAAGATATTATGCCAATCGAATCAGATGAAAGAATTTATCTTTGGCAAGGTGATATGTCCAGACTTGCGGTGGATGCGGTGGTTAATCCTGCAAATTCGGGATTCACTGGCTGCTATCAATGGCTGCATTCGTGTTTGGATAACATTTTAGGTTCAAAGGCCGGTATCGAGCTCAGACTCTGCTGTAATGACATTATCGAGAAGCAGGGCTTTCCGGAACCGACAGGACAGGCAAAGATCACACCGGCATTTAACCTTCCTGCAAAGCATATCATCCATACCGTCGGCCCTATCGTGCAGCACAGACTGACGAAACAGAACGAAGAAGATCTGGCATCATGTTATCGGTCAATTCTTAAGTTGGCTGAAGAGAATGAACTGTCAAGTGTTGCATTCTGTTGTATCTCTACAGGTGTATTTATGTTCCCGAATGAGAGGGCAGCTGAGATCGCCGTCAAGACAGTTAAGGATTATCTGGATTCGACTGGAAGCAGGATTAAGGTGATCTTCAATGTGTTCAAAGATATCGATTATCTGTTTTACAAAAATCTTCTGAAATAAACAAAACGTAAAAACGGCTGAGAGGGATGAACCTGATCTGCCGTTTTTCTTATTTACTTTTCTTGCTGTCGCGCTTCATCGTTTCATCGATCGTTCTGTTGATGAAGGCAGTGGTGCTTTCATTCATATCCTGAGCATTCTGCTGAACCTCTGTGCGGCGCTCAGGAGTCATTCTGACCTTCACCTCTACGAACTTATCAATATAACGTTTATTGGCCGCCTTGCGAGCCTCTGTGAGGGTTCCGTGGCGGGAATCCTTTTTATCAGCCATTTCAGCATCTCCTTTACGGTCATGTTTTCACACAAATAGAGTATAGCTCATTTTCGGACATGCGACTATATCCAGAAATAATGACAATAAAAGGAATTCCTTGATAAGGAGCTGGTACTTTTTGCAGAAAAGATTCGATACAGAAAAGCGGAAGATCCGGAGGCTTCTGCGCTGGATTCTTTTTCGTTAGAACTGTTGGAGGATATCAGTTATAATGAGGAGCCTCATGCCCAGATCGCATCTCAGGATAATATGGACAGGTTCTGATTTTCCTTGAAAAATCAAGGAACTTTGAGTATAATAAACAAGTTCATCAGAGGATGTGCAATCGTAATTGCACGCCGGATAAGATGTCGATTCAACAAGCCTGACGAGGAATGGAATCATTTCGATCCCATCAAGGATATCCCGAACGGCGTGTGCCTGACCGGGTTTTATAGCAACTATCCGACCGTAAAGATGATGCAGGATATCTTCAGCTTTATGGATGAACATCAGCTGAAGCCGCTGACAGGGGCGGTTTACGATTTTGAGAATATCCGCGAGGCCTGTATCGCCCTTGATGAAGGGAAAGTGAACGGGAAGATCTTAAATCGGAAAGGGAAGGACACCGGAAACAAGCAGCCCAACGGTTATAGCAAAACAATCGAGAAAGGGATGAGTGCTGTGAGGTATTTCAGTAGAAATATAAGCCGCGGTAAAGCCAGCAAGGCTGAACAGATCAAAAGACTTAAGGAAGAGATTGATACAGCGGATGCTATCGTGATCGGAGCCGGTGCAGGGCTTTCAACCTCCGCCGGATTCATTTATACAGGAGAACGGTTCGAGAAGTATTTCTTCGACTTCGCGGCGAAGTATCATTTCAGCGATATGTATTCCGGCGGTTTCTACGTTCTGGAGAGTCCTCCGGAGGAGATGTGGGCATACTGGAGCAGATACATCTGGGTTAACCGCTATATGCCGATCCCAAATGACACCTACGACCGGCTCTATGACCTGGTGAAGGACAAGGACTACTTCGTGATCACCACCAACGTGGACCACTGCTTCCAGCGGTCCGGCTTTGACAAGAAGCGTCTCTTCTATACGCAGGGCGACTACGGACTGCTGCAAAGCTCCAATCCGCGTGGCGCATCCGCTCATAAGACTTATGAGAACGAAGAGATCATGCGGAAGATGATCCTGGCCCAGGGATTTGAGATCGGTGAGAACAATGAGCTGATCATTCCGGAAGGCAGGGAGATATCCATGACGATCCCGACGGAGCTGATTCCATACTGCCCGGATGACGGGGAGCCGATGACCATGAATCTCAGATCGGACGACAAGTTCGTGGAGGATGAAGGCTGGCATCAGGCTGCAGAGAGGTATTCAGAATTCCTTCGCAGGCATAAGAATGTGAAGATCCTGTTCCTGGAAGCGGCAGTCGGCATGAATACGCCAGGTATTATTAAGTTCCAGTTTTGGAAGATCGTAAACCAGTGGCCGGATGCGACATATGCCTGCCTGAATTACGGCGAAGCATATGCACCGGATGAAATCATAGACAGATCCATCTGTATCAACGGAGACATCCGTGAGATCCTGATGAAGCTGTAAGCACTGAAAACAACTGAATAACAAATACGCAGTAAGACGTTTATTTGTTTTCCCTTTGGGGATACAGGCATATTGGAAATAATGTCGTGGTCGCTGCAGGGGCAGTCGTAACAAAAGATTTGGCTGATAACGCACTGTACGGCGGTGTTCCAGCAAGAAAAATAAAAGATATTGATAACGATATTGAGTAAAATATATTGCAATAATAATGAAAGACGAAAAGACTCTCGACTACGGTCGCGTGTCTTTTTTGCTATGGGGTAGAATGTTTATAAGTTTGTGGTATAATAACGGTCGGTACTTCCGCTCCGTTATGTTGTATCAAATTAGACACGGCAACAGAGTGAGCTGTTTGATACGGCCAGATCATCCATGGCTTATCACATTGGAAAGATATTTAAAGAGGGTAAACTACAGAGTGATGCTTCTGTCGAAAATTTCAAAAGAAGTAATTAAATCATCGGAGAAAGCCTATGGACATATCATTTATTTCAGAAAATCAAAAGTTTAATTATAGAGTCTGCGCAGTCATCATCTCAGACGACAAAATCTTAGCCATGCATGATGAGCGATCTCCGTATTATTATTTGCCTGGCGGCCGGGTTCAGATGGGTGAAACTGCTGAACATGCCGTTGTCAGGGAAGTGGAAGAGGAACTGAATATCAAAGCAAAGATCGTTCGTCCGTTATGGCTGAATCAAGGATTCTTCACAGAAGATGTGGATAAGCTTCAGTATCATGAGATCTGTCTTTACTTTCTGATGGATATTTCTGATACGAATTTGTTGGAGAGAGGTGAACGCTTTACGCTTCACGAGGGGCAGCATACACATGACTTTGAATGGCTGGAATTTGAGCGTTTACAGAAGGAATATTTCTATCCGATCTTTATGAAAACAGAGATCTTCAATCTGCCGGAACATTTGACACTGAGGTCGGATTATGAGTAATTTCTAAAAAATCCCCTTACGTGAGGGGTTGTTTGTTACGCAGCGTCATATTGTAGAATCCGTTTCACAAGGAGGTGAAAGCTATGTCAAAATACACAACGGGAGAACTTGCAAAGCTTTGCGGTGTTACGGTTCGGACGGTTCAGTACTATGATACCAGAGGTATTTTGATTCCCAGCGAGCTTTCCGAAGGTGGAAGACGACTCTACTCAGAAGACGATGTCAAGCGTATGAAGATTATCTGCTTCCTGCGAGACTTGGATCTTCCGATCGACGCGATCTCTCAGATCTTGGAGGATGATCATCCGGAAAATGTGATTTCGTTATTGATTGAACAGCAGGAAAGAGTTCTTTCGGATGAGATCTCTGACAAGGAGGAGAAGCTTGAAAAGCTGCGGGAGTTGAAAAACGGCCTAAAGAATCAGTCGACATTTTCTCTCGAATCCATCGGTGACATAGCCGTAATTATGGAAGGAAAGAAAAAACTCAAAAAAATGCGCTGGATGATGATTCTGACAGGAATCCCGGTGACAGCACTGCAGTGGTTTTCCATCATATTCTGGATCGTCAAGGACATCTGGTGGCTGTTTGTGATCTGGGCAGTGGTGGGCACTGTTTGGGGAATATGGATCAGCAGATATTACTTTTCGCATGTCAAATACATTTGCCCAGAATGTCATGAGGTTTTTAAACCAAGTTTTAAAGAAGCCTTTTGGGCAAATCATACGCCGAACACTCGTAGGCTGACATGCACAGCTTGTGGCCATAAAGGCTTCTGTGTGGAAGTCTGGGGAGGCGACGAAGGATAAAACTTATTTTGGGGGAGTGGAAATGAAGGAGAAAAAGAGTTTCTTGTTGCAGGCACTGTTGATTTTGATTGTGTTCCCGCTGGTTGCGAGTTTTCTTGCAGCGATCACAATCTTTGTGAGTGGGAAGTTACCGCCCGAATGGGTGAGTGCGGTCTTCTTGCTCTTGGTTTTGGTGTTTTTATATTTCATTTCCAGGAAAAAATTTTCATTGCTATATGCAGCGAAGATCAACTGGTATGCGCTTGTCATCTTTTCTGTTGTTTTTACGATCTTGATGTTCATCGCATCCGGTACCCTGGAAGGCAAGGTGATGACCACATTTGGCGTGTTTTTGTTTCCTTTCCTTCCCCTTTACGTGTGGATGAATTTGATGGGGAAACTTGGCTTGTTTTTCTTAACGGTCTTTTTAAGCTACTTGATCGGCGCAGTCTTTTGTACGATCTTGGGCAAAGAAAAGGTGAAGGTTCTTCCTGCAGTTTTGGCTTTGCTTGCTCTGATCTGTTTGTTTGGTCTTAACTATCACCTGTATCAGAATCGTCCTGAGATAAAGTATGCCGGTCATGGATTCGCTTACATGCATGGATATTCCAGCACGGATTTGACGGATTATACGGTTTATGCGCAGAATTCAAAGCTTGCGACACTGGATCACGAAGCGTCCTTAAATATCACCGAAGAGAGTGAGATGCCTGTGCTTGATGGTGCGGAAGCTTGTTATCCGGTCTATGCGGCGGTGGCAAAAGCAATTTATCAGGATATCGATACCATAGAGAAAAATGCACTCGGTAGCGATGTGGATTGGAAGAACGGAAAGATTGTTGTATTTACCAACACGATCCATGCGTATGACCGCCTAATTTATGATAAAAAGGAAGACATGGATCATGTCGAAATCTTCTTCGGTGCAAGACCTTCGAAAGATCAGATCTGGCAAGCAACGGATCAAAACATTGAGCTCGATATCCGGCCGATCGGCAGGGAAGCATTTGTCTTCTTTGTGGAGCCGGATAATCCGATCGATGGACTGACTTCTGATCAGGTCAAGGCCATTTACCACGGAGATATTACAAACTGGAAAGAAGTCGGTGGAAAAGATGAGACGATCATTGCGTTTCAGCGACCAAAGAATTCCGGTTCCCAGACCATGATGGAATACTTCATGGGGAAAACGACGTTGAAAGAGCCAAAGACCTATGAAACGGTTGATTCCATGGTTGGTGTTGTGGAACACGTTGCACAATATACCAGTGAGAAAGGTGCGATGGGCTACTCATTCCGATATTTCCTGGAAGGGCTTCATCAGGAAGGCGATGTCAAGGTTCTAAAAATCGACGGTGTCGCACCCACACTTGAAAATATTGAAAATGGGAGTTATCCTTTGGTGGTAGATCTTTGTGCGGTCGCAAAGGTAAAAGATTCCAATCCTAATGTGCAGAAGGTGATGGATTTCTTGCTTTCTGACGATGGCCAGACATTGATCCGCGAGACCGGTTATGCCGGTGTTGCCAAATGAATCTATAATTAGGGAATATGTATGAAATGAAAAGAGAGTTAGGGCATTTTTATATTGGCGAGAGCTACGGAGGAGACCAGGAGTGGTTTGCTGATGCATGGATGAAGGTCGGTGGCTGCGGTGCGGTGACCGCCTGCGACTTATGCATCTTTTTGGCAAAATATCATGGCATGAAAGAGCTGTATCCCTTTGATGCTAACAATGTGACGATGGAAGAGTATCTTGATTTCGGCATGCAGATGAAGCCATTTCTTAGTCCACGCGCCTCTGGAATTGATAGGACTGACATTTACATCGATGGTTTCTATGCGTATCTGTCAAGCCTTGGGACGTGGCCGGTACATTTGCAGGGAATCAGTGGGGAAGAGGATGTCGAGACCGCGGTGAGTCTGATCAAGGATCAGATTGAGCGTGGATATCCGGTGCCTTATCTGATGTTGTTGCACCGGGATAAGAAGCTTGACGACTATATGTGGCATTGGTTTTTGCTCAATGGATATGAAGAAAAAGGAGAGACCTTTCTGGTTAAGGTCGTCTCTTACGGGAAGCCTGTCTGGATGAATCTCAGACATCTGTGGCGGACCGACAGAAAGCGCAAGGGCGGGGTTGTGTTAATCAATCCTTCAAATCATAAGACAGAATGAGAAATGGCCGGAGATGATCCGGCCATTCTTACGTTAATCTTTACTTATTCGCATCTATCTGATCCATCAGGTCCCAGGCGCCTAACATGTACATGATCCCCATGGCGCGGTCGTAGAGACCGTAGCCCGGACGGACATTGCCTGGTTTCTCACCCCAGATATGACGTCCGTGATCCGGGCGGATATATCCTTCAAAACCACCGTCATGGTAAGCGCGGAGGATATCAATGATTCCGGTATCACCGTCACAGTCGCGGTGGCTTGCTTCAGAGAAATCACCATTTTCAAAGTGTTTGATATTGCGAATATGCGCAAACGCGATGCGGTCGCAGTGAGCGCGTACGATGTCTGCCACATGGTTTTTAGGATTTGCGCCAAGCGAGCCGGAGCAAAGTGTCAGGCAGTTGTAGGGATCATCCACCATCTGAAGGAAGCGGTCGATACTTTCTGCGTCCACTAAAAGCCTTGGGAGACCGAAGATATCCCACGGCGGGTCGTCCATATGAACGGCCATCTTGATGTCGCATTCGTGGCAGACCGGCATCAGTTTCTCGAGGAAGTAACGAAGATTCTCCCAGAGCTTTTCTTTGGAAACATCTTTGTAGGCTTCAAAGAGTTCGTCAAGTTTTGCGATACGCTCGGGTTCCCAGCCAGGGAAATTCATGTGATATTTTTCAGAGAACGACATCACATAATCGGCCATATCTTTCGGATTGTCACGGATCATATCCTTCTGATAAAACATAGCAGTGGAACCGTCACCGAGGGGGTGGAAGAGATCTGTGCGTGTCCAGTCAAAAACCGGCATGAAATTATAACAGATGACCTTCACGCCGAACGGTGCCAGATTGCGGATGGTTTGTTTGTAGTTTTCAATATACTGGTCACGAGACGGAAGACCAATTTTGATGTCATCGTGGACATTGACCGACTCGACAACGTCTGCGCGAAAGCCCGCAGCTTTGATCTGTCCAACCACTTCAGCGATCTCTTCCGGCTGCCAGATCTCTCCAGGCATCTTATCGTGAAGCGCCCAGACAATCGTAGAAACACCAGGGATCTGCCTGATGTCGGAGAGCTTGATACTGTCACCTTCGCCGTACCAGCGGAAGCTCATTTGCATCGGCATGATTCGTTCCTCCTTTTGCAATGAGATTTCTATTTCTAGTCGTATTATAGCAAATCGTGCTTATAAAATGATAGAAGTATTTTTCATTCGTCGAAAAAATATGAAAACCATTTCCCACAGAAGGACATTTGCGGTATAATGATTTGCAGAATAAGTTCGGAGGAAAATTTTATGAAGACAATTTATTTGGCAGGGGGCTGCTTCTGGGGGACAGAACATTTCTTGAAACAATTTGATGCGGTAAAAGAGACGACGGTTGGCTTTGCAAATGGAACGACGGAACATCCAACGTATCAGGAAGTGTGTCACAATGGCACAGGGCATGCTGAAACTGTGAAGGTAGTGTACGATGAAGAGGCAATGTCCACAGAGGAGCTCTTGCGATATTACTTTATGACGATTGATCCGATTTCGGTGAATCGCCAGGGTGGTGATGTTGGAACACAGTACCGGACTGGAATCTATTATGAGGATGCTTCACTGCTTCCTGCCATTGAGAAAGTAATTGCCGAAGAGGAAGTAAAAGCAGGACAAAAGCTAGCCGTTGAGGTAAAGCCTCTGGAAAACTTTTATGACGCTGAAGAGTATCACCAGGATTATCTTGTGAAGAATCCTGGCGGATATTGTCATATTCCGCTTGCGCTGATGCATTTAACTTCACGATAACGATGAGGAGAAAAAAGTATGGCGAAGAGAGAACAAGTAGGAACGATCGTAAAGAGATTATTGGTGGAAAATGGCTATCATGCGCAGCGCTGCGAAGTTGGAAGCGATGCGAAGCTTTCGAAAAATGGCATGCAATTCACTCTGGAATCGTATGAAGTGAAAGGAGTTGGGCATTTCTGCATTCTTAACATGAATGCGATGTTGGGCCTGATGAAGATGGAGACCGTTGTTTTAGCACCTCGGGAGAAAGATATTCCTATGATCAACCTTGACTGGATCGGGGCCATGGGCAATGAGACGCAGTTAAATGAGATCTACAACAATCAGCTGTCCCCGTATCCGGAAGAAAAGTTAGCAGCATTTGCAAAGATCAAAGAGAATGATGCAGATCTAAGCAACTATGAATCTGGAGAGCATTGGTATGATGATCTTTTATATCCTTGCTCCTATGCAAAGACTGGCAAAGGATGCACGACTCGTTATCAAAGTGCCGCCAAGGCTTATGCTGCTGAATACATTCGACAGATGAAAACGGCAGAGATCTGTGATCCGAAGGAAAAGAGTGCGAAGACTAAGGTGTTTGCGGAAAATCTGATCTTCCAAGGCGGTCCTGCAGTCAATCAAATGAAGAAACTTTTCGGAGATAAAGTGACCGAGCGTATCATTTTATCTCATATGTATGGTGTAAAATGATGAAACGAATTTTACTGATTGCGACGGGTGGTACGATCGCTTCCGCGCAGAGTCCGGACGGTTTAACGCCGATGATTACGTCGGAGGAGCTTTTGCGTTATATCCCTGAAGTGCAGGCTTTGTGTGATATTGACACGGTGCAGCTAATGAATCTGGATAGTACGAATATTACCCCGGAGCACTGGCTTTCGATCGTCAAGTGTTTAAGGGAGAATTATGAGTCTTACGACGGATTTGTGATTACGCACGGTACGGATACGATGGCATATACCGCGGCGGCGTTGTCTTATCTGGTGCAGGATTCCTTAAAACCGATTGTGTTAACCGGTGGCCAGAAATCGATCACCCTTGCCGATACTGACGCCAGGAGAAATCTCTACGATAGCTTTTTATTTGTGTCAAATGATTATTCTCACGGGATTCACGTGGTATTTAATGGTGAGGTCATTTTAGGGACACGTGCCAGAAAAGAGCGGACGAAAAGTTATAATGCCTTTACGAGCGTCGATTATCCGAGTGCGGCAGTGATCCGTGATCGCAAATTAATCCGGTACTTGTCTGATGATACCAGCTTTTCAGATACGATCTGGTATGACAAGTTAGATACCAAGGTTTTGCTTTTAACGTTGATTCCCGGCATGCGCACCGAAGCGCTGGCAGCACTCAAAGACAGCTATGACGGACTGATTTTGCAGACCTTTGGTTCCGGAGGACTGCCAACCAGTCATGAGGGTGAGTTTTCTGCAATGCTCGGTGAATGGATTGCGGCCGGAAAAACGGTTGTGATCATGACGCAGGTCCCTTTTGAAGGCAGTGATTTGTCCATTTATCAGGTTGGTCAGCAGATTCTAAAGCATTATCCAGTATTGGAGGCTTCGAATATGACAAGAGAAGCCGTGGTGACGAAGCTGATGTGGGCTCTGGGGCAGACTAAGGATCCTGCGAAAGTGAAAGAGTTGTTTTATCATCCGATCAATCATGACCGGTTGGATTAACGGTGGGAGTTTATGAGAAGTATCAGAAACATTTACAAAATTGGTAATGGACCGTCTAGTTCACATACGGTAGGTCCGTACAATGCTGCCAAATTATTTCAAAAGAGATATCCGCAGGCGGATGCGTTTGAAGTGACGCTTTACGGGTCACTGGCAGCCACTGGCGAGGGTCACGGAACCAGCAAAGCGATCCGTTCAGCGATCCCGGACGCGGTTGTATCATTTAACCGGACGCAGCACGATCTGCCGCATCCGAATACGATGCTTTTTATCGCGCATCAGAATGGGAAAGAGATTGGGCGCAGCCGCATTTTAAGTATTGGCGGCGGTTCGATTTACGTGGAGGATGATCCGGTTTTTGAAAATCTGAATGTGTACCCAGAGAAAAACTTTACAGAGATGATTTCCTATTGTAAAGAGCACGAGATTTCCCTGACCGAGTTTATTTATCAGAGGGAAGGAGAAGAGCTTCGCACCTATTTAAAAGAAATCTGGGATGCGATGCAGGACTGCATTCAGAGAGGGCTTCATACGGAGGGAATTCTTCCTGGCGGCCTGGGTATCTCCCGGAAGGCGAAGCTGCTTTATGAGAAGCGTTGTTATAACGAAAGTGCCGATGTGACGATGAACCGGGTGATTGCGGCGTATGCTTACGCAGTCTGCGAGGAAAATGCAGATGAAAACATCGTCGTTACCGCACCGACTTGCGGCAGCTGCGGCGTCTTGCCGGCACTCATGTATTACATGCAAAAGGATCGCGGATTTCCGGAAAATGAGATCTTAGACGCACTTGCGGTCGCTGCTTTAATCGGAAATGTCATCCAGACAAATGCCAGCATCTCTGGCGCGGAGTGTGGCTGTCAGGCGGAGATCGGCAGTGCCTGTTCGATGGCCGCTGCGGGTCTTGCTTCTTTGGTTGGGCTTAATATCGACCAGATCGAATATGCTGCGGAGATCGCGATGGAACACAATCTTGGACTCACCTGCGATCCGGTCGGCGGTCTTGTACAGATTCCTTGCATCGAGAGAAATGCAGTCGCCTGCATGAGAGCTGAGAGCTCAGTCAATTTATCGAGATTTCTTACAGAGACCAGAAAGATTTCGTTTGATGCGGTCGTTGCGACGATGTATCAGACTGGCAAAGATATGAACGAAAAGTATAGGGAAACTGCTCACGGCGGACTCGCAAAAATCTATCAGCCGTGTAAATAAATCAAAATGAAACCCGATGTATATATCGTGTATATTTATACATTTAAAGAAAGCAGGTGTTAGATATGTTAAATTATCAAGTCAAGGTCGGATTGGTGCCTCTAAGACGCAATACGAATTATCGACCACCGGGGACATTTTTGAACTGGGCTTCTGCAGAAGAGCGCGGTGCACGTTTTGTAAAGTACATTGAAGAACATTTTACTGACGAGCATGTATCTTTTGTGGATTCAAAAGGCATCGGAATCAACGACATGATCTTTGACGATGATTCTTCTGCTGCGATCATTGAGCGTTTTCGTGCTGAAAAAGTTAATGCAGTCTTCATCATCAACTGTAATTTTGGAAATGAAGAGGCTGCTGCGGATATTGCCGGGGCACTTGGCGTTCCAGTGCTTTTATGGGCACCATTAGACGATGAATATGTCGAGGACGGTCTTCGCACGACAGACTCGCAGTGTGGCATTTTCGGTGTTTCCAGACAAATGCAGCGGCTGCACATTCCATTTTCACATCTGCCTTCCTGCAGGGTCGAGAGCGAGGAGTTTGCGGCTGGATTTGACAGTTTCATCCGTACAGCCTGTATGGTGAAGAACTTTAAAGGACTGCGTATCGGTCAGATCGGACTGCGTCCGGGACCATTCTATTCCGTGATCTGGAACGAAGGTGAGCTGCTTGAGAAGTTTGGCGTGAAGCTCATTCCACTCAATATGGGTGTGATCAAGCAAAAGTTTGAAGCTGTTTTGGAGGAATATCCGCCGGAAGCAGCCGAATATGAAGCATTTTTAAAGAAAAATTACCAGATGGATGACCGCACACCGCCGCACTTAAAACAGATGGCGGCATACACGGTGATGCTTAAGAATTTATTTGAAGAATATCATCTGGATGCGATCTCTGCCGAGTGCTGGTCCGCACTTCGTGTGATGTATGAAGGGTTTGAGGTCTGTGCAGCTTACAGTATCTTAAATGACATGGACTACCTGATTTCCTGTGAGAGTGATGTGCATGCACTGCTTACCATGGTGCTTTTAAAGAGTGCGACATTGGGAGAAGGCAAGCCGCTCTTTGGCGAGTTTACAGTGCGTCATCCGGAGGATAAGAATGTCGAGCTGATCTGGCACTGCGGCCCGTTCCCGCTTTCTCAGAAAGCAGAGTGCGGGATTTGTTCTCAGGCACGTTTAGTCAATCAGCGTCCATGGTTTCGCGCAAAAGACGGAGAGTATACAATCGCCAGAATTGATCAGGAGAGTGGCAATTATCAGATATTACCGCTCATCTGCCATACTGCAGATGGTCCGCAGACGCACGGTAACTACTTCTGGGGAAGATTTGAGAATCTTCAGAAAGTGGAAGACCGTTTAATTGATGGGCCGTATATCCATCATTTTGTTGAGATGATAGGAGATTATCGCAAAGAAATCCGAGAGTTTTGCAAATATGTGCCAAACCTGAAGGTAGACGAGCACGTTTGATCGATTTTTTTTGATCGATTTTGATGAAAAAACATGCAAAGATTTTGCATTCATTTTCACGAAAAAAATGAGATTGCCGTTTGACATGGCACCCCGTTAGCGGTATAATGCAATCAAGTTGGTTGGTAAAGCTATTTTATTAACCCTTGGATGCGTGAACAAGTGAATAGAAAGGAAATGCATTATGGCAACGATTACTCTAAAAAACATTTCCAAAGTATTTGAAAGTACAGGGAAGAAGAAGTCGGAGGAGAATACTCGTACTCTGGCAGTCAGTGATTTCAATCTTGAAATTAAAGACAAAGAATTCGTCGTTTTGGTCGGTCCTTCCGGCTGTGGTAAGTCTACCACGCTTCGAATGATTGCAGGCCTTGAGGAGATTTCGAGCGGCGAGCTTTATATCGACGATGTGCTGGTCAACGACATTGAGCCGAAGGACCGTGATATCGCGATGGTATTCCAGAACTATGCGCTCTATCCGCATATGACCGTCTATGACAATATTGCATATCCGCTGAAGCTTCACAAGGTTCCGAAGGCTGAGATTCAGGAGCGCGTTATGGAAGCTGCAAGAATCCTGGATATCGAGCAGTATCTGAAGAGAAAACCGAAAGCTCTTTCCGGTGGTCAGAGACAGCGTGTCGCAATCGGACGTGCAATCGTTCGTAACCCGAAAGTGCTTTTAATGGATGAGCCGTTATCCAACCTGGATGCGAAGCTGCGTAATCAGATGAGAGCGGAGATTATCGCACTGCGTTCGAAGATCAATACGACATTTGTCTATGTCACACATGATCAGACAGAGGCAATGACGCTGGGTGACAGAATCGTCATCATGAAGGATGGCTTCATTCAGCAGGCGGCTTCCCCGCAGGATGCATTCGATCATCCGGCGAATATCTTCGTTGCAGGATTTATTGGTGCACCGAGCATGAACTTCTTCCCAGGCAAGCTTCTTCGTCAGGGCGATGTTTATTGCGTACAGGTGGAAGATCTCATCGTACAGCTTCCGGAAGAGAAGTGTGCTAGACTTGCCGGAAAGGATGTGCAGCCTCAGGATATCACCGTCGGTGTTCGTCCGAGCCACATCAATGTTGATACCGGCGTAGAGAATGAGCTGACAGGCACGATTAACGTCAGTGAGATGATGGGTACGGAAGTACACCTTCACGTGAAGTCTTCCGGCAATGATGTCGTCATCATCGTTCCGGTCATCGGATCTTATGCAAGCTATGAGAAGTATCTGCGTCAGGATGAGGTTGTGAAGTTCAGCTTCACCGGCGAAGCTTGTCATGTATTCGATTCCGAGGGCAAGAACCTGGAGTTCTGATCGATTTCTTATGATTTTCATGCACGTGATGCATAAAAATAAATTTTCTAGGAGGAAAGAAACATGAAAAAAACGATGAAACGTGTGTTGGCGCTTGTTATGATCATGGCTCTTATTATGGGAGTTGTAGCATGCGGCAGCAAGAAGGAAGAGGCGAAGAACGAAGATATCACCTTGACCTTCCAGCAGTGGTTCGCTGATGAGTGCCCTGAGGGCCTGTTCCAGGAGATCTGCGATGGCTTCACCGCAGAGACTGGCATCAAGATTGAGCTTTACAATGCTCCGAACGCTGAGACAAAGACAACCCTGCTTTCTGGTGCAGCAAATGGAACGATTGCTGATATCGTCGGTACCGATGGTAAGTGGGTATCCGACCTGGTTGACGGCGGCGCTCTGACTCCTCTTGATGATCTGTTCAAAGAGGGCAATGTTGACACTTCTGTATTCTCCGATATGTGGAAGTACAATGGAAGCACCTATGCAATGCCGATGGTTACCTTCAGTTATCCTCTGGCTGTAAACACCGACATCCTTGCTGAAGTTGGTATCGATCCTGAGTCCATCAAGACCCGTTCCGATTTCTTAGCAGCTTGTAAGGCTGTTACCGATGCTGGTTATCTTGCATATGGCTGGAATGCAACCACCTCCAACCCTGCAGGTCTTGACCACATCTTCCTTAACTCCTTCTGGGCAAGCGGCGGCAAGCTTCGTGACGATGCTGGTCTGTTCCACATCGCAGACAACGATGACTTCAAGGAGACCGCAGTATACTTCAAGGAGTTAGTTGACAACGGTTACATTGCTCCTGGTTACATGACCGCAATCGAGGCTGATATCACCAGTAAGTTTGGTTCTGGCGACCTTGCATTCTGCAATCCGTCCATCTCCATGCTTTCTATCTGGGCAAGTGACAGCCCGAACTTACATTTCACCGTTATCCCGATGCCTGTAAAGGATGGCTATACCGGAACCACTTATGCTGACTATGCATGCTGGGGCGTTGGTATTTCCGATCACTGCGAGCATAAGGCTGAAGCGATGAAGTTCATCGAGTACATGTTCTCTGCAGAAGCAAATGCTAAACTTGCACAGGGCAA
The DNA here is from genome assembly GCA_017480565.1 of Lachnospiraceae bacterium. Classification (GTDB taxonomy): domain Bacteria; phylum Bacillota; class Clostridia; order Lachnospirales; family Lachnospiraceae; genus RGIG1588. Next base: position 19,927 of record JAFVAL010000075.1, on the reverse strand, counting down.
GGGCTGCTTCCCTGGTTCCACCGTATCTGATCCTGATTACTCTGAGACCAGCGAGAACTTCCAGAAGGCATTTACCATCTGGAAAGCTGCTACTCCTCGTGCTGAGTGGAACGCTGCAATCGAAGCATCTGCTCTTAGAACCGGTGTCCTTGAGAATGTCCTTCTTTTCGTCAATGGCGAGATCGATGTTGACACCATGGCTGCAAACTGCCAGGCTGTTTGTGACGAGGTTTACAACTAATCTGTGAAATGAATTAGATGTTTTGTCTAGTTTGATTTCATAAAGCTTGATTGAATCCAGTTAACCCATGAGACGGATTCAGTAAGAATCCGTCTCATCCTTTTGAAAGAGGCGTTTTGAAGATGAAGAAGCTGAAAAGAAATGCAGTGCCATATCTTTATATTGCGCCTACCGTCATCTTGATGGCGGTGCTCCTTGTCTTACCGATTTTTAACGTGATCCGGTATTCGTTCTACGATAATGCTTTCGTTAAGAAGAATCCTTCCCCTGTGGGTTGGCTCAACTATCAGAAAGTATTGGCAGATCCGGTTTTCTGGCAGTCGGTGAGAGAGACAACATTCTTCGTTATCGTCAGTATCGTTGGGCATATCCTGATCGCTTTGATCTTTGCACATCTGCTCAACACCACGATGTTCAAACAGAGAACAAAGACGCTTGCACGTATCGTTTACATTCTTCCATGGATTTTTACGGCAACCGTTATCTCTGTCATGTGGAAGCTGATTTTCCAGCCGGCGGGCGTAATGAACTATCTGCTCGGATTTATCGGTCTGGCAACGAAGAATACGGAGTGGTTCAGCAACAAAGATATCGCCTTGTATGTTGTAACCTATATTAATCTGTGGAGCGGTTATCCATTCTATATGATCAGCGTTCTGGCAGGCCTTCAGGGAATATCTCCCGATTTGTACGAGAGTTCTGCGATAGACGGAGCGACTTCCTTTAAGTCCTTCCTGTATATCACACTTCCTCAGCTGAAGCCAATTCTTCTGAGCCTTGTTATGCTGGATTTCGTATGGACGCTGAAGACATTCGCCATTGTTTGGACATTGACAGCCGGTGGCCCGATGCATGCAACGGAGATTATCAGTTTGTATATCTACCGTACCGCATTCATGGAGAACCATTATTCACTGGCTTCCGCGGCCGCGGTATTCCTGCTGATCGTTTGTATGATTGTTGCAGTATTCTATACACGTCAGCAGTTTAAGATCCAGGAGGACTGATGTTATGGTTAGAAGACAAAGCAAACTATCAAAAGTCCTTTTATCAATTGTCCTGATTCTATTTGGAATCTATGCAGCTTTCCCGATCATTTGGATGCTGATTTGTTCATTTAAGCAAAATGACTACATTTTCTATTGGCCTCCGAAGATCATTGATGAATCGTTCAGCTTTAATACCTACATCAAGGTATTGACAGATCCTGTGAAGCTGCGGTTCTTCTTAAATAGCTACATTGTTTCCGGTGTCGTCGTTGTCTTAACCCTGATCATCGGTATCATGGCTGCTTATGCATTTTCCAGATACAACTTCAAGTTTAAAAAGCCAATCAACAGCTTGATCGTTGGTGTACAGGCGATTCCACAGATCGTTCTTTTGATCCCTTACATGGGTATCATCGTAGCTATGAAGCTGTTCAACACTTACTGGGCTTTGATTTTGACCTATCTGGTGATGACGCTGCCGTATTGTATCCTGATGATGACCGGTTACTTCAACACCTTATCAAAGGAGCTTGATGATTCGGTTCGTATCGATGGTGGTTCCAGATTCCGTGCCCTCTGGGGCGTGCTTGTACCGATCTCGACACCTGCATTGGTTTCGGTTGGTTTGTACACCTTCATGACCGCGTGGAATGAGTATCTGTTCGCTCTGGTATTGACCCAGACGACGAATATGCGTACCATCCCGATCGGTATCAACCTGCTGATCACAGAGCACAACTACGACTGGTCGATGATGATGTCGATGTCCGTGCTTGGATCTCTGCCGATTTTGATCTTATTCCTGTTCTTCCAGAAATACTTCATTTCCGGCATGTCATCCGGTGCAATCAAAGAATAACGTCCATGACAAACTCCAGCAAGATGCGCTTGTTGGAGTTTGTTTTTCGGGGAAATGTAGATGCAGAGGATAGGAGTGGAAGTGTAAGATGCATTTGACGTATAAAAAAGGATTTGACGGTGACCTTAATAAATTGCCGCAGAGAGAAGTACCGGGTGCGGTACAGTTTAAAGAGTTTGAGAGCATGGAAAAGTTAAGCCTTGTGGCAAATCTCCTTGCGATTGGGCTTGCGATCTTGTTTTTTGCGCCTGTTCTTTTAAAGATATTTCATTTTTTGAGTGGAGACGGTCTTCGTGTTGAATTATGGCAGCTGATCCTGCTCGTGGTGCTTGAGATTGTAACGATTCCAGTGCACGAAGTGCTTCATGCGAGTGCTTTTAAAGAAGAGGTAGAGTTTTATACGTATTTAAGGAAAGGTCTTGCCTTTGTGACTGGTACGGAGTCGATGACAAAGGGCAGATTCATCTTCATGAGTTTGCTGCCGAATCTTGTGCTGGGTGTCATCCCTTATCTTTTGTTCTTCTTATTCCCGTCACAGTTGTGGCTGGGAATCTGGGCTGCAGGGAATATCGCGGCAGGTGCAGGAGATTATATCAATGTATTTAATGCGGCGACACAGATGCCAAAGGGAAGTCTGTGTTATATGAGTGGGATGCATACCTACTGGTATATGCCGGGAGAGGAAGAGAACGTATAAAGCTATATAATTATCATATAAATGCGTTGAGGGACTGCAGTGCAGTCCCTCTGTTTTACTGTTTGGATTCTTTTATTTTGCTTTTAATAATGCAACTGCGACGTCATTGACATTCGTTCCGGTCGGACCGGTCATGATCAGGCCTCCGGTCTTTTGCAGTGCATGGTAGGAGTCGTTATCCTGGAGCACATCGAAGACCTTCAGGCCAAGCTCACGAAGCTCTCCGGCTGTCGAGCCGTCAACATAACCGCCTGCCGCATCGGTCGGTCCGTCGGTGCCGTCACTGCCAACACTAAAGACTGCGGTGCCTTCTAAGCCGTCAATCAGATCTGCAGCGGCAAAGGCAAGCTCCTGGTTACGCCCGCCAAGGCCTTTTCCGGTGATGTTTACGATGGTCTCACCGCCAGCGATAAAGGCAAGGTTCTTGCCCGAGTCATAGTGTGTGCGAAGAATGGAGCCCATGAAAGATCCAGCTTCTCGTGCCACGCAGCCAAGCTGATCGGAGAGAAGAACAGGCTCATAGCCAAGCTCCACGCAGACTTCCGCAGCCGCGCTGCAAAGCTCACGGACGCTGCCGGTAATCTGTGTTGTCACATTGTCGAGAGACTTCGGCGTCTCGATGTCCATCAGAGCCATCGCCTGATCAGAGAGTTTCAGACCATACTTCTGGATGATCGCAAGTGCATCTGCTCTGGACGCGCTGTCAGGGCAAGCAGGGCCGGAAGCGATCATATCAAGCGGATCGCCGACGATATCGGATAAGATGACTGCCTCCACGTGTGCAGGTGCTGCAAGCTGTGCAAATCTGCCTCCTTTAACGCTGGAGAGGCGCTTACGAATCGTATTCATTTCCACGATATTCGCGCCGCAGGCAAGCATCTGAGAGGTAATGTCCTGAAGTTCTTCGCCAGGGATCAGCGGCTTCTCAAACAAAGCACTGCCGCCGCCGGAAACTAGGAAGAGAACGGTGTCTTCCGGCTTCAGATCGTCGACCAGTTTCATCGCCTTTCCGGTCGCCTCAAAGGAATTCTCATCGGGAACCGGATGACCGGCTTCGCAGCACTCAATGCCAGGAATCGGTGCCAGTACGTGGTCATACTTTGTGATGACAATACCGTCATCAATGCGGCTTCCAAGCACATCAACAGCTGCTTTTGCCATCTGCCAGCCAGCTTTTCCAATTGCAACCAAAATGACTTTTCCGGCGAATTCTTTGCCGGAGAGTGCACGCTTGACAGCCTCATCCGGTTTTACCTTCTGAATGGCTGCACGAACGATTTTATCGCAGTCTTCACGCATAGTTTGATACATAATAACCCAGATCCTTTCCGAACAAATTTAGTAACTTAAGTATAATGCATACAATGCACCTGCGTCAAGAAAGATCATAGAAGATTCAACGGAAATGACTGGACTTAAACGCACATTTAGGCGATAATAGAGAGGTCGAAAGAAAACGACAAGAATGTCGTTTAGAAAAGAGGGAACAATATGAAAAAAGAGATCACATTTCAGGACATTGCAAGTTTTAGCAAGGACTTCGAGGGCAGCACTGCCAATCAGATTGCGATGAATGCGGTGACATCGAACGGTGTCGTAAATTCTGCAAAGAATGTATATGCAAAGCGCAATCAACAGAATCACTTTTCGGTCGAAGTCGATGCGGATAAGGTCTGCAATCAGAAGCAGTCAGGAAGATGCTGGATGTTTGCGGCTTATAACGTCATGCGTTTGGAAGTCATGAAGAAACTGAATCTGGAGCATTTTGAGCTGAGCCAGAATTATCCGTTATTCTGGGATAAACTGGAGAAGTCCAATTATTTCCTTGAGAATATGATTGCTACGATCGATGAGCCGGTGGAAGGCCGTGTTGTGACTTATTTGCTCAGAGATCCGATCGGTGATGGCGGCCAGTGGGATATGTTCCGCAGCCTTGTGAAAAAGTATGGTGTTGTGCCGAAGGATCTGATGCCGGAGACCGCCGTTTCATCCGGTACGCGCGAGATGAATGGATTTCTGACGAAAAAGCTGCGTGGGTATGCAGTCCGTCTTCGGAAAATGTATCAGAATGGCAGCACGATCGATGAGCTTCGTCAGGCAAAAGATGAGATGATGAAGACCGTTTACCGGATTCTTAGCATTTGCCTTGGAGAGCCGCCGATGCGTTTTACCTGGGAGACCAGAGACAAAGATAAAAACTTCGTCAAAGTCGCGAATATCACACCTCAGGAGTTCTTTAAAGAGTACGTTGGCTGGAATCTGGATGACTATGTGACCGTGATCAATGCACCGACCGCAGATAAGCCTTATGGCAAGACTTATACCGTGCAGTATCTTGGGAATGTGGCTGATGGTGCTTATCCGGTGAAGTATTTAAATCTTCCGATGGATGATTTAAGAGACATCACGATTCGTATGTTAAAGGACAATCAGGCGGTCTGGTTTGGCAGTGATGTGGGGCAGTTCTCAGACCGCAAGGCTGGTATGCTGACCATGGATGCACTGATGGTTGGACAGCTTTTTGACACGGATTTCCCGATGACAAAGGCAGAGCGTCTGGACTTCTGCGACAGTATGATGACGCATGCGATGGTCATCACGGGCGTTGATCTTGATGAAAATGACAAGCCGATCCGCTGGAAAGTCGAGAACAGCTGGGGCGATGAGGTCGGATTTGATGGATATTTCGTCATGGATGACGCCTGGTTTGGTGAATTCGCATTCCAGATTTTGTTAAATAAGTCCTATTTCAGCAAAGAGCAGGCGGAAGCATTTGCGCAGGATCCGATCGTTCTTAAGCCTTGGGATCCGATGGGAAGCCTGGCATAACAGATTCAAGGGTTCGAACACATTTGCAAAGAGAAGGAAGGAGACGCAGAAACGATGAAACCCACAGAGTTGGAGCAGATCGGCGTAACACTTGGCTGGGGCGAGAATCATTTCACAATGAGCCGCGGAAGCTTTACTTACCGTCGCAAGGAAAGTAAAAAATATCCGTTATCTTTTGCGGGAAAAGAAGAGATTGACAGTGGCTTCCGGTATAGCTATCAGGGGTCGTCTGGGATTCGTTGTACGCTTGACGTCGTTGCATTTGGCGATGGCTATAAGATTACGGTTTCCGATTATCCGGAAGAGAGCGTAAATCGTTTCCAAATCACCCTTCCTTCGCATATCAGCGAGAAGTTTTACGGCTGTGGTGAAGTTTATTCGACACTCAATCTCAAAGGTGAGAAAGTCCGAATCTGGGTTGCAGAGCATCAAAATACGAATCGGATCAGCAGAAAGATCGTTAGAGAAGGCATTTTCGGCAAGCAGCCGAATCATATTCTTCCGATGGATCAGTATGAATCGTACTATGCGCAGCCGACATTTATATCAGATGATCTGTATTACGTCCATGCGGATGTGACGTCTTACAGTGTGTTTGACTTTACGAAGGATCAGAAGACCGTCTTACAGTTCGACGAGGCGCCTACCATCTACATTGAGTGGGGAGAGTCTTTTGAGGATGTCTCTGAGAAGCTTTCGAATCTTCTTGGAAGGCCAAAAGATCTGCCCAGCTGGGTCAATGACGGTGTCATCCTTGCCGTGCAGGAAAGTACGGATCGGGTGGAAGAAAAGATTCGTCGTGCAGAGAAGGCCGGCGTGAAACTCTGTGGGATCTGGTCGCAGGACTGGTGTGGCTGCCGCAGAACCGGCTTTGGCTATCAGGTGATGTGGAACTGGAAATGGGACGAAGCGCTGTATCCCGGACTGGATGAGAAGATTCCGGCGTGGAAGGAAAAAGGAATCCATTTCTTAGGATACATCAATCCGTTTATGGCCTTGGAGGGGGCTCTTTATAAAGAAGCCTCTGCGGAAGGGTATTGTGTCAAAGATACGGAAGGCAACGATTATCTGGTGAAGATCACAACCTTCCCTGCCGCGATGATCGATCTGACGAATCCGAATGCCTATGCGTGGTATAAAAATGTCATCAAAACGAACATGATCGGCCTAGGCCTTGGCGGCTGGATGGCGGATTTTGGCGAATATCTCCCGGTAGACTGTGTGCTTCACAGTGGAGAGGATCCGTATAAAATTCACAATATTTGGCCTGCGATGTGGGCGAGATTAAACCGAGAAACGATCGAAGAAACCGGCAAAGTGGGAGAGGTGTTCTTTTTCACACGTGCCGGGTATACTGGAACAATCAAAGACTCGATGATGATGTGGACGGGAGATCAGCATGTCGATTGGTCACTTGATGACGGGCTGGCGGCTGTGATGCCTGCGACCTTGTCTTTGGCGATGAGTGGCTATCCTTATGCGCATTCGGATGCTGGCGGTTATACAACGATTCTTAAGATGACGAGGAACAAAGAGCTTTTAATGCGCTGGGAAGAGATGAATGCATTTTCCCCGATGTTCCGTACTCATGAAGGAAATCAACCGGTGAACAATGTGCAGTTTGACGACGATGAGGAGCTTCTTGCACAGATGGCTCGCTGTTCTCAGATGCATCTTCATCTAAAGCCGTACTTGGCGGAGGCAATTGCACTTGCGCAGGAAAAAGGCACCCCTGTGATGCGGCCTTTATTCTACCACTACAAGGATGCCTTCTGTTTCGAAGAGCGATTTGCGTATCTTTTAGGAAGAGATCTTCTGGTGTCTCCCGTGATCAAAGAGGGAGAGCTCTACCATGACGTTCGCCTGCCGGAAGATACCTGGGTTCACTTATTTACCGGTACCGAATATACCGGCGGAACTTACAAAGTATTTGCACCGATCGGAAAACCACCGGTCTTTGTCAGAAAAGACAGTCCCTGGTTATCCGACCTTCTTGCGCTTCCATTTGCAAATGAAAAGCAGTAACACGAGATAATACGCGACGGCGATCCCCAGCGTGACGATGCACATGAGATCCGATCTTGCGGCGAGACTGACAAGCACAAGGACCGGTGCGCCGAGGATGATACCGAAGGAGCTGCCGACAACCAGATTGTTCGCGGCCGGGGTCTGCAGGTTCGGATCGATCTCACGAAGAAGCAGGATGCCGGAGCTGATCGTTCCGGTCAACATGCCGTACATCGAGATTAGGCCTTCGTAATAATATGTCGGATAAACGATCTTGCAGACAAATGCCAGATGAATCCAGGTAAGTACTGCACCGACGACAACCAGCAGGATAAACGGTACCCAAAGTCCGTGAATGTCTTCCAGATTGATGGAAGCAATGCCTGCAACAATCATAATATCAAAGAAGAATCCGGAGATTCGGTTAAGCAGATAATTGTTCTGATACTGCTTTAAGAAGACGCCGGATTTTTTTCCGGCCTGAAGCAGGACGCGGACCAGAATCGCAAGGGCGGAACCAATGATAAAGTTAAAGCCCCAGATCAGCGTATTTAATGTCGCTGCAAGTCCGGCAGAGATCGCCGCAAGACCGCTTGTCAGCCCCCAGGCAGCCAGATACGTTAAGAGATAGACGATCATCACCAGAGCGATCTGGATCGAGAGCTTGTCGATCGAATCGGAGACCGGGAATTCCTCTTTGTCCTGGAAAAATTCTACAGTCGGCTGCAGTTCACGCTGTGCCTGCGATGTCGTATTGATGAGCTTTTTCTTTGCGAGGACATTTAAAATGATGACGCCGACGATGCAGGCAACCAGATAACCTGCGGCGGCGATGGCAAGGCCGAAACTGCGTCCCCCGCTAAAGCCTAACGCTTCATAGCTGGATCCGACGTTGTTCGCCTGTCCGGGTCCCTGACCGTAGCCCATCGGAAGTAGAAGACCGGCGGCTTTAAAAAGATTTGGCATGACCGTAAAGCCAAGCAAAATGGTGATGATCAGTCCAGCCGTTCCCTGCACCATGTAAGAGCTTACGATGATCGCACCGGATTTCAGACCCGTGAAATCTTTTTCCTTGGCTTCTTTTTTCTCCGGGACGCGAAGGCTCATTGCGATAAAGCCAAGTGCGATTCCGTGATAGACCAAAATCTCCATCAGTTCGGTCTGAATCGGAACAATCCCCAGGTACTTTAAGATCAAAAGCAAAAAGCCTGCCAGCACGGCGATCGGCATCATACTTTTCCTGATCCAGGAAATCTTGCTGCGAAGCAGGTGAGAGATCAGTACCGCGCAGGCGATGATGCCTAACTGGATGATCATACTCCAAAGACTGGTGTTAGCTGCTGAATAATCCATAAATATTTCCCCCTCTTGTTATGATCTATGTTGTTGCCAGAATAACAGATACTTCCGTAAATTCTTGCCTTTGGCCGTTTTTAGCTGATAATAGACATCCTTGCAGGTAAATAAAAGCATGTGGTTTTGTACCATCGCCATGTCAGAGATGTCTTGATAAGCAAATGTCTGCCCAGCGCAGGAAATGTGATCGATAAACTGATCCAACAAACCGGTACCAAGCACCGTATCTTTGTGTCCATCTTCCACGCGAATCAATGTGACATCGGTATCCTGGAAGAACATTTCCTTTTCCTTGCCAGCTAATTTTGCAATCTCAGCCGCCTGCCAGGCGTCCCACTCAGCGATGTGACGAAATGGTTGAGCCGGTGAGAAAAAGCCTGTCGGTAGATAACGTACCGAAAAACCGCAGTCGCAGTAGAACAGATCACCTCTGGACTGCAGATCACCAAACCGGTGGCACGCAGGACAGAGCGAGATCGCGCTCTCCATGCCGGAGGCAAGTTCTTTTCCATAATAAGGGATCGGATGAAGGGTCTGATTCTCCCAGCTATTTTCATAGATATCACGGTTGATCGCAGCGGTGACTTCTTTGGCTGACATGCTTTTTAATTCTTCAGGAGAGTAGATGTGCACGACATGTCCATGCATCTGACCTTTGCGCATCTTGGTTGTCCAGCGCGGGAAGGTGAGATACCCTCCTTCAAGACGATATGTCACTAAGGAAGCGCCGGAACTTTTCGCAAGTTTCCCGGTCGCAGGAAAGACCGATCCCGTGATTCCGTTCCAGGTGCAATCACCTTCCGCAAAAAGACCGATCGAATGGCCATCTTTTAGATGTCTCATGCACTCCATGACCGTTCCTGCGGCAGAAGAGGCTTTCTTTCTTGCGATCGGTCCCAGCAGCCAGTGAAGGAGCTTTGAGAGCCACCCCCAGCGAAATATGTGCTCACTGGCGACAAAGTACGTCTGCATGTGTTTCAAACTCATCGCCACCAAAAGCGGATCCCAGTTGGTCACGTGGTTGGATATGATCAGACAAGGACCTTTTACTTCCAGCTGATCATGTGTGAAATGAAATTTTCGGCACAAAAACCCGTGAACCACGGGGTAGAGCGCGCGCCAAATGATTTGATGTCTTTGATATTCGTCCATAGTTCCCTTACTCCTTACGGATTATGATATCATTTACGTAATATGCATGCAATCGTTTTCTAAAAGAAGAGTTTCTCTTTTCAAATCGTAATCAATCCATTATAATAGAGCTTGCGGCTTTGTCCGCGGGGAAAGGAAAGATTACTATGAATCGAGAAAAGAAGATTATCCGTACCAGTATCATTGGTATTATTGCAAATGTACTCCTGGCCGGTTTTAAGGCGGTCGTGGGACTCTTAAGCAATTCGGTTGCAATTGTACTGGATGCGGTCAACAACTTAAGTGATGCACTCTCATCGATCATCACGATCATCGGCACGAAGATTGCCGGAAAACAGCCAGATAAAAAGCACCCTTACGGTCATGGACGTGTGGAATATTTAAGTGCCATTATTATCTCCGTCATCATTTTATATGCCGGTATTACGTCCTTGATCGAGTCTGTGAAGAAGATCATCTCGCCGGAAGTGCCGGACTATTCTGTCGCAGCGCTTGTCATTGTCGGTGTGGCTGTCTTAGTGAAGATTTTTCTGGGAACCTACGTAAAGAAGGTCGGCCAGGAAGTCAATTCAGATTCCCTGGTGGCTTCCGGCTCCGATGCGATGTTTGATTCGATCATCTCTGCCTCAACCTTGGTGGCTGCGATCATTTTCCTGATTTTTCACATCAGTCTTGAGGCGTACCTTGGCGTCATCATTTCTCTCGTGATTATCAAAGCTGGTTATGAGCAGCTCAGGGATACGGTGAGCGAGCTTCTGGGAGAGCGTATCGATGCCGACCTGGCACAGGGTGTGAAAAAGACGATCTTGTCTCTGCCTGGCGTGCAGGGTGCGTATGACCTGATTATCCATAACTATGGCCCAGAGAACCTGATCGGTTCGGTGCACATTGCGGTGCCGGATACGATGACCGCGAAGGAACTGGATGTATTAGAGCATGCGATCACCGCAAAGGTCATCAAAGAACACGACGTGGTTCTTTCCGGCATCTCCGTGTATTCTGTGAATACGCAAAATGATCTTGCAATGGTGCAGGAAAAACGGATTGAAGAGATCCTTTCCAAGTATCCGGAAGTCATTCAGATGCACGGATTCTATGCGGAAGAGGCTCTGAAGACCATCAAGTTCGATATCATCATCGATTTTGATGTCAAAGAACGTCAAAAGATCTACGAGGAAGTTGTCAAAGAGGTCACAGCCGCGTTTGATGACTATAAAGTTTATGTCAATCTGGATTCGGATATCTCAGATTGATGTGAAATGGGGTTTCATGTATGATTGTGGAGTATTTAAAAGAGTTTAATCTGGTTTCTGTCATCGTCAGACTGTTTCTGGCGCTCGTTTGTGGGGCAGCAATCGGTTACGGACGGTCACAGAAGGAACGTTCTGCCGGATTTCGCACCTATACGCTCATCTGTCTTGGCGCAGCAATGAGTGTGATTATCACGCTTTATCATAATGAAATGCTGCAGACGCAGTGGGCGGAGATTGTTGCGAGAGTCGGAGAGAAGTTCGATGCGTCCAGACTGGCGGCGCAGACGATCACCGGTATCGGTTTCCTCGGCGCTGGCATCATCATCAAGGGTGCACACCAGCAGGTCAAGGGACTGACCACCGCGACCGGCCTGTTCACTACGGTCAGTCTTGGTCTCGGAGCCGGAATCGGTTTTTATGAGTGCGTGATTCCCGCCCTCATCGTCATCATTTTCGTGTTAAATGTCATGTCTCCGCTGGAGGCAGAATTTAAGCGCAGACTGCGCAATATCACGCTGAATGTAGAATTTGACAATGTGGAAGACATCAATCAGATTTCTGAAGTCATCACCGATCAAAAGGCGATGATCTATGATATTGATGTTGAGCGCGGTGAGAGTAAAGGTGAGAAGCTTTGTTCTGCTATTTTTATCCTGCAGTTGTCAAGACAAAACAGTTCTCACTCAGCGATGTTGTCGTCGATCGCAGAGCTTTCTTGTGTACATTCCGTGCATGAGCTGATTTCGTAAGAGGGGAGGGTCAATCGTATGTTAAGTGTTTTAAATGGTCTTAGAAATGTTGACCTTCTGGGTTGTGTGATGCGTATCATTGTCGCTTGTTTTTGCGGTACCTTGATTGGTCTGGAGCGTTCTGCAAAGAACCGTCCCGCCGGTTTCCGTACGCACATCCTGGTATGTCTTGGCGCGGCGATGGCTGCGATGACAGGCTTATACATTTATCTCGTCATGGAGCTTCCGACCGATATCGCACGTATCAGTGCGCAGGTCATTTCTGGCTTAGGTTTTATCGGTGCGGGAACGATCATCATCACGAAGAAGCGGACGATCAAGGGTCTGACCACCGCGGCGGGTCTTTGGACCACGGGTATCATCGGTCTTGCGATCGGCAGTGGCTATTATGAGCTCGGTATCATCGGTACTGCGATGGTGCTGTTAACCGAGACTTATCTTGCAAAGTTGGGAAGATTGATCCAGCAGAGCCCGGAATATATCATCGAGGTGCATTACAATGAGAAGGATACGCTTGACGAAGTGATGCGTCATTGCAAGGATAACCGGATGTCGATCGTGAATCTGCAGATCGAATCTCTTGAAAATGATCCCGATGCCAATTATGTGTCGGTCATCAAGGTGCGCGGCAATATGAAGAGCTCCGAGCTGCTTCGAAGGCTGGGAGGCATTGCCGGTATCGTGACCGTGGAAACGCAGTAAGTTCATTTGTGAAATGTAAATAAAAACATGAAGAAAACAATTTTACTTGTAGGATTTTCAGAGGAGGAGAAAAGGGCGTTAAAGCGTACGATTCTTCCTCTGGGATACCGGATTTTGGAAGCCACAGATCAGGATACCGGAAAAACCCTTGGTGCCATTTTAGGGTTAAACGAAGAGAGTGACGTGCCTGAGCCGATGGACGTTTCTGTAGAACGATTCCTTCTGATGGCTGGGCTTGACCGGAAAGATCTGGATCTGTTTTTGTCAGTTTTACGAAAGAATAAGATTCCGCCGATTCCTTACAAAGCGATGTTGACACCGACGAACGCGGGCTGGAAGCTTGGGGATCTATATCAAGAAATTGTAAAAGAACATGCATATATGCACAGTGGGAAGGGGGAGAAGTCTTGATTTCTTCCCTGTTCTTGTCTATAATAAAAGCGATGCGTTTTGGATACGCTATTTAAGTCAATTTAATTTTTGAGAAATCAGAATGGAGAACACTATGAGTAATGTAATTGAATTTGATGCAAGCAGACCGTTAGATATTATTCCGCTGGGACGTGTCACCATCGACTTAAATCCGGGCAGAGATGAGTATTATCGTTCTACCGCAGATGAGACCTATTTTAACAAGTACCTTGGTGGTTCTCCCGGCAATATCGCAGTCGGTACCGCACGTCTTGGACTAAAGGCCGGCTTTATCGGCAAGATCTCAAGAGATCAGTTTGGTGATTATATTCGCCGTTATTTTGTGCGTGAGGGCATCGACACTTCTCATCTGACCCATGCGCCGAAGGGTTACAACACCGGTTTAACCTTCACTGAGGTTTTGTCTGAGACCGAGTCCAGCATTATGATGTACCGCAAGGAAGTTGCAGATCTGCAGCTTTCCGTGGATGATATCGATGCAGATTACATCGCTTCTGCAAAAGCCCTGCTGATCTCCGGTACCGCACTTTGCCAGAGTCCTTCCCGTGAGGCTGCCTTAAAGGCATTGGAGCTTGCCAAGCGTGTGAATACCGTGGTCATCTTTGATATCGACTATAGAGACCACATTTGGAAAAATGATTCCGAGATCGCTCTTTATTATTCGATCGTGGCGAAGGAAGCGGATATCATCATCGGTTCCAGAGAAGAGTTTACCTTGACTGAGAAGTTTGTCCTTCCGGGAAATGAAGACGACGCGGTCAGCTGCAAGTACTGGTTTGGCCAGGGCGCAAAGATCGTCATCATCAAGCATGGTAAGAAGGGTTCCTTCGGCTATATCTGCAACGGTGAGTCCTACGAAGTTCACGCTTTCCCGGTTAAGATGTTAAAGGGATTCGGCGGCGGAGATGGCTATGCAAGTGCTTTCTTTGCAGGTCTCTTTAAGGGATATCCGTTCAAGAAGTGCTTAAGCCTTGGTTCTGCGTGTGCAGCGATGCAGGTCGCATCGGAGTCCTGTGCAGATGCAGCGCCTCACTGGGATGAACTCATTGCCTTTGAGTCTTCCGAGATTGAAAAGTACGGTGAGCAGGTATTTGACATCTGATGAGGTTACAACGAGATTAAGCCCCGGTTTGGGGCTTTTCTTTTATGGTGGAAAATTCTCGCACATTCGTTTATAATAAGTTCGTAGGCAGATAACATTTGGAGAAAATGAGATGGATACGAATGTAACTTTTAAGAATGCCGCGTTTGGCGGTTATCATAAGCAGGCGGTCAACGACTATCTGGAAAAAGTGCGTTCAGAGATCGCGGAGAAGGAAGAGCGCATCGCCAAGGGCGAAGAGACGATGACCATCCAGGCGGATGAACTGCTGAATGTAAAGCAATATTTATACGAGATTGAAAAGAGACACCAGTTTCTGGAAGAAAACTACAGCAGAACCTGGTCCGCTGCCCAAAACCGCATCGCAAGTCTAAACGACGAGAATAAACGCTTGTCGGAGCAGATGGAGCAGCTGCGTGCAGATCTTCAAAAAGAAAAAGATAGATTGTCTCAGAAGGAAGAAGATCTTTTAAAGCGAGAGGATGCGCTTTCAAAGATTACCGCTGCACAGAAGGAAAAAGAGGCGCAGATCGAAGAGGAAGTCGAGATGCTTGAAAAGGCGAATGATGAGATCGCGCGCAGAAAAGAACTGGCTGAGAAGCATATCGAAACCGCCAAAGCGGAGGCAAAGCGTATGAAAGCGCAAGCCAAAGAAGAGGCGGATGAGATCATCCGGGAAGCCAACAAAGAAGCCGATGAACTTCGCGCCAAGGTCTGGAAGGAAACCAGGAAGGATGCGTATCCTGTTGAAGAGAAGGCACCTTCCGATGGGCCGACTTCTACACTAGGACGTCTTGCAAAAGCCATTCAGGTGCTTCGTGGGGAGGAATGAGAATGGAATTATCAGAACTGATTCTGCATGCAAAACAGGCAGATAAGACGATGTTTACATCGTTTCAGAAGGAATATTTTGAAAAAGTAAAAGCGGTTGCCTCCGATGTGTTAAAAGAGCCCGAAGAGGCTGCGCTCTCTGCAGATCTGACGTTGCGCAATGCCTACAAGCTTCTGGGCAACGGCGTCAATCCGACCGTGCTGGAGCCATGGCTTCTTTGGCTGGCAAGAGAGGATGCGCTTGAGATCCTCAATCGCAGACGCACTTTGATCCGTCAAGAGATTCTGCTATCATCAGGCAACCTGCTTGATATCTATGACGCGGATAACCGCAATCTGGTGTTTGCAAGCCCTGAGGATTGGAGACTGCTTGGCGAGCCGGACGATGATTTCGAGAAGGATGATGATTTCGAGAAGAATGATGATTTCAAGAAGACTGATGATTTCGAGAAAGAAGAAGAGGCGAAAGTAGAGACTCCTGTGGAGGAAACCTCTGAAGAAGAGCCCATTGTGAAAGAAACCATCGCGGAAGAAACGATCGTAAAAGAGGAAATCCCTGAGGAATTCATCTCTGATGAGGAAATCTCTGATGAGGAAATCCTCGAGGAAAACATCCCGGAAGAAGAGCCTGTGAAGGAAGATCGCCCGAAACATAACGCTGGAATTGTGATCTTAAAAGTGGTGGAAGCGCTCCTCGTTGTTTTGCTCTTATGGTTTATCTTTGGCTTTGTGCGTTCGAATCTGTTGATCAACGCGGATCTGCCGGATTTGGGTTATCAGTGGTTTAACACACACATTTATCCGATGTTTGGAAAGGAGCAGGCGTTCTATGAGTACGTTTTCCTGCAGAAGTACCAAGTCTTGTGAAAACTGCACCGGATGTGCTGTGGAAGATTCGGAAGTTATCTTAGCGCCGGATGAAGTATTGATCCTGATGCAGCTTTCTCAGACACCCTGGCTGCCGCTTGGAGCAAAGAAAGCACAGCTTGTCTTTCGTGAACTTAAAGATTCCGACGGAGCCTTGTATGTGAAGAGCCTGGAGAACAAGGGTGTGATTTCAGTATCTTTGCAGGAGCCTCTTAAAGGTTTTTCTTACAAGAATTATGAGGATTGTGACCAGTTGGGATCGATCGGTTTAACAGAGTATGGAATGCGTCTTTTGGATGCACTTGATATTAGAGGGGTGGAGGACGTATGAGCCTTGCTGTTGCAACACTGAAAAAAGGAGAAGGCCGTCTTTTAAAGAACGGCTTTCTTTGGGTCTATGACAATGAGATTGATTCCGTGATGGGATCTTATGAGGACGGGGATATCGTTCTTGTGCGGGATTTTGACGGATTTGGCTTAGGAAGAGGTTTTATCAACCGTCATTCTAAGATCCGTATCCGGATGATGACGAGAGACATCGACCAGGAGATCGATGATGCCTTTTTATTCCAGCGCGTAAAAGATGCCTGGAACTATCGCAAAGCGACCGTCGATACCTCGAGCTGCCGACTCATTTTTGGAGAGGCAGATTTTCTGCCAGGGCTTGTGGTGGATAAATTTTCTGATGTCTTGGT
The DNA here is from genome assembly GCA_017480565.1 of Lachnospiraceae bacterium. Taxonomy (GTDB): domain Bacteria; phylum Bacillota; class Clostridia; order Lachnospirales; family Lachnospiraceae; genus RGIG1588. Next base: position 3,166 of record JAFVAL010000075.1, on the reverse strand, counting down.
GGTGGAATCCTTGGCGCTTGGGATCGACCGGATGAAAGACCAGATTCTCTCTGCGTGCAAGTCTGTGCTTACCGAGGATGGCATTATGATTCGTGGGATCTATGAACGAAGCGATGCCAAAGTGCGTGAGCAGGAAGGACTTTCCCGCGTCAAAGGATTTATCGGAGATTCCTTTGACACGAAAGTTCCGATCGTGGAAAATGGTGTTCTTTATATCGTGGATGTCAAAGACGGCCAGAAAACCGGCTTTTTCCTGGATCAGAAGTATAACCGTCTTGCGATCCAGAAGCTTTGTAAAGATGCGAGAGTACTGGACTGCTTTACACACACCGGTTCCTTTGCGTTAAATGCAGGCGTTGCCGGGGCAAAAGAAGTTCTGGGGGTGGATGCATCGGAGCTTGCGATTGCGCAGGCAAAAGAAAATGCGATCCTCAATCATCTTGAAGACAGGGTGAAGTTTGAGGTCCATGATGTGTTGGAATTTCTGCCGGAACTGGAGCAGAAGGGCGAAGAATTTGACGTGATCATCCTCGATCCTCCCGCCTTTGCAAAAACGCGCAATTCCGTGAAAAATGCGATCAAAGGGTATCGCGATATCAATCTACGCGCCATGAAGCTTCTAAAAGACGGAGGATATCTTGCAACGTGTTCGTGCTCCCATTTCATGACACCGACCCTGCTTTCACAGACGATTGCACAGGCTGCGGCAAGCGCACATGTGAGACTGCGTCAGGTCGAATTTCGCACCCAGGCACCGGATCATCCCATCTTGTGGAGCAGACGCTATGATGAAGAAGAGAATTCTTATTACCTGAAGTTTTACATTTTCCAGGTGGTTAAAGAAAAGTAAAAGGGACTTGAAACTATGACGATAGACACACTTCGTTTTGAGATGGTTGCTGCCATCAAAGCGAGAGATAAAAAGAAACAAGAGATCATTGCAGAGCTGACCCAAAAGGCCAAAGAGGCCGCTTTCGAGGGTCATACCGCCTTGCCGGATCAGATCGAACGCCTGATTCTGGCAGAATGCAAACGGACGAAAGAGTGTCTTTTGGTTGCGCCTGCCGGGCGAGAAGATATCAAAGATCAGCTTCGCATTAAGGTAGCTCTGCTTGAGGAATACTTAAAGCGAATCGAGGAAGAGAAACATGGCTGAGTGGATGGAATATCAATTTGACGTCAATGGATTTGACATCACTGCGCGTTACACGAAAGAGAATATCGAAGATATTTTTCTGCCGCTCCTTGCAAAACTGACTGCGATGCAGAAGGAGAAAAATGACCGTCTGATTGTCTTTCTTGCAGCACCGCCTGCCACCGGCAAATCAACACTTGTCAATTTCTTATCCTGGATGTCGACGCAGAGAGAAGAATTAACGCCCGTACAGGCACTGGGACTCGACGGATTTCACTATCATCAGGACTATATTTTAACGCATGAAGCGCTGCAGCCCGACGGCACATATCTGCCGATGAAAAAAGTCAAGGGAAGTCCCGAAACCTACGATGTGACGCATTTTGTGGACAAGTTAAAGGAGATTCAGCAGAAAGATCACACCACGCTTTGGCCGATTTATTCGAGAAAACTTCACGATGTCGTGGAGGATCAGCTTCCGGTCACCGGCGAGATCGTTCTGATTGAGGGTAACTGGCTTCTTTTTGACGATGATCGTTGGGCAAATGTGCGCGACTATGCGGATTATTCGGTCTTTATTTCCGCGGAGGAAGCTTCGCTAAAAGGCAGATTAATCGACCGAAAGATGAAGGGTGGCTTGTCACGAGAGGAAGCGGAAGCATTTTACCAGACCGGTGACGGGGTCAATGTAAGGCGCACACTGGCTGGCAGTTTGGGCGGTGATCTGACACTCGTACTTGATACCGATGGTATATTTCACGAGAAAAGGGCTTGACAGTTTTACCCGGTCAGGGGCAAAATGAAGCAGAGTCATTTTTCTGAAGAAAAGATGAAAAGGGAATCTAAGAAAGGGATAAAACAATGACACTTTGGGAAGAGTTAGAAGCTCGTGGTCTGATTGCACAGACAACTGATGAAGACGAGATTAAAGAATTGGTCAACCAAGGAAAAGCCACCTTTTACATTGGCTTTGATCCGACTGCTGACAGCCTGCATGTCGGACATTTTATGGCACTTTGCCTGATGAAGAGACTGCAGATGGCCGGCAATAAGCCGATCGCTCTGCTTGGCGGCGGCACCGGCATGATCGGCGATCCTTCTGGACGTACCGATATGCGTCAGATGATGACAAAAGAGACCATTCAGCACAACATTGATTGCTTTAAGCAGCAGATGAGCCGTTTCATCGATTTCTCGGATGGGAAGGCGCTCATGGTCAATAACGCTGACTGGCTGTTGAACCTGAACTATGTAGAACTCTTAAGAGAAGTCGGTGCACATTTTACGGTCAACCGTATGCTCGCGGCTGAGTGCTACAAGCAGCGCTGGGAGAGAGGCTTAAGCTTCTTAGAGTTTAACTACATGATCATGCAGGCATATGATTTCTATGAGTTGTTCCAGAAGTACAACTGCAACATGCAATTTGGCGGTGATGACCAGTGGAGCAACATGCTTGCCGGTACCGAGCTGATCCGCAGAAAACTGGGCAAGGATGCGTATGCGATGACCATCAACCTTCTGTTAAACTCCGAAGGCAAGAAGATGGGCAAGACCATGTCCGGTGCGGTTTGGCTGGATCCGAAGAAGACTTCTCCGTTTGAGTTCTACCAGTACTGGAGAAATATCGCGGACGCCGATGTCTTAAAGTGCATCCGTATGTTAACTTTCCTGCCGCTCGAAGAGATCGAGAAGATGGATTCCTGGGACGGCAGCCAGTTAAATACCGCGAAGGAGATCCTGGCATACGAGCTGACGAAGCTGGTGCACGGAGAAGAAGAGGCAGAGAAGGCTCAGGCCGGTGCGCGAGCACTGTTCTCAAGCGGTAATGCGGCAGAGATGCCTACTTATGAGTTTTCTGAGGAAGATTTCGAAGACGGTCAGATTGATATCGTCTCGATCCTTGTCAAGTCCGGTCTTGTCACGACTCGTTCTGAGGGCCGCCGTGCGGTGGAACAGGGCGGTGTGGCCGTTGACGGTGAGAAATGTGCAGATTACCGCGCACTCTTTACCAAAGACGATCTGATGGGCGAT
>JAFVAL010000074.1 GCA_017480565.1 Lachnospiraceae bacterium | reverse complement strand
GGCTAATCTCCATGTTAGACTACTACACCGCGAGGTGTGTTTCTTGTTAAGTTGATTGAACCGCCGTATACCGAACGGTACGTACGGTGGTGTGAGAGGTCGGAAGTTTCTCGATCAGAGAAACTTCCTCCTACTCGATTGTCTAAGAATGAGAGAGACTTCCCTTGACAAAACCAGTAAAGACCAGTAAAATATTTTCAAACCAGTAAAAACCAGTAAAAGAAGTAAAAACCAGTAAAGACCAGTAAAAACTAGTAAAACCAGTAAAAGGGAAGTTGGAGGATTCATTTGCATGAAAAACAATCCGTATACATTGCTGTTTGGAAAAGAACCGATTGAGCTTATTTCTAGGCCAATTCAGAAAATGCAAATTATCGATGCATTTGAAGCGGAACCTGCCTCCCAGCAGATCTTTATCATTACGGGGGTCAGGGGGGCTGGGAAAACAGTTTTGATGACAGAAGTGGCGAATACGCTCGCAAACAAAGAGGGATGGGTCGTTGTAGAGCTGAATCCTGAACGAGACATGCTTCAGTCTCTGGCGTCAAAACTGAGTAGTGAGAACCGCTGGGCGAAGTTGTTTCAGGCTTCCAAGATTAACTTGTCCTTCTTTGGTCTTGGGCTGGAGGTAAGCGGGGAAGCGCCGATTACGGATATCGAAACAGCGCTCAGCAAGATGCTGGAAAGCTTGCAAAAGCACGATAAAAAGCTCTTGATTACGGTGGATGAGGCGGTCAGTTCAAAAGAAATGCGAACCTTTGTCAGTTCTTTCCAGATTCTCGTTCGTCAAAACTTGCCTGTTTATCTGCTGATGACAGGCCTTTATGAGAATATCAATGTGCTTCAGAATGAGAAGAGCCTGACCTTTTTATACCGCGCACCAAAAATCGAATTAAAGCCATTGAATCTGGGACTGATTGCAGACAGTTATGCGAAGAACATCGGGGTGAGTGAAGAGACTTCTCTATCGATGGCAAAGCTGACAAAAGGCTATTCCTTTGCATTCCAGGTGCTGGGTCATTTTGCGTGGGAAGAGAGAGGGATGAATGATCAGGTCATCGTCTATTTCAAGCAATATCTGGACGACTATGTTTATGAAAAGATTTGGTCGGAGCTATCCAAGAATGATCAAAAGATCGCCTATGCGATCGCGTCAGTAAAGACCGGCCGAGTGGTTGATGTTCGAAATTTCCTGGGACTTGAGACGAATCAGTTTAATCCTTATCGGGATCGTCTGGTGAAACGAGGCCTTGTTGATGGCAGTGTCTATGGGTATGTGATATTTACACTCCCCTTATTTGAACGATATGTTCTGGAGCACTATTATGAGTGATTCTGAGATGAAAATGACGACCAAACAACATCTTTTATCGATTCTTACTTCTGCCGGGGACGATTACCTCTCCGGCAGTAAGATTGCGAAGTCTCTTGGCATCTCCCGTGCGGCGGTCTGGAAGCAGATCAGGGCGTTGTCGGAGGATGGCTATGAGATTGAGGCGGTGACCAATCGCGGCTATCGCCTTGCAAAAACCAACGATGTGCTCTCCGAAGCCTGTGTGCGGCGGTATCTTTGGGGAAATGAATCTCCCTACACCCTCGAAGTTTACGATGAGATCACGTCCACCAATACGGTCATGAAAGCGAATGCAGATCATTTGCCCGAATGGCATGCGATCCTTGCCGGGATGCAGACGGCGGGCCGTGGGCGTTCAGGGCGCAGTTTTTATTCTCCGGGCGCAACAGGGCTTTACTTAAGCGTGCTTTTAAAGCCTGCGATCTCCGCATCAGATGCGACGAGAATCACAACCGCAGCGGCGGTGGCGGCTTGCCAGGCGATCGAAGATTGCACCGATGCGACGCCTGCCATCAAGTGGGTGAACGACGTATTCGTGAATGGGAAGAAAGTCTGCGGGATCTTGACGGAGGCTTCTCTTGACTTGGAGAGTGGAGGCCTTGCCTGGGCGGTTATGGGCATCGGGTTTGATGTCTATGAGCCGGAGGGTGGCTATCCGGAGGAGCTAAAAGAGATCGCCGGGGCGATCGCGAAGACGCGCGAAAAAGACCTGCGGGCGAGGCTTGCGGCAGCATTTCTCCGACACTTTTATGAATTGTGTCGGGATCTTGTGCATCCTGCTTATGTGGAGGAGTACCGCAAACGGAGTTTTCTGATCGGCCAATCGATTGAAGTCTATGGTTCGGATAAGATGATCCCTGCGGTGGCGGTCGATGTGGATGACGAATGCAGATTGATTGTACGCTACGACGATGGCAGAGAGGAAGCCCTCTCTTCGGGTGAAGTGAGAGTCAGATTGGTGAAATGAATTCAATCACATAATTGTAAACCAATATAGCACGATGATAGTTGACAATCGACTTTCGGAGTGCTATATTTTTATGCATGTGGAAGAAAAAATCACGTGGGAGGGAATCAATGAATACCAACAAATTCAGTGCAAAAGACTTAGCATACATCGCGATCGGTGCTGCGCTTATCGCGATTTGTTCGTGGATTACCATTCCGGGGCCGGTACCATTTACCCTGCAGACGTTTGCAGTGTTCTGTGTCTTGGGATTGCTCGGAGGAAAACGCGGCACAATTGCGGTGATCATCTACATCCTTCTTGGCGCGATCGGGATACCGGTCTTCTCGGGCTTTGGGGCAGGGCTTGGCGTGCTTTTGGGCTCCACAGGCGGCTACATCATCGGATTTATCTTTATCGGTTTGCTTTACTGGATGTTTGAAAAGCAGATGAAGGGAAAGCTTTGGCTTCGTATCCTGGTTCTGGTACTAGGCCTTATCGTGTGTTATGCGTTTGGAACCGCTTGGTTTATGGTGGTTTATACCAGAAAATCCGGTGCGATCGGACTTTCTACCGCGCTTGGCTGGTGCGTGTTCCCATTTATCCTTCCGGATCTGATCAAGATGGCGCTTGCGGTGCTGATCAGTGAGAGATTACGTAGACAAATTCAGTAAAAAATGCTTTGGCTTGCATCCTCCAGAAGAAGGGGCTGTCGCAATCTGCGGCAGCCCCTTCTTGTAACTCGTTTATGAGATTTTTGCTTGCATCGCTTCCGGGCGTTTTGCTGTGATGAAGAATAAAAGCATTCCTAGCACGACCAAAACGAGAGCAACAAGTAACGTGGTCTTTAGCCCGGTATACTGCAGAAGCATTCCGCCAAAGAAGTTGCCGATTGCGCTGGAGATACAGTTGAGCGCAACGGCGGTCAGTGCCTGGCCGGTGACCTGGTCTTTGACCTCTACAACTTCATTGCAGTAATAGGTCGAAACGGGGATCAACAGTGCGAACGAGAGCATCTGAAACGCTTGTCCAAAGTAAACCATACCCATGCTGGTTGAGAAAGCCAAAAGGACAGCCTTCACCAGGAAGAAGAAGGCGGAGATCTTCAATAAGGCACTGCTTCCGAAACGTTGAATCAAGCGTTTTGACAAAGCCATCGCTGGCAGCTCAGACAAGGATGCGATCGCTGCGGCGCGGCCTAACGCGGCATTATCACCGCCAACGCGCTCCACAATACGGTTTAAATACGTGAAAATGATCTGGTTTCCGGCCTTGAGCACGATCATCCCCACAAGGAAAAAGCAAAAGAGACGATATTTGCGGAAAAACTCGAGGAAAGAACCGCGTTCACCCTTCGCCTTCGCGCTGCGCACACGGTCGGGATAGGCAGCTTCTTCCTCCGGCTTTAGGCGGAAAAAGAAACCGAAAATCATCAAAAGCACATAGTATCCGATGAAAAACGGCATCGTAACTCTGGGATTGAACCGGGTCATGAGCTTGCCGAGCGTAAATGAGGATGCTGCGCTTGCGACAGAACCGATACCGCGGGCAACGCCGAAATTCATCGGGATGCCACGGTTGATGTAGCCAAAACACATTGAGGTGATGAACGGCTGGATCGAGTAAATGTCCGTGATCACCAGGACATAGAGAATCGCTCGGATAAGAAGCGGCAAGTTCACAAAAGCGAGCAGGGAAGCGACCGCGATGGCAAAGAGTGCCATGCAGACCATGATGCGTCTGGGTGTCATGGCCTGGTAACGGTCAGAGGCATCTCCGAGCCAGGACTGCATAAAGGTGGATAAAATCGCTGCGAGCATAATGATGGTGCCAACCTGGGAACTCTCAAACCCGTCGTATTGTAAGATCACCGCAGCGAAATTGATGATGCACACAAATGACATCCAGAACGCCATCTGAATCAGCGTGTAGTGGATATTGAGTCTGCGTGTTAGTTTTTTGGTTTCCATAAATCTCCCTCACATCATTTCAAAACAATCTGCCGAATATCATAGACATTTTCATCAAGAAATGCTATCAAAAATTTTGGAGGTTTGGTAAAATGATTGGACAAGATGACATTTCTGAGAAAGGAAGTTAGGGATGGAGGTTGTCAATACAAGAAAAATCAGCTATCAGGCGTATCTGGAGCGTGAGGGACTCAGGCCGCGCAGAATTCGGTATGATGAGCAGAGCAGGCCGTTCGAGCTGATGCGAAGCGGTGATTTGGAGGGGGTTAAGATCACAGATCGCGTGTGGAGAAGCGGCGTGTTAGACGGCCGGATTCTTACAGATGACGTACGCAATTATCAATATCTGATGGGTGGTGCAGCAACCCTTTGTGCAAGATATGCGATTGAGGGCGGCATGGAGCAGGAGAGAGCGTACGAGATCAGTGACCTGTATTTAAAGAGGGCGGATCAGTGCCACACCAAGGCGGAACTTCTGGATCTGCATCAGGATATGTTTACATTTTACACGATGGAGATGAGACATATGATCGAGAGCCAGGTGAGTTCCCGGCCGATTCTTGTGTGCACAGAGTACATCTATGACCATCTGCATGAAAAAATTACGCTGACAAAACTTGCCAAGGTGGCGGGGCTGAACGCATCGTATCTCTCTGTCGTATTTAAAAAAGAGACCGGGAAGACGGTCTCTGCCTACATCGAAGAAAAGCGGATGGAAGCTGCAAAAAACATGGTGAAGTACTCGCAGTACAACATGGCAGAGATTGCCTCCGTGTTAAATTACAGCTCCCAAAGTCACTTTACCGCGGTCTTTCGCAAATATTTCCACGATACGCCAGCGCAGTTTCGCCAGAAGTTTCATCGGGCGCATCCGGTGTTAGAGCCAAGAGAATAATTACAGGTTGGAGAGCAGGATCTCTTTTGCGTAGCGGGTGCACTTCTCCACCGCACCTTCCTCAAACGGAACGGATACATTTGCCGCGCGGAGCGTCTCCAAATAGCTGACACTGCCGCCGATCCGGCAAAGCACCAGGTACTCTTCCCAGGCTTTCTTCGGATCCTTCGCCATCTTCTCTTTAAACTCCATCGCCCCCATCGTGGTCAGCGTGTAGTTGATGTAGTAGAATGGATAGAGGAAAATGTGCAGCTTGTGGTACCAGTAGCCGCCGCGCTCCATGAACTCATCGTTCTCATAAGTGCGCCAAGGCATATACTTCTCCTCAAGCTTGTGCCACTCATAGGTGCGCTCCTTCGGGGTCAGTCCAGGATTCGCATAGCAAATGTGCTGGAACTCGTCGACTGCAACGCCGAAAGGCACAAAGGTGATGGCTTCCTGGAGATGTTGGAAACGATACTTGTCTGCGTCCGCACCGAAGAACCACTCTGCATACGGATAGGCAAACTGTTCCATCGTCATGGAATGAATCTCCGCGATGTCGGTGGACTCGGAATAATAATTACTGATGGGCTGGAAACGCATCGCTTCATAGCCTGCGAAGGCATGTCCGAGCTCGTGGGAGAGCACCTGCATATCGCCGATGGTACCGTTAAAGCAGGAGAAGACAAACGGAGCCTTGAGCGAAGGGAGATCGGTCATGTAGCCGGTCGAAGCCTTGCCTGGCTTATTCTTTAAATCCATAAGCCCGTGATCAATCATGAAATCGATGAATTCACCGGTATCCGGGGAAATGGCGTGATACATCTTCTGCGCGGTCGCGACCATAAAATCATCATCGCCTGCAGGCTTTGCATTGCCATCCGGAAAGACTCTCTTCTCATCGTAAGCCATGACCTTATCGATGCCAAGACGCTCTGCCTGCGCTTTGTAGAGCTTCTCGCAGAGAGGGACCAGCTCGCGGCGCACCTGCTCGCGGAACGCGGCCACTTCTTCCATCCCGTAGTCGGTTCTGTGCTGGTTGAGATACCCGAGAGGAATGAAATTCTCAAAGCCAAGATTACGCCCCATCTCGTTGCGGATGGTAATCAGTTCATCCCAGATCTGCTCAAGACGCGCTTCATTTTCTGCATAGAAACGGGAGTAGGCGGCAAAGGCAGCCTTTCTGATTTCGCGGTCTTCATCTTCAAAATGCTTCTGAATCCCGTAGAGGTTACAGGTCTCTCCCTGAAACTCAATCGCACAGCCTGCCATGATCTTCTGATATTCATCCGTTAAGCGTGCCTCACGCTGCATCAGAGGGATGTTGGCCTCGCAAAAGCTCTTCTTCTGAATCTCAATGTCCGTAAAATACTGCTTTCCATACTCACGCTCAATGTCTGCACGGAACGGAGAAGCATAGACAGCCTCGGAGAAGGCAAGGGAAGCCGGCATCATCAGCGGCAGATTCTCGTCTAAAAACTCGTTCTCCTTCTCGTAAAACTCATCGCGTGTATCGATGGTGTGGCGCACGAAGACCAGGGTCATGTTCGAAGAGAACTTCATCATCTCTTCATCGGACTCTAAAAGGACAGCCTTTACTTCCTCATAGGAGGAGGCGTTCTGTACGCGGGCAGTCCAGTCCTCTAGCTGTGCGCGGACGGCGTCAAAGTCCGGGCGGGTGTAGGTGAGTTCATCAAATTTCCAGTTGTTTGTCATAGGAATGGGTCCTTTCTTTTTAAGTTCAAAATCTGAGTTCAGTGTAATCCAGTCGTCAAATAAAGTCAACGGATGCGCTATTCTTTCAACACTAGCCTCCTTAGAATATTGCATAAAACACATGGTTATTATACAATATGTGTAGTTACAGAAGACCGTTTTTTAAAGGAGATTTCAGATGAACGTGAAAAAAGACTGGCAAGGAAGATGGATCAACCCAGAACTGGCTCATGATGCGCAGACGAAAGAACCTGCGAGCTATCTGAGACGTACCTTTACGGTCAGGGAGGTTAAGGATGCGACTCTTGCGATTACCTGCCATGGCCTGTACGTGGCGTGGATCAACGGAAAGCGGGTCGGAAACTTTGTCCTTGCGCCAGGCTCTGACAACTACAAAGCACGTCTGCAGGTGCAGGAATATGATGTTACGGATCTGCTGGTACCGGGAGAAAATGAGATCCTTGTTTGCTTAGGCGACGGATGGTATCGTGGTCATAACGGAATTGACGGACATTTTAATCTGCACGGAACCGATATCGCACTGCTTTGCCAGCTGGAAGTGGGAGGCGAGATTGTACTTGTTTCGGATGATCGTTGGGAAGCCAGCCAAGAAGGCCCGGTTCGTGAAAATGACATGGAGCTTGGTGAGTTCTATGACGCAAGGCGGGAAGGCATCTCGATGTGGCACGGGGTGAAAGAAGAAGACTTTGGCTTTGACCAGCTGGTTCCGACCGAGAGCGTGCCCGTGACCGAGCATGAGCACTTTGAAGGCAAGGTTTTTACGGCGCCCAACGGTGAGACGGTTGTGGACTTTGGCCAAAACCTGTCGGGATATACGACATTTGCCCTGCAGGCAAAGGCCGGACAGATGATCACGATCTGGCATGGCGAGACGCTGGATGAAAACGGTAATTTCACGCAGAAAAACTATGATCCTGGTGCCCGCAATAAGTTTGGTGGCATTCCGCAGAAGATCACTTATATCTGCAAAGAGGGCGAGAACGTCTATACACCGAGCTTTGTCTCCTTTGGCTTCCGCTACGCGAAGGTGGAGACCGACGTGGATCTGACGGATGCAAAGTTTACGTCCGTAGCGGTCTATTCGGACATGGCTGAAGTTGGTGCGTTTTCCTGCGGCAACGCAGACGTCAACCAGCTGTTCCGCAACGCCGTTTGGAGCATGAAGTCAAATTACTGCGACGTTCCGACCGACTGCCCGACCAGAGAACGGGCCGGCTGGACCGGGGACGCGGGTGCATTTACCCCGACGGCCGTGTATCTGATGGATTGTTATCCGGTGATGCGCAAATGGCTTGCCAACTGCCGCATAAGTCAGAACAAGGATGGCATTGTAGCAAACATTTCCCCGATCAACACAAAAGACAGCCCTGTGACAAAGATGCTAAATGGCTCCGCGGGGTGGGCGGATGCAGCGATCCTCGTGCCGTGGGCACTCTATCAGGCATACGGGAAGAAGGAGATTCTTGAGGAAAACTACGACATGATGAAGCGGTGGCTTGCGTTCTGTGAGAAGAGAGCGAAAAAGTCCAGAATCACGAACGTGACCAAGAGGGATCCTCATCAGAAATTTATCATTGACACTGGCTTCCATTGGGGAGAATGGCTGGAGCCGGATATTCCTTCTGGTGACGCGCTTCGCCAGATCATGACCAAAGGTGCGCCAGAAGTCGCAACGGCTTACTTCTTCCGGTCGGCAAGCCTTCTTGGCCGCATTGCCGAGATTTTGGGCCATTATGAGGACGCGAAAAAGTACGAAGACCTTGCAGAAAACATCAAAGCGGCTTATCGCAATTTGTTTGTGAAGGATGGAAGAATCCATTCAGACAGACAGTGCGAATATGTTCGTCCGCTCGCCTTCGGCCTTTTGGAGAAAGACGAGGAAAGGCAGGCAGCCGATGATCTGGCAGAGCTTGTAAAGAAGAATGGCTATCATCTGAATACCGGCTTCTTATCGACACCGGATCTGTGCCGGGTTCTTGCGGAAAATGGACACGCGGACGTGGCGTACAAGCTTCTTTTGCAGGACACCTGCCCTGGCTGGCTATACGCGGTGAAGAAGGGTGCGACAACGATCTGGGAGACTTGGGACGGCATCCGTGAGGATGGCACCATCCACGATTCCTTCAACCACTATTCCTACGGCGCCATCGTCGGTTGGCTCTTCAATGGGGTCTGCGGCATCAAATTAAGCGCTGGAGAACTTCGCATTGCGCCTTGCCCGAGCGAAGAACTTGGCCATGCAAAAGCGGTTTGGCAGTCTCCGGTCGGTGAGATCGTAAGCAGTTGGAAATATGAAGAAGAGGAACTGGTCTATGAGATCACGGTGCCGGTTGCTGCAAGGATTGAGATCCCCGGACAGGAGTTCTGTGAGGTAGAGGCAGGAACCTATCACTGGGTTGTGGAGAGATAATTCGAAGAAAAATAAATCTGGGACGTTAAGACACATACATTTGACAGCAAGAGCCGGTACACCTTAAGATGCACCGGCTCTTACTATGAGTTGATTCCTTAGAAATAAAAATGTCCTGCGTTGGTGCTCGCCTCAGAGTCGGTCATGCTATAGATGACGGTAATGGTAATCTCATCACTTGGATCAGTAGTGTTTCGATACATTACACCATAGCCGTAGGATTCGATCCTCTCATAGGTGATGGTTCCAGACTGCAGATAAACCGGCAGATCATCTGGCTCAGCGTGGTGCACAGGCTCTATAATGTCGGACAAGTCTGTCCCACTGCTTCCTTTTCCGCTAGAAGAAGTGGTTATCTTCGACGATTCGCTGGCCTTTAAAAAGGTTCCATAAATTGCATAAAACGGAGCAAACAAGGCAACCGCGCCAACCGCCCACACAACGATTTCCAAAAGCCCAAGGATGGCGTTTAAGAACATAAAATGTTCACCGATCCATGCTCTGAGAAGTAAAAGCAGCTGCAGCACGAGAAGCACCAGCGAGATGAAACCTGCTTCGCCTAAAATATCCAGGAACCAATGTTTGGAAGAACGAATTGTATCCACGATGTAAATAATGAGACACAGCACAAAACAAAACGCGACATATTTGGTCAGAAAGTTCCACTCTGAGATATTCGCCAAGGTGGGAAATTCGCCGCCTTTTGTCGCAAACACCGATGGCAGTTCAACTAAGATTAATGATTCGAAGGTGATATTGCAGTAAAACTTTGCCATCCAGTAATACGAAGAAGCCAGAATCATTACAAGAGACGTCACACCGCTGACGGTAATGTCATTGTTTGATGCCTGAGCATCATTGTTATCCGGATTGGCGAAGATGGATAATAGAAATAGTCCAAACGAGACTGCAAACCAGATCACATAAGACAGAACATTGTTCATATTTGATACACTCACATTCTCTTTTGATCGATTGTCAAGCAGGGAAATACTTATCAGTAATTGCTGAGGTGGCAACACTGGTCAGACAATCGTCGGTCAACGGGTATTCAGGGACATAATGGAAGCGGAAGCTGACACGGTCTAATTCATCGTCATCAGGGGAGGCATAGACACTTGGTGCATATTTCCGAAGATCAATGCTGTCAAGGGTGATTTTTCGAACCTGATTTATCTCACGAGAGGCTATTTGTCAATGCTGTTTTCTGATTAACAAAATTTGAGATTTTAACAAAAGGATCCGTATCCGTGCTTCATCATGGCACAGATACGGATTCTTTATCTTCAACATGCAGATAAGTATCCGGTTTTATATGAAGCATGAACTTGATCCATTCCAAGTCGATAATGGAATCCGTTCTGCGGCAGGGCGTACTGCTGATTCCCGCACTCTATCTGATGCATGATCTCTTCGGCCTGACAGGGATTGCCGCCGCACACACAGCAGCGGATCTCGGTGCGATCCTAGCCGCTTCTGTTCTGGGATTGCGAGGATACAGGCAAATCGCGGCTGCCGATCGTGCGGGAAAAAGCAGCAATTGAATGTGACAGTTTCTGACAAAAGCAAAAGTAACAACAAAAAAATTAAAAATTGATACAGTTTTACCCAAATGGGCGGCCTTTTGACATTGTAAAGGGCCGCCCGTTTTTCTATGATGAAATCAGGGAAGCTCTATTCTGGCACGGAGGGAATACGATGAAAAAACAGAGAAAAACCAGAGATCCGGAGCATATCGGCTTTAAGGAATGCTTCGGCACGACCACCCTTTCTTTCACCAATGCGCTGACCGGCGTGCTCATGTCGTCCATGCTGATGGTCTACATGACAGAGTATTCCGGCATCAGCTACGCTGCGCTGCTGGCCACGATCCTGCTGATGGCGGCTCGTGTGATCGATGCGGTGGACGACCCCATCCAGGGCTTTATCATTGACAATTCCAAGCGCACCAGGATTGGCAAGTATAAGCCCTTCTTCCTCATCAGCATCATCATGGAGGCGATCGGCGCCATTGCCCTGTTTTCGCTTCCCAGCTCCATGGCGAGCACGCCCGCGCTGATCATCGCCTGGGTCATTGTGTTCTACCTTGTTTATGACATTGGCAGCTCGTTTTATAAGGATCTACTTCTCTACCGCACCATGTCCACCGATGATAACCAGCGGACAAAGCTGGTGATTGGACCGAGGCTGATGTCCTTCCTCACCGGAGTTGTTGCCAACGTCGTGTTCACTGCGGCGATCGTAGCGCTCAACGCGGGCGGCGTGAGCTACCACGATGCCGCAGCCAGAGTCATCATGATCCTTGTTGTCGCCTCTGTTGCGATCTCTCTTGTGGGCTGGTTCATGGTGAAGGAAAAGCATCATGTGGAGGAGGAGCGCGCCGAGAAGCTGAAGCTTCAGGATTTCTTTGATTTGTTTAAAGAAAACAAGGCCATGGTCATATTTGCGCTCAAAGGCCTGTTTGCCGGTTTTATCTGGACGCTGATTTTCGCCACACCCATCTATTACATCAAATGGGGCTTCTGCGCAGATCTGAGCACTGGCATCGCGGACATGGAGCAATTCACCGTCTACAACGGCATCAACGCCATGATCACCGTCATCCCCATGGTTCTGGGCGCGATCCTGGGCAGACCGCTTTTGAAGCTCTTTAAGGACCCGGTCAAAATGACCTGCACACTGCTGCTCAT
>JAFVAL010000073.1 GCA_017480565.1 Lachnospiraceae bacterium | reverse complement strand
GACACCGGTTCGGATGATCGTGACACTGTTGGCGGAGACAAGCGCTGTGTAGGCAGTATCTCCCGCGCCGCGCAGACACCCCATGTAAATGACCTGGTGCACCTGGAAAATCACAACAAAGATGATCACGCGCATGATACCGACACCGATCACAACGATATGGTCTTCCTCGAAGAATAGTCGCATCAAAAACTCTGCACCGAAATAATAGATCAGTGCCAGAAGGATCGAGATGACCGTGCCCATCCGTCTGCAGGTCAGAGCAAATTCTTTGGCAAGCTCTTTGTTGCCCTGCCCCAGGCTGCGTCCGATCAGTGCGACAGAAGCCGCCTGCAGTCCGTCACCGAAGGCAAAAGACAGACCCATGATGTTCATGCCCACCTGATGTGCCGCCATCGCGTCGGTTCCCTGGTTGGCCGCCATGATCGCGGTCATCAAAAAGCCGATTCGCATCAACACCTGCTCTAGGAAGACACCGTAACCAATGATAATCATTTGCCGCATCGCACGCCAGGACGGCTTGATCTTTTCCTTGATGATATATGGAATGCTTACGAATACCTCTGGCTTCATGATGGAGGCAACGCTCATAATCGAAGAGACCACGGTGCCAAGCACAGTCGCGATTGCGGCACCCTTAATCCCCCATGCCGGGAAGCCCAGATGGCCCCCGATCAGCAAGTAATTGAAAATGATATTGACCGTGTTCGATGTCACATTCGTCACCATCGTGATTCTGGTATTGCCCGCACCGCGCTGCGCGGCATTGATACCGATCTGGACGCAGTTAAAAATCATTCCGCCCATGATAATGCGGAAATACTCCACCGCCCCGTCATGCGTATCCGGCTGTGAACCACAAAGGCGCATCATCGGATCCGCCAAGGCCACAAACAACAGGCCAAGAACGAGGGAGGCAATCACAATAAAGATCAGGGAAGTATACAGAATCTGGTTCGCGTCCTTGCGCTTTCCCTCTCCCTTTCTGCGCGCCACCAGGGCCGAGATGGACACATTTAACGCCATAAACACCGCCAGGCCGATGAACTTTGGCTGTGCGGTCAGTCCCACAGCCGCCACCGCATACGAACCTAGTTGGCTCACCATCAGTGAATCCACCAGTCCCGCGAAGGCAACAAAAAAGGACTCCACAATCGCAGGCCAAGCCATGCGCCATGCTTCCTTTAGTGTCGACTTCTGAATCTTCTCAAACCCTAACATATCCCTGACTTCTTTCTTTATTTTACTCTCTAAGCTTTACCGGTTCCCATTCTAATCCTTTCTTAGAAGAAACGCAACGGATCGTCGAAACCAATTTAAGAATTCTTTTCTTGCCTGCAAATCCAAACATGTTATACTGGTACCATCCTATCAATCCAACAGGAGGTTCGTGTCTTCACGAAGAAATCATGATTGAAATTCAAAACCTAACCAAAATCTATAAGCTGAATAAAAAGCAGATGGCGGAGCAGAAGACCAAGAATGCGCTGAAAGTCGCCGTGGACGATCTTAGCCTTTCCCTGAAGCCTGGGGAGATCTATGGGTTACTCGGGCCGAACGGTGCCGGCAAGACGACAACGCTTCGCTGCATTGCAACCTTATTAAAGCCAACCGAAGGCCACATCACTGTTGGCGGCTATGATACCATCAAAGATTCTGCCAAAGTGCGCCGTCAGATCGGTTTCCTGACCAATGACATCAAACTGGATCCTCAGTTCTCTCCTGCCTACCTGATCCGTTTTTTCGGACAATTACATGGCTTGGACGATGAGACCATCCGCCGTCGGCAGGAAGAACTCTTTACGTATTTTGGAATTCACGACTTTGAAAATAAAAAAGTAGATGAGCTCTCGACCGGCATGAAGCAAAAAGCTGCCATCGCGGTCAGCCTGGTCCATGACCCTGACATCATCATCTTCGACGAGCCGACCAGCGGTCTGGATATCATCACCGCACGCGGCGTCACAGATTATCTGAAGGAGATGAAGAACGCCGGCAAGATCGTGCTCATTTCCACACATATTATGTCAGAAGCGGAGAAACTATGCGACCGCATCGGTATCATCATCAACGGCCGTAAAGTCTGCGAAGGAACCCTCGCACAAATCCTCGCAGAAACCCATGCGCAGGATCTGGAAGATGCTTTCTTCCATCTCTACACCACTCACGGTCATCTGGAAGAGGAAGGAGGTGCGTTTAGATGAAAGCACTCAGGGTTGTCATGAAAAAGGAACTGGACCGCGTTTTTCACGATAAAAAACTGGTCTTTAGCTTATTCATTTTACCCGCGGTCATGATGATCGCCCTCTACGGTTTGATGGGCATGCTTGCCGGGCAAATGATGGCGGACATTGCGGAGCACGAGTCCATCGTCTACGTGGTCAATGCACCGTCTGACTTTAAAAACCTGGTCCTGGAAGACTCTGATCTGGTCTGGAATGATGCGGCCGCAGACCAAGTCACTGCGTTAAAAGAGGAAGTGCGCGCCGGCGAGGCAGATCTGATGATCGTCTTCCCGGAGCAGTTCTCGGAATCTGTGGCAAACTTTCAGGCAGGTGATCCGGTGCCGGAGATTAAAACGTATTATAACCCGGCAGACGACTACTCCTCAAATGCAAGAGACATCTTCGGAGAATACTATTTCCCGGAATATGAAGAACAGTTGCTAAAAGAACGCTTTTCGGATCTGTCCGTACTGACCCCGTTCGTGGTGGACTCCGCGGAGGGCCAGGAAGAGGAATCTTCCATCGTCACCAACGAAGGCCAGGCGGAAGGACAGTTCCTAGGCATGCTCTTCCCTTACCTGATCGTCATGCTGCTCTTTACCGGCCCGATGAGCCTTGGTGTGGATGCGATTGCCGGTGAAAAAGAGCGCGGAACACTCGCAAGCATGCTCATCACGCCTGCGCCGCGCAGAGACATCGTCCTTGGAAAGCTCTTCTCCTTAGAGATCCTTTCCTTCCTCTCTGCCATTGTTTATGCACTCTCGATGATCATTGCCATCCCCTTCCTGGCGGGTGACCTTACCTCGAGTGCTTCCGGGGTCAAGAGTCTGGTCAATGTCACCTCCGTCCTCGAGATCATTCTCGTAATGGTCGCTCTGGTCTTCCTTTATGTCGCTGTTGTCGCCACCCTTTCGGTACGCGCAAAGTCCATCAAGGAAGCATCGAGCACAGTGTCCGTCATCTACATCCTGGTCGTCGTAGCCGGCGTCATGACCATGTTCTCTGGCAACACTGACCCTGCGCTCTGGCGGTACGAAATTCCGGTCTACGGAAGCGCACTCTGCATCCAGAAGGTAATCACCGGAGGCCTCACTCTGCCGGCGTTCCTCGTCTCCACTCTCGTCACACTCGCGCTTGGCGCGGTCTTAACCTGGATGATTACGAGAGCATTCGACGATGAAAGAGTCGTCATGAACGCGTAAATACACACCTTTGTGTAGCCTCGTCGCGTCTTCAATCTTGGCGGGGACGCGACGAGGCTATATCCATACATGTCCCTTGTTTACGTCTCTTGATATTCTCCTACGTACTTTAACACTTCTCCAGCCACATCATCTTTCTCATCAAACAAGGTCATATACCCTTCGATGAATTCAGCCTTTTCCCGCAGCGCTCTGCAGTGTCGATTCACAAACTTCCTGCAAGGATACTTGCTGTTTTTGGCTTCCTGGATCATGTTCTGACCTGCGCTGTTGCCGTCAAAGGCAAGCAAAATCGATGGTCTGCGCTTAAAGATCTCATACGCAAGGCTCTTATAGATCCCCATCGCCTCCGGCTCAATCGAGATTCGAATCCGCACACCACTCTCCCGCAGACGCTTATACTCTGTCTCCGAAATCACGGTCGGGAGCATCGCATAGATCCGATACCTCCCCTGGTTTTTCTCTACGAGATACTTCTCGTATCCGCTCAGCCGATGGCCGATGACAAAGAACACTTTACTCGGATCCCCTCGAGAAAGCAGCTGATCGATCAACGCAGCCATCTCAGGCTTCACCCTTGTGGTACGCTTATCATTGTTAAAACTGCCTCCAACAATCACGATCGGCACACCATCCGGCGGGAGCTCTTCGATGCGGTCGGCCAGCACTTCCTGGGACGCCAACCCTTTTTTACCGCGGAAGAGCACGTTATCATCAAAATGTTCCGCGGCAATCTTCTCCTCATAATACCGTTCAATGTCCGCGGGATCAGAAAGTCCTGCCTCTTCCGCAAATGTCTTCTGCTTTCTTGCAAATCCAGCAAGATCGCTCTCCATCACCTTTGCTTCGCTCTCCCGCATCTGACCCAGTTCCTCGAAGGTCAGCCCTAACATTTTCTCCAAAGAGAGCTGTTCATCGATCGAATCGGTGCCGTAAAGTGCTCCTCCGTCGGTTCCTTGCACGCAGGAGATCCCGGCACGTAGATAATGCCGGATCGGGTGATTCTCCATCAAACTTAAGTTGTTCAAGCGCACATTCGAGGTGATCTGGAACTCCACCACAGCTCCGCTCTCGCGCAGTTCCCTAATCAATGCACGGCCTTTTGCACTCTTTAAATTCGGCGTATAAAGGCCATGTCCGATCCGCACTTGCGGCATGCGCTGTCCTTCCGCAAGCGCTTCCTTCACACACATCAGACTGTTGGTTACATTGTCGCGCAGGGAATCATTTTCCCCGGCATGAATGCGCACCACGAAAGAAGAATCCTTTGCAGCGATCCCCACGATCTCTTTGATAACAGCCGAAAGATCCCGGATGTCGGTAATCTCTTCTCCCACGATGTCGCTGCCGGCCACATAAGGGTCAGAAGCCACGGCGCGCAGCACCTGCAGGTTCTCGCGGAAGTAATCGCCAGAAACGATGTTGTCCTTGACGATCGTAAGCGGAATTCGTCTCAGCGCCGCCAAAAACCGCAGTGTCACACCTGTCTCTTCGGTAATCTTTGGCATCACTTCGTGCACCTGTGCAAGCATATGCGCCGCACTATCCCCTTTGACCAATGTCGTATCAGAGATCTCAGCGTACGTAATACCCTGCTTTTGATAGCTACGTGCGATCCAAAGGAGCTTATCCTGGAACAACGTATTGTGCGCATAAGCCGGATTCTCGCGATCTTTCCACATCTGCGCACATGCAGCTCCCACATCAAGATCCGGAATGATCCAGAGAATCTTCTCCTTCAACTTGATCGGATCGTCCGCCGGAACACCCTTGGTGAAGACATAACGATAGAGATAAACTTTCTCCAGATTCGTGAACACCGCCTGACCGTCCTTCATGACAGCCAGCGATGCACGGATCTTAGCGATATTGTACGTAGCATCCTCCAGATTGCCTAAAATCAGCTCCGCAAAATTCAAATACGTGTGATCATCAATACGTCGAGTCAGATACTTGCCTGTCAGACCGCTGTCAGCGTATTGTTTTGCAACCTCGATCCGCGCTTCCTCCACTCTTTGGAGCAGAGTAAACTTCACAGATAGCCCCAGTTTCTTCACGTAATAAAGAGGATAGCGAATCTGGTGCATAATCCCCAGCGCAATCAGCACATCAGGAGATAGGTTTCCATTCATATGCGTGTGCAGATCTGAACGAAACTTCACTTCTTTGCGGATATAAGTCTTTACGATCGTGTGCTCGATGTCTCCCCGATAGTCCTTCGTCTGGCTCATCAAGGTCTTGGAAATGGCCGGAATCTGTGCCTTCATCTCGATTCGTCCATCCTCCCAGATGTTGGCCACCTTCGTCCCGCCAAGCCGGAAAATGTACACACTTCGGTTGTAGCCGTCGATATAACAAGGCACCTCGCCTCGGATGATCTTCAGCCCGCTCTCATCCTCAAAAAGTGGCAGATCGCAGAGCTTTGCCAGATTGGTGATCAGATTGCCTGTTCCATGATTGGGCGTGCGAAGCACATACGTCATCTTCTCGCCTTCCTGAAACAGTTCGACCTCAATATCTTTTTCTTTGTCCAGATAAAATGTATTCATCCAGCTCATATCTGTCTCCTAGCCTTCTCCTGGTTATTCCACATTCTTTAACGATTCTACCATATCGATCTTCTTTAACTGGAAGTACATCAGTGCATTGACGATCATGGAGAATGCAAACGTCAAAAGCGCGCTGTAGAGATAGCTCTGTGCCTTGATCTCCCGGCCGAACATGATCAGTTCTACTTCGACCGTTGTGATCACATAAGCGTGCAAGACTTTGCCAAGTGCAAGCCCCGCCAGGATACCGAAAATCGTCAGAAGAACATTTTCCCGGAACACATACGAAGCCGTCTCGATGTTATAAAAGCCCAGCACTTTGAGCGTCGCGAGCTCTCTCTTTCGCTCACCAATGTTGATATTGTTTAAGTTATAAATGACCACAAACGCAAGCATTGCGGCTGCCAAAATAATCACCGCAATCACCGCCCCAAGGTGATCCAGCATCTCATCGATCCTGTCTCTGATCTCGTCGACAAAACTGATCTGCACCACCGCATCATACGCGATGCTCCGCTCGGCAAGCGCTGTCTCGTCTCCTTCGTTTAGATGCAGATACGCACTGTTATACTGTGGCTCCTTTCCCGTGAGATCGGTATACATCTCAGGTGTCATAAAGAGATAGTTCTGGTAATAGTTTTCCGTCACCCCGAGAATCTTCACTTCCCGAACCTCGGTATCGCTCACATGGATACGCAGCATGTCCCCCGCGCCAACATGCAGTTTTGCCGCGGTTTTCTCTGCAATCACCACGCCATCATTACTGACATCAAAAAGCACTTCACTGCCCCGTTCATGGAGCCGGATGTACGAAGAGAGCCTCTCCGGTTCACTGACCACAAATGCCATGCCGGGGAACGTCATTTCATCCCCGATATCCATCGTCTCCTGGCGGGCAAGCAGATAATCCTCGATCATCTCGTCTTCCTGAAGAAATGTCTCCATCTTCTGGTACTTAGCCCTGGAGACCCTCGTGTCGATTCCGATCACCGCATCGTAAGTGTGCAACGTCACAAACTGCTTCTGAGACACCGCAGAAATCGAATCCAACAGGCCGAATCCTACAATGACAAGTGCCATGCAGCCCGCAATGCCAAATAACGTCATAAACAAACGCTTACGATATCGCACCAGATTGCGGATCGTCGATTTGGACGTAAAGGATACATTTCTCCAAAATCCAAACCGCTCGACAAAAAGCTTCTTGCCTGCCTTCGGCGCGACCGGCCGCATCAGGCTTGCCGGCACTTCACGCATCTCCCGATAACAAGAGAATATGATTGCCGCTAAAATGCATCCGCAGGCGATCAGGATCGCTAACAGGCTGTAACTTAGGCTGTAGGGCATGACCACCTTCAAAATGCTGGTATACAAAATACTGTACGTATGGATGATCACATAAGGAAGGATCTTCTCACCGATCAGCACTCCGACGATACTTCCCGCGATGCAGGCCGTCAGGCCATAGCCGATATATTTACCAGCCACTGCGCCTGCCGAGTAACCCAACGCCTTTAACGTGCCGATCTGCATGCGTTCTTCCTGCACCATGCGTGTCATGGTAGTGAGCGACACCAGCATCGCGACCAAGAAAAAGATGACCGGAAAAACGCGCCCCAGTGCACCGATGTTGGATGCGTCGCGGTCATACTCACCGTAGACCTGAGAGATCTCATCGCGCTCCTGAATGATCCATTCCGGGAACTCAATATCCGCGATCTCATCTTCTGCGTCTGCAATCTTCTCCTCTGCCTCCGCAATCTCATCTTCCGCATCCGCGATCTTTTCCTCTGCCTCTTTCTTTGCGTCCTCGTACTCTTTCTTACCGTCTTCTAACTCATTCCACCCGTCAGCGACGTCCGCCTTCGCTTTCTTTAAGTCCTTTTCCTTCTGTGATAACGTATGCTTGGCGGATGCGATCTCCTTCTCCCCCTTGGTAATCTGTGCTTTCGAAGAAGCAATCTTTGCCTCCCCGGCTGTAATCTCCTCCTCCGCGGATGCAATTGCAGCTTCTCCTGCAGCAATCTGTGCGGCAGCTGCCTCCACTTCTGCAGCCTGTGCCTGCAGCGCGGCTTCTGCGGCCTCAATCTGCATCAACGCTGCCTGGTATTCCTCCTCCGGCATAAATGCTTTGCCGGCTTCCAACATCTGCTTTTGTTCCTCGATCTGCGCCTGTGCGGCCGCGATCTGTGCCTGCGCCTCTTCTACCTGCGCTTTTTGCTCTGCAAATGTCTCCTTCTGCGCCTCCAATTCTTTCTTCGCATCCGCAAGCTCTGTCTCACCTTTGGCAAGCTCTTTCTTCGTGTCTGCGATCTTCGATTCATTGCTTTCGATCGTTCGCTTTGCTTTGGCGATCTGTTTTTCGCCATCCGCAATCTCGTCCTCCGCGTCTAACAGTTCCTGCTCGGCATCTTTTAACTCTTGCTCTGCCTTGGATAGCTCTTCGTCTGCCTCTTTCTTGGCATCTGCAAGCTTCTCTTTCCCTTCTGCCAAATCTGCTTTCGCTTCGTCCAGTTTTTCTGTCGCTTCACCGACCACTTCATCATAGCGATCCTGGCAAAGCCGATCCTCCTGCTCCTCAAGCGAATCTACACCTGCTTGAGATAATTTCTCAAAGGCATCTCCGTAACAAACCAGGTCCTTAGAACCGTCAAGGTGCACCAGAATGTCCGTATAATACTCCTGCACAAAGGCTTCCGGCCGCACCAGAAGAAGGCCGTTTAACGTTCCGTCTCCGACCGAAGAACTGCCTCTGGCAAGCGATATAAAGTACGGATGTTTTGCAAACCCGACAATCGTAAATTCAGTAACACCAAGCACATCCTCAGCGTCTTTTTCCTGCAGTGTGACCACATCGCCAATCTGATAAGCCTCCATGTACATGACGTTCGAATCCAGAAGACACTCATTTTCCGCTTCTGGAAACCGTCCCGACACCAACTCCGGCACATTAAATGTATCGGAATAACTCATCACCCGGAGATTCTGCTCGGAATCTCCGATCTCGGCAAGGAAATCTTTAAAATAATCTCCTTGTGCATCTGCAACTCCTGGAAGCTTCCGGATCTCCTCCACATCGTGATCGGTCAGTCCCAGGGTGCTGATCACCCGCAGATCTGTCATCTTCTGCGCGTCATAATAGGCGTCTCCGGAAAGCCGCATATCCGGCTCTGTCGCCCGAATCCCGGAAAAAAAAGCAACGCCCAGTGCGACGATCATGAAGATGGAGAAAAACCGGTTCCGGCTCTTCTTCAGCGTGCGCACAAACTCTCGAAACAGCATGGTTTTCTACCACCCTTAAGACTACCACTCGATCTCGTCCACAGAAACCGGATGTTCCTGTAATTTGATATCACTTACTTTTCCATTCTTAATGCGAATCACACGGTCCCCCATCGGCGCGATCGCCTGATTGTGCGTGATCACAAGCACGGTCATCCCGCGTTCTCTGCAGGTATCCTGCAAAAGCTTTAAGATCGCCTTGCCTGTCTGATAATCCAGTGCACCTGTCGGCTCATCACAGAGCAAAAGCTTGGGATTTTTCGCCAAAGCCCTCGCGATGGAAACCCGCTGCTGCTCTCCGCCGGAAAGCTGGGCGGGAAAGTTGTCCATACGATCCGACAATCCAACCTCCGCAAGTACATCCTCCGCCTTCAGTGGATCCTTGCAGATCTGCAGTGCGAGCTCTACGTTTTCCCTTGCTGTCAGATTCTGTACGAGATTATAGAACTGGAACACAAAACCGATATCTTCCCTGCGGTACTTTGTCAGCTGCCGTTCATTAAACTTTCCGATATCGACACCATCCACGAGAATCTCGCCGGATGTCAGTGTGTCCATGCCTCCCAGCAGGTTTAACACGGTCGTCTTGCCCGCACCGGACGGACCAACGATCACAACGAATTCTCCCTTTTCGATCGCAAATGCAATCCCGTCCGCCGCGTGAATCTCCACTTCCCCCATGCGGTACGTCTTGCGAACCTCTCTACACTCAACAAAGCTCATGATTGACCCCTCATTATCTCACTTTGCCCACAAAATAAATCTCATAGTTGCTGGGGTCTTCCGTGTAAAGATCCCAGGTCAGCCCATCACTCGCTGACAAAATCAGGTATGTCGCTGACTCACTCTCCAGTAAAATGGAATGCAAATACGTGCGAATCACACCGGAATCTTCCCTGACAAGATAATATTTGTTCCCATCAAATAAGATATCTCTGCGGATCCCATCTTCATTGACACGCACGAGCGCATCCTTCTTTGCATGCGCTTTCTCATAAAAATCCGCTAGATCGGAAGCCATCTCGGAAGAAAATCCGGTGTAGTCACCGTCAAAAGTCATATAATCTTTTCCATTCACATAGATACTCGCTATTGTATCCACCGGATAATGATACTCTGACGTAACCCAGATGTAATCGCTCTCCATATTAAGCTCACCCATATCATTGAAAGAAAGGGCGCTCCCATCATTTAACACAAAATAGGTGATCAACAGAGCGTTATCCGTGTTCATCACTTCCTGCTTCTGAAATGCCGCGTACGGTGTTCCCTCCCAGTTCACGCCGCCGTCACTTAAGCTCGCGTAATAATACTGCGATCCATCGAAAAAGATGTCTTCCAGATACACCTGTTCCTCGGTGTCTTCCATACCGAAGAAATGCCGCTGGATCCGAAGGAGTCCCGGAATTCCCGCCTCACAGTCCGAAAGAAATGCAGAGATCTTCTCTGCACCGAAATGAATCCGGTCTCCACCCTGGAGCACCCAACCTTCATCGATCGCTCTCTTCGGAGACTTCCAGTCCTCCATCTCGACATCACGAAATCCCAGGTAGCTGCCTGTCTTGCCGATGAGCATCTGCCCGCCAAGCCAAATCGAATCATCCGTGTTCACGGAGACAAGCTCATACTCTTTCGTTGTGATCTCCGTCGTCGTCTCTGGATGCTCTTCCTTCTTCTCCTGCTTTCCACACGCAGCTACAATTAAGCATGTAAACAGGAGCAATACCGCGAAAAGCCACCTTCTTCGTATGTTCATACTCCCGCTCCTTTCTGCCTTTTTTGACATATCTTGAATATTATAACATGTTCTGACTGATTCTCACAACCATCACTTGTGATACGGCTCTCCCTTCATGATACGAAAGCTCCGATAAATCTGTTCCAGCAAGATCACCCGCATCAGCTGGTGCGGATAAGTCATCCGCCCAAAACTCAGCCGCTCCTCGGCATGGGAGAGCAACTCCTCATCCATTCCCAGTGAGCCGCCGATCAAGAAAATGAGATGGCTCTTGCCCATGATTCCAAACCGCTCAATCTTTTTCGCAAGTTCCACGGAATCCGGCTGCGCACCGTCAATCAAAAGGGCGATCACTGTTGCATCCTCTTTCAGATACCGCTCCATACGCTCGCCTTCTCTGCGCTTAATCTGCGCTTCCTCGGCAGGGCTTGCACTTTCCGGTGTCTTCTCATCCGCAACTTCAATGATCTCTATCTTCGCGTAACGAGACAGCCTCTTTTCATATTCTGCAATCGCGTCACGGTAATACTTCTCCTTAATCTTACCCACACAAAGGATCGTGATTCTCATAGTTCTCCTCTTTGAGAAAAAATTGTCAAATGTTTACAAAAAGTTCATATTTCATCCAAACTCTGCTCATTTTCACCCGTTATAATGAAGCTAGCTTGTTAGATAAGAATTGTTTTTGTTTTTTTATTTCTTCTCCCCATTTTAATACATGAAGCGGGTCTGCCGGTGCAAATGCACCGGCAGATCTTCATTATGCGCTATTTCCAAAGCGGATACCATTCCTGCGTACTGCCATCGATGACGCCAAGATCTGTGATGATCGCACCCGGAATGCACGCAAGGGCAATCACTGCGATCTGCATCAGCATCTTCTTCGGGCAAATGGTCTTCGCTGCCTCTTCCACAGCAGCGATCGCAGGCACAAGCTCCTCGCAAGGAAGCGGACTCATCAATCCTGCCAACGGCAGTTCCAGCAGTCCGATCACTTCCCCGTCAAGCGCGCTTGCGACACCGCCGCCGCACTCTCTGAGTGCCTTTGCCAGGACAAATGCATCCTCCGGATTCTTATACATGCAGAGGAAATTGTGACAGTCATGCGCAACCGTGCTTGCAATCGCACCTTTTTCCAGTCCGAATCCTTTGCAGATTGCAATCGTATGATCGCTCTTCCCATGGCGGTTAAAGCAACAGACATAAAATAGGTCGTCGCGTCCGCTCAGATCCACCTTGCCATCCACAACCGGTACTTCTTCATAAGCTGCATCGCACATGTGTCCAAAACCCTGGCTGTTGCCGTAATCAAGCACCAGCGCAGTCACCGTCTTCTTTGCTCCTTCCGGTGCAGAAAGAACGAAATCCTCCGCGCTCTCTACGTAATCAAGGTGCATCGTATTCTCATAGGTCTGCACCTCGGCCGGTGTCTCGTTAAGAAACTTAAAGTCTTCGACCAATAGCTTCCCTTCCCGGAAAACCGCATAAGGATTGCGTCCGTCTAAGGCGTCAAGTAGCTGCATGTCTGCCAAATATCCCGGCGCAAGTGCACCGATGTCATCCATCTGCACCGCGCGGGACGCGTTGTACGTCACCCACCGAATCACATCGATCGGATCGATTCCCTCCATCATCGCAGACTTCGTCAGGCGATTCACATGACCGGTCTCCAACAAATCTTTCGCATGCACATCATCATTGCACAGAGTGACATGATCTGTGTATCGCATCTTCTTGATCCCGTCCAGAAGCTGCGGCATACGCCTTGGCGAAAGAGAACTCTCCTGCATATCCGTATACATTCCCGCACGCAGATTCGCAACCATGTCCTCGGCACAGTTCATGCAGTGATTATCGACCATACCTGCCAAATGATAGGCAGCGATCTCCTTACCGTGCAAGCCCGGTGCATGTCCCTGAATGAGTGCACCACGCTTTACACCTTCTTCTACCACTTCATGCATCCGCTTCTCGTCGTGGATGACATTGTAAAAATCCATAACCTCCGCGACACCGTAGACCCCTTCCATGTCCAGAAGCTCAGCGATCTCCTTCGCGCCAAAGGAAGCGCCCGCCTGCTCCACACCCGGAACAGAAGGCACACACGAAGAAGCCAGGTTAAACTGACGTACGGGAGACTTCTTCGCATTCTCGATCATAAACTTGATTCCATCGATTCCAAGGACGTTGCCAATCTCATGGGGATCCACGAAAACCGAAGTCGTCCCGCATAAGATCGCGGCACGCCCAAAATTCTCCGGAATCATCATCGTGCTCTCGATATGCATATGCACATCAATAAAGCCCGGCACCAGGTATTTACCCTTCGCATCGTAGATCTCCTTCGACGGACAGACAGTCGTCTCCCCTTCTTCGCGCACACGAACAACGATCCCGTCGATCACATCTACGCTTGCAGGATAGACTTCTCCGGTGATTACATTGACAAACTGTGCATTCTCAACGGTCAGGTCGCAGGGAATCTCCTGCATTGCCGCACGGATCAATCTGGTGCGGTCACGGTTTTGTCTGACTCTCATAACCCTATCTTCCTCTCAACAAAATATGAATGTTAACTGCATTCTTATTGTAGCGGCAAGCTGCTGCCGGTGTCAAACCCTATCTTCTTTAAGAAGCATCATAAAGATGCGACACCCGCTTGAACACCCTTCGAAAATCTATGGCACATTCTCCCTGCGAGATCTTCACAGGAACCACATCCTCAAACGTATACGAATCCGGCAATTCCTCGTGCTCCAAATCAAATACCACAACCTTTTTCTTCCGCGGATCTACAATCCAGTATTCCCGCACGCCACACTTTTGATACAGATAATGCTTGCGCAGTAAATCATGCTGAAGGGTAGACGGTGAGGTAACTTCGATAATGAAATCCGGAGCCGTCCTTAACGGCTCTGGACTCTCATTCTCCGGATGACAATGAATGTAGAGATCCGGCTGCACTACCGTCTTCTCTCCCAGCTGCACATCTGACGGTGCCAGATAAAGGAAACACTGTCCCTCATGTCTGCTTACACATTCATATAATTGAACATAGATGTCCCCTAGAACACCCTGATGCAGCCTAGACGGAGACGACATATCATAGATCTGTCCATCAATCAGCTCGCAGCGCCGATCATCCGTCATGGCATAATAGTCCTCTGCCGTGAACTCTCTCCGCCTTTTGCTTCCAGATGTATAAGGCGCCGGAGATTCCCGCAGCACGCCGGTCCATAGGATCTCCTCATCCAGGGGATTCCAGACCGGAGGGCGAAGTGCCTCCGCCAGCGCATCCAACGTCCTCTTTCTCGGAGCCTTCGTCACCCCCGCAAAAATCTTCTGTACGGTGCCAAGCGGCACTCCTGTCTTCTGCGCAAGCATCTCATTCGTGTAGCCAAGCTCCGCTTTTCTCTGTCTCATCTCATCAATCGTCATCGCAAATGTTCCCTCCCGCTTTCCTGATAGCATCATCATACTCGCTTGCGCCTTATTTGTCAACCGCTATTTTACCGTTTTGTTCGAAATTTATCCGTTATATTTCCATTTGATATAAAAAGAAAGACCCCGGATTTCCATTTCAGCATCCAGGATCTCTCTTCGTTTATCTTTTCAATTCTTTAATCCGCAAATACACTGACAAAGGTCTGGGTATCTCCGTTGACGATGCCCTTGTCCGTGATGATAATGCCCGGACGCACCGGAAGTGCCAGCACCGCAACCATCAAAAGCGACGAGGAGTTCGGGCAAATCGCAAACATGGCATTTTCCATCTTCTCGATCTCCGGCGCCAATTCCTCACAAGGAAGCAAGCTCATTAGCCCCGCGACCGGGAAAGGCAGAGTGTAGAGGAGTTTTCCTTGATTTGCCGCACACATGCCACCGCCGGATGCTTTTAAGGCCTCCACGCAGACATAGGCGTCTTCCACATTTTTATAAATGACCGTGAAATTATGGCTGTCATGGGAGACCGTCGAAGCAAGCGCACCTTCCTGCAGGCCAAATCCGCGGTAAACCACGATGGAGATATCGCCTGTTCCGTAACGGTTGGCTATACAGACGAACTGCAGGTCATCTCTGCCCTCGATCGACACGCAGCCATCTACCACCGGCAGTTCCTCATAAGTTCCCTTCATGACAATTCCTGCGGTCACCGGCTCCATAATCAGAGTCTTCACGGTATCGCCGCACCCTTCCGGTGCATGAAGTTTTAAGTCCTCCGGACCCCGAATCTGATCCATATTCACGGTGTTCGGGAAATGATACTGCTTTGCCTCAGGATCCTTCGCCACATAGACACCATTTTCAGAAACAAGTTCGCCACGAACCCAGACTGCCTTTGGCTTCTTTGTAAATGTCAGATCATCCACCAACTGCATGTCAGCGATATAGCCGGGTGCCAGCGCACCAAGATCGTCAAATCCGTACTCTCTTGCACAGTTGAGCGTCGCCATTTTCACTGCATCCACGGGGTTTAAGCCATGAGCGATCGCTTTCGCAACCACTGCGTTGATGTGTCCATTCTCCAAAAGATCCTTCGCATGCACATCGTCCGTGCAGAAAGAAACGAAATCGTACGCACGCATGCCTTCCAGGCCGTCGACAAGATCGCCCAGGTTATCCACGATCGAGCTTGCACGGAGATTGATATGAATTCCATTTCTCAATTTCTCACGCACCTCGTCTGCAGTGTTGCTCTCATGATCTGTGCAAGGGCCGCCGATGCGGTAAGCCGCCAGATCTGCGCCGGTCACGCTCGGTGCATGGCCCTGCAGAAGCAGATTTCTCTTGTAACCTTCATCGATGATCTTGTGCATCCGCTCAGAGTCCTGGATCACGCCCACATAATCCATGATCTCAGCGATGCCGACAACGTCGTCCTTGTCCAACAGCTCACCAATTTCTTTTGCAAAAAATGCTGCGCCGGTGCTCTCAAGACCCGGAACCGCGGGAACGGAAGACGGTGCCAGCACATAATGACGGATCGCACACTGCCTGCCACTCTCCAGCATAAACTCAACGCCGGGGATCCCCATGACGTTACCGATCTCATGCGGGTCGGTGCAAACGGTCGTCGTGCCCCAGGTCACCGCCTGACGCCCGAAATTCTCGGGTATCATCATCGAACTCTCCACATGCATGTGCGCATCGATAAATCCAGGAACCAGATAACGCCCCTCACCATCCAAAATCTTCTTTGCAGGAAGCGATGTCTCCTGACCTTCCTCCCGCACTCGTACAACATGCCCGTCAAGTACATCAACACTGGCGGGATAAACCTCCGCAGTGATGGTATTGACCAGCTTCACATTTGTAATTGTAAAATCACAAGGAATCTTCTGAAGTGCAGCCTGAATGAGCCGGCTGCGATCCGCTTTCTCAGATACTCTCATTGCCAAATCCATTCCTTTCTCAACGTCTGATTGGATGCCATGCGTGATCTGTAAAACCGCATAAAATCACCACAAATCACACTTCACATTCTAACAGTATATCTGATAAAAATCGCTATGAAACCATAAGTTTTCACAAATTGGACACATTTTTTTCACAATTTGCCATTATCCTGATATCAGATCGTGAAACAACACTTTCTACTCCCACCCTTGAAAAGCGACTAGTGCATTAGTCGCTTTTCTGCGCGTTAAGAGGCACCGAATATGAAAAAGAGCCATGAAAAAATCATGCTAGCATGATTTTTTCATGGCTCTTTTTCATATTCAAGGT
This sequence comes from Lachnospiraceae bacterium, assembly GCA_017480565.1. Taxonomy (GTDB): domain Bacteria; phylum Bacillota; class Clostridia; order Lachnospirales; family Lachnospiraceae; genus RGIG1588. Next base: position 68,861 of record JAFVAL010000073.1, on the reverse strand, counting down.
GAGCTACAGCGACCAAGGGTGCCTCTCCCCCCCTCACTTCATCATCTTCCGGAGCAGCGTGATCAGCTCATCAATCTTCTCAGTCCCGCCGGCCTCGACATCATTTACCACACAGCTCTTAATATGATCATCTAAGAGCACCTGCGAAAACCCGCTTAACGCGCTCTGGATCGCGGACACCTGTGTCAGAATATCTACGCAGTACGCGCCGTCATCCAACATCCGGTGCACGCCCCGCACCTGTCCTTCGATGCGGTTTAGGCGGTTGACCAGCTTCTTATACTCTTCCGGACTTCTATCCTTCTTCGGTCCGCAGCAGCAGCTTTCCTGCTCCGTCTGCGTCCCACAACAGCAATTCTCTTCCAAAACGATCAACCAACCCTCATCTGAAACTTGCGCACAGCCTTCGGATCGTCGACCTCAACTTTCTCGATATCTGCGCCTAAAAGCTGCAGCTTCTTTTCAAATGTCTCATATCCACGTTCAATGTAGTGGATCTGCTGCACCATCGTATAGCCCTTAGCCGCCAGTCCGGCGATCACAAGCGCGGCGCCGGCACGAAGATCCGGTGCAAAGACCGTCGCTCCGATCAAGCTCTCGACACCGTCGATGTGTGCGGTATTGCCTTCCACCTTAATCTGCGCGCCCATTTTAAAGAGCTCATCAACATACATAAAACGATTCTCAAAGATGCTCTCCGAAACCGTCGAAGCCCCGTGAGATAACGCCAAAAGCACGGTCATCTGAGGCTGCATATCGGTCGGGAAACCAGGGTAAGGCAGGGTCTTGACCTGGGTTCTGCCCAGTCTCTTTGCCGCGACCACACGCACCGCATCGTCAAACTCTTCGACTTCCGCACCAATCTCAATGAGCTTTGCGGAAATGGACTCCAGATGCTTCGGAATCACATTCTTAATCAGGACATCGCCCTTGGTTGCGGCTGCCGCAAACATAAAGGTTCCCGCTTCGATCTGATCCGGGATGATGGAGTAAACACTGCCATGCAGCTTCTCCACGCCAACGATACGGATGATATCCGTTCCGGCGCCCTTGATGTTCGCACCCATGCTGTTTAAGAAGTTCGCGACATCAACGACATGCGGCTCCTTCGCCACATTCTCGATGATCGTGCGTCCTTCTGCCATGCTGGCCGCCAGCATAATGTTGATCGTCGCACCGACACTGACCACGTCGAGATAAATGTGGCTGCCCCGCAGGTGCTCTGCCTCGACACAGATCATATCCTGGCCGATGGAAACCTTCGCGCCAAGTGCCTTAAATCCCTTGATGTGCTGGTCGATCGGACGGCTGCCGATATTACATCCGCCGGGAAGCGCAACCTGCGCCCGGTGATACTTGCCTAGCAGCGCGCCTAACAAATAATAGGAAGCGCGGATGCGTCTGATATATTCATTGTCTACGTTCATCGCATGGATATTGCGGCTTGTGATCTTCACCTCGTGAGAAGCACTGTGCACGACATTCGCGCCGATGCCCTCGATCGCCTGCAGCATCACATTGATGTCCCTGATATCCGGTAAATTATCGATGGTCACCATCTCGTCCGTCATCGTTGCCGCGGCCAGAATGCCGAGCGCTGCGTTCTTCGCACCGCCGATGACAACTTCACCGACAAGCGGTTTACCACCTTTCATAATATATTGTTCCACTTTACACCTCAAAAAATGATCCCTTTACAATCGGTTGGTCTTTCTTTCGCTGTCCCTTAAGTATATCATACCTTGTCAAGATTGCAACTTTTCACGTTTTTCACGTTTTTTCGTACCTGGCTTCTTCTTTTTGCGCACAGAATAACCAAAGGTACCAAGCTGCTCTCCCAGCCCAAAGTACGTGCCGTGAGAGTAGGTAAGCAGGTCTGCGCGGTTTAGATCAAAACGCCCGTTTTCATCCAGATAGGACGCATCCACAGAGACATTGACCACATCTGCCAAAAACATGTCATGGCTTCCGAGGGAAATGACGTCGCGCACCTTGCAGGCAATGCAGACAGGGCTCTCGCCGATCCCCGGCGCGTCCACACCGTCCACCGGGATCTCTGTCAGATGCAGCTTTTCAAACTTATCCACGTCACGGCCTGAGACAACCCCGCACGTATCCATGGCTGCCGCCAGATCTCTCGTGGTCAGATTGATCACAAACTCACCTGTCTCCTTGATGATCGCGTAGGAATAACGCTCCGGACGCACAGAAATCGACACCATCGGTGGATTGGAACAGACCGTCCCCGCCCAGGCGATCGTCACAATATTCGGGCGCTCCCCGGGTTTCTTACAGCTGACCATCACAGCCGGCAGCGGATAAAGCATGTTGCCGGGCTTAAAGTTTTCTCTCTTCATAACATTTAACAACGTAAATTTAAATCAACCGGAAATCCAGTTCGTCGACGCGGTCTTCCTCCACGTGATACAAAAGCACGACGTTTGTACGGCGGCCCTTCGCATCCAACATCGCGCGGATCTCCTCTTCCTTGGCGTCGGTCAGGTCCTCTGCACCGGTGACCAGAAGCGTCGCATCCGTCAGCTCCTCATCATACCAGGTCAGCTTAAGCTCATTGAGCGTCGTCGCAGGAATCCGTGCCACGCGCAAATAATCGATGACCTCGGTATTCCACAAGAACTTCAGGTAATCAATGATAAATGCATTCGCATACTCATTGGTTCCCTCGACCGCCATCAAGAGGCCGTCGGTCTCATCTTCCTTCAACGTAGCGACCATTTCTCTGAGATCATGCTTGACCTCTTCATCCTTCGCATAGATCTGGAAGACTTTGCGCGTATCAAGACCCTGATACGTATAATCCTCAAGCTCAGGATCCGGTTCTTCCTTGGTCTCAGGCTCGCTCTCGGCTTCCGTTTCTTCTGCCTTTTCCTCTTCCTCGGTGGCTTCCTTCTCTCCGACCTTCTCTACGATCTCAAGAACCAAAGTCTCCGGCTGTTCAGCCTTTTCGGTGACAAGATGCTCGCCTAAATCCACTTTAACCACTTCCTGCGGAGTCTCGGTTACCTCACCGACCGCCTTCGTGACAAGACTAGCCACTTCTTCGCCGCCAATCGCTTCGTGAATCTCTTCCTCTTTTTCTTCCGAGACGGTCTCTTCTTCCTTCTCTTCTGTCTGTTCGTTTAAGGCAACGACCACAACAGGTTCCTCGGAGACTTCTTCCTCGGCTACAGTCGCCTCCGCGGCAACGATCTTCGCTACCTCCTCGGTGCCAACCGTCTCTTCCTTCTTCTGCGTCTCCTTCGTGTCCTCTACGGCCTTCTCCACTGCAAGTCCCACGACCTCTTCCGAGACTTCTTCGACCTGAACCTTCGCAGCCTCTTCTTCCTTCTTGACAGGCTCTTCCTTCTTCTCCTCTACCGGCAGCACTTCCCCGGTATGATAAGCACGCAGCTTCTTCGCCTTGTCAACAATCGGGCCTTCACCGAACCAAAGGATAATCTTGTCGCACTCTGCGATGCACTCCTTCTCCATCTCCGCCTTATGGTAGGTCTTCGCCAGTTCAAACGACCACCGCTCGGAAAATGCATCCTCATTGATCAGTTTGAGCAGTTCAATCAGCTCCGGATAATCCGCGCCCTCCTGGCGGCGAATCCGGTACTCTAACACATAACGATCTGTCCCTTCCGGATAATTCTTCTCGAAAATGGCATAGTAATAGTGTGCCTCATCCATCCGGTTGAGCTTCAGGCAGACATAGATCAACTGCACCAAAAGGCGCTTGGAAGTGGAGTGTTCCTTCACCTTCTTCAGCCATTTCAATGCTTCTTCGTACTGCTTCTCCTGGATACAAACATCCGCGATTGCAAGCTGGTCATAGGCAGACTTCACAAATCGATCGTCCAGACTCTTTACAAGCGCATACGCTCCGGGCATATCCCCGCGGCCCTTTTTCTCATGCATATTCGCGATTATCTCGGCGGCTTCATTCTTCGTCATAATTCTTTACTCCATAGGTTCGGATAGATATAGATATTAGTATTGTACCACTTGTAAAAAAGAAACACAAGATGTGGTTTACACACCCTGTGTTTCTTCGTGATTCTGTACGATTCATTTGCAAATCAATAGCCGTTCGGGTTGTTTTTCTGCCAGTTCCAGCTGTCCCTGCACATCTCGGCAAGGCCGCGCTCCGCCTTCCAGCCAAGCTCACGATTTGCCTTCGCGGGATCTGCATAGCAGGTCGCAATGTCGCCCAAGCGTCTCGGGTCGATCTGATAAGGGATCTCAACCCCGTTGACCTCGGAAAATGTATTGACGATATCTAACACACTGTAGCCATTGCCGGTTCCCAGGTTGTAGATTGCGACGCCGCACTTCTTCTCGATCGCCGTAAGTGCTTTAACGTGGCCATTTGCCAGATCCATCACGTGGATATAATCGCGCACACCTGTGCCGTCATGGGTATCATAGTCGTCGCCGAAGACATGAAGTTTTGCAAGCTTTCCGACCGCCACCTGCGTGATGTAAGGCATCAGATTGTTCGGAATCCCGTTCGGATTCTCGCCGATTCTCCCGCTCGGATGCGCACCGATCGGGTTAAAGTAGCGCAGCAAAACGATGTTCCACGGGTTCGGATCCGCATTTTTCACATCTGCGGTATGAAGATCGGTCAAAATCTCTTCCAGCATCGACTTTGTCTGTCCGTAAGGATTCGTACAATGGCCCTTCGGGCACTCTTCCGTGATCGGGATCATCGCCGGATTGCCGTAGACCGTCGCAGAAGAACTGAAAATGATGTTCTTGCAGCCGTGCTTTCTCATCACGTCCACCAGCACAAGCGTTCCGCCGATGTTGTTCTCATAGTACTCCCAAGGATGCGTCACTGACTCGCCGACCGCCTTTAAGCCCGCGAAATGAATCGCGCAGTCGAATTTATTTGACGCAAATACCTTCTCAAGGCCTTCGCGGTCGCGGATGTCCACCTCATAAAATGGAATCTCCTGGCCAACGATTTCACCGACTCTTTTTAACGACTCTTTGCTGGAGTTCACCAGATTGTCGATCGCAACCACGCTGTGGCCAGCCTCGATGAGTTCAATGATCGTGTGGGATCCGATATAGCCCGCACCACCTGTGACTAAAATGTGCATATGGTAATTCCTCCTTTTTCACCCTCAAATCAGTTCTTTTAACTCTACCCAGTCGTATCCGTGCGCCGCGGCGACATTTGCATTTGTCAGCTTCCCATCATAGCAATTGACCGCCGTGCAAATGACATCGCTCTTTTTGCAGGCTGCCTCAAGACCTTCCTTTGCGATCATTAGGCCGTAGCGAAGCGTCGCGTTCGTCAGCGCAATCGTACTGGTTCGCGGCACCGCACCCGGCATATTGCCGACGCAGTAATGCACGACGCCTTCCTCAATATAAACCGGATCGTCGTGCGTTGTCACGTGACTGCTCTCACCGCAGCCGCCCTGATCGATCGCAACGTCCACAAAGACCGCGCCTGTCTTCATCTCTGGCAAATATTTTCTCTTAAACAGCTTCGGGGTCGAAGCGCCGGGGATCAGCACAGAACCAATCACCAGATCTGCGTCTTTGACTGCTCTTTCGATGTTCGCATCGTTGCTCACCAGAGTCTGGATTCTCGCACCGAACAGGTTGTCAAGCTCTTCGAGGCGCTTTAAATTGATGTCAATGATCGTCACATTTGCGCCCATGCCGACCGCAATCTTACACGCATTGGCAACGACCGTACCACCGCCTAAGATGACCACATTTGCCTTCGGGGTACCAGGCACGCCGGCAAGCAAAACACCCTCACCGCCAAAGCGCTTCTCCAGATACTTCGCGCCTTCCTGGATCGAAAGACGTCCCGCGATCTGAGACATCGGAACCAAAAGTGGCAGTGAGCCATCCTTTTCCACAAGTGTCTCGTAAGCGACCGCTTTTACCTTCCCTGCAAGAAGCGCGTCCGTCTGCTCCTTATCCGGAGCCAGATGCAGATACGTATACAAAATGAGTCCTTCATGGAACAGTTCATACTCCTCCTCCAAAGGCTCTTTGACCTTCACCATCATCTCGACCGTATCCCAAACTTCACGCGCTGAGTTAAGAATCTTTGCCCCAGCCTTCACATACTCTGCATCCGCAAATCCAGAGCCAAGTCCGGCTCCTGCTTCGATGAAGACCTCATGCCCCGCGGCCACATACGCATGGACATTATCCGGTGTCAAACCCACACGAAACTCATTGTTCTTGATCTCTTTTACCGATCCGATTTTCATGGTTCTTTCCTCCTTTTCATAAATTTCTATTACAATGGCATTTTGTGATGCCTCTCCATCCATCTTCCCAATCAACCATGTTCTTTATCATTAGAATACCACAAATGACAGAAAAGGGCTAGATCTCTCGTGAGAAATAGCCCTATCATCCTATCATCTTTTACAGTTCTTTCCCTATATCATGTCTGAAATATTTATTCTCAAACTTGACCCAATCGACCGCTTCATACGCATGCTTCTTCGCATCCGCGAGATCACGCCCCAGCGCAGTCACGCCTAGCACACGGCCTCCATTGGTGACGATGCCTTTTTCGGTCAGCTTCGTTCCGGCGTGGAAGCACTCATAGCCGTCTTTTCCCTCGAACGCCTTCAAGCCTTCGATCACAAACCCGCGCTCGTAATGCTCCGGATAGCCGTCGGAAGCAAGTACCACACAGACCGCCGCGTTGTCCGCGAACTTCAGATCGATCTCGTCCAGTCTCCCGTCGATGCAGGCCTCAAAGACCTCTACGAGATCATTTTCCATACGGGGAAGCACCACCTGCGTCTCCGGGTCGCCGAAACGTGCGTTGTACTCCAGCACCTTCGGGCCGTTCTCCGTGAGCATCAGTCCGAAGAACAGAACGCCGGTAAACGGTCTTCCTTCGGCTGCCATGGCATCAAGCGATGGCTTAAAAATGTGCTCCTTACAGTACGCGTCGATCTCCGGCGTAAAGAACGGGCTCGGCGAAAAGGTTCCCATACCGCCGGTGTTCAGCCCCTGGTCTCCGTCCTTCGCGCGCTTGTGATCCTGCGCGCTCGTCATCGTCTTGATCGTCTTGCCATCGCAGAAAGAAAGCACGGACACCTCGCGCCCGGTCATAAACTCTTCAATCACGATCGTCTCACCAGCTGCGCCAAATTGCTTGTTGACCATCAATGTATCAACGCCTGCCATTGCTTCTTCTTTGTTCTTGCAAATGAGCACACCCTTTCCGAGGGCAAGCCCGTCGGCCTTCAGAACGATCGGATAGGCAGAAGTTTCCAGATAAGCTCTCGCCTCTTCCGGGCTGTGGAACACTTCATAGGCCGCGGTCGGAATCCCGTACTTCTTCATCAGTTCCTTGGAAAACGCCTTCGATCCTTCGATAATGGCCGCATTTTTGCGCGGTCCGAACACGCGAAGTCCACGCGCTTCAAAAACATCCACCACACCGCCGACCAGCGGATCATCCATACCGATCACCGTCAGATCAATCTCGTGTTCTTCCGCGAAATCCGCCAGCTTCTCAAACTCCATCGCCCCGATCGGCACACACTCTGCGATCTGCGCGATACCACCGTTTCCCGGCGCACAGTAAATCTTTTCCACGCTCGGATTCTGCGCCACTTTCCACGCAATCGCATGCTCTCTTCCGCCCGAACCTACAATCAAAACCTTCATCTGGCTCCTCCTTCTTTCGCGCAGTTATCTCAACTCACACGCGGCGGACGATTCCGTCCACGACACGAATTCTTTCATTTGCAATATCATCAATGGCCTGCGGCAAGAGCTTCCACTCTGCCTCTTCCATCACACGTCTCTGCAGCACTTCCGGGGTATCACTGTCTCTTACTTCGACCGCTTTTTGGGAAATGATCGGGCCATGATCCGCCTGCTCATCCACGAAATGCACCGTCGCGCCGGTCACTTTGACCCCGCGGGCAAGCACTGCTTCGTGAACCTTCAGCCCGTAATAGCCCATCCCGCAAAACGAAGGAATGAGCGCCGGGTGGATGTTCACGATCTTGTTTGGATACGCCTTCACAAGATTCTCCGGGACGATCACCAGATAACCCGCAAGCACGACCAGATCGATGTCTCTCTCCCGCAGCGCGGCGATCATGGCTTCTCCGAACGCCTCTTTACCTGCATAGTTTTTTGGCGAAATGCACAGGCCTTCCACACCAGCTTTCTTCGCCCGCTCCAGCGCGAACGCATTTTCCTTATTGCTGATCACCACCGCGATCTGTGCATTCGTGATCTTTCTGGCCGCCACCGCATCCAAAATCGCCTGCAGATTCGTGCCTCCGCCGGAGACGAGTACGGCTACCCTCAGCATACGATTGCTCCTTTTTCTTCCGGATCTTCCGACGCGATCACACGCCCGACCACATACGCTTTTTCACCGGCTGCCTCGATCGCAGCGATCGCTTTCTCTGCATCCTTCGCATCCAGCGCAAGCATCATGCCGATGCCCATGTTAAATGTGTTGTACATCATCTTTTCTTCGATATCGCCGGTCTTCTGAAGTAGCTTAAAGATCGCAGGCACCGGATAGCTGTCCTTGTGAATCTCCGCCGTGGTTCCTACAGGGAGCATGCGCGGTACATTTTCGTAGAAACCTCCGCCCGTGATATGGCTGCAGCCCTTGATAATCACACCCGCTTCTTTGACCGACTTTAACACTTTTACATAGATCTTGGTCGGTGTCAAAAGTGCTTCGCCGAGCGTCGAACCCAACTCCTCGTAATACACCTGCAGATTCTCCTTGGTCACATCAAAAACCTTTCTCACGAGAGAATAGCCATTCGAATGCACACCGGAAGAGGCGATCCCGACAAGCACATCTCCCGGGCAAATGTCTTCGCCCGTGATCATCTGCTTCTTATCCGCCACACCAACTGCAAATCCAGCAAGATCATATTCCTCTACAGGATAGAAACCAGGCATCTCCGCAGTCTCTCCGCCGATCAAGGCCGCACCTGCCTGCAGGCAGCCTTCTGCGACACCCTTAACGATCTGCGCGATCTTCTCCGGTTCATTTTTCCCGCACGCAATGTAGTCTAAGAAAAACAGCGGCTCACCGCCTGCGCAGGCCACATCGTTAACGCACATCGCCACACAATCGATGCCCACGGTGTCATGGCGATCCATCAAGAAAGCGATCTTTAACTTTGTGCCGACTCCGTCGGTTCCGGAAAGCAAGACCGGCTCCTCCATCCCCTTGATCGCGGCAAGATCAAACGCCCCTGAGAACCCGCCAAGGCCTCCGAGCACTTCCTTACGCATTGTCTTTGCGACGTGCTCTTTCATCAATTCCACAGAAGCATAACCAGCTTCAATATCAACACCAGCACTCTTATAATCCATATCTTTAACCTTTCTACTGTTGTCGTAATGTTTGCTGTCTTTAGTAAGATTTAATCTTACTTTTTCTGCATCCTCTTCAGATACTCCTCGTAGCCAATGCGCTGCAGCGTCTCGGACTTTTCCTGCACACCCTGCTTCATGGTCTTCGCATACGCTTTGAGCTTTTCAAGCAGGCTCTCATCGGAGATCGCAAGCATACGAATCGCAAGTAAAGCCGCATTGGCAGCCCCATCGATCGCAACCGTCGCCACCGGAATCCCGGAAGGCATCTGTACGATGGAATAAAGCGAATCCACGCCGCCGACCGACTTGGTTGAGATCGGGACACCGATGACTGGAAGCGGGAACATCGCTGCACACATGCCGGGCAAATGTGCAGCACCGCCCGCACCAGCGATGATCACCTTCAGCCCTCTTTCCTCTGCGGTCTGTGCATAGTCATAAAACACATCCGGCATCCGGTGTGCGGAAATCACATGCATCTCAAACTCCACCCCAAACTGCTCCAGAATCTTCGCGGCCTTGCTCATCGTCGCAAGATCCGAATCACTTCCCATCAAAATACCAACCTGCGGCATCGTGTCTCCTCCTGTATTTTTATTAGTAGCGTTAATATATCTCATTTTTAGGATAAGTATTACTTATCAGCTATACTCTATCTGTTTTCCGTCCGTTCGTCAAGGCAGGATGTTGCCCTTTTCGACATTTTTCTCGATCAGCCCTTTTGCGTACGCCCACAGTTCTTCAGAACCTTCCGGCGTGTGCGCGTTGCGCCTTATGATCTGTTCTTTTGCAACCCCATGCTCCTTCCACGAGATCCCGCCCGACGCATCATTTAACAGAACCGGCTGCACCTTATCAAGCGTGTTCGCAAACTTCGCCTCTGCGGTTTCATTTGCCTCAAATTCATCCCACAGTGCCCTACAGTAAGCGGCCTGATCCTCCGGCAGGAGTGCATAAATGCGGTCAGCAGCCACAAGTTCTCTCGCTCGCTTTGTCTCGTTGCCTGCCGCATCGTAAGCGTAAGTATCGCCCGCGTCGATCTCGATCACGTCATGAAGGAGCACCATCAACATCGTGTGACCCACATCGATCGGTTCATTTGCATACTCCGCAAGAAGCGCCGCCATCACGGCCAAATGCCACGAATGCTCCGCATCATTCTCCTTGCGGCTCCCATCTGCAAGATAAGTCTGCCTCGTAATCTCCTTCACTTTATCCAGTTCCCTGATGAACTGCATCTGCTTCTCGAGTCGTGTCATGGTCTTTGCCTCCTTGCTTTTCTGCCTTTAGTCTACCATATCTGACAGACCCTGAGAAGACTGCATCTTGTCCGCTTTCAAAAATTACGTTACAATAAAAAAGAACCAAAGAATTAAAGGAAAGCGAATGCAATGAAGATCAGAAAACATTTTTATTTTTCCGGGCGCGTGCAGGGCGTCGGCTTCCGGTTTTGGGCAAAGACCCTCGCCCAGCCTTATGGGTTAACCGGTTGGGTTGACAATCTCTGGGACGGACGCGTCGAGATGGAAGTGCAAGGGGAAGCGTCCGATATCCGGGACTATGTAGAAGAACTCGGCAACCAGCGCTTCATCTCTATTGACGGGATCGAAAGCAAGCAGATCCCATTAAAAGACGAATACGGATTTCGAAGCCGCGGCTACTGATCTGTTCGCACTTGCCTGCCAGCGAATTGCCTCTGGCAAAGTCTCTTAGAATGTGATAAAATGATCGCGCTGTGACCGCAGCAGATGATCGCGCGCAGGCAGACGAAAGGGTCTGCGTGAGGAAAGTCCGGGCTTCATAGGGCAGGATGCCGGATAACGTCCGGTGGGGGTGACCCTAAGGAAAGTGCAACAGAAAACAACCGCCGCTTACGCGGTAAGGGTGAAAAGGCGAGGTAAGAGCTCACCGCAGACCTGGTAACAGGGATGGCTGTGTAAACCCCATCCGAAGCAAGACCGCACAGGAACTATGAGGCGGCCCGTCTCGTTCCGGGTAGGTCGCTTGAGCCTGGTGGCGACATCAGGACCAGATAGATGATCATCCAACGACAGAACCCGGCTTACCGCTGCGGTCACAACATCGTATGATTTAGGAGAGAAGTTTTCGGACTTCTCTTCTTTTTTATATAATCATCCCATTGGTGCTACTCATACTCATGCGAAATGAACTCTGCTATACTGAAACTGGAGCAAATATCTGCTCTTAGGAAAAGAAATAGGAGGCTTCAACATGAAAAAAAACTCAAAATTCGAACTATTGATTATAGCACTGTGACTGTGGGTTTGTTCACTTCAATGCGCTTCTCTCTTATACTATAGGTGTGAGTAATCAACCAAGGAGAGATAGCCATGAATACAGATGCTATTGGAAAAAGAATCCGTGCTGCGCGTAAACGGGCGCATTTAAGACAATTGGATCTGGCTGAGATGACCGGACATTCCGCCAATTATATCAGCATTCTGGAACGCGGCAAGAAAACTCCTTCTTTTGAAACTTTCATAGAAATCTGTAATGCTTTGCATGTATCCGCAGACGAAGTGCTCTGTGATGTGTTAGAAGAACAACACACGACACGCTCCTCTCGTCTCATCGACCAGGTTTCTGCCCTACCACAGAAGAAACAAGAAGAACTTTATCGCGTGATAGAAGTGATGATTCGTTATTAACAGATGTGTGAAAAAGTGAACCGCAGTGATACATCCACCACTGCGGTTCTTTTTTTTATCTAAAACTCTTTCTTCTGATAAATCTTCACGCTGATCCACCACGAAATCACATACAAGACTGCAACCACGATCAAGACCAACCATGCAGGCACATAATCAAACATGACATTGACATTGCCGCTCACCTGTGACGTGAGTCTCATCGCGCCAAGCGCAAAGAGAATCATGATAAACATTCCGATGTATCTGCCTTTTTCTGTGCCAAACTGATAAGCTAACGGCAGTGTCAGGCAAGGAAGCAACAGTCCGATCGCAAAACACTGAGTCAAAGTGCTAAGAGGCATGATGGCAAGCCCTTCTCGTAGCCCTGCTACGATCTGGCAAATCATAGCAAGCACGGACACCAGCACCACGAGGCCGAGGGAGAATATATACTTCGCTCCTACCACCGTCTTTCTCGCAACCGGCAGCGCTCCGGCATAGGTCTGCCAGCCTTCTCTTTCTTCCTGTTGAATCAATGAGCTTGTAAGGCTGGAGGCGATAACAACCATATAAGCGATCAACATTCTGCCGCCTGGGATCAGAATGGATGCGCCTCCCAGCACGGCGATCACAACCACCAGCATACGAAAGGCCGTGATCGACTCATAGAAATCTTTTCGAATCAATGCTTTCATCTCGTTTTATCCTCCATGATCACAAACAGCTCTTCAATGCCGACGCGCTCTCCGCTTAAGTCTGCCGGTACACTCTCGCGCCTTACGACCGCCTCGGTTCCGTACCCGGTCTCTCTCCTCTTTAGCACCGCCTCCGCAGGAATTGCATCGATCTGTTCTGAACGTCCGTGCACCAAAAGGTACTCATTTGCCAGGACATCCTTCTCCTCAAAAAGAGACAGCTTTCCCTCGTGCAGGAAGGCGATATAATCACAAAGCTTCTCTAAATCCGACACAATATGCGAGGAAATCAGAACCGAATGATGCTCTTCCCTCGTAAAATCCATCAGGATCTCATTGACCTGGTCACGTACCACCGGATCCAGCCCGTTCGTTGCCTCGTCAAGCACCAGAAGCTTTGCCTTATGGGAAAATGCGATCGCAAGCCCCAGTTTCATCTGGGTACCGTTCGAAAGATCCATAAACTTCTTATTCGTCGGAATCTCAAACTGCCGCAAATACGCTTCATACTGTCTGGCGTCCCACTGCGTGTAGGCCTCTGCCATCACCTTGCCGATCTGCACGGCATTTAACGTCATGGGCAGTCCCACGCGGTCCAAAACCACACCGATGTCCTCAAAAATCTGCGGATTCGCCGCCTTCATGTCCTGGCCAAAGACCTTGACTTTCCCCGCATCTGCCTTCAGAAGATTCAACAGAAGCCGCAGGGTGGTGCTCTTGCCCGCACCGTTCTTGCCAACCAAGCCTACGATGCAGCCATCGGGCACCTGAAAACTCACATGATCCAGCAAAAACCCCGGATATTCTTTGCACAAATTCGTTATCTCAACTGCATTCTGTTCCATACTGATTCAACTCCTCACTCGGGGAACTTAAGTTATGCTTCCTCCCACAGAAGGTGAAGCATCTCCTTACATTCCTCTTCACCCAGGCCGCACGATCTTGCCAGACGAATCGCTTCTGTCAGATGCTCTTCCATCTGCCGCAGGTTGTGTTCGCGGATCAGTTCCATGTTCTTCCCCGCTACAAAACTTCCTTTGCCCGGCACCGTATAGATGAAGCCATCCTTCTCAAGCTCTTCATACGCCCGCTTGGTCGTAATCACACTGATCTTCAGATCCTTCGCCAGATTGCGGATCGAAGGAAGCGCCTCGTCTTCCCCAAGCGTTCCACTGATGATCTGGTCCTTGATCTGCGTGTAGATCTGGTCGTAGATCGGCAAGCCACTCTTGTTCTCAATAAATAGATACATTTGCAAATGAACCTCCACATGTCGACTGTGTATGTTGTATATATCGAGTATATACAGTATGAACAGTCTTGTCAATAGAAAATCCGCGAAATTTTTCATCCCGCGGATTTTTCTGATCAAATCTTAAAATACTTCTGGATCATCTTCTGGTGACCAAGCACCAGAACCGTTGTATTATCTTCAAATGTGGTATCCGGCGCAATCTTGGTATTGAGACTACCGTTGCTGCGAATGCCCAGAATATTCAGTCCGTACTGTTGTCTGACATTTAACTCCAGCACAGATTTTCCGACCCAGGCCTTCGGCACGGAGACTTCAAAGATCGAATGATTCCCGCCAAGATCGATGTAATCAAAGACATGCTCCGACGTGCAGCGAATACACGTCCATGCCGCCAGCTGTTTCTCCGGATAGACCACCTCATCCGCACCGTTGCGCAGCAAAAACTTCTCCTGAATATCCGAAGATGCCCTGGCGACAACGTGCTTCGCGCCCAGATCCTTTAGCAAAGACGTGGTCTCAAGTGAATCCTGGAAATCATCTCCGATCGTAACGATGCAGGTATCAAAGCTGGCCACCCCTAAGCCAGAGAGGAAATCCAGGTTAGTGCTGTCACCGATCTGCGCGTTATCTACATAAGGAAGGACAGAATTCACTCTCTCCTCTTCTACATCCACAGCCATCACCTGGCACTGCAGCTCGTAAAGCTTTCTCACAATATGTCTGCCAAAATGGCCAAGTCCAACCACAAGAATTGATTTCATGTTTTCTCCTCCTTAACCGACGGTGATCTTCTCCACCGGATACTTCGACAAAGATCCCTGCTGCGAGGAGACCGTCGCGAAAATCAAGGTGAGTCCGCCGACTCGTCCCATATACATCAGGAAAATGATGATCAGCTTACTGATCGTGCCAAGCTGCGTCGTGATGCCCAGCGTCACACCCACAGTACCGACCGCCGAAGCCGTCTCAAACAGGCAAGTCATCAGAGCGATGCCCTCGATCCGGCTGATCAGGCACCCCGCCGTCATAAATAACACCACATACATCGTCGCGATGGTCGCCGCGTTTCGCACCGTCTCCTTCTCAATCCTGCGTCCGAAAAACTGCGTATCATCACGTCGTTTAAACACCGAGCGCATGTTAGAAAGCAGTACCGCAAGCGTCGAGGTCTTCATACCGCCCGCGGTCGAACCCGGGGATCCGCCCACGAGCATCAGCCCAATCATCAACGCCAGGCCGGCCTCGCTCATTTGCGATAAATCCGCAGTGTTAAATCCAGCCGTTCTAGCGGTCACGGACTGAAACCAGGCAAGGCTAATACGCTGCATCACCGAGCCTTCCGGATATTCCAAGAAATAAAACAGCACGGCCGGTACGATCAATAAGATCGCCGATGTAAGAAGCACAACCTTGCTCTGCATGCGGTACTTTTTCAAGCGGAACTTGTGCGCCCGGACATCATCCCAGACCAGGAAGCCGATACCGCCGACGATGATTAACGCTGTGATCACCGGGATCACCAGCGGATGAAATGCATACCCGGTCAACGATGAGAACTTCGCGTTGATGCCCATCAGATCAAAGCCCGCATTGCAAAACGCAGAGATCGAATGAAAGAGCGCATACCAAAGGCCGCGCCAGAATCCGAAATCTTTGCAGAACGCCGGCGCTAAAAGCACAGCCCCGCCAAGTTCAATCATCGCGGTCGTCCGCAAAATGAATCCGATCAGCCTCACGATACCTCCGACCTTCGGTGCAGAGATTGCCTCCTGCATCGCACTTCTGGCACGCAGCCCGATCCGTCTTCCCATGACAACCGAGATCGCAAATGCCATCGTGATCACGCCAAGCCCGCCGATCTGAATCAAAACTAGCAGCACCACATGGCCAAATCCACTCCAGTACGTCGCGGTATCCTGCACAATCAGCCCGGTCACACACGAAGCCGAAGTCGCGGTAAAAAGCGCGTCCAGGAAGCTGGCACCCTTGCCGTCCTTCGTCGCAAACGGAAGCATGAGCAGGAGGCTTCCGACCAATATTAAGAAAATGAAACTCAGAATGATGATCTGAGCAGAAGTTAATCTTCGTTTCATGTCAGCCTTTCACACCTTTCAGAGCCAAAAGAGGCTCTATATGTCGGCTATTTTACCACAATCTCCGGCAAAGTGGAAGATTCATTGACACCGTTTTGTGTGTGTTCTATAATGTTTTAGTTGAGAATGTCTCTTAAACAAAGTCAGAAACGGGAGTTTTGTTTTTATGAATATTATCATTGTTGGCTGCGGCAAGGTTGGCACAACGCTTGCTCAACAGCTGCGCCAGGAAAACCACGATATCACCATCATTGATACCGACCGCGATAAACTGGAAGCCGCCGTCGGCGCGCTCGATGTTCAGGGCGTGCACGGTAACGGTACGTCCTACCGTGTGTTGAATGAAGCCGGCTTAGAGCAGGCAGATCTGCTCATCGCCGTGACTGGTCATGACGAGCGCAACATGCTCTCCTGCCTGGTTGCGAGAAAGGCCGCACAGTGTCATGTCATCGCACGCGTACGCGATCCCGGCTATTATGAAGATATTGATTTTATTAAGGATGAGCTTGGTCTTTCCATGGTCATCAACCCGGAGATGGCTGCAGCAACCGATATGTACCGTCTGCTGCGCATCCCTTCCGCGCTGGATGTCGATACCTTTGACAAAAGTCATGTCAACATGCTTCGTTTTAAACTGGAAGAAGGCTCTCCTCTCATCGGTAAGAACATGATCGAGATCAACGGCATGTTAAATGGCCGCATGCTGGTCTGCATCCGCGAGCGCGAAGGCACCATCGTCATCCCTTACGGCAACACCGAGCTTGCGGCGGGCGACATCATTTCCGTCATCATCCCGACCAATCAGCTCTCCTCTGTGCTGCATCAGTTAAAGATGCGCCAACGGCCGATCCGCTCTGCTATGATTGCCGGCGGCAGCTCGACCGCAGAATATTTAAGCTATATGCTCCTGCAAAGTGGCGTCGACGTCAAGATCATTGACTGGAAGCGCGCAAGATGTGAAGAACTGGCCGATCGCCTGCCAAATGCAGAGATTGTCTGTGGAGATTGTGGAGATAAGCAGCTTCTTGCGGAAGAAGGTCTGCAAAAGACGGAGTCCTTTGTCTGCCTGACCAACATCGATGAAGTCAACATCATGCTGGCTCTGTATGCAGCTCACATTTCCAAGGCAAAGGTCCTCACGAAAGTCAGTAAGATTGAGTTCGAAGAAGTGTTAGATACGTTAAGTCTTGGCTCCGTGGTTCATCCGAAGAACATCACGGCAGAGACCATCATTCGATATGTACGTGCGCTTGGCAACGCCAAGGGAAACAGTGCGGAGACCCTCTACCGTCTGGCAGAAGGCAAAGTAGAAGCGATGGAATTTATCGTGCAGCCAGGCTCACCGATCACCGGAAAGCCGATCATGAATCTGCATCTAAAGTCCAACCTTTTGGTCTGCTCCATCAACCGCGGCGGCAAGATCATCGCGCCAACCGGCCAGGATACGATCGAAGTTGGTGATATCGTCGTCATCATCACCACTCAGCGTGGCATTCGTGATCTGAGCGACATCGTGCGCAGCTGACAGGGAGGTAACGTGTGAATCTATCAATGATTATTTACATCCTTGGCTGCCTGATGGAAGTGGAAGCCGGCCTCATGCTGCTTCCGGCTATCGTTGGCTGGGGATATGGAGAAAAGTCCGCGCTTGCGTTTTTGATTGTCGCGGCGGTAGAAGCGCTGATCGGTTTCTTGATCATTTTAAAGAAGCCGAAGGACACCTCCTTCTACGCAAAAGAAGGGTTTGTCACCACGGCATTTAGCTGGATCATCCTCTCGGCAGTCGGTGCGATTCCGTTTTCCGTCACCGGGCAGATTCCAAGCTATGTGGATGCCTTTTTTGAGACGGTCTCCGGCTTTACAACGACCGGAGCCAGTATCTTAGTCAATGTAGAAGTGCTGGACAAATGTATGCTTTTCTGGCGTAGTTTTTCGCACTGGATCGGCGGAATGGGCGTTCTGGTCTTTATGATGGCCATTCTGCCACTGGCAGGCGCAGGTGGACAAAAGCTCTACCTGATGCGTGCAGAAAGCCCAGGGCCTTCGGTCGATAAGCTTTCTCCAAAGATTCAGGACACCGCCATCTGGCTCTACGGAATTTATCTTGCACTGACTGTACTCTGCTTCATTCTCCTGCTTGCGGGCGGCATGGATTGGTTTACCTCCATCTGCATGAGCTTTGGTGCAGCCGGCACCGGCGGTTTCAGCGTCTTAGCAAGCGGTTATGCAAGCTACAGCTATTACAGCAAAGTCGTTGCCACGGTCTTCATGATGCTCTTTGGCGTCAACTTCAACTTCTACTATCTTGTCATTACAAAGCGCATCAAGGATGCCCTGAAGATGGAAGAAGTCCGGTGGTACGCCGCCGTGTATTTCTTTGCGGTCATCACGATTTTAATCAATCTCTGGCATGTAGGAATGCTGGGGCATGACGCACTGGGCATCGACGCGTTCTTTAGCGTCGCCTCCGTCATGACCACCACCGGTTACGCCACCGCAGATTTCAATCTCTGGCCGACCTACAGCCGTATCATTTTGGTTATCATCATGTTCTCCGGTGCCTGCGCAGGATCCACCGGAGGCGGCATCAAGATCAGCCGTATGATCATCCTGATCAAGTCCGTGAACAAGGAACTTCGCCGTATGATTCAGCCTCGCGCGGTCCGTCACGTCCGCCTGGACAATAAAAAGGTCGAGCATGCGACTGCGATGAATACGCTGGCGTATCTGGCTGTGTTTGTACTCATTTACGTGATCAGCCTTTTGATCGTCGCAACCGACGGGTTTGACACGACCACGACCTTCACTGCCATCGCGGCGACGTTTAACAACATCGGGCCCGGCCTTGGGATGGTAGGACCGGTTGGTAATTACTCAGAATTCTCGGTGCTTAGCAAGCTGGTGCTTAGTTTTGATATGCTGGCAGGAAGACTGGAGATCTATCCGCTTCTCTTCCTGATCATGCCAAGCACGTGGAGAAGAGCATAGGGCGTTGCATCTTATTCGAAATGCCTCGCCAATTACGGATTATAAACCTGAAATTAGCCGCGGCTTCTTTGCTGCGGCTTTGAATTAGGAGGGAAGTGTGAAAAATGCATTGATATGCATTTTTCATCACTGTCTATTTGTGCCGGAGCGTCACAAATAGACCTGATGGCAGATGAGAAATTGCCTTCGCAATTTCTCATCGCTCCGTCGCGTAAGACGCTCCGGAATGAGGATTCGCATGAATGTTCTGCACATGAAATACGCCGTGGAGGTCGCTCGGGCCGGTTCCATCAATAAAGCAGCAAAGCAACTCTACATTGCACAGCCCAATCTGAGTCGATGCATCAAAGAATTGGAAGCAGATCTCGGTATCGTTATTTTCGACCGCACCTTCAGTGGAATGAAACTGACGCCAGACGGGGAAGAATTTATCCACTATGCACAAAAAGTGCTCCATCAGATCGATGACATTGAGCACATGTATAAAAATGGTGTGCAGGTCAAGCAGCGGTTTTCTATTTCTGTACCGCGCGCAAGTTATATTTCTGATGCCTTTGCGCGTTTTACAAAAAGCATCGATGCCAGTCCTGCGGAAGTGTTCTACATGGAAACCAATTCTTCCACTGCGATCAACAACATCATTAATTCCGATTACCGGTTGGGGATCATTCGCTATGCTGCAAACTATGATAAGTATTTTAAAGAAATGCTGGAAAACAACGGACTTGCCTATGAGGTGGTTGCAGAGTTTAAATATGTGCTGATTATGAGCAGGGAATGCGCGTTGGCAGCAAAACCGAAGATCACATTTAAGGATTTACATGACTTGATTGAAATCGTGCACGGAGATCCTTACGTCCCATCCCTTCCGCTTTCTGTCGTGAAAAAGGAAGAAATGCAAGAAGAGATTGAGCGTCGGATCCTGCTGTTTGAACGCGGAGGTCAGTTCGACGTTCTCATCGAAAACCCGGAAACATTTATGTGGGTCTCTCCGATCCCGCAAAAATTGCTTGATCGTGATGGACTCGTCCAGCGGGAATGTGTGGATAACCAAAAAAAATATAAAGATGTTCTGATCCGCAAAAAAGAATATTCGCTCTCCGAACTTGATCAGCAGTTTATTAAAGAGCTCTTTGACTCCAAGCAAATAGTATTATAATGACAAACAGAATCATTCCGAGCCAGTTATATCAAATATCATATAGCTGGCTCGATCTTTTTGGTTATTCCGATTTTTCCTCGTTTGACGATAATTAAACTTGCAAAGAAGCATGGGCACACTTACCACAGGGCTCGTCCAAATCTTTGTGTTTACAGGTTGAAACCACGTTGATCAGTCGCCGGAGCCCATCATCTTTAGCCTGATGATCTGATTTCCCTGTACTGAGAGGTAGCGGTCGAGCAATCGGTCGCTGCCTATTTGAGCTCATTCGCTCCGGCATTTGGCTGTGCAGCGATGATTTTTATCAATTTACTCAAACAATTTTTACCTGAAACAGGTAGAAAGAATTATTAGGAGGTATTTTTTATGGCACGTTTTACTCTTCCGCGTGATATTTATCACGGCAAGGGCGCTCTGGAGGCATTAAAAACCTTCAAGGGCAAAAAGGCAATGATCTGTGTAGGCGGTGGTTCTATGAAGCGTTTTGGCTTCCTCGACCGTGCTGAAAGCTATTTAAAGGAAGCCGGTATGGAAGTCAAGATCTTTGATGGTATTGAGCCGGATCCTTCCGTTGAAACCGTTATGCGTGGTGCTGAAGCAATGCTTGCATTTGAACCCGACTGGATCGTGGCAATTGGCGGCGGTTCTCCCATTGATGCAGCAAAGGCAATGTGGATCAAATATGAATACCCCGCATGTACATTTGAAGATATGTGCAAGGTATTCGGTATTCCCGAGCTGCGCAAGAAAGCACATTTTTGTGCGGTATCTTCCACCTCTGGAACAGCTACCGAAGTGACTGCATTTTCTATCATCACTGACTACTCAAAGGGAATCAAGTATCCGATCGCAGACTTTGAGATCACGCCCGACGTGGCGATTGTCGATCCTGAGCTTGCAGAAACCATGCCCAAGAAGCTGGTTGCCCACACAGGCATGGACGCTATGACACATGCAGTTGAGGCGTATGTCTCCACCGCAAACTCCGACTATACGGATCCTCTTGCAATCCATGCGATCGAAATGATCATGAACGATCTCGTTCCTTCCTACAATGGAGATATGGCCGCACGTGACCGTATGCATAATGCGCAGTGTCTTGCTGGTATGGCCTTCTCGAACGCTCTGCTTGGCATTGTCCACTCAATGGCTCATAAGACCGGGGCAGCATTTGCTGACTACGGTGCTCACATCATCCATGGTGCTGCAAATGCAATGTATCTGCCGAAGGTCATCGCTTTCAATGCAAAGGATGAGACTGCCAAGAAGCGTTACGGCGTTATCGTCGACTATATGGGTATCGCAGACAAAGACGCCAGCGATGATGATAAAGTTGCTGCACTCATCGCTTATCTGCGCAAGATGATCGACGACCTCAACATCCCGCACGGTATTGGTACCTATGGCGCAGACAGCTATCCTACCGAGAAGGGATTCGTCCCCGAGGAAGTATTCCTTGAGAGACTGCATGACATTGCCGTCAACGCGATCGGTGATGCCTGCACCGGATCCAACCCTCGTCAGCCTTCCGTTGAGGAGATGGAAAAGCTGCTTAAGTGCTGCTATTATGACACTGAGGTAGACTTCTGATAGAACGTTGCCAGGGGGTGCTTGTGATTGAAAGCACCCTCTTCCAAGGATTACGATTCAAAATACAACCATCAAGCAATACGAATAATCGGATGGTAAATCCACATCTCGCCCATGGATATCCGCTGGTTTCCGTGGGCGTACAACTATAAAGTCAGGAGTAAAATTATGTACAAGATTGTTCGCAAGAAAGCGCTCAACCCCACTGTTACCCAGATGGAGATTGACGCTCCTCTTGTCGCCAAAAAAGCAAAACCGGGGCAGTTCATCATCCTACGTGTAGACGAGGCAGGGGAGCGCATTCCGTTGACTGTCGCAGGCACCAACCCCGAAGAGGGCACTGTTAAGATTATTTTCCAGATTGTAGGTGCAACTACAGAATTATTGAATCATAAAAACGAAGGCGAATTCATCCAGGATTTTGCGGGTCCTCTCGGCGTTGCAACGCATACCGACGGCATCAAAAAGGTGTGTATCGTCGGCGGAGGTGTGGGATGTGCCATTGCCATGCCGGTTGCACAAGAATTTCACAGGCTCGGCGCAGAGGTAACCAGTATCATTGGATTTAGAAACAAGGATCTTCTGATTCTTGAAGATGAATTCAGAGAATGCTCGGATCGGCTTATGGTTATGACGGATGACGGTTCCTACGCCCGTCAGGGCAATGTAACCTTACCTCTTAAGGAGATGCTTACCGCCGGTGAAACGTTCGATATGATCATCACCATCGGTCCTTTGATCATGATGAAATTCGTTGTTGAGGCCGCAAAGCCATTCGGCGTTCCGGTGACCGCTTCTATGAATCCGATCATGATCGATGGTACAGGAATGTGCGGCGGCTGTCGAATCACACTCGTGCAGGATGGGAAGCGAGTAACGAAATTCGCCTGCGTAGATGGCCCGGATTTTAACGGCTATGAGATCGACTTTGACGAGGCGATGAGCCGCGGAAGAATGTACTTTGACTATGAACGCAAAGCACATGAGAAGGTATGTAATTTATGGAAGGGGGTAGACTGAGATGGCTTTCAAACCGAATATGAGGCTCGACAAAAACCCGATGCCCACACAAGATCCGGCAGTGCGTGCCCATAACTTCAACGAGGTTGCCACGGGATATTCCGAAGATGTCGCGCTCGATGAAGCAATGCGCTGTTTAAATTGCAGGAATATGCCATGTGTTTCCGGATGTCCCGTAAACATCCACATCCCCGCGTTTATCGAAAAGATTAAAGAAGGCGATTTTGAAGGCGCTTATCAGATCATAACGCAATCTTCTTCCCTCCCGGCGGTTTGCGGACGCGTTTGCCCCCAGGAAACGCAATGTGAACAGAAATGTGTGCGTGGTATTAAGGGTGAGCCGGTCGGGATTGGTCGTCTGGAACGCTTTGTGGCAGATTGGCACAATGCACATGCAAAAGAAAAAGCAGTCGCGCCCAAATCCAACGGACATAAAGTAGCAATCGTCGGTTCCGGTCCCTCAGGACTTACCTGTGCAGGCGATCTCGCCAAAAAAGGATATAAAGTCACGGTTTATGAAGCGCTTCACACCGCAGGCGGCGTTCTGGTTTATGGAATCCCGGAGTTCCGTCTTCCCAAATCCATCGTGGCAAAGGAAGTGGAAACGCTCAAAGATCTCGGTGTAGATATTGAGCCGAACGTCATCATCGGCAAAACCCTGACCATCGACGAGCTGTTCGAAATGGGCTTTGAAGCCGTGTTTGTCGGCTCTGGCGCAGGACTTCCGAACTTTATGAATATTCCAGGCGAGGCTTATAAAGGTGTTTATTCTGCAAATGAATTTTTGACAAGAAGCAACCTGATGAAAGCTTATCTCGACGACCCGAAAACACCTATTATGAAGGGTGGCAAGGTTGCCGTTGTCGGTGGCGGCAACGTGGCTATGGATGCAGCACGTACAGCCCTCCGTCTCGGTGCCGAGAAAGTCTATATCGTCTATCGTCGTTCTATGGAGGAGCTCCCGGCAAGGCGCGAAGAAGTCGAACACGCTGAGGAAGAAGGAATCGATTTTCGTCTTCTTTGTAATCCCGTTGAGATTTTGGGCTACCAAAATCCTGACGATCCTCGCGATCCGAAAAATGGATTTGTAACCGGCATTCGCTGCATTCAGATGGAACTTGGCGAGCCGGACGCAAGTGGCAGACGCAGGCCTGTTGCCATTGAGGGCAGCGAATTTGAACTTGAAGTAGATGCCGTTATCATGTCGATCGGAACCAGTCCGAATCCGCTGATCAAGTCCACAACCAAAGGACTCGAAGTCAATAAGTGGGGCGGCATTATCGTCAATGAAGACGGACTCACCTCTCGAAAAGGTGTTTATGCCGGCGGTGACGCAGTCACAGGCGCTGCAACGGTAATATCCGCTATGGGCGCAGGAAAGATCGCCGCAAAAGCCATTGATGAAGCACTAGGGGGATTGCATTAGCAATCCCCCTAACATTTTCTATTCCTTTGTCATTTACCAAATTCAGCTCTGGCTTCTTACGTCTTCTCAAATGAAATCGTAAGAAAGTAGATATCCTCAAAATACAACGTCGAATACTGATACCCGCTCGTCTCAAACGACGGATCTCCCATCGTGAGCGCATCCCGCAGATTGTTCACCGGTCCATTGCTTAAGAAATCCGCGTTAAACTGCGCATAATCCGTGGCCGTCGCAAACCGAAGCGGAATCTCCGTCAACTTCCCTTCCTGCACATTTTTCGCCAGATACTCCTTTACCGCATCCACACTGTAGCTCGCAAAATACGCGCCTGCAGCCTTATAATACTCCTTGCCATCATCTGCGCAGGTCGGATAGGTGAAGTCTTTTGACGGATCGTAGATGCCTGCTGCCGCGTCCTCATCCGAGAGCGCGAGCGTATGATTTAAAAAACAGAAGTCATCCGAGAACGTCAGATAATTGTAATTGATAAAGTTATTCCCCGGCTTTTCATTGTTGGAGACGGGATCGCCCCAGGTGACATCCACCCAGTACCAGACATCATCAAGCTTTACCACATTCCACGCGTGAGATTCTCCCTTACTATGGCCTGTTACATAGCCGCATTCGATGCCGCTTAACTGGCACAGATAGAGAAATGTCTTCGCATAGCCTGCGCAGACTGCATTTCCCTCAAGGAGGACATTGTTCATCCACTGATCGTGTTCCGACTTGATGTAATTGGTCGAGGTCACGATGGTCTCAAAATAGTATTTGACAAGCTCGTAGGGGTCTTCCCCGACCGCGGCCTTGGCTTCGGCTACGATCTCCTCCGCTCTCGCTTTCGATCTCTCGACGCGATCCTTCGCATCCGCGGGAACAGTAAATTCAATCGAGGACACCTGACCTCCCATGGAGTGCATGACATAAGCGCCGCCCGTCCAGTAATACGCCGGGTAATCCGAAGTCATCGCGAAAACGATGCGATTTGCCTGCTCCTGGCTGCAGCCGGGCACAGGGATGTCTGCGACATAGGCCGCGCTCCCTTCCACCAACGCCTGATAGACCTGCTGTTCTTCCTCCGGGAGCTGGCTATAGTAAAACCGAGGTCCCTCCTGCGCCACCACGATCGGCGTGATCTGCTGCGTCGTGGTTTCCTGCTGCTGCAAGTTCTGCGCCTGCGTAGTCGTCTCGTAGTGCGTCACGGAAGGTGCAGTCGTCGTCTCATTTCCGACACGCTGGCTGTAATTAAAGCCATAATCGTCGGATGGGCCCTCCGACCAGGGCTTTGGTTCCCCCTCGCAAGCACTCAGCACCAACGCAAGCACAAGACACAAACATGTAAAAAGGCGAATTGTTCGTTTCAAGGCGCTTCCTCCTTTCTCATCCCCGTTTATTCCAGCGTGGTCTGCCAGACCGTCTTATCTTCCACCGTCAAGGCTTGATAAAATGGGCTCGCATTGATTTTTTCCACCACTGCCTCTTTATATGACTCCATTCTGCCGTTGACGAAAATTCCATACACATACACATCCGTCTGCGGTGTCGTCTCCGATACCAGCGTCACATCTGTGTGCATCTTTGCAAACAAAATCCTTGCCCGTTCGGTGATGGCATTGTTTTCATCGATCGGCACCACGCGAAGCGTCTGAAATGCGGATTCTTCAAATCCCACAAGTTCATAAATCCTCTGCGCAGCCTCCGGTGCCGCTGTGGCAAATGATTCCGTAACGTTCATGTCAAGCTTCACATCCAGACCGACATCACTCACAGTCACCGTGGCATCCGGATAAATCTTTAGGATCTCATTTTCCAAATCCGCCATGCCGACATCAAAAGGAATGCCAAAGTCTGCAGTGTCCGCCACTTCCCCGGCCGCAGAATCATTTAACTGATAGCTCGCATAATAGATCGTGGAGAGGTCGGAGGATGATGTCTTCGTAAATCTTTCAAAGAAATCAATCAGCCACCGGTACTCCTCCGTCAAAGGCTTATGCACGATCCTGCCGTTTTCCACCCCGCAGATCTCGGTAAAGGACACCTTCTCTTCGTCTGCGAAGCCCTCCATGGGCGCTGCAAAGAGCGGATAGTCACCGCAGTACAGATAAATGTACGTGTCCTCCTTGCCATTTGCCTGAAGGAGGTTGGTCATCGTCTGCACATTTTCAAGGTCGCTGGCATACTTGATCGGAAGTTTCAGCGTGATCGTCCCGTCTGCGTTCGTTTCATCGACGACACCTTCATCGGCATAATCAAAGATATAATATCGGCACATATATCCTTCCGCACGAAGCTGCAGATAGTATCTCGCAGAGAGAAGCTCCAAAAATGGCATCGCCATCTGGGAGACCGGCAGGCATACTACAAAACAATTTCTGGCATTGCCATCCATCTGTTGTCCAAATGCATACGGACAGCCAAAAAGATCTAACCGACGCTTTAATTCAAGCTCTGTATCGATCATCTCCCCGGCGGTCATCGCCCCTGCGTAGGATTCCCGGTAAGAGAACGTGACGCTCTTTTCCGTGATCTGATCTAAATTCACCTGATTCTCCCCAGGATATCTGCAAGAAGAGACATCATCCCAGGTCGTGAGTTTATTCATATCAATGACGAAGCTAAAGCTGTCTGCAAGCGGTTCATGCGTCCAGTTGTACACCATGAGATCGAGAAATACATCCGCCCCGTCACCGTTGACAACGTAGATGGACTTTCCGTCAGGTCCCGCAAATGCATGCATATACACGTAAGGATTGTTGCCAACCACATCTTGGCCGAAGCGCCAGCTATCGCCCACGTTTGCCAGATGATCCTCATGTGTGCGCACGCCTTCCTCGTTCAGTGTTACAAGGATGTAGTCATAATCACTCTGCGCATCCGTGATCTCTAACACCTCGCGGATCTTCGCATCCTGCGGCTCTTCCGCCTTACCGTGCAGGCGCTTAACAGAAGCAATCTCTTCTCTCGTGAGAGGCACTGCGGAGCTGACATCCGACTTGTCAAACAAGTAAAGATTCATCGCACGTGTGATATAGGCACGCAAGAGATACGAGATTTCCTGCTCGTGGCACATCGCTTCGGTGAAATACACCGTCGCCTCTTCTTCATCGAGCGAAAAATCTAATTCTTCGCCCTCCGCCAGAATCTCAAGCCGCTCTTTGATCGTCTTGATATTTTTATTAAATGTACGCACATTGATGCCGGAAGGCGCTACGATCTTGACCTTCGTCGCCTCCGCGCTGTGCGATACCACCTCTTCGGTTGTCATCTCGGTCTCAGTTTCTACGGTCTGATTTTCCAGACTTGTCGTAGTCTGTTCTGGCTCGTTCTTTCCTCTGTGAGATAAGATCACGCCGATAATCACGAAAATTAGCGCGAGGCCAAGGATTCCACCCGCGATCAAAAGCCACGTTTTCTTCGCAGGCGCTTTATTCTCCTCCGGCGCGACATAGTGCACGGACTTTCCAGTATTTTCAACAACCGCTTCCTCAGTCGTCTCCTGGCCTCTGGCATCGAGCGCTGCCTGGATTCTTGTCACGAGCCGTTTCATCTCGCGTTCTTTATTCTCGTAAGCCGGGTACCTTTGCACGTTGGAGAGATAGAAGGAAAAATCATCCCGCAGCGCTACGTTTTCCCAGAGGTAGGGCAGAATCATCTTCCCGGCATTGATCGCCTGGTCAAGCTCTTTCGGAACCCAGATGGAGTCCTGCGTGTGGTTTGTCATCACGATCACGAACGCAGTGCAGCCACGGATCGCACGCGGAATCTCGACGGCATAATTTGAGCCGCCCGGGATACTCTCCGGCGCCATCCAGCAGGAGATCTTCTGTTTTTCAAGCTCTGTCTTCACCCAGAGCGCTTTTTCGTAATCTTCCGCTTTATAGCTGATAAAAACGTCTTTAGACTCCATCTTCGTTTCCTCAAGTTACCTTGTTTTTAAATCAACGACCACTCAGTCGTCGTCTTTTTTCTGTTCCTTCGGCGGCAGATCATCAAACGGCACCAGAAGCGTGTGCTTCTTTGCCAGATCGTTGCGCACCGGCGCGTAGGAATAGCCTTCCGTCCGCATAAATGCATTCCAACGGTCATGCTCTTGTCTGCGGATGATATCTTTCTCCTCTTCCGTACGGTCTGCAGGTGCTTTGTCTGCACCAGGCACGCCGCACGCGATTCTAAGCTTTTTGTGAATCGCAGATGCGATCGAGGATGTATAGTTATACGAGTAATTCCAGAACTCCTCTTCCTTGCCCCAGGCCAGATGGCGAATCAGCCCGGCCTGCTCGACCTCAGAGTTTAAGATCACTTCCATCGAATAGCAAGACTTCGTATCACCGATGAAAGAAATGTTGTATTCCTGGCCTTTGAAGTTTTTCGCCTTGCCTAGCAGTGCGATCTCATCACTGTTCTCCGCGATCGTCTGGATCTTCGGCGAAAGCCCCTTACCGGCAAAATACGTGCGCAGATCAATGGCCATCTGCAGGTTGTCGCCTTCCTTGCCCTGATCAATGAAGATGAATGTCGGTGCAATCTTCTCCATGTGCGCAAACCATGCCGCAGAATAATTCTTCTCACCGGCATAGATATGCAGATCGTACTTGCTGATCGGATCTGCCGGGTTCTCGCCCTTGCTGCAGCTGATTAACTCCGGGCACTCCACGTTAAACCGATGCTCCTGCCGGACGTCTTCATCAAAGCAGTGCAGTTCGAATTCATAGCCGTACATCTGGCACGCCCAAACCAAGGCTTTGGCCATCTCCCAGCCGTACGCGCCCAAACCGACCACAACCGCAGAAATCCGCTTTTTGTCCCCTTCGTCTCTTGCGCCGGCAAACAAATCGCTTCCCTGCTCATACAAAGCGCGGTAAATGAGTGCCCTCGGCACAGCAATGCGCCTCACGCGTACATTTCCCTTATCGACTGCATTTAACACAAGCTCGCTCTTCGCACTCTCCGCGAACA
This sequence comes from Lachnospiraceae bacterium, assembly GCA_017480565.1. Classification (GTDB taxonomy): domain Bacteria; phylum Bacillota; class Clostridia; order Lachnospirales; family Lachnospiraceae; genus RGIG1588. Next base: position 39,662 of record JAFVAL010000073.1, on the reverse strand, counting down.
CGTACGCATCCACGTCCTGATGCGTCTTCTCCTGCTCGCAGACCGCGATCGCCTGGTCTAAGTTCTTATCGTCCTCCGCGGCGATAAAGAAGTAGCTCTTCTTCACGTCCCTACGCAGCTTGATGCTTGTGATGTCTTCTTCCAAACATACGCCGCCAAGCTCTTTGACGCGGTTCTTTATCTCATAATCGGTTTCTTCGCCCACCTCACAGAAGATCGAAAGATATCTTTCATTTTGCTTTCCCTCTAAGCTTTTTGCAAGCGCCAGCGCCTCTTCATTTAATTCGGAGAAAATGTAATAGCGGTCCACCTTGCGGAATCGCAGTGCCCAATGCGAAAGCACGCGCTGGAAAAAGGTTAACACCAAACTGAAGGTTAACAGTGGACAGCCCAGGAATAAAACGGCGCAAAGCACACGGTACGCGGTGCAAAACGCCACCGGCAGCATCCCCGTGTGATCCAGAATAATGTCAAAATCACTGTCTACCACAAACAGCCGTACGGTATTGTGGATGGACAGAATGAAGGTCTTTAAGCCTCGCAAGGGCTCTTCTAAGAAAATGTCCCCGTAAATCGGCAAAAACATCACAACCGCAGATAAAAACACCGCGATTGCCAGCCAGTAAAAGGCATTGATCTTCTTTCCGGCACGAATCACCCGGCCGGAGAGAAAGAATCCTGCTGCTCCGATGATGAGGAGCAGCAAGGAAACGGTAAAACTAAAAATCCACAAAAACACGAAAAATACTTCTCCTTTTATGATGGATTAATGGTTGGTAAATACGATAATCTTGTCTTCTTTTCTGAGCTTAACAAGATCTTGTGCATGCTCTCCGGAGAAGAGCGTGAGCTTTCCGCCGGGCTTTACATAGCCAAGCACAATGGTCGGATTCATCTTATCGGCAGGGATGGAAGGATCTGTCGAGGCCTCCCAAACTGCGTGAACCAGCTCAGCCTGTGTACAAGGAAGCGGCAGTTCTTCAAAGAACGTGCTGACTTTCTTTGCGTAGACTTCCTTGCTCTCGTAAGCATTTGTCTCTTTGGTATCGTAGGTTAAAATGTCGGTGTAGAAGTCAAAGATTGCTTCCTTCTCACCAATCTGCGTGATCATCTTACTGATGTAGCGATTGCTGATGACGACATTGTTGACACTGTAGCTGTTGACGATGTCGTGATGCTTCGGATCGATGATCTCCACGATCAGGTCAAGCCTCTCCTCGTCGAAATTCGGATCTTCGATCTTCTTCCTAGAGATGATATCCTGCGCATACACCAGGTTTGCGAGCGCATTTGCATCAATGTTCTCATTTAACGCGGTATCATCCGAGAGGATTAAAACGCTGGTATCTTCTTCGTTGGCCATCATAATCTTGTCGATGGTCTCGATGATGATGTCCTTGTCATAGATGCTTGCCGCAATCGTATCTTTCACAAACGGATACTCTTTGTAGTAGTTCATCTTCTTTAAGCTCTGCTCATCATCGATCACGATCAGATCCAGAATTTCGATCTCCTCGTCCCCTCGCTTGCCCCACTCCTCGCAGAACGCGGCAAATCCCTGCATGATATCCTTGCACTTACTGTTGTGTCCCAGGATGATCACGCACTTTCGCTCGATCCAGTAATCGCGGTTTAACTTCACCGTGTACTTGCTTTCAAATGTCTTCGACGTCTTCCTGATATCGCTCTCGTCCTCCGCGGTATAGAAGAAATAGTCCTTCCCATCGGACTTCATCGAAGTTAACGGCAGCGCATCTTTATGATTCTTTAAATACTTTGCGATATAAGCATTGTCATCCGACACTTCCCGCTCTTCCACGTAGAAGGTCGCACCTTTGTTGGAGAAGAGCTCGCGGTAGGCAAGGTTTAACTCCGGCATCAGTGAGAATTGCGATAAAATCTGGCCAAGCACCTGGTTGACGCGCACCGGTACGATATTGCACTTGCCATCGACCTGTTTATGCTGAATGATCTTGTCTACGATCTCCCAGGTCCAGTCATCCGAGATCTCCACGATGATCTTCTGATCGTCGGCGGATTCTAAGTCTGCCGTGATGTCTGCCACCTGCATGAGCGTTTTGATCGTCTGAGAATTGCCCTTGGACATCTCCTCAATCTGCTCCCGCTGTCCGTAGCGGCAGATCGTATTGTTGACATCCGCGCCCAGAATGATGACCGAACGCGCGCGGTCTAACGAAATATCAAGCAGCTGCTTCGAAGAGAACACATCTCCCTCGCGGTAGACGATCTCTAAGTTATTCTTCATTTCCTTCTTTGCATAGGCAAAGTATTTTCTAGGAAATGGCATCCCCCGGCATTCATCCCAGAGCAATTTATTTTCGCGGTTGATCGTGTCTGCGACACGCTCATCCACTTCTTTTTTGATCTCCTCTTTTCTGCTCTCCGTCAAGACGACAACCTTCTGCTTTCCGGGGCAGTAGAGCAGGTCATTGATGATCTCGGACGCCCTGGTGTTCCAGTTTAAGATCACCAGATGATCCGACATATAAAGCTTCTTGGTACCGGCGTTGGAATTCTCGATGAAATTGGAGATCGTGTTGGTCACGTAACCGATGACCGCACCGGTGAAGGAAACCATACCGACCATGACAATGAGGAGACATACAATCGCGATCGCGTACCCTGACTGTCCGATATCTTCAATGACATACGAGATGCAGCCCGCATCCAGAATCATGGTGATCGTGTAGAAAATGGCTTCGAAAAAGCCCATCTTTTCCGTGCCCGAAAGGGCAAGGCTGCGGATCACCAGCGCAGCGATTAAGAAAAAGAGAATGTTAAAGAGCAGGATGACAAAAAGCACCACCCGCCCGGGATTTTTCGCCCTTTGCAGGCTATACCATTCTCTAAATTTACGTCCCATTCATTTCCCTCCCATGTAAAACGCGGGATTAATAGGTCAGATACCACTCATCCCCGGAAAGGATGAACTTCAACGTTGTCTCTTTTGTCGTCTCTGTATCTTTGATCTTGTAAGTATAAGATACCTTGACATCGCAGGCATCCTTCGCTTCGTTAAATGTATATTCTAACGGCTTGATCTTCACAGAAGACAAAAAGCCGGAGGCTTCTTCCTCATCTCCAGATCCCAGGCTGGATGCCAGATCCACACCAAGCACAGATTTCACGATCTGTACGATAAAATCTGTCGAAGCGCCCATCAGGTTAAACAGGGCTTTCGCAGGATCTCCCACCTTCGGGTCTACACAATCTAATACACCGTTAAAGTCGCCCTGCTGGATCGACTTTTCTAACTTACTGATCTGCTTTTTGATCTTTCCCTTTTCTCCACAACCACTCAGTGTCATCGTAAACATGGTAAGTACCAGGAACAGGCAAATCATGCGTCTTGTATGTTTTTTCATATGTTCATTCCCCCTCATACAAAAATAGGACAAACCATACACGACCCTCAGGCCGTGTATGGTTTCCTTGGTTATAACGGTTTCTCTTTGTTCATAAATGGTGTCTCTCCGGACAAAACGGTGTCCTCGGAGAGCGGATAACGGTCTTTGTACATCAGGAAACCGATACCATACTCATCTTTGCGATAGCTGGTAATGATCTCCTCTCTCTTCGCATCCGCCATTTCACCGATCAGGTAAGTGTACTGAATCTCGGACCACATGGCCATTCCTTCATAGAGCAGAAGGTCTGCATCTTTGCCGTAGAGCGCGTGCAGCTTCTTCGGATCCCAATTTAAGAACTGCCAAATGTGCGTCAACTCATGCGCCATCGTCTTGATCGACTGCAGCCTCGGGGCACCATTTTCCAGAAGGATCGTAAATTCCTTTCCTTGCTGGATCGCGACGCCTAAGGTTCTGCCGTCGTAGCCACCGGTCGGCACGAAATTCTTCTTCAGCTTTCTGTGCAGCTTCTTCGCATTGCACATCTCCACGTGAATCGAGACCGGAATGCGAATGCCATAGAAGGTTTCCATGTTCTCATGGACTTCCTTGTACAGTGCCTGGAATTCCTTTGCGGACTTGATCGCGGTTCTGCCACAAGACAGGCACCGTTCTCTGCCGTCACTCAAACGCTCGTACTCATTACCGATCAGTTCCGCTCCGCAGAAGTCACAGTAATGCACGCCCGCCTTGTTCGGGACAAAGTTCTTTTCGATCAGGTCTGCGATCGTCTTTCCATCTCTTGCCTGCTTTAAGTCGCTCTTGCCAAAGCCAAGACCGCTTAAGAAGTCACGTGTTCCCGTGATATCAATCATCTCCGGCACTGCATTTGCACCATAGAGCAGGTAGTAACGCTCATGGTACGGTAGTCTCTCGTGGATACCCACATTTGCAGGACGAACAGCCACTTCCGGTTCGAATTCGACGGTATCACCTCCGACCACACCAGTCTCGGTTGCACCGTCTCCTTCATCTGCGTAAGCTTTAGAGAAGAGTGCCTTTACTTCAGCGGTTGCTTCCCCTTCTGACATCTCTGTCGTAGTAGCTTTTTCAGGCTGGTTTTCTGTTTCGGTAACCGGCTCTTCCACCGCCTCAGTTGCTGGCTCTTCTACCGTCTCTGTCTCGGTTTCCGGCTTATCCTCGGACTCACCTTCCGGCGTCCCCTTCTTCTTCCGCTTCTTAAAGAGGCCTCCGAAGAAGTTCTTGACCTTGTCGATCAGCTTGCCACCCTTCTTCTTTTTCTTATCTTCCTCACCGGTACCCTGCGGCTTCGGAAGGTTCGCAGGAATAATCGGTGTCGGTTTGACCGGCGGGTTCTTGCTGTTTTCCACAGCTTCGAGGTGCCAGTCAAGATAATCGCAAAGAATCGCAAGAATTCTCTTGAAGTTACGCTTTACGGCCTCTAACAGACCGATGTCAAGCTGGCTGTCTTCAATGATGTAAATGCAGTTGCCCGTCGGACCTGCAAGTGAGTAGGTCATCGGCTCTTTCGCCTCGCCCGGCATCACCGCAATAATGTAGTCCTGATTTTCAGCAAACAACGTACGGAAGACCTCATTTAACAATACTACGATTGTAGAATAAATCTCCTTCGTTGCGTTCTCAGGCAGCTCCACACGAAGCAGCTGTTTGTGGCGATACTCCCTCTCAGGAATCCCATTGATCATGGTCTTATGACCACGCGTGAAGTCGTTGTAACGCTTCATCTCCCAGTACGCATCGGTCTTGACACGGACATCTGCAAACTCCCTCGTGATACGAAGACCAGAGAAGTTGATCTGGTCACCCATCTGCTCCGAAGGCTGTTCCGCAGACACCTCATAATGTCTGACCTGACGGTACATCGGACGTCCGTTGATATGATCCGCGGCGCGGCGTACCAGCACGCGGCCATCGGGCGTCATGCGAAGCATTTCATAATATTTACCACCCAGGGTAAAGAACTGTCCGGGCAGGAACTTCTGGAAAATGTGTCCGCGAAGCTCAGAGCCTAAGTAACTGTTCGTACCCTCCTCATCTTCCGCGATGTAGCCGGCGTTCCTAAGATCGCCGATCACGGTATCAATGAAGTACGGATTGTTGATGAAGTAAACGGTCTCCATCACGCCCTTACGCATCGAGTACTTTCTCTTCTGATTGATCACATCCGAAGTAAACTCATACTCTCTGCGCATATCGCGTGCTTTCAGAAGCTCTCTGCCATCGCGGTTTGTCGGGATATTCTCACCCTCGCAGCACAGGCAAAGCTCATGCCAGACCGTTTCTGCCGGCGTCTCTGTATCAATACCGATCAGAAGAAGCTCTTTCTTAACCTCATCCTCGCAGACATCCTCCACACTCATCCGCAGGCAAAGCCGTAAGATGACATTTCTCTTGGTGTGGGCATAATCCGCTGTGATGTAAGGAATTGCCTTCGGGTCGGCATTGAAAATGCCATTGTTCTCGGCCATGTAATCCTTTAACAGATAATCCGAGGTAATGACGTTGACGAAGCCCTGCCGCTTTGCGCGCGTTGCAAAATCACGCCGCACCTCAAACATATTGAAGGCTTCATCTTCGACAACCATATAGTTGTCTTTCTCGCGCTTCGCCGTCCACAGGTTCGGGGATACATGGAAATACGTCTCCATGCCTTCCTGCACCGCTGGGCGATTTGCGTAATTTAACAGATCATAATAGTACTGTCTTGCGATCCAGTGCATATCTCGCACCGGGAACGCGTCTCCGCCAAACCAGCTTGCTTTGCTCGCCTGGTTCTTAAGTCCCGCAAAAGCAAGTTCGGTACCGACACCCAGATATCTTGCGATATTCGGAAGCATGCGGTGTTGCCAGAAGTCCTCATCCGGCGTCCAGCACATGTAAGTCGAGATACCGTCGTGATGGTTGGTTGCGGCGACCTCCACCAGATTTGTCATCAGGATATGAGACAAGGCATCCAGCAGACCGTCACAGTTTTTATCCATCGAGCAGTAGGTGATCTCCCTGCCGCTCTCTCTGCAATACGAAACGATCGAATGCAGGCCAACCTGCGCAGTTGTCACCAGCTTCGAAGGCTCTAAGAGCACGACAAAGGCAGTCTGCTCAAAGAATTCTCTGTTGGTGTCGAGCTTCTGCAGATCATGCACGCTCGAACGCGTCAGGATACCGACATCCAGATCCTTGGCTTCCTCGGAAAGCACACCGATGTTCCAGAGCCCCGGAATGTTCGTGACCGCCGTCAGACCGTCATCGACCCATTTCGCCGCATCCTCTTCCGCATCGTGACGTCCAAGTACGATGAGTACCTTCTTGTGCTGCAAAAGCGCACGGTTCATCGCATAAGGCACGTACGGAATCAGGTCGTAGAAGAACGGGTTATTGAACAAAATGCTCTTGCCCCGCAGCAAATCTTCTCCGGCAAGCAAGTAATTTTGATCGATCTCCAGGCCTCTTGCGGCCTTTTGTCTCAGGAAACGTCCGTAAATCTCAAGCGCACGGTCGTCCTGATCCTCAAGCATCGACAGGATCTCATCATTGCTTTGGATCCGCTGCGCTGGAAGCGAGATCGAAGAATCATCCGCATCCAGCTTATCTCCGAAGAGCTTTCTAAGCGCATCCCTGATTCGTCTGAAATCAATGCCTGCGCCTTGCTTTCCTTCAATCCCTTCAAACTCCGGCAGAAGCTCTGTCTTCGTCTTGCCATCGAGGAAGAAATAAATCTCTCCGATCACCAAAAGACCAAACGCCGGATAAAACAGGGACTTCAGCCAGTCGTAGCGGAACATCACGATCGAGATCACGGAAGTCACCACAGAGATCGCAGCCGCCGCCACATAAGCCGTTCTCAGATAATTTCTTGCCTTCCCAAAATGCTCCTTCACATACCAGAATTCATCCTCATCTTCATGTGCATAAGCAATGGAAGCCATCTTCTCATAGAAAACATTTCCGTTGTGGAACGACCGGTCGAAGATGCCAAGCAAGATTTTCTTTAAGATAATGTGGACCAGAATGAAGAGGAAATTCTCAACAAACATGAGAATATACATGACATTCACTCTGCTAAAGAGCCCCTCAATCGCCTGTGCCAGCCGGTAAAACAAGTTGCCGACACCGCTAAGCTGTCCACTGAACAGAGAAGAAAGCCAGTTCGCAAACCGCATCAAGAGATTTGGCACAGCATAGATGATCGCCGCTGCAATCGTATGGATCTTGTCAAGCAGGACCATCAGCAAAATGCAGTAAATCAATGCGAAGATCGGCATCAGAAACTGCTTGCTTCTCTCTTCCCTCTTTAAATTTGCTTTCGCATTGACCCAGACCATCAGCACGAAGGGGAGCAATGCGAGCAGACAATAAAAATATTGCAAAATCTCAGTCATCGTAAAGCTCCTCTCTGCGCACGGTCAAAGACTTCACGAAACGCACCGGAAGCTCAATATGATTTCCGGTCTGAATGTACGTGATCGATGTGCGATCTGCGTCATTGTACGGAAGCGGATACTCGTAATCCACACCGCGCAGATAATCGTAATCATAGATCGTACCATCTGCACCGGTGGTGTCGTATTTGCCGGAAATGTGCTTGCCGAACAAATCATCGACTTCCGCTTTCGTTCTCTTTAAATCCATCACATGCTTGCGAAGCAGACGCGCTTCTGTCGTACCGACATCCTCGGTGGTCTCCCGGTAGTTTAAGACAGAATAGCCACGCATCACATTGCAGGCATGACTTAAATACTCTGAATACAACGTAAATGCTTCGTTAAGCTCTGTTTCAAACTCCTGCATCACATTGTTGTATCCCTTGACCTTCTTACGCATCTGCGTGCGATAGACAAACAGAGCGATCAGAAGAATCAGGAAGAACAGACCAAAGGCAACTAAAATCAACCCAATCGATCCGAGCAGTGTCTTCTCGCCTTCATAGTTCTTCAAGAACAACGGCACGAACCCGATCAGATAGAATACAAGTCCAAGCACACCAAGCAAAACGGTCGTCCCTTTCTTCATACGACGTCCGATTTCTCCCTGGATCTCTTCGTCATGCTGATCCATCTTCTCCTCGTATTCGGTGTTGTCCGTCAGGCTCATCGGGTTGGTCTCAACCATCGCCATCTCTTCGTTGTCTGTCCGCTCTTTGATGTCCTCCAGCTGGAACTCATTTAACATCATCGCTTTCGAGACATCTGCATCTTTCAGCTCGTGAAGATCTGCAGACGCTTTCTTGATGGCGCGTCTCGGCTGTTTTAGGAGCAGACGGATCGTCTTTTTCGACTTCGCCAGCTGATTCTTCCAGACAACATTTTCATCGGCAGGGCAATTCTGCGAAAGACGATACGCCTTAAAATCGGCATAAATGTCTTTCGTCTTGATATCGCGATCGATGGTCACCGGAATCGAAACCTTCGAACCGAAAATCACATTTGCCTCTTGATCCGTCAGATGATCCTGGCCTCTGCGTTCGATGTCCTTGATCCTAAATTCCAGCTCTGTCGCAGTCGCAGAAAGCTTTGACTCATATTCAGACAAAACCTTGTCAAGGGCATCTTCGTTATTCTCACAGGCAAGCGCATAAACACGCTCTTTCTGGATCGATCCCTGCGGCACATCATAGCCTGCCAAAATCAGTAAGGCATATAAAAAGCGCAGATAATCAAAGGCATAGTTCCTGTGATGCTTCGGCAGTAAATCAACCACAAAATATCTCATGCGATCAAAATACAGATTATGATCGTAGAATTTTGAATATTGCAGATCCTCATGGGAATTCCACGCGGTCGGAATGTCATACTCCGGATTCTCGTAGGTACGTCTCGCTACACAAAATACCTGTGCAGGCAGGGAGCATTCCACTCGCTCCGTACCGATGATCTCTGAACGGATCAATTCCTTCTTCCGGCTTTCCGCCACATATTCCGCAAACTCAGGATCTTCCGCCGCATGGTTTCTGCCATTGGAAACCATCGGCTGTTCGCAAAGGAAAGTCATGAGTCTTGTCAGTGGTTTTTCCTTTGCCTCTTCAAAGGCAGCAAATTTCGCTGCACGTAGGTCACCCAGATATTTGATCAACTTGTCGTTGAGCCGATTGCCGACCTCTTCCGGCACAGCATCCAGCTCACCAAGATCCTCCCCGCCTTCCTCCTCGGTCTCAGGTTCGTCCATGGGTGCATGGTCGAACTCTCGGACAGGCGGTGTGTAATCGACTAGATCAAATGGATTCTTTTGATGCAATCCCTCATCGGTGCAAACCACGATTGCCCGCCACGTCTCCTTGCGGGAAACGGTCCTCTCGAGTGACGGTACCATCTCGGAAAACAGTGTTTCCTGTGGCTTCCACTCGCAAAACGCAATCTCCCGATTTTTCAGAAACGGTTCCAGGAACAAGTGGTTTTCATGGATGGCATCCAGGTGCTCTTTTTCGGCAATGATTACCGTAAACAATGCCACACCTCCATTTCATCCGGGCCGGGTTTTGCCGGCCCGAAAGAAAACTTTACGAACATTATGCGCGGATGCGCGCCTTCATAGCCTCCAGTGTATCCTCTAACCCATCCGGTTCCGGATCCTGGGCAAGGACATTTTTAATCTTGCGGAACATCATATCCACGCAAGCGTGATCCATTGCGCTTAAGTTTGCATTGAGACCTTCACAATTTGCGAAGTTATCCATAAACAGATTGAACTGCTCCACCAGCTGATCGCAAAGAATAAATCTTGCATCTTCCGGCTTCTCCCAGGTGTAAGTCTCCTGTCTTAACGTCTCGATCACGGCATCGATCAGAGCAGAGATCTCGTCGTCAAAACGGCGGCTGTTCGGAAGAGAGTTATAGTATCTCACCGGAATCTCAAACAGGCTAGCCTGTCCTTCATGGATGGTCTCCATCTTAAAGTTCATCAGATCATTATAGAAGACCGTCTGGTCATAATCCGCATTGCGTACGCGGTCCTTTGCGTTCTTTTTCTTGCGGACCACGTCGATATCCTCTACCATCGCAGAGCTGATATAGAGGGAATCTAGGATCTCATAGAATTCATCGCAAAGCGTACCGTTGGAGACGATCATCTCCATGTAACGCTCCTCAGAGTTCTCATAACGATAGACACGCTTCTTGCCAGCCGTTGCAGAAAGCTTTCTGTAGGTGATCATGCCATGAACCAAACCGTAGATCATCGCCTGATGAACCTTCATCATCTGCAGCTTCTGGAAATCAAAATCAATCTCCGGCATCGTTGCGATGGAATCCCAGCGCTTATCGATGTGCGTAGAAATCTGCGTGTTCTTCGTGGAGTCAGGTCCGATGTTCTTTGCATAAGAAACATATGCGTTGTGGTAAAGTCCCGCATTTCTCTCGCCGGTCTCAGTCTCACTGTGGCAGGAGAACTTCTTTAACTTATCCGGCGTGATGTTGTAGAGTGCATTGAAGAAATGCATCTCATACTTGGAAACAGTATCCACCGCGCACTTGTTGCTCACTGCGATCAGGGAGTCATCGTTGACGCGGTAATTTCTCATATTTTCCAGAGACTTGTTATAAGCCACACATTCCACCATACGCTTCTCTTCGTTGCGCATGCCCTGGATGCCAGGCGCTGCCAGTCTCTTGCCCTTCTCCACCATTCTGTGGATGTAGGTCTCGTTATCCTTCTGGGAAACGTGATCGAAGAGCTTCTCGCCTTCTTCCTCGCCCATGCTGTCACGCATCTTGATACGTGCATCCAGGCGATTCTCCATCGCGATTGCTTCGACGATATTCAGATCGATGCTCTCGCAGTGCGTCTTGACGCTCTTAATAAAGTAACCCAGTAAAATGTCATCGAAAATATCGGTACGCTCGTCATTTTCCACGATCTCAACATTGCGGATCTCACGCTCGAACGCAACGTTCTTCTTGATTGCGTCAAAGATCTGTCCATTCAGCTCAGAATCCAGCAGTGCTCCTTCTGCGCTCATGTTCTTCGTGGTAAATGCCAGCTCTTCCAACATCTTCTGCGTGCCGCAGATGTATAATGTCGAATCGCCCTTGTGGAACTTCAGGGAATCAACGATCACATCCTGCTTTCTCTCGAGAGAGTCCACTTTGTCCTTAAATGTACGGTAGAACTTCTCGTAAGCTTTGCAGAGTTCCTCTACAAATTCAGAACCGATCTTGTAGGTTTCTTCATCGGTCGTGTAATCGCAGAGTTCCTTGATTGCCGCATAGTAAGCCGGGAAGTGCTGATTGAGCTTGTCATAGTATTCACCGTCATACTTATCCTTATAAGCAGACTCGCCTTCTGCCATCTGATCCAGATTGACCTCTGTACTCTTTTTGGTCTTTTTCACATCGAACATGGTCTCGTTGTTGGCCTCATCAGAGTAGAGAGCAAGACGTCCTCTGACATCGGAAAGGTTCTCCTGGGTCTCGGTCACCTTCTGGATCATTTTCTCCTTCACAAGATAGAGGAAATAACGTGCTGCATTCGGATGGCAGACATCGCCGTAAGCATTTTTCAGCAGATACTCAAGCTTATGAGGCTCTCTGGCATTGATGGCATGATCCTCATTGCGGAACAAGCCTTCTGCAAGGCTCTCAGCGATCTTCTTGGCACTCTTATTGACTTCCAGCTCGAAATCACGAAGCAGTTCCAGGTTTTCCTTTGCATGACCGCGTGTTCCGTTTGTTTCGTAGTTGATGCGGGCAGCTAGTCCGTCTGCACCGCCCATCGCTGCGGCAATCTTGCTGCTGGTATGTACATTTTCATGCATATACTCTTCCAAGGCTTCGAAGTAGCGATCTACACGCTCCGCTGCGTTGCTCAGGAACTTCGCACGGACATCCTTAGAGAAGTTATCGGTCGCATTGTCCATGGTCTGTACATAGACTTCATGAAGCTTCGGACCTTCGTCCTCGGAGAGACCTTTCTTTCTGGCTTCCGCTTTCTTGATCTCAAATTCCTCATCATACTTGGACCACTTCGCAGCTTCGCCCTTGCCGCCGATGGCCTCCATTGCCCAACCGCACGCGATATACTCAGCGATATCATCGTAAGGGTACTTAAGGACGCTGGCACCGATGCCACCGAAACGGTTTCTGCCGGACTTGCCAGGGTTGGACATCTCTTTGATAATATTATCTTCTACAGAGAACGCCTTCTTCTGCATCGGGCCGACATTCTGCTCGTACAGGGCTCTTGCAGCCTGTGTCTTATACTGGTCAAATCCAACCAGTGTATGGTCTTCCGAGTTCTGTCCGTCAAGCAGGAAGCAGAAATCAAACGGAAGCAGAGAGAGGGACTTCATATCATCGGTACCTGCGATCGGTACATCAACATGCAGGTCGCGGTAACGGGAGAATTCACCTTCGATATCGCAGAAGCCGGAACCCTTCATCATGAATGCATTGATCTCTTTGATCGTTGCATAGGCATTTCTTCTCTGGCTGTCGCGCTCGACAGAAGACTTAATGACACTGTCAAGTGTCTCAGGAAGCAGAATCATACCACGGACGATTGCGCCAGTCTGCGGATATTTCTCCTTCACATAATCACGGATAAACATCGAAAGCGGTAAAATGATACCGGAACCGGTACCGCCGGAAGCTGTGGAGACAATGACAACTCTCATTGCCTGCTTCATGCTGCGGCCGTCCTTGCGGAACAGATTATCAATCGCATCGTAAAGAGGAGCGATTGCGCCGGTCTTGATGGTAGAATTCAGCGCCAGACGAGAGATGGCACGAACCTGGCCGGCACCTTCGGATACGGTCTTATCATACATAACCGCGTTCTTCGGGAACCAGTTCTTTAATGCATCCTCATCATAATCCAGATAATCGCCGACGGTCTGTGTCGTGGAAGTCTGAATTGAATAGATCTTTGCTGCACTGTTTTCCACGGTGCTCAGATCATTGACATTGGTATCCATGCAGACGAAGCTGATGTTCTCAACTTCGCCCGGCTGACACATCTCCGCGACCTTGCGGACGATGTCACTGCCAGTTCCGCCGACACCGACAAATAATGTCGGGGCCTCAACTACGTTTGCCTTTTGTTGTTCTTTGATAGCCATGGTATCTGGTATCCTCCTTACTATTATTTAAAATTGATAATGAATGAAAACTTCATGTTATAGCCGCCGCGTTCAGCCGCTGTGCTTACCAGTGCTCCCGTGCCGATCGCATATGGCTTCACGGCACCTGTATCCGGATCTACCTGCAACGCCGGATTTGGCATCAGCTGTCCTCTGGTATTCCATTTATAAGACACACCGGAGAGGTTTACCGTTTTCACACCGGTATTATGCGGAACGTCCACGCAAAGTGCTGATAAATTATCTCTGTGACGGATCTTTGACCACATCACCTTCCACAGCGTATCGTTCGGTCTGACTTTGATGCTCACACTGCATCTTGCCTGTGCATAGGCACCCGAATGCGGCGCAGTCACTGTAATCACTTTTTCTGCACTGCTTCCGGAATAGGTCACGGAGCCAGGCCCGTTGATCCGGGTTCCGCCGACACTGAATTTCACATCCGATAATTCCACGCTTCTCGGCAGCACCTTTCTGCTGAAGATGAACCACAAAATTCCTAAGACCGCCAGGATCGCTCCAATGACGATTAAGAGCACGACCCAAGGCGGAAGCAAGGTAATACTAACCTTCTTTTCTGCAGTTCCCTCGACCGTCTGTCCCAGCTGATTTAACGTGCGTGCAATCACATTGACTTTATACTTGCCAAGTGCGACACCGTTTTCTTTCGGCTTGATGACAAGTCTTGAAAGCGTCTCGTCCTTTTCCACCGTCAGAGGAATCTCATTCCCCTTCTTATCAGCCATGTGGACTTCGTAGCTTAAGTTCTGCCACTGCTCTTCGGTCAGGTCTTCTCCACCCATTCTGAGGTCTACGGAGAACTCTGTGCCCTTAAACTGCGACATCGTGTAAGTTCCGTTGAGGCTCTGCAGCTGGGCAGTGATCCCGGTGACATCATTTGTAAGATCAAAATGAATCTCGCCGTTGCCTCTGGAAGTCGCATGATCCGGCTTCGTGTAAGAAGCATTCACTGTGATGGTGTAACTGCCTTCCTCCGTCGTCTCCGGCGCGGAAGGATCTGCATACGCAGGCGTTACCAGAATCTTATCTCCGCTCTGTGTGACAGAAAGCTGTGCGTTGCCACCGGCAACATCAAAGCTTACCTCGGCTTCGCGAAGCTCTGCCTCTGTCATGAGCTCGCCATCATAATATAGCTGAATCTCAAATGGCGTTTGCTTCGTCATCTGAGATAACTTGTACGTTGTCTCACCGCTGGAAATCTGAACCGTCAAATCTCCTCCGGGAAGGTTGGTTACATTCAGCCCCGTAAATGGCCACCCAAAATCTTCACCGGTCTTTGTAATCTGATACCCACTCAGATACTGTGCAGTCAATTCATCTAACTTAAAGTTGTCTCCTGCTTCGAGCGGAACTCTAATCTCTCCTGCCGACTCCGCAGTCATAACCTGCTGCTCGTCATTCACGGAGAATTTTACATTATAACGCTGCGTTCCAAGCAGTTCAGAATTCGTCGGCTGACCGGTCTGATTATCGATCAGGCCAAACTTCATTCTGTACTCGCCAGGGCCAGGAATCTCGCCTTCAGTTACTGGATTTCCGTTCGCGTCAAGCAGCTGCATGACAAGATCGACATCAGGTTCATAGTAAACTGCCGTGCTGGATGCATTTCCGGAATAATCAAGCGTATAGGAACCTGCTGGCAAGTCTGTAAACTTTGCAATGACGCCCTGCAAAGAGGTGTCAACGCCGCCCCAGCGTGTACTTGAAGGATAATTTAAGTTCCCGGGGTAACATCCGCCTTCCGCATATTTCAGCGTATACTGCGCACTTGCGTTTCCGGCCTTCTGTCCGTTGGCATCGAGGACATTCACATTGGAAATGTCCTTGCCTTGTACAAAGACAAACATCTGCTTCAAGGATACATCGAAGCTGACTTGCTTACCTGATAACCTCAGTTCATCACGTCCAAAAATCTGGTTGCACATCTGGGTCAGGACTTGAGGAACTTCCGATCCATTTTTCGCGACTACAGCATTTGCTAAATAGTTGCCTGTAAAAGAAGGCGCTTCCACGTCTCCAATTCCCAGATAGAGCACATTGACGCTGTTTGCATACCGGCCTAAGCGATCTGCCAAGTGTTCTTTTGTATCTGCCACAGAAAGCTCATTTCCATTTTCATGAAAAACACTGCCGTCTGTCAGTACAATCAGCCACTTTTCACTGTCACCTGCTCTGCTCAAACCCTGATATGCAGCATCAATTGATTCAATCGGAGTGCCGCCATTCATTTCAATAAAGACGGTCTCCATATCCTTTGCCTGTTTCGGATCCGAAATAATAAGTGGTGAATACATATCGTAGTTCTTTCCGGCAACCTTTGTCTGGTTCATCGGATAGATCTGAATCGTGTCACCCTCATTCATCATAGATGCGAACACTTCCACCGCGTAGGTTGCTTGGCACCAAGTCATTTTGCCTTTATCGTACACGATTTTTCCATTATTAGATCCGTTATCATAATCATAGTACATCGATCCAGAATTGTCGTAGACGATTGCGATGGTTCGTTTGGTCTGCGCCTTCTCTGCTTTGACATAACTACCGCCGGATAAACCCGAGAACACGATAGATAACACCAGCAGTAAGGCGAGTAATACCCTTTTTGTTCGTCTCATACTTATCTTCCTCCCCTCAAAGAAAATTTGCATACTGCAACCATTTGTTTGCTGAAATCATCACAACATATATGAAAATCCATTGGAATGGCATAGAAATGCACAAAATTGCTGACAGTACGATAATATTATACTCTCTTTGGCTAGGATTGCCAATAATCAAATCATTTTATTTTGCCAAAATGACGTGTTTTTGTGTCATTCTTGCGCCTTTTAAGGCATAAAAATCCGCGGGTTTACCATCCATAAACCCACGGATTCGATTCATCTCATTTTACACTTCAAACATCAACTCTGCGTACTGCGGAACCGGCCAGAATTCTTTGTCCACGATACACTCCAGTTCATCGACCGGGGCGCGCAGTTTCGCCATCTGCGGGGCGACTTCGTCGTGGAAATATCTAGCCTGCGCTTCCGCGCCTTCCACCTCCGCTGCTTTCTGATCGACCGCCTTTAACTTCTGAAGCTCTGCCTGCGTCTGTGTGAGCAGTTTTGTCGCTTTCTTTAGCAGGTCTGCCTGCACAGAGACATCAATTCCCGGCACGGCAGCTTTCACGGAATTGATCGATTCCGCCAGGCTCGTAATGTAGCCGATCACAGAAGGAATATAAAGCTTCGTGGCCATGTCGATCATCGTTTTCGCCTCGATATTGATGGCCTTGGAGTAGCTCTCATAAAGCACCTCCGATCTCGCGTGCAGCTCGGTGGCGGTAAAGACACCGTGCTTCTCAAACAGGTGGATCGCTTTCTCCTGCGTCAATGCCGGGATTGCATCCACAAATGACTTCAGATTCGGCAGTCCGCGGCGCTCCGCTTCCTGGATCCACGCATCAGAATAGCCATCGCCGTTAAAAACGATTCTCTGATGCTTGCAGACGGTCTTCTGGATCAGCTCACGCACGGCCGCCTCGAAATCATCTGCACCTTCGACCTCATCTAACATGTCACTCAGTGCATCCGCAACGATCGTATTGAGCACCGTATTCGCGTCCGCAATCGACATCGACGAGCCAACCATACGGAATTCAAACTTATTGCCCGTAAAGGCAAATGGTGACGTCCGGTTGCGGTCTGTCGCATCCTTCGACACCAGCGGCATCGCATGGACACCGGTGTTTAACTTGCCGCCACGCTTGGAAGACGTCGCGGAACCATTTTCCATGATCTGCGCAAGAATATCCTCCAGCTGCTCTCCGACGAACATCGAAATGATCGCCGGTGGAGCTTCATTCGCGCCGAGACGGTTGTCGTTGCCGGGATTTGCCGCGGACAGCCTTAAAAGCTCCGCGTAATCGTCGACCGCACGGATGACCGCTGAGAGCACAAACAAGAACATCAGGTTCTCGTGCGGGCGCTTGCCAGGCTTTAACAGATTGATCCCCGTGTCGGAAATGATCGACCAGTTGTCATGTTTACCAGAGCCGTTCACGCCTGCAAATGGCTTCTCGTGAAGCAGGCAAGCCAGATTGTGGCGATTCGCAACCTTCTTCATCGTCTCCATCGCCAGCTGATTGTGGTCCGTGGAAATGTTGGCGGTCGAGTACACCGTTGCGAGCTCATGCTGTGATGGCGCAACCTCGTTGTGCTGCGTCTTCGCATAGATGCCCAGCTTCCAAAGCTCCACATTTAACTCCTGCATGAATGAACCGACACGCTCCTTGATCGTTCCAAAGTAGTGATCATCGAGCTCCTGACCTTTTGGTGCCGGTGCGCCAAAAAGCGTCCTGCCGGTGAAGACCAGATCCTCTCTCTGCAGATATTTATCATGGTCGATCAAGAAATATTCCTGCTCCGGACCAACCGAGATCGACACGCTCTTTACGTCCGTGTGTCCAAATGCATGCAGCACACGGATCGCCTGCTCTTCGATCACATCCACCGAGCGGAGCAGCGGTGTCTTCTTATCGAGTGCTTCTCCGGTGTAGGCGCAGAACGCTGTCGGAATGCATAAGATTACACCCGTCGCGTCCTCTTTTAAGAAGGCAGGGGATGTCGGGTCCCACGCAGTGTAGCCACGTGCTTCATTTGTCGCACGCAAGCCACCGGAAGGAAAGCTTGACGCATCCGGCTCACCCTTAATCAGCTCTTTGCCGGAGAACTCTAACATCACCTTGCCGCCGGGCACCGGTGTGATAAAGGAATCATGCTTCTCTGCGGTGATGCCCGTCATCGGCTGGAACCAGTGTGTAAAATGTGTCGCGCCTCGTTCGATTGCCCAGTCCTTCATCGCATTCGCAACGACGTTGGCCACCTGCGGATCCATCTCTGCACCGTTCTGCTTTACATCCTGGAGCGCATCATACACTTCCGAAGGAAGACGCTCGCGCATCACATCGTCGTTAAATACATTTTGCCCAAAAATCTCAGTAATGTTAATCATATGATTCCTTCCCCTTCAACGAGTCACGGCCACTTCGAGCACGCCTCTCAAATAGAGAAGGTGTCCTCAAGCAACTTGAGAACACCTCGCTTGCGAGTTTTTCTTAACTCGTTTAGTACTATAACACCCGTAGAGGGCTTTGTCAACTTAAGAATCTTAAGTATATTCTGGGGTAAGTAAAGGTTTCACCGGAAATACTTTCGATTTCAAACCGCCCTTATCCTTCATTTTTGATCTTCACATCCAACTGATTAAACGGAATCTCGATTCCGTTGGCATCGAAGGCCTCTTTGATCTTCTCCCGGATCGCCATCGACACATTCCAAAACTCCGTCCGCGGTACCCAAACGCGCAGGCAAAATTCGATGCTGCTCTCGCCAAATGTATTGATAAACGCCAAAATTTCTTTATCCTGCAAAATGTGAGGCTCCGCTTTGGCAACCGCGAGCAGGACCTCTTTCACCTTTTCGATGTCCGAATCATACGCGACCGAGATCGTCTGATCGATCCTACGCACCGGCAGCTCGGAATAATTCTCGATCGTTGTGTTCGCAAGCGTTCCGTTCGGGACGATCACCTGCTTACTGTCCGGGGAAATGAGCGTGGTATAAAACAGATCGATCTGCGAAACCGTTCCGGACGCAGTCCCCGCCACGATGTAATCTCCCGCCACAAACGGCTTTGTCGCGAGCAAGAGCACGCCTCCCGCAAGGTTCGACAAGCTGCCCTGCAGTGCAAGACCGATCGCCACACCGCAGGAGCCGACCAGCGCAATCACCGAACTCGCGCCGATTCCGACCGCTTCCGTGATCGCCATCGCAAGCAGCAGATACATGCCCACTTGGGCTGCTTTCAGCAAAAATCCAGCCACACCTGACTCAATCTTTGCCTTTTCAAACGCGCGTTTTAATCCTTTGCTGATCCAGCGGATAATGCGCCGCCCGACCCAGATCATGATCAAAGCAAGCACGATCAGCCAGAGAAACTGCAGAATATCGCGCCCTTTTTCATTTAACCAAGCAATTACTGTCTCTGTCATGTTCACTCCTCTATGTTACGCCTCTGCCATCATTTTGAGGAAGCGCGACATCGCCTCGACCGTATTTTCCCTGCTGCCAAAAGAGGTCAGTCTAAAGTAGTTGGTTCCATTTGCGCCAAAGCCCGCGCCCGGCGTGCCAACCACCTGAATCTTCTCAAGCATATAATCAAAAAACGCCCACGATTCCATCCCGAACGGGCACTCAAACCAGATGTAAGGAGAGTTGATTCCACCGTAGAAGTTGATGCCCAGCTCCGTAAATGTATCCGCAATGATCTTCGCGTTTTCTTTGTAGTACTCGATATTCTTCCGGCACTCCGCCATGCCTTCCTCGGTAAAGACCGCCGCCGCGCCGCGCTGGATGATGTAAGAGACTCCGTTAAACTTCGTCGTCTGTCTGCGAAGCCACATCTGTCTGACACTCATCTCGGTCCCGTCAGAAGCCGCAAACACAAGCTCTTTGGGCACAATCGTGTAGCCGCAGCGCGTACCGGTAAAGCCCGCGGTTTTAGAAAGCGAGCAGAACTCGATCGCACACTTCTTTGCACCCGGAATCTGGAAAATGCTCCGAGGCAGCCCCTCCTGCCCGACAAAGCACTCATACGCGGAATCATAAAGCAAAAGTGCTTCATTTGCCAGCGCATAATCCACCCAGGCTTTTAACTGGTCTTTATTGTAGGCCGCACCTGTCGGGTTATTCGGCGAACAGATGTAGATGATGTCCGCATGCACACTCGGATCCGGCATCGGCAGGAAATCATTTTCCTTATTCGCATCCGCATAAATAATCTTGCGTCCGTTCATCGTGTTGGTGTCGACGTAGACCGGATAGACCGGGTCCGGCACCAAAATCACATTATCCTGGTCAAATAAATCCGTGATATTTCCGGTATCTGACTTCGCCCCGTCCGTGATAAACACCTCATCGGCGTCGATGGCGACTCCATTTCTCGCATAATAGTCGCGGATTGCCTCGCGCAAAAAAGCGTAGCCCTGCTCCGGGCCGTAGCCGCGGAAGGTCTCTGCCTTGCCCATCTCCGCTGCTGCCTCCTGCATCGCCTGCACGACAGACTGCGCCAGCGGAAGCGTCACATCACCGATGCCCAGGCGAATCACCTTCTGGTCCGGATGCGCTTCGATGTACGCATTCGTGCGATGCGCTGTCTCCGCAAAAAGGTAGCTCTGTTTTAGGTTGCGGTAATTCTCGTTTAACTTCATAACTTGTCCCCTTTTACACAAACAGGCCATCGCGCTGAATCGTGCGGTGGCCCTCCTTAACGTTCTTTATGCGCCGATCACGCGGACGCGGATGATATTCTCCAAAGGCTCCATCTTTTCCTTGATCTGCTCTGCGCTCACATTCTCGGATGGAACGTAGTCGAACAGAGAGTACGCATAATCACCCTTACTGGTGTTGTTCATGTGTTCAATGTTGATGCCAAGCGAACCAAACACACTGGTCAGCCCCGAGATGACGTTTGGCACGTTGCGGTGCAGCACCGCGATTCTTGCGCCGGTCACACTCACACCTGCGTTGCAGTTCGGATAATTCACGGAATTTAAAATGTTTCCGCTCTCCAGATATTCTCTGAGCTCCTTCACAGCCATCTCTGCGCAGTTTTCCTCGGACTCTTCCGTGGATGCCCCCAGGTGAGGGATGGCGATACAATTCTCCATCGCGACAGACTTCGGGTTCGGGAAGTCGGTCACATACTTCTTCACTTTGCCGGACGCAAGGGCTTCCGCCATCGCATCATCATCCACCAAGGTATCACGCGCAAAGTTCAGGACAACCACACCGTCCTTCATCATCGCGATCTGATCCTTACCGATCATGCCCTTCGTGCTAGGCATCGCAGGCACATGGATCGTGATATAATCGCACTCGCGGAAGATCTCTTCATTCGACCGAACCAGATTCACGTTGTGAGAAATCTGCCATGCGCGCTCCAGAGAAAGGTACGGATCGCAGCCATAGACCTTCATGCCAAGCTTTACGGCATCATTTGCCACTAAGACGCCGATTGCACCAAGGCCGATGACTCCAAGCTTTTTGCCTTTAATCTCGCATCCGGCAAATGCTTTCTTTTTCTTCTCAACGACCTTCGCAACGTCCGGATCTTCCTTCTCTTCAGCCTGCACCCAGTTCGCACCGCCGAAATAATCACGCGAAGACAAGAACAGTCCCGCAAGGACAGCCTCCTTGACACCGTTCGCATTGGCACCAGGCGTATTGAATACGACGATGCCCTGCTCCGCACATTTATCTAACGGAATGTTGTTCACGCCCGCACCGGCTCTTGCAATCGCCGCCAGGCTCTTCGGAAACTCCATCTCATGCATCTGTGCACTGCGCACCAGCACGCCTTCCGCCTCGTTAAAATCGTCCGTCAGCTCATACTGATCTGTCAGGTTATCAAGACCGATCTGTGCGATATTATTTAAACAATGAATTTTATACATGATTCCCTATCCCCCAAAAGATTATTTCTAATCAGACCGCGCACGTCTTACGCGTTCTCAGCTTCGAACTTCTTCATGAATTCCACAAGTTTCTCCACGCCTTCCTTCGGCATTGCATTGTAGATACTGGCTCTCATGCCGCCGACGGAGCGGTGTCCCTTCAGGTTCACAAACCCAGCCGCAGCTGCTTCCTTGACAAACTTCGCATCGAGCTCTTCATCCCCAGTCACAAAAGGCACGTTCATCAGCGACCGGTCTTCCTTCACAACCGTTCCCTTGAATAACTTGCTCTCATCGAGGAAATCATAGAGAATCTTCGCCTTCTCCTCGTTGCGGCGCTTCATCTCCTCAAGGCCGCCCTGGGCTTTGAGCCACTTAAAGACCTTGCCGCAGATATAGATGCCATAGCAAGGCGGGGTATTGTACATCGAGCCCGCATCCGCATGCGTCTTAAAGCGCAGCATCGTCGGAGTGTTCTCCACCGCCGGCTCTTCCGGAATCAGGTCATCACGAATGATCGCGATCACCACGCCCGCAGGTCCGATGTTCTTCTGCACGCCGCCGTAAATGATACCGTACTTGGTCACATCCATCGGCTCAGACAAGAAGCAAGAAGACACATCCGCGATCAACGTCTTGCCCTTGGTGTTCGGAAGCTCTTTAAACTTCGTTCCGTAGATCGTATTATTTTCGCAAATGTACACATAATCCGCATTCTCATCGATCGGCAGATCGGAGCAATCCGGAATGTAAGAAAATGTCTTATCCGCAGAGGATGCGACTGCATTTGCCACACCGTACTTCTTCGCCTCGGCGTGCGCTTTCTTCGCCCACTGGCCGGTGATAATGTAATCCGCGACCCCGTTCTTCATCAGATTCATCGGAATCATCGAGAACATCAGATGCGCACCGCCCTGCAAAAAGAGCACCTTATAGTTGTCCGGGATGGCAAGCAGATCACGGATATCCTGCTCTGCCTCGTCGATAATCGCCTGGAACGCCTTGGAACGATGGCTCATCTCCATCACCGACATGCCAGTCCCCTTGTAATCCAGCATCTCGGCAGCTGCCTCACGAAGCACCTCTTCCGGAAGCACTGCAGGTCCCGCGGAAAAATTGTACACTCTACTCATATATGACCCTCCTATGATAACCCCCGCCGCAAGGGTCTTCGCCCCGCGGCTCAGATGAAGACGGTTTATCGCTTCACCTTGATAAATTGTTATATTCGATAAGATAACACCAATCTTCGCTTCCGTCAAGCACACATCGCTACGAAAGATAAGATAAAAAGCCATCAAGTGCCGAAGGCAAGGCATATCCGGCCTCTCTGTCAGCCTTTTTAGTCCAGACAAGTCCCTCGCCGGCCATCGCTTCCACGTCCACGACGTATCCACTCATATGCCACTCCACATGTGTGAAAATGTGCTTTGCAGGGTCCGTTTTTGCAAATGTAACCGGCTCCAGTCCACGCTCTCGTAACCAGATCATCGCCTCTTCTTCCGACAAATGTCCTTCCACCTGAGGCAGCTCCCAAAGCCCAGCCAAAAGCCCTTTTTCGTTACGTTTTCTTAGCGCCACAGACTCCTCACACCGCAACACGAACACGGTGCGCTCTTCGATCCTTCTCGCTTTCTTCGGTGACTTCACTGGCAGATGCTGCCAGAGGTTCTTCTTATGCGCCACGCACTGATTTGCTAACGGACACTTCTCGCAAAGCGGTGTCCCATTGGGGATGCAAATGACCTCGCCAAGCTCCATCAGCGCCTCATTAAACGCCCCGGCGCTTCCCTCCGGCAACGTCTGCTCCATGCTGCTTTTCAGCCGCTGCCAGACATCCCGTTTTACGGATTCATTTGCAATGTCTTCAAAGCCGCCCTCGTAACGCTTCACAACCCGCAGCACATTGCCATCCACGCAGGGCACGCACTCGCCAAATCCGATCGAAGCAATCGCCCCAGCAGTATACGCACCGATTCCCGGAAGTGTCAGAAGCTCGTCATAGCGCCCCGGCATCTCGCCATCATATTGCGCAACGATCTGCACCGCAGCCTTATGTAAATTGCGGACTCGGTTGTAATAACCGAGTCCCTGCCAAAGTTTTAATAAAGTTTCCTCATCTGCCTCAGAAAGCGCTTCGATGTTCGGCAATGCCGCAAGAAACCTCACATAATACCCCTTCACCGCCTCGATACGCGTCTGCTGCAGCATAATCTCCGACACCCAGATGTGATAAGGCGTCGGATCCTCCCGCCAGGGGAGCGAGCGCCGATTCTCCTGATACCAGGAAAGAAGCGGCAGGATTAGCCCATCTAATTCCATCTTTGAACCTATCAGAATCTCTTCACTCCACAATCGCTTGCTTTACGATCTCCTCTGCCCACTCCTTCGCAGCGCTCGCCGTCAGGTGCACGCCGTCACTAGAAACTGCGCTCCGAAGATATCCATTTTCATCACAGAACAGATCATTCCAGTCAATGAAATACACCCCGTCATACTGCTGGGCGAGCTCCTTGATCTCCGCGTTCATCGTGTTCAGATCCTTCACCGCGTAACCTTCCACGCTTCTTGACGTCTCTTCGTTCGCGTGAATCACCGCGCCGAGGATGATTCTCGCCTGCGGCTGCAGCTCCATGATGCGCTCTAGCGCGTACGTATATTGCTTCATCACGCTGCTCAGCGGATATTCGGTGTCGTTAAAGCCAACCATCAGATAGATCTGGGTGTAGCTCTTGCTCGCAAGCACCTGGTCGAGGGTTGCATTTCGGAAATCGTCGTTCGTCACTTTCTTACTGAAAATGTTGAAAATCGAGAAGTTCTCGCCGCAGAAATAATCCGCCGTTCCCAGCCTTGCATTGTTCGCCAGATCGTCCACCCGCGCATCGCCGATGAAAAGCGTCTCATCAAAATAGCTCTCATCGATCGCTGCCGGCGTCTCTTCGGTGGTTGACTCGTCCGTTCCCTCCGTGGTGGTCTCACCGGACTCATCTGTAGTCGTCTCATCCGTGGTGGCTTCTTCTGTCGTTGTCTCTTTCGTAGTAGACTCTTCTGTTTCTTTCGTTGTTGTCTCCTGAGGCTCCTTTTCCTCCTTCGCCGCCACGCGGTCCCGGATCAGCACCAGCGGAAGGGCGATGTCAGAAACCGTCTCATACTGCTCCGCGCCTTTGGCAACGGTTCTTCTGAGGATAAAACCCGTACAGGTCAACAAGATTGCGATCGCTTCCGCCGCAATCATAAAGAGAAATGCATAGTAACGTTTCTTTGTCTTGCTCATATCCCTGTCCTCCCTCAGAAGCTAAAGAGCAGGAACGGATCGTTCCCCGCCGTCGCCATCAAGTACACGCAAATAAGGAACAAAACAAACAGGCAGATCCAAGCCCCCAAAGACTTGTGGATCTTTTTCCATAACATTTGAGGATAAGGCGTTGCAAATATGACGCCGCAGGCAAGGAATGGCCACACCTTCGCGATAACCACTTTCCAGTCATTCGGGTCAAATGTCATCTTCGTCACGCCAATCAGGCGCAGGAAATACGTCCCCGCCTCTCCGGGCGTTTTCGTGATAAAGAAAATCCAGCAAAGCCCGATCACAATCGGTACGTAAATGTGTCCGAGAATTGGATATTTTTCAAGATATTTGCCAAACAGGAAATGTTCTCCCATGATCAGGCCGAACATCAGGATCGCCCAGATCACAAAGTTCCAGCCCGTACCAAACCAGATGCCCATGGCAAGCCAACCGACCAGGGATGCGATGACAAACCATGCGGTACCACCCTTGTTCGCAAGCGGAATTCTCACGTAATTTTCAAACCACTGAGACACCGTAATCATAAAGCGCGTCCAGAACTCGCGCACGCTCGTGGCACAGTACGGATGATCGAAGTTCTCTGGAAGTAGAAAGCCCAGCATCTTGCCAAGGCCGATCGCCATCCGTGAATAGCCCAGAAAATCAAAATAGATCTCCAGCGCAAAGCAGAGCACACCGAGCCATGCCAGCAGTACCGACACGCCCCCGAAGCCCGCACCTCGAATCTCATAAAGAACACTGCCCAGGCGATCCGCGATGACCATCTTGCAGGCCAGACCGACCACGAAATCTTGCAGGCCGGAATCGATCCAGTTGCGCTTTCTCACCGGTGCTTCGATGTCTTCAAAAATCTCTTCCGGCACAGCCACCGGTCCGGAGATCAGCTTTGGGAAGAAAAGGGTTCCTTCAACGACTGCCAATGGCTTCGTCTGTCCGCCGCGATACGCATAGATTACAAAAGCAATCAGCTGCAGCGTGTAAAAGCCCAGTCCCAGCGGAAGCGACGGTGTCTCTTTGACAAATAAAGCCGCAAGTTTCAGACAAACAAGCGGTGCTGCAAGCAATACAAGAACAAGTACGAGCAGCCACTTCTTCGCGTACCGATCCTGCTGAAACAAAGCGCATGCGCCTACTCCGATCAACGTCAGTCCCGCAAGGACTGCGATCTCTAACGGATTGCGCCACGTGCCGAGCACATAGAAGACAACACTGCCCCCGATGATGATATATTTTCCCCACTCTCTCGGCGCATACAGATACGCCAGGAAAAACAACGGGAAGAAAAGGAATAAGAATGAAAAGCTGTTGAAAATCATATGGCAAGCTCCCCCTCCGACGGATTCACGTTTCGTCTCTAAACTGATCCCATTTTAATCGCATTTCAACGCATTTGGCAACCCTATTCTTCGTGTTCCGCAAGAAGCCAGTCCAGTGCTTTCTGGATCCGCCCCTTCATGTCTTCGAAATGATTTCCGGGATTTAGCTCCCACATTGTGCGCACCCCGCGCTCGTCAAAAATCTGCGCCAGTTCAAAACCGGCATCTTGCACACGCGCCATGCGCGCATTCTTCGTCTGCGCCTCGGTCTCTCCTAGGGAAAGATAGATCTGCCTCGGATGTCCGAAGAAAGGCGTCTCCTTCGCATAGTCTACAAATCCATCGTACCAATACGAGCCAGATACTGCTCCCACACTGTGAAACACAGAGCTCTTATAAAGGGCATAAAGTGCGAAAAGCCCCGCCAGCGAATAACCGATCACAATTCGCTCCGACACCGGTTCGCAGCATCCGACTTCAAACGCCGGCACAAAATCGAGCGTGAGTCTCTCTAAAAATGCATCTGCTTCGCCTGTAAATGCATCCGTCCCTTTAAAAGCCGCCTCTGCCGGCCACGGGGACAGATCCCTCTCCCAGTTCGGCACCGGCACAAAACACACTCTCGCCCCGTGAAAATCCAGGTCTTTCAGTTGATTTTCATCTTCTCCCACAATATAAACTGTCTTAATCATTTTCCCAAAAAAACTGCCCCGCATCCGCAGGGCAGTCCACCTTTCTTTCAAATTCTTAGAAGAATCTGCTCGTGATATCCTTCGAAGCCGCGCAGGTATCTTCCATGTCACCGAAACTGATGATCTCGCCGGCATAGTAAGTATTCTGCTTACCCTGCATCGCCTCCAGCTTATCGTACCATCCGTCAGCATAATCAGCCGGGCTGACATGCGGGCAGTAATACGTCTCCTGCTCGAACATACGGTTCTTCACCGGGAAGCCACACTTCTCCATATCCTTCATCATGGTATCAATCGTATACTCGTAAGAGACATCCTTGCTCCCTAAGTGGTTGCGCAGCGCATAGACAACGCTCGGGCAATTGCCCTCAAGGTCCTCCCAACGATGATAATAAACCATCGCATGGCCAAGTCTGTGATAATCCATGTTGTCGAAAATGTATCCGGAGATCGTCGGTCCTGCATTCTCATCGAATGTCGCGATGAAGTCTACGTACTTCTCGTGGATAATCTTCGAGAAGAGCTCGGTCTCTTCCTCTCTCGCATCCGCGTACTTGATGAACCAGTCAAGCGGAGTTGTGACGATGAGCTTATCAAACTCTTCCACGCGCTCGCCCTCAGCATCCTTCACGGTGACCTTGATCTTGCCCTCTTCGCCCTCCGCCGGACGCTCCACCTTGACAACCTCGGTGTTTAAATGCGCCGGATGTAAGAGCTTCTTATTCGCCGCTTCGTAGATGCTCTGCGTACCGTCCTTCCAGGTCCACAGACGCATGTTCACGAACTCGATCGCGGTCGTGGTGTCCAGATACTTCATGACATAAGCCGCCGGAATCTCGTCGAAATAACCATAGCCAAACGAGGTATATGGTCCAAGCCAGATTCGCATGACTTCCTCGACACCGTTCAGCTTGCAGAACTCATCGAACGGAAGCGCCAGATCCTTCAGATTCGGGTTCTCGCCCTCGATCAGATTTAACGCGTTATCGACGGATTTGTCAAGACCGGAATACTTACCCTGTGCCACACCGCGGTGACCATAGCAGTCATAGCCTTTGTACTTGGTCTCCATAATCTTCACCAGCTTCTTCATCTGGCTCTTTAACTTCAAAAGACCAATCATCTTCTTGACGGAGAAGTCTTTCTTCGGATCAAATGGGAAGATCTCTTTACCGGACGCATCGCGGTACATTCTTCTCATGTTCGGCCCATCGTCATGTCCAACACCGCCAAAGTCCTCAACCTCATGCACTGCATGGTACGTGATCGCACCCATGATCGCACCGGTCTCATAGCTTCTCTCTTCGCCGTTGACCTTGATCTTCGGAGACCAGCTCTTACCGCCGACCTTGTTCAGCTTCTCATAAACCTCGTACTCTGTGTACCCCTTCTTCTGCAAATACATTGCCGCTGAAATACCGGCAGGACCTCCGCCGATGATACAGACTCTGTCGTTTACATTTGCCATACTATTAATCTCCTTTTCACGAACGTTTGGTTCCTGGGAACCATCGTTATTATTTTAACACTCCTTGAAAATGGATTCAACTGGTACTTGCAGAATTCGTGGATTTTATTTGATCTGATCATTCTTTCTGGCTCATCCTACGAATTGAATTATTAATACTTTGTACGAAATCAATTCACCTTAAAAATATGCAATCTGAACAACGCTCCGGAAGCAGATATGCCTGCACTATAGAAAGATTGTCTTTTATCATGCCACCCGGGGCAAAGTAGATCCCATCAATCTCTTGAATCGTCGCCAGTGCAGATGCCAGCTTCTGATTCAGCTTTCCGCCATAGACAACAGGGACGCCTTCGGCCTCACTACGTAAAAATCGTACAATCACCTCTGTGCGTACCACATCCAGGAACGGCTCTTCCATCTTTTTGCCCCAAAGAGGTTCATACGCAATGGTAACCTTGTTGAGATCTGCCCCGGCAAGTCCGATCGAAAGCAACTGCCCCAGCACCGCTTTCCAGTCGTTCAATTCCTCTTTCGTCTCTCCCAGACAGTAGACTACATGCAATCCATTCTTCTGTGCACGAAGAATCTCCTCATTGAACATGCGTGCAAGCGCTGCAATAGCCACTTGATTTGACACACCGCCATGACTCAAAATGCTTAGCTTCTCCTGCCTCTCCTCATGGCTGCCGATCAGAACTGCATCACAATGAAGTGCCTGTACTGCAGCTCCTGGAACAAGATCGATCAAAAGCAAGGTCTGCTCGCCTTCCCCAGCACCTAAACCGGCAATACCTAGTCCAACTGAGCTTCCCTCGCCTTTACGCTCCGCAGCAGATAACAGATAAAGCTCCGGCACAAATGCTGTGAATCTTACCTGAGCTGGATCATAGGTTCCAAATCCCTTCTCCAGCTCCTGCATCATCGCACGACCCTGTTCAGAAAGCATCCACATACCGTTCTCTACCTCAGCTTTTCCCAAATCTAAAACTGCATTACGAAAATAAAACTGTTTCACAGGGTTATCCTCCTCCATCTTTATAATCCGCATTTTATCTTGTCACATTTACATGTTTTCACACTTCTCCCGAAACGCTTTACGTCAAAATTCCATCCATCTTATCTAACCACGGAACCAACGCCTGCATCAGTCCAAACCGTCCTTCATTCATCGGCATATTGTGCCCTGCAACCTTTGGTTCATAGAGTGATTTGTTCTCCGAAGAGACCCTCTGATAAATGGTTCGCCCGCTTTCCGGTAAGGCGATCTGATCATCTAATGCCTGCGCGACAAACACCGGGCACTTGATTTTTTCGAGTACATTTGGCTCGTTTAGATACTCAATTAGCGCCTTCAATTCCTGAAATACACGCACCGGAATGTCTTCATAATGGATATGATACTTGCGGGCTGTGCCTTGTTTTCCGGCCAATTCTCTGTGCAAATAAATCTGCTCTTCGGGATACGCCGCTGCGATAAAACTGCTCTCATCCAGAGCCATCGGCGTGGAAATGGAGATGACACCGTCCACATCTTCGCGTCTTGCCGCGAGCGCAAGTGACAACGCACCACCCATCGAAAGACCGCCGATATAGACTTTTTCATAGTGTGCTTTCATCTGAACGTAATCGTAGGATGCTTTCTCGATGGCATCTTCCCAGGAGGTGCGAAGCAGTTCCTGTGGATAGGTGCCGTGCCCCGCGATGTTGACAAGACGAACCGCATAGCCATAATCACCAAGCATTTTCCCCAACGGAATCATCTGTGCGCAGCCAGACGTAACACCGTGAATCAAAACGATACCGATCCCGTTGGAACCCTCATAAAAGCGCTGGTCGTTTGTGTTCATTTCCTAGTTCTCCTATACTCTATAACGACTTCTTGCCACCATTTACTCATACCTCAACTTCTTCGCCGGCTTCTCCACCAGCACGCAAATCGGCAGACTCACAACAATCACAAATGCGTCCGCAATGAAGCTCGTCATATTCTTTCCAAACCTGACAACGAATGGCTGAGACACCACCACACTGTCGATCAGCGATTTCACGATCAAGATGCCCACGAACGTTGCGATCACTGCGGCAATGGCCATCAGCACCACCTGCAGCGTTTTGTTTTTCAGCTTCTGAATCTGTTTTAATGCCACGCCCATGATCAACCCGATAAAGATATTTCCCAAGGACCATCCGGGCATGCCGTTAAACCCCAAACTGCCGATGATGCAGTACAAAATGACGCCCAAAAAGCCGACAATTGCGCCCTCGTACCAGTGGAAACACCAGATGTAAACCGTCATCACAATGTAGCCCAGACACAGGTAATAATTCTCAAATACCGGCACGCGAAGGCACATCGATAAGACGACAAATAGGGCAATCCCAATCGCGGTAAATGTGATGTCTTTGGTGGTAATTTTCATCGTTATATCCTCCCGTTTTGCTGTGACTTTTCGTCACATTTTTATTGTATCCAGTTTACCATTTCCCTGTCAATCCTCATTTTATCTGTGTCAAATCTACGCATTTCCATGACGCATCAACATATTTGATGCATCCTCTTCCCACCCTGCTCGATTTATGCTAAGATATTTTCCGCGCCATCGCGCAACTTTCAGAAAGGATGCAGACCCTTCTGCAAATGAGATGACAAAGACCAGACGCAATTCACTCCTGCTCATTTTCGCCGCATTTATCTGGGGTACTTGTTTTGTCGCCCAGAGTGCCGGCGGGGATTTGATCGGGCCATATAGCTTCAACGGAATCCGCATGTTGATCGGCGGTTTCTTTTTGCTGCCCGTGATTGCGTTTCTGACGAAAGCCGGCTTGTCTCCGCGCGCGCCGAAAACACGCGTGGAACGGAAGGTTCTTCTGCGCGCGGGCATCCTCTGCGGCGTGCTTCTTTTCTTTGCCTCCAACCTGCAGCAAGTGGGAATCAATCTCGGTTCCTCCGTCGGAAAAGCCGCATTTCTAACCGATTGTTATATCATGTTGGTTCCGATTCTTGGCATCTTTTTAGGCCGTAGATGTCCCCGCAGGGTTTGGTTTTGCGTGGTTTTGACCTTGATTGGTCTGTATCTTTTGTGTATCACAGAGAACCTGACGATTCAGCTCTCGGACTTGCTTTTGATTCTCTGCGCCCTCATTTTCTCCGGACAAATCCTTGCGATCGATCATTATGCACCGATCGTCGACGGGCTCCGACTTGCTTGTTTGGAATTCTTCGTCTGCGGCATTTTGACCCTCCTGCCGATGACATTTTATGAAATCATCCCTGCCGGAGGTTTCGCTGCATGGGCGTCTTCACTCACCGGATGGACCGTCTGGGGCAGCCTTCTATATGCAGGCATCTTATCCTGCGGTGTCGCCTATACGATTCAAGCCGTCGCACAGGACGAAGTCAATCCAACCGTTGCATCGCTGATTATGAGTTTGGAATCCGTCTTTTCAACACTCTCCGGGTGGATCGTGCTGCACCAGATGTTGACCGGGAGAGAGTTGCTGGGATGTGCGATCATCTTCTGCGCGGTCTTGCTGGCGCAGCTGCCGGAACACATCTTCAAGAACAAGTAGCAGATCCCGTCTTTTTTCGGGCCATCCAACCTTTCCTTCCAAAACAAAAAGAAAGTTGGCAAATTCTCTGCAAGAATTGTCTTTTGCAAGAAAAAATGCCAACTTTTTCATTTGTATTTTTAAAAAGTTTGATTCGCTTCAAAACGCTTCGTAGAATTGCCAACCAAGACAGGATTTTTATGTAAAAAGTTGCACACCGCCCCAGGCGCAGTCTAGATTCCGCCCAAACGACCGCGCAAAACGCAACCACTCCCCAGGCAGCCTTCTTATCTCACCTTCTCGGGAAATCCGACCTTCTTCTGCACCTTTCGTAACGTCTTCTGCGCCATGTAGTTCGCGCGCTCGGCGTTATTCTTGATGATGCCATCCACATAAGCCTTGTCCGCATCCAGCTCTTTCCATCTCGCCTGCAGCGGGGTGAGCAGGTCCACCACAGACTCGCCAACCGCGGTCTTAAACTCGCCGTAGCCTCTGCCATCGAACTCACGCTCGATCTCATCCATGCTCTTTCCGGTCACTGCGCTGTAAATGCTCATTAGATTCGAGATGCCCGGCTGCTCCTCGCGGTACGCGACATGTCCCTCGGAATCCGTGACCGCACGTTTGAACTTGCGCATGATCGTGTCCGGATCGTCCATCAGATAGATGCTTGCGTTCGGATTTTCATCAGACTTGCTCATCTTCTTCGCAGGATCCTGCAGGCTCATGATCTTCGCGCCAACCTTGCCGATATACGCTTCCGGCACGGTGAAGACATCCCCATAGACCGCATTAAATCTCTGTGCCAGATCACGAGTCAGCTCTAGGTGCTGCATCTGATCGATGCCCACGGGTACTACATCCGCCTGGTAAAGCAAGATATCTGCCGCCATGAGCACCGGATAGGTAAATAAACCCGCATTGATATTGTCTGCATGCTTCGCGGACTTATCTTTAAACTGCGTCATGCGGTTCAACTCACCCATGTACGTAAAACAATTTAAAATCCAGGCAAGCTCTGCATGTCCGGACACATGCGACTGATAATATAAAATGTTCTTCTCCGGGTCAAGGCCTGCTGCAATATAAAGATTAAGCAGCGCTCTTGCTCTCTTTCTGAGCGTCGCCGGATCCTGGCGCACTGTGATCGAATGCTCATCCACCACGCAGTAAAGGCAAGTGTATTCATCCGAGAGCGTCACCCAGTTTTTTAACGCGCCTAAGTAATTTCCCAGCGTCAGATTGCCGGTTGCCTGCATTCCACTAAATAAAACTTTCTCTCCGTTTAACATCTATCGTTCCTCCCCTTAAAGCAAAATACACCCTCAGAGTCTTTCACCTGTCAGCTCTTCTTCAGAGCCATAGACTCCAGGCGATAGCTTTCAAGCTATAGAGTCTCTAGAATCGCCTGCCCTACTTGATTCAAAGACTCTGCACTATATTTATCTAATATTAGAGTCCTATGAAAGCCTTCCTAAACCCAAATCATGGACTCTTGATTGAAATTTATGACGTCCAGAGTCTCTGCCAAGCCTCCATCAGCCAAGCTACGGACTCTATACGACTACTTTTAACCTTCAGAGTCCCCGACAAGCCCATTCCCTGGCGAATCGTCCCTTTGTAGCTTCCACGACACATCAATTCCCTATCTCATCCAGTCTTCTCTTCGCAGCTTCCACCTCGCTGCAATCCGGATACTCGTTGATGATTTTCTGATAATACTCCGCTGCAAGTTCCTTCTCGCCCAATCTGTGGTACGCGCGGCCCACATAAAAGATCGCCTTCGTATTCTCCGGATCCAGTTCCAGCACCTTCTGGAACGTCGCCAAAGCCGTCTTAAATGCGCCCTGGTTATACTCTTCTTCGATGCCTTGCTTCATCCACGAATTGACCACGGAATTCCTTGTGCGCCGCAGCAATGTATTGTACATCGACTTCGCGGTTTCATTGTCGACCAGGTTGATATTGACGTTTAGAAGCGTACGCACCACGGTCTCGTTGTCTTCGCCTTCCACGTACAGCTTGATTGCCTGCAGCAAGGACTCCAGGCTCTCCGCGGCATTGGCCGTGTCGGACTGGTCCTGTTGATACTGTGCAAGCTGCACCTGCAACGTTGCCACCTGTGCTTCCAGATTGTCGCGCTCCAAAAGCACTTCCGCCTGATCCGAATCAAAGGCCGCCACCTTCTGGCTCAGTTCGCTCACCGCCTGACCATTTTCCTGAATGACTTTCTTTTTATAGGTTGGGAAAATGAGCAACATCGCAGCCAAAAGACCCACGCCCAGACCAATCACCAGGTTGATCCAAAGAAATGCGCTCTGCTTCTCTTCCTTGTAATGACCGGCTTTCTCGACATTTTCTAAGCCTTCCGCCGCCATCGCCCGAAACTCTTGTCTGGATTCGCGCGGAATCTCATCCGCATCCTCAAGCTGATGAATCTCTTCACGGCACCGAAGTGCCATCGTGTTCGACCGATCCACTTTCAAGATCTTGCGGATCGTCTTTCTCGCACGGTCATATTCTTCATTTTCCAGATACAGAAGCGTCAGAAGCTCACCGGCGCGCAGAAACTTCGCGTTAGAGCCGTAAACCTTCCTCAACTGCACGATCGCAAGATCTTTGTTCCCGCTGCGGATTGCGTCCAAAGCCTGATTATATTTGCGGATCTGCGTATTCAGCTCATGCAAATAAGACTGGTTGCTTTGCAGGTCTTTTAAATACGCACTTGCCAGATTCTCCTCCGGCTGCAGGTTCTGCGAAATGACCCACTGCGCAAGCGCGTCCGCCACCTCGCCGGACTCTAAAAGCACCAGCCCCAGCAGATTTCTCGCCTCTGTATTATATTTGTTATAACGAATGCTCTCACGAAGCGCCATCACCGCGCCGCCAAGATCCCTGGCCTGCGCCTTGGCGAGGCCAATGTTATAAAATCCAGCTGAACGGTTTAAGATCTCCCTACGGACTCTCACATCCGTGCCGCAGGCTGGGCAGCGATTCAGTTTCGGCGCAATCTCATTTCCGCAATTTGGACAAATCATTGCGCTTCCTCGCTTCTCTCCTCAGTCTTAAGCTCCGCGGCCATCTGCCGCACCAAATCCGTGATATCGTTCGTTCCCTCGCGCAAAATCACCTGCGCAACCTCATCGACATCCTTCATCGGCGTGTATTTTTTGATTTCCTCGTCAAAATTGATCATACCATCAAGCCTCCAAATACCGCCCTACGCCTTCCGCAAGCCGCTGCATCCCATCTTCTACAAGCGCTCTCGGACAAGCCACATTGATGCGCAGGAAATGATCTCCCGCCGCGCCGTAGTGTCCGCCGGCTGACACATAAAGCCCTGTTTCTTTTCGCAGGAAATCTGCAATCTCTTCACTATTTCCGGGTAGGGCACTTACATCCGCCCACAGCAGATAGGTCGCCTCTGCGTACACAAGCTTCACCGCAGGAATCTCGCGTTTTACAAAGCGTTCTGCATACTTCCGGTTCTCCCAGAGATATTCCCGCAGCGCATCAAGCCACACCTCACCTTTCGTAAAGGCAGCCACCGCCGCCACGCAGGCAAATGCATTCGGCTCCGCCACTTCATCGGTGTTAAGCCCCCGCCAGACCTTGTGGCGCAGAAACGCATCCGGCACGCACACGGCCGCGGTCTGTAACCCCGCAATGTTAAATGTCTTCGTCGGAGCGATGCAGGTGATACTCACCTCGCGGCAAGTCTCCGAGACCGATGCAAAAGGCACATAGTCCTTCCCCGGCTCCGTCAAATCGCAGTGAATCTCGTCAGAAATCACGGTCACATGGTACTTCTTCGCAAGCTCACCGACCCTTGCAAGCTCTTCCTTGCTCCAGATTCGCCCGACCGGATTGTGCGGATTGCACAGAATCATGAGAGAAGTCTGAGGATTCGCAAGCTTCTCCTCCAGGTCTACGAAATCCATCGTATAGGCACCATTTTCATACGTAAGAGGACTCTCAAGCACCCGGCACCCATTATTAATAATGCTGTTAAAGAAAATGTTATAGACCGGGGTCTGAATCACCACATTTTCATTCGGTGTCGTGAGCTTCCTCACGATCGAGGAAATCGCAGGCACCACGCCGGTACAGAAAATCAGCCAGTCCTTTTCGATGGCAAGCCCGTGGCGTCTGCCCCACCACGACTGATAGGCCTCATACCACGCATCCGGGATGTCTGAATACCCGAAGATCCCGTGAGCCAAACGCTCCTGCATCGCCTCCCGGATCTCCGGCGCGGTCTGAAAATCCATATCTGCAATCCACATCGGAAGCTCACCTTCCGGGATATCCCACTTACAGGCATCCGTTCCCCGGCGGCTCACAACGGTATCAAAATCGTAATTCATTGTTCTCTCAGCCATTCCGGGCGCGCATGGCGCACCCCAATCTTATCACAGACAATCTCCGTTGCCTTCTCATCCACCTTATCCGTCTCCACGATCAGGTCCGCAATCTCATTTGCCACAATCTTGCCGGACTTCGGGTTAAACACACTGTCAATCTTGGACGGAACCGTGGCATCCACGGATGAATACTCAAATGCCAGCGTCGTGTGAATCAGCTTGCAGTTTTCCATCACCAGATCATCGATGTAGCACATGCCCTGATTGCTCTCGATCGTACAGTTGACAAACTTCAGATTCTTCGAATTCCAGCCCAGATACTCGCCGGAAATGAACGAATCATAGACGGTTACATTTTCACAGTTCCAAAAAGCATCCTTGGTAAGCAGCTTGGAGTTTCGAATCACGATGTTTTTCACTCCATCAAAGCCGTAATTGCCATCCAGTACCAGGCCGTCAATCTCCAGATTCTCGCTGTTCATTGCGAAATAATCGCCCTTCGCCGTCACGTGATCAAGCACGACATCCTTACAGCTCCAGAGTGTCTCCGCCGCGTTTGGAAATGTCACATTGCGCAGCGTCAGATCTTCGCAGCGTCTGAAGTTCTTCGGTGCCTGGATCAGCGCATTCTCCACCACGATATGGTTGGTGTACCACACGCCGGCTCTTGCCATCTCAAACCACGTACAGTCCTTTGCGACGACATTTTCACAATACCAAAGTGGATACTTCCACATAAACATCGTATTCACAAGCTCCAGATCGAGGCACTCCTTCAGCGGCGACTCCCCTGCCTCAAACACACAATCCACCAGTTTTGCATCCCGAATACCATAACAACATCGCTCACCCGCATAGGTCTCCTGTAAATACTCTCTCATTCTCTCAATCCTCTCTCAGTAAATTCCCTCACCAGAATTGTTTTACTATACCGGAGTATATCAAAATCTGCGCATAAATACAAGAAGCACACCGCAAAGCGATAAGCAAGCGGTATGCTTCTTGAAATGAATGTCTCATCAAACTCTTACGCGGAAACTTGTCCCAACCCCGGGCGCGCTCTCAACCTGAATTTCACCGTCATGAAGATCAATGATATCTTTCACAATAGCTAGGCCAAGGCCGCTTCCACCTTTCTTACGCGACTCATCTTTATGAATCTTATAAAACCTGTCAAATATATGCGCAATCTGCTCTTGTTCCATGCCTACGCCAGTATCTTTTACCTCCAAAACATCGGATACGGTAACCTGCACTTTTCCACCCTTCTTATTATAACGAATCGCATTTGTGATCAGGTTGTACACCACAAGCTGCATCATTGACGGATCCGCAAGGAACTCTCGATCTTCTCCCTCACACGTCAGTGTAACATCATTTGCTGCTGCATATTCCTGCATCTCATCGACGCACATCTGCGCCATTTCAAAGAGAGAAACCTTCTCTTTCTTCAACATTGATGTTTCTTTTAAGTCCAGTTCCGACAAAAGCAATACATTTTCAATCATCGTCTGCAACCGCTCGGTGTTTTCCAGAATGGACTTCCCGTAAGCCTTCTGTATTTCTTCCGTACACCCGTCATGACTTAGCACCGTTCCATATCCCTGAATGGCAGCCAAAGGCAATCGTAAGGCCATTAGAAACGTGATCGGCAAATGTTGTATAAATTCCCCAAGCAATTAAGGTACAAACATTGAGACCACAGAGGATCAGTTCCTTTCTCCCTTCTGCCTCCAAGACAATTTCACCAAGCAACATGTTGGCAAGCAAAATCACAGGAATCGCCACAGCCATCTTATCAGAATAACGAAATGCAAATGTATTCGTATCAAAATACATCGATTCATTTCCCAACCGAAAAGAAGAAACCATCAGGATCCAGAAGCAGGCCGATAAGATCCTTTTTCCTTTTGTTCCAATCTCTTTGTTTCTTAGTCTGCAGATCACGCAAAAGATAAACAAGGCCAGACCAAGCGCTAAGTAAATAAGCTTAATTGTTTCCATAACTCTCTCTACCTTTTCTGCTTTTTATATCAGCTGACGGCTTTATTCTATCTAGTTTGAACCTTCAAATCCTCCACTAAATGCAACAAATTGTCACAAAAGTGTAACAACGCAAAGCATCGTCAAAAAAGAGCCTTCGTATAAAACGAAAGCTCTGATAAAATCATTCCTATCCTAATTGATCCAC
Source organism: Lachnospiraceae bacterium (assembly GCA_017480565.1). GTDB lineage: Bacteria > Bacillota > Clostridia > Lachnospirales > Lachnospiraceae > RGIG1588. The sequence goes on along the minus strand of JAFVAL010000073.1, from coordinate 772 downwards.
AAAACATCCCTTAAGAATGTTTTATTATTCTTCTGATGTATTCCCTTCCTGCGTGATCCTCATGACATCTTCATATGCACAACCAGTATCCTTTACAATCTCATCCACTGTTTTCCCTTGGGAATACATATAGGTGATGATTCGTGCAATCCCCTTCTCGACGCCTTCCTCAACACCAGATTCATACGCCTCATCCAACTTCATTTTAAATGTCATATACTCTGTCCTCCATATCGCAGAACTCCTCGCACTCTCGACCTCCGCCTCAAGCCGCGTAGACAGCGGATCCGCTACCACATTCTCACTCAAATAATCAAGAAAGTGATCCAGTTCCGGCCTCAGCCCTTCCCGCGGCCCGCTCGCATTCAAAACCACCGTCGTCTGCTCATCCTTCAGATCCACCTTCTCATCTTCATCACACTTGCTGTGAAATGTATACACCGGCAAGTTTACCTTAAAGGCGGAAGGCGTGTTCTTACAGATAAAGATCACATAACTCTTCTTCAAATCCGAATACTTCGTCCCACTCTCAATCGAGTCGAGATCGATCATACTGTGATAGTAGCGGCTTCTCTTCCCGATCTCAGGCTCATCGGTCGTCTGCATCTCGATATCGTATCTGACTTGATTTGTATCCTCAACAAAAACATCCAGCCTCACACCATGATCAAATGGTGTAAACTTCAGCGATCTCTGCGAAACAACCGCCGTCAGCTTTGAAATCTTGATGTTCAGGATAAGCTCCAGGATCTCCTTCGTCAGATCATGATTC
>JAFVAL010000072.1 GCA_017480565.1 Lachnospiraceae bacterium | reverse complement strand
CTTCTTCTTTCCGTTTACTGTTCCGAATCTTATAGATTCAGGGTTTTCTTAGGTTTTGTCTAAAACCTTCGCAAAAAATAAATCTTTGAAAAGAACTTTCAAGGTTGTCTCACTGTTCAGTTATCAAGGTTCTCATAAAAACACATCGCCGAAAGCCCGCAGTAATCCCTCAGGTTTCGCCAATGTGGAGCGGAGAAGATGGGATTTGAACCCATGCGCCGCTATTAACGACCTGCACCCTTTCCAGGGGTGTCCCTTCAGCCTCTTGGGTACTTCTCCATAGCCTGAATCATTCATGCAGATGACCTGCATGCAATGTATATAAACGTCTGGGATTGTCCATAAAAAGAGCGGAGAAGGTGGGATTCGAACCCACGGCCCCTTTCGGAGTCACTAGTTTTCAAGACTAGCTCCTTAAACCACTCGGACACCTCTCCAGACGATGCTTATCTAGGATACCAACTTTCTTTTTAAATGTCAAGAAATAATTTTCTTATTTTCAACTTTTTCGTTGGCGAATACTCCCAGCGTCAATTTCCAGAAATTTCCGGATCTCTTCTGCCATCAGATCCGGGTGCGCGATGATCTCTCCATGGCCAAAGTTAGGAAATGGATGATCCTCCAGGTTTGGCCACGCACGCTTTAGCTTCTGCAGTGCGATTTTCATGTTTGGCTCTTTCGCGCCATGCCAAATGGCCACGCAGGCGGAAGGATCCGGTTGGAAGCCATCGATGGTTTCATACAGTCTGATTGCCTCAGACATTGCATTTTTTAACGTGTCAAACGAGATATTGGGCGGTACATTTTTAAACTGACCCAGCAGCTTTTCATCGTCGGTTCGCGTGTAGACCTTCAAAAGCCAGGGCAGTTTCTTTTGCGTCTGAATGTTATACAGCAGCCGGTACTGGTTGCGCGGGATGATTGCCGACAGGATCCCGGTTAAGGGTCCGAGGCTCATGTACTGCGGACCGCTAAGAATCATCGCACCGACGCGTACGCACTGCCTGTGAAAAAGGATCCCTGCCGTAGCACCGCCGAATGACTCTCCGAATACGAGGTCGATCTCACCGTCCAGATGCTCGCGGATGTACGTTTCCAGCCCTTCGGCAGATGCTTCCGCGGTCGTGAAAATTGTCTCCCCTGTCCCGTCGTAGCCGTCCGTGCTGATCGCGATGATATGAAATTCATTTGCAAGCAAAGGAATCACGTTCTCAAACTGCTTCCAGCACATCATGTTGCCAGGAATCAGGACGATCTTCCGATCATTCTCTTTTCCGAATTCATATACTTCCATCGATAGCCCCACCTTTCACAGCATACATTCGTTTATGCAAATAAATTCAGATACTCTTCTGCCGTCGTCAGATCCTCCGCCGTCGTGATCTTGATATTCTTGTAATCACCCTCGAACACATACACCGGCGCGCCGAGCATCTTCTCGACGACCATCGCATCGTCGGTGATCCCGGTTTTATCCACCATTTTCATTTTCTCATGTGCCTCGCGGATCAGATCAAAGGCGAACACCTGCGGGGTCTGGATGATCCAGACACTCTCCCGGTTCGGCGTGTAGGAGATCTTTCCGTCCACTTCTACGATCTTTACCGTGTCTTTCGATCTCACCGCGGCCACGCACGCGCCCATTTCCTTTACGCACGCAAGTCCCCTTGAGAGTATTTCCGCGGTCAGACAAGGCCTCGCCCCGTCGTGGATGAAAACATAGTCCGCTACGTCGATCGCTGCGAGTGCATTTGCCACAGAATCATAGCGCTCCGCGCCGCCCGCGACGATCTTCGTTACTTTGGTGAAATGATACCGCTCCACAATTTCTTCGCGGCAGTACTCGATACGATCCGCCCCGGCCACCAAAATGATTTCATCCAGAAAGCTCTCCTGCATCGCTGCCAGGGAATAATAAAGCACCGGATAGCCTTTGATGGGCAGATATTGCTTTTCTACCGCCGTTCCCATCCGGCGTCCGCTCCCGCCTGCAAGCACGATTCCTACGGTTTTCATGCCTCACTCACCTTTCGCAAACAAGCCAGTCACACTCATCTCTGCCCAATCTTCAGATTCGGCACTGCATTCAGATCCCAGCCATCCCGCACGCCCTTGATGTACTCATAGTACGCCGCGGAGCCGATCATCGCCGCGTTGTCCGTGCAAAGAATCGGGGTGGGATAATATAAGGAAAAGCCTTCTTTCTCGCACGCAGCCTCCATCCCGGCACGCAGTGCGGAATTGGATGCCACGCCTCCGGCCATCGCAACCTTTGTGATCCCAAGCTCTTTCGCGGCCTGCATCGTGTGTCCGACCAACACGTCCACGACCGACTGCTGGAACGAAGCCGCCACATCCGCACGGTTGATCTGCTCGCCCTTCATCTGAGCTCCGTTCAGATAGTTTAAAACCGATGATTTCAGACCGCTGAAACTGAAGTCCAGCGGGGCGTCCTCCACGACCGCGCGTGGAAATGCAATCGCCTTCGGATTACCTTCTTTGGCAAGCTTGTCCACCTTCGGTCCGCCGGGATATCCGAGACCGATCGCACGCGCCACTTTGTCAAAGGCTTCGCCTGCGGCATCGTCCCTCGTCCGCGCGATGATCTCATATTCCCCGTAATCCTTGACCACAACGAGATGCGTGTGACCGCCCGAGACGATCAGGCACAAAAACGGTGGTTCCAGCTCCGGATGTGCGATATAATTTGCCGAGACATGCCCTTCGATGTGATGCACGCCGATCAGCGGCTTCTTTGCGGCAAATGCAATCGCTTTCGCCTCTGCAACGCCCACTAACAGCGCGCCGACCAGCCCTGGCCCGTACGTCACCGCAATCGCGTCCATGTCAGAAAGCGTCATCTCGGCCTGCGAAAGCGCCTCTTCGATCACCCCGTTGATGTTCTCCACATGCTTCCTCGAGGCAATCTCCGGCACCACGCCACCATACAGTTTATGAATGTCAATCTGGGAAGAGATCACATTCGAGAGCACCTTTCGCCCATCCACCACGACCGCCGCCGCGGTCTCATCACAGGACGATTCGATTGCCAGAATTTTCACTTCACTCATGATTTCTCACTCTTCCTCATCTACAAACTTTAATGTCACAGTCATGCCACTCTTTCCGGTCTTGGTCTGCGGAAAAATCTCCCGCGCCACCGGCAAGAAGTCCTTCGGCCTTGTCAGTGCCGGACTAAAATGGGTCAGCCACAGTTCCTTGACCTGCGCTTCTTTCGCAAGCGTCGCGGCCTCGGAAAAGGTCATGTGCTTATGTTCAATCGCTTTGTTCAGCTTATCGTCTTCCCCGTACATGCCCTCGCAGATGAACAGGTCAGAGTCCTTCGCGTTGCGCGAAATCGATGCGCACGGTCGGGTATCTGTACTATACGTGACCTTAAGCCCCCGTCTTGCCGCGCCGAGCACCATGTCCGGTGTAAAGGTCTTACCTTCCCACTCGACGACATTTCCCTTCTGCAGGCGGTTCCAGCAAAGCAGCGGTACCTCGTTTGCCTTCGCCTTTTCCGCGTCAAACTTGCCCGCGCGCTCCACCGTAATCGTATAGCCATAACAGGTGATCCGGTGTGCGACCAAAAACGCATGAATGTGATAGTCATTGACCACAAAGTCCGCCTCCGGCCCCTCAATCTCTTTGAAAATGAGTCCAAACGGCAGCTCAGGCGCAATGATGCGAAGCGCATTTACCACCTTTTCAAGGCCACGTGGTCCGATGATCGTCACCGGCTCTGTGCGGTCTGCATTTCCCATAGAAAGCAGAAGGCCTGTCAATCCGCTGATGTGATCTCCGTGAAAATGTGTGATGCAGATCACATCGATCGGATGAAAACTCCAGCCCTTCTCACGAATCGCCACCTGCGTTCCCTCTCCGCAGTCGATAAGCAGACTGCTGCCGTTTAACCGCATCATGCAGGAAGTCAGCCATCTGCCCGGGATCGGCATCATGCCGCCCGTCCCCAGTAAACACACATCTAACATTACATCACCTAACCTACTCTACTTTATAATTGCTCTCTCCAAAGGAAGCATCATACAAATCGCATCTTCTTTTGGCTTCTCGTAAAACCCCTTGCGTACCGAGAGCGTCAAAAAGCCAAAACTTCCATATAACAATCTGGCACGATAATTGCTCTTTCGCACCTCCAAAAAGATCTTTAAGACGCCTTTTTCTTTCGCCTGCAAGATCACTTCTTTTAGCAGCGCGCGGCCAATCCCGCACTGACGCATCTGCTCGGCCACCGCAATATTAACGAGGTCTGCTTCATCAAGCACGGTATATAAAAGCGCATATCCGACCGGTTCTCCTTCGCAGATCGCGCTCAGACAGATCGCCCGCTCATTTGCCAAAGAGTTAAGGAACCCTTCTGCGCTCCACGGATCCGAAAAACTTGCCTGCTCTATCGCACAGATCGCAGACACATCCTCCGCCTGCATCGGCCGAATCACCACATCCTCACGCATCGAGGCTTCCTTTCGCATGAATCCCGGCCTCCCGCTCGCGCTCCGCCTGCGACTTTCTCAGATAAATTGGGCGGTGATCCCTCGCAGGCTCCGCCTTCTTAATTCCGTAAAGAATCGCCAGCGCACCGACACTCGCGGCCCGCTGCCTGGAGACGTGCGCAGGTGCATAGTGTACCGGAATCTCTGCGAGGCTGTCAATCAACTTCTGATATACCGGCACACCGTCGCCCAAAAATGTCACCGGCTCACCGAACTCATTTAACAGAGTAACCAGCGCTTCCACGTCTTCCGCCCACTGTTCTTTTACCACGACAAATTCACCGTCCACAAACCGGTAAAGACCGGTATAGACCTGGCTTCTTCTGGCATCCATGATCGGGCAAATGAGTCCGCTAGCCCCAAAAAGTCCGTAAGCCATCGCATCCACTGTCGGCACCGAGATAATCGGCTTCTCAAGCGCAAGCCCCAGCCCTTTTGCAGTCGCCGCGCCGATGCGAAGTCCGGTAAACGAACCCGGCCCGCCAGCCACCGCAATCGCGTCAAGCGCCTGAAGCTCGCACTCCGTCATCCGCGTGATCTCCTCAATCATCGGAAGCAGGGTCTGCGAATGGGTTTTCTTAAAATCCACGGTATATTCCGCGATCAGATGATCCTCCTCCACAAGCGCACAGGACGCCACCAGCCCGGAACTGTCAATCGCCAAAACCTTCATCCTTCATTCCCTTCATTTCCTAAAACTTTCACGGTAATCTTCCGGTAATCAAACCCGCGCGCAGGATCCTTCTCGATCAAGATTTCCGTGCGCTCTTTGGGAAGCAGCTCTTCGACAAGCTGGGCCCACTCAATCATGCAAACGCCCTCGCCGAAAAGATACTCTTCAAACCCGATCTCGTACATTTCCTCCGGATCCGCAATCCGGTACACATCAAAATGATAAAAAGGCAGACGCCCCTCGTCATATTCGCCGACGATCGTAAAAGTCGGGCTCGTGACCGGCTCCGTGATGCCAAGCCCAGCCGCAAATCCTTGCGTAAAGACTGTCTTTCCGGTGCCAAGATCACCATTTAGGCAGATGATCTCGCCCGCAACCGCGCTCTCTCCCATCGATTTACCCAGGGCAAAGGTTTCCTTTGCGGAAAATGTTTCCCAGGTCTTTGACTTCTCACACGCCATCATTTTGACGCTCCCATATGGGCTTTGATATAGGCCGCGATCGCAGCTTCATCCCCGTCAAGAAACCGATTTGGGAAAATATAGCAGCGCATACTGTCCAGATACATATAGATCGCTGCTTTCGTCTGTTTCAACTTTTTAACCGCGCTCCACGGGATCGGAACACGCACATCCTCCTGGGTGATGATCACGCCTTCTTCTTCAAATTCATAGTCGATCGCCTTGGAAAGCTGTGCCGCCTTAATCTGCTTTCTTGCACGCAGATACAGGCGAAGCGGCTCGACCACCGGCGCATAAAGGGCAACGAAAATCAGAGCCAGACGATAGGTGTCATTAAACTGTCCCCACATCGTAATCAGCATGTAAAGGCCGATCAGGCTCATCGCTATCGTAATAATTCCGGCAATAGACGTATAGGCATGACGCAGCTGAAACCGTAACATATCACCTGCTGTTAATTGAACTTCATATTTCTTACCCATCACTTTTCTCCTATCATCGAACCGTCAGAAGGAAAAGATAGCTTCCTTCTCGTTTGGAAATCTCATGAACACTTCGCACCGCAAAGCGCTCTCCCATATACTTTCTCACCAGCGCAGGATCGTGCGTGTAGAGTACCAGAAGACCTCCTTCGCGGACAAGCTTAGGCATCTTCTTAAAAAATGCTGCATAAAGCCCCCCAATCTCCTGCACCGACTGTTTGCCTCGCACGCTCGGGAAATCCGTGATCACTTCATCAAAGAGATGTTCGTGAGAAAAGTCCCTGAAATCTCTCTGAATCAGATGCGCAAACTTCCCTGCTCCCTCAATATTTTGCTTCGCGGCACGCAGCGCATCTGCGTAAATGTCAAGTCCGTAGACCGTATCGGGACTTCCGATCAACATCCGTTCCGCAAGAAGCACACCCGAGCCACACATCGGATCCAGCACCCGCGCACCATCCTTTAAATATGGCTTCGCATATTCTAAAAACAGTGCCGCATTGACCGGATGCAAACTGCCTGCCGTCACCGCCTTTCGGTAAGCGAAGCGATGATCCGGCAGCCCCATAAACTTCACGAGCGGTCGATAGCCGCCGTCCGCTCTCTTTACGAGACGCAGTTCCACTTCATATGAGGACGGCCGGTTGATCAAGTCACCTTCGGTCTCTACCTGCAGGGCAGTTCCAAACTTCTTTGCAAATGTACTCTGCACGTCCGGTTCGTCCTTGCTTCTTACCTCCACGCGAAATGTATATGGTGGTTCACCAGCAAGCTCACTGCCAAGCAGCAAGAGCAGTTTGCTTTTCCCCAACACTTTTGCAGCTTCTGTCGGATTTTCCGAGACCATTTCACAGTCTTCCACCGGGAAAAGGATCTCCGAGAACAGCCGAAGTTGCATCAGGTCTTCCAACTTTTCTGGATTCGCGATCACACCAGCCGTGTAGACCTTCGCCGGGATACCAGCCTCGCCTAACCGGTAACAGACCAGCTGTGCGGCGTTTCGGTTGGTCAAAAGAAGCACATGTGCAGGCTTCTTCATCCCGAGAAATGCATGCTTTTTCGCAGCCTCCGCCTCACCGATTAGATCTGTCAAAGCCGCAAGCTCCGCCAGCCGATGCTTCTGCTCTTCTACCGGAAACTCCTGCCCGGAGAGCTCTTCTCTGATATCACGAAGTTCTGGCAAAAGGCTCGTATAATCAAGCCCTTTCATCGCCTCCAGATACGCACTCTTGACAAAAAGTGTCTCCTCGTGCAGATAAGCCTCATACAATGTCAGAAGGCTTTCCTGGCGCTTTAGTTCTCCCAGCACGCCGGCCGCATTCTTCCTGGTTTTCGCATCTTCTGCACCAAGTTGCAAGGTGATCGCAGAGAGGTCACCGCCAAGCAGTGCCAGACACTCTTTTCGCCCGCCGGGCTTTTTGATCTCTTTTTTTAAATCACTCAGCCCTGCGCGCACATTTTCCCCGGCTGCAATCGCAGCCAACAATTCTTTCATCTGCATTCCGATCCAGCTGATCTCCCATCAAAGCTTCATCGACAAGCTGATCCGCTTCTTCTTTAAATCCACGCCCAGCACGCGTACCTCCACGATGTCGCCCACACTCACCGCCTCCAGCGGATGCTTGATGAAATGATCCGACATCTCGGAAATGTGTACGAGGCCGTCCTGGTGCACGCCGATGTCCACAAACGCACCGAAATCGATGACATTGCGCACCGTTCCTTTTAGGATCATGCCTTCCTTTAGATCCTTCATCTCCAGCACATCCGTGCGAAGAATCGGCTTCGGCATATCTTCACGGGGATCCCGCCCCGGTTTTTCCAGTTCTTTCAAAATATCTTTAAGTGTCAGCTCACCGATCTCAAGCTCCGCGGCAAGCTTTTTCACATTGCCTGCCTTCTTGCTGATTCCTGGGATCCCACCGCGCACATCTTCCGGCGCGTAACCACATTTGCTCAAAATCGCCTTGGCCGCGTCGTAAGACTCCGGATGCACACTCGTTGCGTCAAGCGGATCCGAACCGCCACGGATGCGAAGGAACCCCGCGCACTGCTCATAAGCCTTCGGTCCGAGTTTCGGCACCTTAAGTAACTCTCTTCTGTTCTTAAATGCACCGCTCTCTTCACGGTACGTTACGATATTTTTTGCGATCGGCTTACTGATGCCTGCCACGTAAGAGAGCAGGGAAGCCGAAGCCGTGTTCAAATCCACGCCGACATGATTGACGCAGTCTTCCACGACACCATCCAGCGCTTCTCCGAGCTTCTTCTGGTTCATATCGTGCTGATACTGCCCGACACCGATCGACTTCGGATCGATCTTGACCAGTTCCGCGAGCGGATCCTGCACACGTCTTGCAATCGAAACCGCACTTCTCTGTCCCACGTCAAAGTTCGGGAACTCCTCGGTGGCAAGCTTACTTGCTGAATACACCGAAGCACCCGCCTCATTTGTGATCACGTAAGCGACCGGACGCTTGACTTCCTTTAACATCTCAACAATGATCTGCTCAGACTCGCGGGAAGCGGTACCATTTCCCACGGAAATGAGGTCGATATGATACTTATCAATGAGCTTTTTAACAGTATCTTTCGCCTCACGCACCTTGTTCTGCGGCATCGTCGGATAGACGACCACCGTGTGCAAAACCTTGCCCTGCGCGTCTACAACCGCCAGCTTACAGCCGGTACGAAACGCAGGATCCCAGCCAAGAACGACCTTGCCCGCAATCGGGGGCTGCATAAAGAGCTGCTCCAAGTTCTTGCCAAAGACCTTGATCGCGCCGTCTTCCGCAGCTTCCGTGAGTTCATTTCTCACTTCACGCTCAATCGAAGGTGCCATCAGTCTCGTGTAGCTGTCCGCAATCGCAGCCTTCAGATAAGGCGTTGTCTGCGATTCCGGCTTCTTCACGAGTCTACGCTCCAGATATCCTAAAATGCGCTCCACCGGCGCATCAATCTTCACCACCAAGAACTTCTCCGCCTCGCCGCGGTTGATTGCAAGCACGCGGTAGCCCTGCATCTTCGCCACCGGCTCAGAGAAATCATAATACATCTCATAAACCGAGGCCTCTTTTTCATCCTTTGCCTTGGAAATGAGTGTGCCTTCTCTGCGTGTCAAGCCGCGGATAAACTCACGAAATGCAGCCGAATCCGCGATCACTTCCGCGATGATATCCTGCGCGCCTGTAATGGCCTCTTCGACGGTGTGCGCGGCCTCTTCCTTCTCTGGATGCACGTACTTTAAAGCCTCCGTAGGCACGTCTCCGTCACGCTGCGTCACGATAAATACAGCCAACGGCTCCAGCCCCTTTTCCTTTGCAATCGTCGCTCTGGTTCTTCTCTTCGGTCTGAACGGCCGGTAAATGTCATCGACCGCGACCTGGGTCATCGCCTCTTCGATGTTCTTGCGGATCTGATCCGTAAGCTTCCCCTGCTCCTCGATGCTCTTTAAGACCTGCTGCTTCTTCTCCTCGAGGTTGCGCAGGTAAGCCAAACGCTCGTTGAGGGCTCTTAGCTGTTCGTCATTTAACGCACCGTGCTTCTCCTTGCGGTAACGCGCGATAAAAGGAATCGTATTCCCCTCATCAATCAGCGTGATTACCGCCTCCACCTGCCACGGCTCAATCGTCAATTCTGTTGCAATCTGTTTTGCGATATCCATAATACTTTTCTCCCCATAAATAAGTTCAGGCCGCGCGATGCGCGGCCTTTCAAACCTTATCTTTGAACTCTCGCGCCTGCACCGCCGACAATAGCCTCGACTTCCTTTAAGCTCGCCATCGACGTATCACCCGGTGTTGTCATGGCCAACGCACCATGAGCTGCACCGTAATTCACCGCTGTCTCTGCATCATAACCCTGCATCAACGCATAAATCAGACCGGATGCGAACGAATCACCGCCGCCGACACGGTCTAAGATCTCAAGACCCTTGTAATCCTTCGCCTTGTAGATCTCCCCGTCCGCGTAGCAGATCGCGCTCCAGTCATTGACCGTCGCAGTCTTCACGGTACGAAGCGTCGTCGCAACCACCTTGAAGTTCGGATAGGTCTTCGCGGCCTCACCGATCATCTTCTTGTATCCTTCGAGATTTAATTCCTTTAAATCGGCATCATTTCCCTCAATCTCAAAACCAAGGCAGGCCGTGAAATCTTCCTCGTTGCCGATCATGACATCAACATACTTTGCGATCTCTTTGTTGACTTCCTGCGCCTTCGCCTTGCCGCCAATCGCGCTCCACATCGAAGGACGATAATTTAAGTCGTAAGAAACCACGGTTCCATACTTCTTCGCGGTCTTAATCGCCGCTACAACCGTCTCCGAAGACTGCTCCGAAAGTGCTGCGTAGATGCCGCCGGTGTGCAGCCAGCGCACGCCAAGCTCGCCGAAAATATAATCGAAGTCAAAATCTTCCGGACGCATCTGGGAGATCGCCGTGTTCGCACGGTCTGAGCATCCCACCGCGCCGCGGATGCCAAATCCACGCTCGGTAAAGTTGATACCGTTGCGGCAAAGTCTGCCGATTCCGTCGGTCTTCACCCACTTGATCAAGGACGTATCCACGCCGCCCTGGCAGATGAAATCCTCCATCAGCTTACCAACTTCATTATCTGCAAATGCAGTGATCGTCGCAGTCTTTAATCCAAAACACTTGCGAAGGCCGCGCACAACGTTATACTCGCCGCCGCCCTCCCAGGCACGAAACGATCTCGCGGTGCGGATTCTTCCCTCACCCGGATCCAGGCGAAGCATAATCTCGCCCAGCGACACTGCATCAAACTTACACTCTTCTCTCGGTCTCAAATTCAGTTCCATGATTTCCTTCTTTCTGATAAAACGAAAACAGGCGATGAACCATTCATCGCCTGACATTATACCTGATTTTTCTATTAGCCGCAATGCCTTCCTTAGGAATTCGCCATCTTCTTCAGCTGAGCGAGCGCATTTCTCACAGCCGGGATTGCAAGCACGATCAGTGTCAGCACCGCCTCTGCCGCAATGTACGAACCGTTATACAGGAAGGAATAGACCGCAGGGTTCATATTTTCCGGCGCATACATGCCAAAGAAAATCACACCGGATAAGAAAGCAAATATAAATCTGCCGATCACACCCACGATGTAACCGGGGATCATACCGTTCTTCTTCTCGGAGAAGATGCCGGACAGACCAAGTGCACCAAACGCTAAGATGTAATCACAAAAGAGCTGCGGAACACTGATGATGTACGGATCAATGATCATCTGCAAAAGGCCATACGCAAATGCGGTCGTAAGGCCGGCAGAAAGTCCGTACCAGTAACCGATCAGGCAGATAAAGAACATCGAGAACAACGTCACCGAGCCGCCCATCGGTAATCGAAACAGCTTCAGATTCGACGTCACAAGAGCAAGCGCCATCGCTGCCGCAGAGTACACAAGCTGCTTGGTCGGTGTGGTCTTGTATTCTTTTCTCTTGCTGCCAAAGATCAGTGCCACGGCAAGCAACGCCACGAAGATCACGATCAGAAGAATACGACCCGCTGTTGTAGGGTAAAACGCACCCTCATTTTCCACAAAAAACTGCATAAAAATACCTCCTTCTTTGGGATAGGAGGCGAAAGAGAAACCGCACTGCGGTCTTATGTTGCTTTTATAAGCTTCCCTACGCCGGTATGATCCGGATCAGGTGATAAGGGTCTCTTTCGTCTCAGCCCTCTTGGGCCCCCCTAGCTTTTGTTTACAATGGACAGTCTAGCACAAGTGAGCGGCAAATGCAATCCTCAATCAATCTCTATCACCGCGCAGACAAATGTATCCGTCTTCTCGGCATATTCATTCGGATACACCGACGCCGCCAGCGGAATCACATACGCATCAATCTTGTAATTCCACCCGACCGGATACGCCGCAAGCGCAAGCAAATGTACGCGGTTTCCCCCTTCATCCTCCGCGCAGATATTCATAAAATGTCTGCCCCAGAGGACGTCGTTATGTTCATTTTCCACGATGGTAAGCCCCATAAGGTGCACGACCTCACCGACGTGATCTTTTAACGCCTCATACGTCACCTCAGGCGCATCCTTCGTATACGCCTCAGGGTCGGAAAGCATCGCTTCACCTTCCTCCCGGAAAAGCGCAGCCGTCTCCTCCGTCAGTTCATAAGGCATGCCAAGCCACGTCCCGTAACATTTATAAAACTGCTCCACGGTCGGCATGAACTCGCAGTCCACGAAGTTTCCCTCGCGCAGAAAATAAAACTCATCGTCATACTTGAGCCGCCCGTAACCGTTCCAACGGTTGTGCTCGTAAGCGCCCGTATACGTATACCAGTCGTAGGCCTTGTTCTGCGTGCGAAATGTCGCCTGCCCGGAGGCTTCCCCGTCAAGCATCTCGCCCTCGTAGGTGCCCACGCGGTCCACCAGATCGCCCGGATAGGTCTGCACAAACTGCGCGTCTTTTAAAAACCCCTTGCCGGACATTTCCCCCTTTGAGAAGCCTCCGGTATAGACAAACTTCCCATTATCTGAAGTAAATGTCCCCTCCCCGTCGGGCAAATGGTTTCGCGTCTGCCCTTCGTACGTCCCGGTGATCTCACGCTCCTGGAATATCATTTTATAATCCGTAATCGTCTCCGTCGGGCGATAGAGAAAAAGCACCGGAAGCATTAGAAGGACTGCCGCGCCAAACACCAGATACATCCAGAGATTACTCTTCTTTTCCATCTCTCACCCCGCATCTGTCTGGAAGGTCTTTAGCACACTCTGACAAAGTGGAATCGCCAGGAAAAAGCTCAAAAGATCCGCTACCGCCTGCGCACTCTGCACACCTAAAAGTCCAAAAATGCGTGGCAAAATCACGATCAGAGGCACAAAGAACAAACCTTGCCTTGCCATCGCCACAATCGAAGCCTTTAACGGCATTCCAATCGTCTGTAACAGCATTGTAGAGACAACGACATAGCCATTGAGGGCAAATGTCACCCACTGGATCCGCAGTGCAGTCGTGCCAATCCGAATGACGTCCGGATCGTCGCGGAAGAGCGCAACCAAAGGCCCCGCAAAGACAAAGCCTGCCACAGAAAGAACCACCAACGCAATCGTTCCAAGCTTTACGCAGTAGAAAAATGCTTCCTTCACACGCTTATAATTTTTCGCACCGTAATTGGTTCCACACACCGGTTGGAAGCCCTGTCCAAAGCCGATTAATGCCGCATAAGCAAAGTTCGTGATCCGTGTGACTACACCCATCGCTGCGATCGCCGCGTCCGCTGCCTCTGCACCATACTGCCCTGCCGCTTTGTTGAGCAAAATCGTCGCGACACTGCCAATTCCCTGGCGCACCAGGGAAGGAATGCCTCCCTTGAATATATTTTTGTAATAGTGCCAGTTTGGCGTGAACTTGCGAATCTTCACCTTGATGGTCGCTCGCGTCAGATTCAGATACAGCAGCAAAAAGAAACTGATCATCTGACTGACGATGGTCGCAAGCGCCGCCCCGGTGATCCCTAGGTTCATCGTGAAAATCATGAGCGGATCTAACGCGATATTTAAGATTGCGCCTATCACGATTCCAATCATTGCGATATTCGCACTTCCCTGAAACCGCATGTGATTGTTCAGGCAAAAAGACCCCATCATAAACGGTGCACCGATGAAGATCACCCGCAGGTACTTAACCGCATAGGGAAGAATCGTCTCAGTTGAACCCAAAAACCGTGCCAAGGGCGTCACATAGACCACCCCCAGCACGCTTAAGATCACACCGCCAATGAGCAGACTATAAAAGCCGGTAGAAGCCATTCGTTCCGCATCTTCATAGTCTCTCGCGCCAAGACGCCTTGACAGATAATTTCCCGACCCATGCCCGAAAAGAAAACTAAACGCCTGGATTAAAGCCATCACAGAAAATGAAATCCCGACCGCAGCCGTCGCCTGGGTATCAATTCTTCCGACAAATGCAGTATCGACCAGGTTATAAAAACTGGTCACAAGCATGCTGATGATGGTCGGAACCGACATTTCCCGAATAAGCTTTGGGATCGGAGCCGTCGTAAGATAGGTCACCCGATCCATTCCCGTGTTGTTTTCTTTTCGCAGCTTCATGGTTTCAAACTATCCTTTTCGTTAAACTTATTTTGCAGAACGCCCTGCCTGCATCATAATCGCATAATCAATCGCATTGACCAGACTCAGCTCATTGCTGGTGCCCTTTCCGGCCAGTGCAAAACCAGTTCCGTGGTCAACACTCGTGCGGATAATCGGCAGTCCCAACGTCACGTTGACACCTTCCACCGCCTTCCAGTTCTGTGCCTCGCGGTCATAGACAAATCCCACGGTCTTTAGCGGAATGTGTCCCTGGTCGTGGTACATGCAGACCACTATATCATACCAGCCGCCAAGTGCCTCGGAGAAGACAGAATCCGGCGGGATCGGCCCGATCGCCTGAATGCCTTTTGCCTTCGCCTCCTCAATCGCAGGGATGATCTCATCGATCTCCTCCGTGCCGAAGAGTCCATGTTCACCGCAGTGCGGATTCAAACCAGCCACCGCCACCTTCGGCTTCTCAATGCCCATGTCAAGGCAAGCCTGGTTCGCGATCTCGATGACCTCCAGCACACGTGCCTTCTTCACACGGTCACAAGCCTCGCGCAGCGACACATGCGTCGACACATGCACGACGCGCAGGTCATGGTGCGCCAGCATCATCGTATACTTCTTCGTCCCGGTGTAGGTCGCATAGATCTCGGTATGTCCATCAAAATGCGTGTATCCGTCCGATTTTGCACCGTTGTCTGATGCGAGCGCCAGGTTCATCGCCTCTTTGTTGAGCGCGTTGGTTACCGTCGCATCCACCTCGCCGGCCATCGCAAGTTCAATCACCTTCTTCACGCTCTGGAACGCCGCGTTGCCACCCTCGACACTAACCTTGCCGATCGCAAACTTCGCCGGATCTTCGATCAAATCCAGGTGCAGCACATCGATGGTTCCGTAGGTAAAAAGCGCATCCGACACCTTTTCACACACATGAATCTGGATGTCTTCCCTTCCGACAAATGTCCTCGCCTGCGACAACATTTTCGCATCCCCGACGACGATCGGCCGGCAACGATCATAAATCTCCTGGTGCGCCAGTGCTTTGACTGTAATCTCCGGTCCGTTGCCCGCCGGATCTCCCATGGTAATTCCAACAATCGGTTTCATATGTTGCCTCCCTGCAAATAATCTCTCAAGCACGTCCGGTTTCCCAAAGCCACCCGACTTCGTAATGATGTGCTTTTCTTCACCTTGATACTTATAATGTGCGCTCACCACACCGGTCTCGTACTCGCCTTCCGGCGCGAGCGCATCCACGCCAAGCCTATACATGCATCTGGTCAGGGTATCCCCGCCGATCACCATCAGGCTCTGCGGCTTGATCTCTAAGAAAACCTTGTAAAACAGGTCATCGTGGAAGACACCCGCCCAGTCATGAAGCACGGTCTCTCCTCGCGCAAATGCTTCCAGTGTCTCAGAATAGACTCTCTCTTCCTCTGCCTTCCCTGCTTCGGTCACCGGGTCTTCCTTTAAGTGGAAGCAACGCACACCAGACTCCTCCACCCGCTGAATCTGCTCTCTCGAAACCGGATGCACACTTCCGCTGATGATCAATGCGGGCGCTTTCGGCATCGTAAGCTCCATGCTCGCATCCGCATCTGCGAGCACCTTTGCCAGAGAGATCCCGACACCTGCGCAGCCGCCCAAAAGCACTGGCTTCTCGCCCTGCCTGCAAAGCTTCTCGGTCGCCGCATCCATCTCTTCCCTGGTCTTTTCTTCAAACACAAAGATGCCTTCGCTCCCCTCTGCCTCGTAGTCCTTTCCAGACAAAATCGGAAGCTCGGTCTGCTCCGCTAAGATCTCCTTCATTAGATCATGCACCACCGGATTTAACGGGTCAACCCCAAAGCCGGTCTGCGACACCGGAACCCCGTCGATTAAAAGTACGCCGTCCTGCACGAAACGCCTGGTCTCCGGATACGCCGGTAAAAATGCAAGCTTATTTGCATGAATCCCCGCCATCAGCCCGGCAAACTCCGTACCCGCATTGCCACGCATCGCAGAATCGGTCTTCTTAAGCACATACGCTGCCGAAACATTTGCCGCCTCACGGCCAAGCAGATACAGTCTCTCATAAGCCACCTTCGGTGGCAGATGTCTAGACTCCGTATCAATCACGAGCACTTCGGTCTCCTCCGCCCCCTCCAGGTTGCGCTCTGTTTTCACCACCGTCAGAATCCCCCGCGAGGCAAATGTCACGCCAGTGTCCAGTGCGCCTGTAAAATCATCCGCAAAAACCATACATTTTAGCATACCCTATCCTCCGTTCATACTCTATAATTTCATTCTAAACCAGGTCACACGGGATGTCAAAACATGCCTTAGAAAAAACAAAGAATTTACCTTTGCCTCGAAATCATTTATACTACAATCAAGAATCTCCAGGAGGGTTTTGCAAATGAAGCATGAAGTGTTGGTTGTCGGCGCGGCACTTACAGATCTACAGATCGCACCGGTTCCGCAGGACATTATGAATCGGGCTGTCACGCCCATCGAAAGTTTTCATCTCACCATCGGCGGAGACGCGCCAAATGAAGCGACCATCATCTCTCGCCTCGGGCATCAGGTCTCTTTGATGACTATGATCGGAGACGACGAGCCAGGTCAGGTGGTGCTGCGCCACTGCCGGGAAAATGGAATCGATACCGATGCTTTCATCATCCGGAAAGACATGCCAACCGCAATCAACGTTGGACTTGTTTCCGCAGAAGGTGTCCGAAGCTGCATCACTCCGAAGAATAGCAACCTTTGGCTTTACGGCCCGGAAGACTTAAACTATGCAGCGCTAGGTGATGGCTATTCGATTCTTTCTTTTGCGAGCCTTTGCACCTTTGAGCGCATCGACGGTCAGCCCTTGTGCGACTTCTTCCGTGCTGCCAAAGAACGTGGCATGATCATCTGTGCAGACATGAACGGTGGGATGGTTGACTACAGCGGTAGAATTGAGGAATATAAAGAAACGCTAAGCTATGTCGATTACTTTTTCCCAAACAGAGGAGAGGCGGCAGGAATGACAGGTAAGACCGATCCTGAAGAGATGGCCGATGTTTTCCTCTCTTGGGGCGTGGGACACGTCATCGTCAAAACCGGTGCGGACGGATGCATTTTAAAAAGCAAGGAGGAGCACTACATCGTCCCAGCCTATACCAAGGCCAGGTGTGTCGACGAAACCGGCGCGGGAGATAACTTTGCCGCAGGCTTCATCTGCGGTCTGCTAGAAAGAAAATCCTTCCTCGAATGCGCCCAGTACGCCACTGCGGTAGCCTCGATCTGCATCGAACATGTTGGAACCTGCGAAGGCGTAAAGAATCGAGAGATGGTGGAGGAAAGACTGCAGGACTATCTGGCTCTGTCTAGTTCTTGATTTGAACAACGATAAATTGCAAATACAATGAAAACATGATAAGATATGGACAAAAGAACGGATTCTGGCGGAAAGGAGGCAACAGAGATGTTTACAGACGAAATGAAGCAAGACTTATTATCAGGTCTAATCTCACTGGTTGGCGAGTGTCTGGACGCAGTAGTTTTATATGGATCTGTTGCCAGGCAGGAAGAAACCTCAGAAAGTGATATAGATATTGCCATTATTCTCACAGATCATATGCAGGAGGAAACAAAGAAGGCATTCTTATCATGGGCCTCTGAGCTTGATCTGAAGTACGATCGTATTTTTTCAATCATTGATATCGACAAGAAAACGCTTGATACATGGGGTGAGATTGTCCCCTTCTATCGCAATCTTCAGAAAGATGGTGTTGTTTTATGGAAGGCAGCTTAAAGACTTTACTGCAGTATCGGCTTGACCGCGCAGAAGAGATGCTTAAAGCTTCCAAGGACAATTTAGAGATGAACCAACTAAGGACTTCTCTGAATCGTTCTTATTACGCAATTTTTCATGCAATGCGCGCTGTCAATACTTTAGATGGGTTTGACTCCTCAAAGCATTCCGGTGTTATCGCTCATTTTAATCAGCATTACATTAAATCGGGCATATTGAGTGCTGAGTTGTCAAAAATAATCAAAAGCTCCTCTTTTCTTAGAGAAAAATCCGATTACGATGATTTCTATGTCGTCTCCAAGGCGGAGGCAGAAGAACAGCTTCGAAATGCGGAATTGTTTATAAACTCTATTAAGCAATATCTTACCTCGCTATAACCAATCCTCGAATCTATCCCAACACGCAAGAAAAGCGAGTCACCTCTGACCCGCTCCTCTTGCAACAATAAAGGGAGAAAACGAAAAAAACAAGTGAAACAATCTATGTCAGCACCGCATCACTGCGGTGTTTTGTTCTTTCGATGGTTTCATCTTAAAGCACAAACCTTAATCAAACCTAAAAGAATCAAACTATTTTCATTTTCTTCAGCAAAAAGAGAGTGCACCTCGATTTTCTCCTCGAAATGCACTCCTTGATTTGCTCTAATCCCAGTTCTGCTGAGCCCTCTCTCGTTTCTTCACCGTCTGCAGCGGTGTTAAACCATCGTTCGCGTAGGTGGTCCACCTCATTGTCTTTTCATCTTCCTGCGATGCCAACCAAAAAGCCCAGTAATCTTCTTTTGTTATGTATCCTGCCACCGGCAGCCAACTTCCTGATACATCAGAAAAATCAGACTTTCTGGAAGGATCTGCAGAATAAGAAAGGCCTTCCACATTGATTAGATCCGGCAGCAGCGCATAATACGCTTCGTGCGAAAGATGTACTCGAAGATGTCTGTCTGGCTCTGGGCTTGACTCATCCCAGTCAAAGTAATAACTGACCCCTAGCATCCCCTTCGCTTTATATTCGGTAAACCCTAATTCTTCCAGTTTCCAGTCCTTCTCTTCATCCCAGACATCTTCCCTAATCTTCTTTTCAATCGCAGCAAGTAGTTCTTCATAGAAGTCCGGGTGCTCCTGCCGGAACTTTTCTGTAGTCGCTTCAATCTCCCTATCCTGGAGAACATCGATCATCCGAAAGGTTCCAAACGTTTGACCCCGGTCATTGACCTGGTAGTGATTGTAATCGCATGCCTCTTCCAGGGCAGCAAGACTCTCTGCGTCGATGTACCCCTCCAAAGAGGAGGGGTCTGCCATTTCTTTGTCTTCTTCTTTAGGCACCACCTGTGTGACACTTTCCATTTTCTCCCATAGCTCTTTTTGCCTCTTCGCTTTTTCTTGCTTTTCCCGGTAGCTTTTACCCACAGGAATCCCGATCGCAAGAAGCAAGGCGGCACAGATAACCCAGATCCACCACTTTTTCATGTAAATTTACCACCTAAAACATCCATTTATCATGTGAAACCTCAAAAAGTTCCATCATTGCCTGCAACTAAATAGTCTTAAATGATTAACGCATAATAAGAGTCCTGCAAACAAGATCAGCCATAGAATCGCCTTTGTATAGTTGTCGAAGACATAGCTCATGCTTGTGACAACAAGCCTATTATGAAACGGGGCGTATAGCATATTTGCTATCAAAAGAAGATGGGGGAATATTCCATCCCGCAAAAAGGATGGCAAACATGCAACAACGAATGCAATGACAACGTCAATCAGAGTATGCCACTCTTTTCGTTTTAGAATCCTGACAAATGTGATCAATACTGCCAAAACTCCAAAAAAGTACAGCCAATTTAATCTAATAAAGACTGCAAGTTCGACTTCTGTAATTGGAAGATACGACAATCCATCACTGCTGGGATAATACACATAAGAAGGAACCGGTATTTCAGGATCTTCGCCAAGATATATCACCGTTTTAGCAGACTGAAGTATTAACAAACCTATTGCTAATGCAAAAACACCAAAGGCTATGCCAATATACCTATGATATCGGTTCTTCATGTTCGTGCACCTACATGTTTGATCCTACCGAATTCTCTATTCAAAGGATCTAATGAATCAGTGTGCTTGACTCGCTGAACTTCCAGGTTCCGATCACCGTCTCTCCGTCCGCAGCGTAGAGCGGGTGTTCCATGCGCTCGTACTCCTCCAGATGATCCATCCAGTCCTGTGCCTCTTCATCGTTCTGCCACATTCCAAGGTCACTACACTTTGCATAGCCACGGACGCCACCTCCTCCGGTGATCTCGACAAGGGCTTCCTTTAACTGGTCAAGCGAGGTCCCTTGCTCATACAGCTCAAAGATTCCATCTATATTTCCGTACGCCTCGCCCTTCTTGTTAAATGCGTACCAGTATTCATAGGAGATTCCGTCCTCCTGAGTGATCGTTCCTCTGGTGATCTCAATCTTCTCGGGTGCTCCCTCTTCCTCGTAAAAGCCTGTGTCTTCTACGTCCACGGTCTCCCCAGTCAGGCGGAACTGTCCAAGAATGGTCTCTCCGTCGGAATCATAGAGGTTCACGTAGGTAAGCTCATCCTGCTGTTTTCTCCACGTAGTCACTTCTTCGTCCGTTTCAAGCCAAAATCCAAGCTCGCTCAGTTTATGATAACCATACACACCTTCTTCGTTCTGAGCATAGGCTAGATCCAGGTGATATCCCATTTCCTCCAATTCTTCCAAGGCTGTGATGGTGCCGTAGATCTCTCCGTTCGCATTGACATCGTACCAGATGACTTCTTTCTCATCAGAAAAAGTCTCTATTATGATCTCTCCGTCCTCGAAGGTTATAGATCTGATCGCTCCCTTTTCGGGGTTGGTCGTCTTTTTTGAAAATGTAGACGTCCCTGCAAGTGCGGCAACAGACGGCACCAGAACCAGTACCATGCACAGAAGTGCAATCCAAAACTTCTTTTTCATTTGCTTTCTCCTTTGCCATAAAACCGATTTTAACATTGCTATCACAGAGTCCCATCTTTGTGCACAAATGTTTTCTGCAGTTTTACCTTATCATTTCGCCCCGGAGATTTCGCCTACATTTTGTAACGAAAGTGTATTCGAAATGTAACTTTTCTGAATCCAGGCTTATCTATCCCGCAATATCACCTGTTGGACCACTGTCTTTCCATCGTTTGAATAAGTCGTGACATACCCGAGAGGAGGCACAGTAGGATCATTCTCAAGAAATGCGATATAATCCTCTCTCATAAGATAGCCCTTGACAGGCTCACCACAGATCGCTGAATAATACTCAAAATTCACCAGATCCGGGTATAATTCTATTGCCTCTTTCCCAGTGAGTGTAAGCCGTAGTTCTTCCACAATCCCTTCATCGTTAGTGATCCAAGACACGCCTTTATCCAGGCCCCAATCATGTTCTTCTATGATTCCGTTATCCAATTCCTTCTGAATCGTAGCCAGGATCTCTTGATATAAATCAGGATTTTCCTTTTTAAACTCCTCTGTGATCTCTTGTTCTTTCCGCTCCCACAAAATATCGTGCATCTCCATCGTCCCGAACGTTTGCCCGGCAGAATTTACCTGGTAACGCTCATAACCACACGCTTTCTCAAGCATTGCAAGCTCCTCCGCATCCACATACGAATCGCGCACTTCCAACATGCCACTCTTCCACATATGCGCAAGGACATCTGCACCGTCCAAAAGCCGAACCGTTGCTTCACTGCCATCCCCAAAATACAGGGTCAAAGTGCCCTTGACATCCTCTGCATCGTAAGTTTCGTCACCCTCGCCAAATCCTGCATAGATCGTAAGGTCATAGGCCACAAGTGTGTTGGCTCCATCCTCCCCGGTTGACCAGGCGTTGCGGATCTGGACAATCAAGCGCACTATCTGATATCCCGCTCCGCTGCTTGCCTCCGGGTACAAGATTCGTCTGTATTTGGCTTCCCCAAGAATCCTGCCAAGGTTCGATAAAAAATCCTGATCGATTTCATTTTCAGGGATAAGAGGCAAGCCATCGACCTCCGCATCAATGAGCAGTGGCAGCTTCTCCGACACCAGATTCGACGCAGTATCTACCTTAAGCGGCAGATACCTTAGCGCAAATGTACCCGCGCAGATCACAAATACGAGGAACAGCCAAAGCCCCGCAGCAAACCCTTTCCGGATCGTCAGATAGATGGCTCCAGCTAAGATGACTAGCAGCAATATAGAGACCACTACAGTCACAACTCCGGGATCAAGATTCCTGTCCAGCCAATCAATTTTCTGAAACACGTCCGCCGTCTCCTCCTTCCCCCGCAAATACCACTCTCATCGTCGTGCCCACGCCAGGCTCACTCTCCACCTGAATCTCAGCCCCGTGCATGTCCGCAATCTCTTTTACGATAGCAAGACCAAGTCCTGTTCCGCCGCGCTTTCGCGACTCCTTTTTATTTACCCGGTAAAACCGCTCAAAGATCTTCTCCTGATCTTCCTTAGCGATGCCGATCCCCTGATCCCGCACTTCCAGATAAGGCCTTCCTTCCTGCAAGCCGGTCATCAACCACACCGTCGTATTCTCTCCGCTATAGTGGATCGCATTGTCCGTCAGGTTCCCGACAAGCTGGCGCAGATATACTCCATTTCCCTTCACATTCACAAGCGAACCGTCCTTTTTCAGCGTGATCTTCTTCGCAGCGGCAAGCGGCTCTCGGTCATTTACAACCGTGGTAATGATCTCATTTAAATCGACCCACTCCGTCTCCATCGGCTCCTTTGCCTGCGCGTCCAGCTTCGATAAGTTCAGCACATCATCCACCATCAGCAGCATATGATCCGCGCTCTTTCTGATCTCCCGTCCGAAATGCATTTGCTCTTCGTCCGAATTCTTGCCCTTTTCCAAAAATTGGGCATAACCCGAGATCGCGGCGAGCGGCGTCTTTAACTCATGCGTGATATTGGCGGTAAATGCTTCCTGTCGTTCTCTGGCCTTCACAAGCTCCACCTGATTTTTCGAGATCTCTTTGACAAATGGCTCGATCTCCGGGTAGATCTTTGCGTCGCTTTGCTCTCCCGGGTGCTTTGCAAGGCTCGCAATCGGTGCCACCACGCGTTCCGTGAGAAGCCGTCCGACCAAGAGACCTCCTGCAAATAAAACCACACCGATCACGATCAGCGGCAAAGCTCCCTCTTGAAATAGTTGCCAGATACTCTTGGCACGCACTCCGATCCGCGCCACAGTCCCGTCCGAAAGGCGCATTGCATACCAATAAAGCTTCACATCGGCATCCGCAGCTTTTCGTTTATCCATGCCCGAACCGGTGCCAAGCCCTTGCATTACCTCTTTTTGCAGCCGCTGATTCTCCACAAGATCCGCTGCGACATAGTTGTCGTACAACACCGTTCCATCCGGATCCATCCACGTGATCCGGTACGTCTCATAATCACTCTGATAGCCTCGCCGCTGCATCATCTCAAGCTCGCCGGTATCCACAAGAAACTCCAGCGATCTGCGAAGATCCGCATACACATGCGCGGAATAGGCCTGATAGTACACCAACGTCGCAAACAAGATCGCAAATACCAACGAAAGGATCGTCACAATCCCAAAACTGATTCGTAATTTTCGTTTCATTCCCACTTATACCCGATGCCCCAGACCGTTTTGATGTGCTCCCCTGCTGCGCCGATTTTTCTGCGCACACGGTTCACATGGCTGTCTAATGTCCGGGAACTGCTGATGTATGTAGTGTGCCAGACGCCATCTAACAGTGTGTCTCTGGAAAGTGCGCGTCCCCGGTTGCGCAACAGCAAAGCCAACAGCTCAAACTCCTTCGCCGGTAGTTCCACCGGCACACCATTCACACTGCAGGTATATCCCTCGAGGTCCAGCGACACCCCGTCCACGGTAAGATAATTGTGTACCTCAGATGCATGAACCCGCCGCAAAATCGCCTTGACGCGCGACACAAAAATCTGCAGATCGAACGGCTTTGTAATATAATCATCCGCCCCTTGATCCAGCCCCAGAATCTCATCCATATTCGAGGTTTTGGCTGTCACCAGAATCACCGGCAGCTTGGCGGTCTCCGCACTGGTTTTCAGGCGCTGCAAGATCTCCAGCCCATCGATGCCCGGCAGCATAATATCCAAAACCACAAGCGCAGGCAGGCCATTTGCAATTGCATCCAAAAACGCTTCCCCGCTCTCAAATGTCTTCGTAAAAAGCCCTTCTCTGGTCAGGGCAAGGTTCTCAATCTCTAAGATTCTCTCGTCATCTTCCACAATATAGATCAGATCCTTCTTCTCCATCGCAACCCCCAAATAAAAAGTCCATCTTGTCTATTCTCTTATTATCCCATGATCTTTCACAAAAATCGCCTACATTTTGTAACTTTTTTAAAAAAACTTGTTCATGCAAATGAATCCGTCCCCAATCTCGCATGGAAAAAGAATTGAAAAATCGATTTTTCATGGTATCCTATTCTTGTGAGTTATTTTACAAGGCTAACTTAAAGGAGTTCACAGTGAAACTATTATTGGCCGAAGACGAACTGTCCCTCGCGCGGGCGGTCTCCGTCATTTTAGAGAAAAACAACTACTCCGTCGACGTCGTCCACAACGGCTTGGACGCCCTCGATTATATTGAAAATGAATCCTACGACGCAGTCATTCTAGACATCATGATGCCGAAGATGGATGGCATCACAGTGCTTAAAAAAGTGCGTGCGAAAGGCAACTCTGTGCCTGTCATCATGCTGACCGCAAAGTCCGAGATCGATGACAAGGTCACAGGTCTTGATTCCGGGGCAAATGATTACCTTACGAAGCCATTTGCCACCAAAGAACTGCTCGCAAGACTTCGTGTCTTAACGCGTGCGGCGGCCGTGCAGACCGACTCCAAGATGCACTATGGCAACATCACCCTCGACTCCGCGACCTATGAGCTGACCGGTCCCGCAGGCAACTTCCACCTGGCAAGCAAGGAATACCAGATGATGGAGCTGCTGCTGAAAAACCCCGGTACGCTCATCTCCACCGAACGGTTTATGGACCGCATCTGGGGAATCGATTCCGAGGCGGAGACCAACGTGGTCTGGGTCTATCTCTCCTATCTGCGCAAGAAACTCGTCGCAATCGATGCGGATGTGGAGATCAAGGCGACGCGCGGTGCGGGTTACAGCCTGCGAAAGAAAGAAGGCTAAGGCATGGATATGATTCGTAAACTGCGCTGGCGGTTCATTGCGATCTCCATGGCCTCCCTGTTTGCGGTACTCCTCATTATTATGGGCATTGCAAATGTGCTCAACTACCAGAGTGTCGTGCGCGGCGCGGATGAGACCCTGGAATTGCTCTTAGAGTACAACGGCGTCTTTCCGGAGTTTCAGAATCTCACGCCTGGCAATCGACCCGACGGACAGATTCCAGTAAGGCCAGAGGACGACCACGATGAGGACGATGATTTCGATGACCTCTTTGACCGCGACGACGATGATTCCCACACGGATCTGCGTCTGGTTGGCCGCCGCGGCGGGCGCACCTTCTCGGAAGAGACCCCGTATTCCTCCCGCTATTTCACCGTGATCTTTGATCAAGCCGGAGCGATTCAGAGTGTCAACACCGACCGCATCTTCGCCGTAGATGAAGACGAAGCGGAGACATTTGCCACAAAGGCACTTGCAACGCATAAATCAAGCGGATTTCTTGATGTATATCGATTTGCAGCCAAGAATTCAGATGGTTCTACGATTGTCGTATTCTTAGACTGTGAAGAACGCCTCTCAACCTTCCACAACTTCCTGTTAACTTCGGTTGCCATCTCTGTTGGCGGCATGCTCGCGGTCTTTCTGCTGATGCTTCTGCTCTCCAAGCGGATCGTGCGTCCGTTCATCGACAACTACGAAAAGCAGAAGCGCTTCATCACTGACGCCGGCCACGAGATCAAGACACCCATCGCGGTGATTCAGGCCGACACCGAAGTGCTCGAGATGGATCTCGGAGAAGACAACGAATGGCTGCACGATATCCAGACGCAGACAGAGAAGCTGACCTCCCTGACCAATGATCTGGTCATGCTCTCACGCATGGAAGAAGCAGGCCGCAACATCCAGATGATCGAGTTTCCGTTCTCCGACGTCGTCACCGAAGCGGCCGGATCCTTCAAGGCGTTAGCGCTCACGCAGAACAAGACCTTTGAAACCGACATCGAGCCGATGCTCTCCCTCACCGGAGATGAGAAGGCCGTACGTCAACTCGTCTCGATCTTGCTTGACAACGCCGTGAAGTACTGCCCCGAAGGCGGAGACATTTGCCTGAGCGCAAAAAGCACCGGCAAATCCATCACGCTCTCTACCTATAATTCCTCCGCCCCGGTCGAGAAAGAATCGTTAAAACACATCTTCGACCGTTTCTACCGCCTGGATTCCTCGCGCAACGCAAAGACCGGCGGCTACGGCATCGGCCTCTCCATCGCTCGCGCGGTCATGGAAGCCCACAAAGGAAAGATTGAAGCAACCACAAAGGACGGAACGTCCGTTACCATCACCGCTACATTTCCGGTGAAATAACTTAGAAAGAAGCACACTATGATCACCAATCCCAGAATTTTGACGTCACTCTCCAAGAAAATCGGCCGCAATGACCCCTGCTGGTGCGGCAGCGGCCGCAAATACAAGTCCTGCCACCAGGCATTTGACGAGCGCATCGCAACGTATGCAAGGCAAGGACACATCGTGCCCTCCCGCAAACTGATTAAGACCGAAAAAGACATCGAAGGCATCAAAAAGAGCGCGGTCATCAACATGGCGATCCTGGATGAAGTCGGGGAAAAGATCCACGCAGGCATGAACACGCAGGAGATCGACGACATCGTCACCCGCATCACCGCACAGATGGGCGGCATTCCTGCGGATCTTGGCTTTGAAGGATATCCGAAGAGCGTCTGCACCTCGATCAACAATGAGGTCTGCCACGGCATTCCTTCGAAAAACGTCATTTTAAAAGAAGGCGACATCATCAACGTCGACTGCTCCACGATCCTGCACGGATATTTCTCTGACTCCTCCCGCATGTACTGCATCGGCGAGGTCCGCCCCGAGTGGAAGAAGCTCGTCGACGTCACAAAAGAATGCGTGGAAAAAGGGCTCGAACAAGTCAAGCCCTGGAAATTCATGGGTGATATGGGCGATGCGGTGCATCAACATGCCTTAAAGCACGGCTACTCTATCGTCGAAGAAATCGGCGGCCACGGCTGCGGCAACGCCTTCCACGAAGATCCCTTTGTCAGCTACGTCTCTACCCCCGGCACCGAGATGCTTATGGTGCCCGGCATGGTCTTCACGATCGAGCCCATGGTCAATATGGGTGTCCCGGACATCTACGTCGATGAGCACAACGGTTGGACCGTCTACACCGCCGACGGACAAGCCTCCGCGCAGTGGGAAGTCGAAGTGCTGGTCACCGAAGACGGATACGAACTGCTTTCCTGGTAAATGAGGCAAACAACTTGAAAAGACCGATTGGAGCAATCCCCCAATCGGTCTCTTTTTTTCTCTCACTTAATATCCCCAAGTCTGAAGCTCCCACTGGCTCCCACCATTTCTGGTCAAGACCCACTGCCAATCCTTGTACGTCGTATTCGCATTCAAGCCGCCATCTCCGCCGTTCTTCCCGGTCTGGAAGCTGGACGTAAGTACGATCGCTTCCTCCGCACCATACTGCACAGCCCACTCTTTTTGTGTCTCTGCAAATGCCTCCTCATCGTACGTGATACTCTGAAGTGTGCAGCCCTTAAAATTCTTCTTAAATGCCTTCTGCACGACTTCAACCGCCGCATCCACTTCCGCTTCCGTATACACCGGATCCTCCGACATAGACATCTGCACCGACATCGGCGCTTTCCTAAAATCAGCCGCACCAAAGAACGCCAAGATCACCGTAAGGAGCAGCCATGCACCCAACACAACACCTACAATCGTCCAGATTCGTCTCGCCCGGCGGTTCTTGATCGCAAGCTGCTCATTGAGTCTGGAGAGCTGCTCTGCGATCTCATTTTTCTCTGCTTCTTTTGGAAGCTCTGCGCCAAGCAGTGCATTCACCGGCACATCTAACACCTCGGAAATCCTCTGCAACATCTCCGCATCCGGCACCGAGAGATTCTTCTCCCACTTTGAAACCGTCTGCCTTACCACATGCAATGCGATTGCAAGACTCTCCTGTGTCATTCCCTTTTGCTTTCTAAATTCCTTTAAATTTTCACCCAACATCACGGGCACCTCCTCTTTGCTTTTGTGGCTTAACTGTACCCCCACACCGTCCATTGCCGCAAGCAACGCAGGTTAACATCCAGGAATGCAACCAAAAATAACGCAAAATCGCTTATGCGTCTTTCTCCGCAAACAAAAATCCCCCGATGGTGTTGCCGAGCGTATACACAAGCAGATACTGAAGCCCCTGCCAGGTAAATGTTCTCGCCACCGCGAAATAAAACATATTTGCCACAACGTGCTCAGCCCCGGCCAAAATAAACACCATCACGCCAAGCACCACGCACAGATATTTCCCGAACCCTTCCGCACGCTTGTATCCGCGCACCGCGATTGCGATGCACACGCCGCAGATCAACGCGTCCAAGAACGCTCTTGCAAATGATTTCGCAAGCTTCACAGCCACGAGCGCAGCCGCGGCCTCCCGCACCGCGCCGTTGGCAAGCAAGGCCATGCAGACCGCACCGATCAGAT
Organism: Lachnospiraceae bacterium; assembly: GCA_017480565.1. Classification (GTDB taxonomy): domain Bacteria; phylum Bacillota; class Clostridia; order Lachnospirales; family Lachnospiraceae; genus RGIG1588. Next base: position 35,431 of record JAFVAL010000072.1, on the reverse strand, counting down.
TGCCGACCCACACCCACAAAAGCGGCAGTGGCTTCTTATACCACGAGAAAAAGCAAACCTTGCCCGTGTAAAGATCAAAGCCCAGCGTTAACACCGCACAAAGCCCGATCGAAAACAAGAACGCCCCGAGCACCCGGTTCTCTACGGACAGATAAACCAAGCCTCCGAGTCCGATCGCCACCCCAGCATAGATGCCTTTTAAATATTTCATCATCATGGAAGTCACTCCTCCTAAAGTTCAAACATTTGCAAGGACAGAATACCACTGCTCACAAGGATTCTCAAGAAACTCTTTTCAATCCACTCTTTCTTTGCTATATTTTAATCGTTACGCAAAAAAAAGTGGAGTTTCACATGGTTCAATACATTTTATTTTTTATCGTGATTGCCCTCTCCAATATCATTCAGGGCATCACAGGCTTTGCTGGCACGATCTTCGCGATGCCATTTTCCCTGATGCTGGTGGGCTATCCGGTTGCAAAACCGATCTTAAATGTCCTGGCCATCTTTTCCGGTGGCTATGTCGCGGCAGGCAACCGCAAGTACATCGATAAAAAAGTGCTTCTTCAGGTATGTCTGACCATGCTCGTCGGCATCGTTCTGGGCATCTTCATCAAAGATTACTTTGCAGGCCGCGAGCAGATTCTGCAGCATGCGCTCGGCATTTTCATCATCATTCTCGGCATCGAAGGGCTGATCCGCCTCCTCACAGGCAAAGAGTCAAAGAGCGATAAGGTCTCGATTCTGACGACCCTCCTGCTGCCCCTCGCTGGCATCATCCACGGCATCTTTGTCTCCGGCGGCCCGCTGCTCATCGGCTACATGACCAAGAAAATCAAGGACAGCCGCGTCTTTCGGGCAACGATCTCCATGGTCTGGGTTGTACTAAACATCGTCATCTTCATCGACGACTGCAGAAACGGCTACTGGGACTGGCATCTGGCTCTCGTGCTTATCATCTCCGTCCCCTTCCTGTTACTTGGTATGAAGATCGGGGGCATCCTGTTTAAGAAAATGAACCAGCGCACCTTCATGATCATCACTTATATTCTGCTCATCATCTCCGGTATCTCACTGTTGTTAAAATAAATTCGCTTGCGAAAAAGGGTCACCCATCGGTGGCCCTTAATTCATTCCACAACTTATTCCGGCAGCTTCTTGCCGCACACGCGGCAGTAAAGATACCCTTCCTCGGTCTTCGCACCGCAGTAAGGACAATAGTTCGTCGGTTCTTCCACCGCCTTCGGCAGATCCGCAACCTCAGACGTCTCAGAAGTCTCACCCTCTGTCGCCTCCGATGCCACAAACACCGGATACATACGATGAAGCACTTCCGTCGCCTCACTCACTTCCTCCTCAAGCTTTGCCTCCTCCATGCGAATCTCACCTTCCACACGGATGATGTTACGGATATTCATCGCCACCGAAGCGACCGAAGCCACGATGAAGAAAACACCGAGCGATGCGAACAGAGGATCATCCATCTGAATCGCGGCAATCGTCCAGACAATGCCAAAGATGGCAATACCGATGCTCATCCAGGTGCTGAGCAAAGAATGTTTCGATTCTTTCATGTCTGCCTCCTTCCGCAAAGCCAGATCAAACAAAAAAAGCCCCACGACAGTAACTGCTACTGTCCGGGACGATCTGCCGCCATCTATCCGAGATAAAAAAAGAGCAGGGGAAGAGGGATTCGAACCCCCATGGACGGTTTTGGAGACCGGAATACTGCCGTTGTATGATTCCCCTGTGCTACCCTGCTAGTTTACTAAAAAGATTTCCGCTTGTCAAGGGATAAGAGAGAATCCGAAAAGAATTCTCTCTCATCCGAATCATCTTATGCCTGTTTTTCGGGAAGTAAATTGGTCATGCTGCGCAGACTGATCGCAATCGTCGAGGCATTGTGAAGCAATGCACTCGTCGCCGGCGGCAGAATTCCCAGCATCCCCAGCAAAATCAGCATCGAATTAAATCCGATGATCGTCCGGTAATTGCCGTGAATCCGCTTCATCAGCCCGTCGCTCAAAGAACGCAGCGTGACAAGCGACATCAGATCATCCTCAGAAATCGTGATATCTGCGATCTCTCTGGCAATCGCAGCACCACTGTTGATCGCAACGCCTACATTTGCCTCAGAAAGCGCCGGAGAATCGTTGACCCCGTCACCGATCATGATGACGCCGCGCCCCTTAGCGTGCTCGCTCTTTATGTATGCGGCCTTCTCCTCCGGCAGCACCTCCGCGTGATACTCATCCACGCCGACATGTGTCGCGACCGCCCGTGCGGTTCTCTCACTGTCGCCCGTCATCATGACAAGCCGCGAAATGCCAAGCTCATGAAGCGCAGCGATCGCATCTACCGCCTCAGCCTTGATCGGATCTTCGATCAAAATGACCGCGCTCAGCACACCGCCGATCGCGAGGTAAAGATGCGAATACTCGTCCGGCAGAAGCTCAAACTTCTTCTCATCGCCTTCCGCGATCACGCAATCCTCATCTTCGAAAATGAAATGATAACTGCCAATGCAGACACGCTTCGCCTCGACACTGCTCACGATTCCGTGCGCGACCACGTAGGCAACCTCAGAGTGCATCTCATCGTGCGTGATACCACGCTCTTTCGCCTCCCGGACGACTGCATTTGCCATGGAATGCGGATAATGCTCCTCCAGGCATGCAGCCAAACGCAGCATCTCGGTCTCGTCCTGCCCGTTAAATGACACCACGGCCTTGACCACAGGCGTCGCTGCGGTCAAAGTACCGGTCTTATCAAAGACCATCGTCTCCGCCTGCTCGTACGCTTCCATAAACTTCCCGCCCTTGACGGAAATGTTGTGATCCTTCGCCTCCCGCATCGCAGAAAGCACCGCAATCGGCATCGAAAGCTTCAATGCGCAGCAAAAATCCACCATCAAAATGGACGTCGCACGCGTCACATCCCGCGTCACAAGATATGTCAAAAGTGTCGCGCCAAATGTCCACGGCACCAGTTGGTCTGCCAGATGAGACGCACGGTTTTCCGCCTCGGATTTTAACTTCTCCGATTCCTCGATCATGCGGATAATGCGGTCATATCTGCCCGTACCGTTCTCATTTCTAACACGGATCGAAAGCTCTCCTTCTTCGACCACCGAGCCTGCGTAAAGATAACTGCCTTCCTTTTTGTGAACTGGCAGCGGCTCCCCGGTAAAGGACGACTGATTCACCATCGCATCCCCGCGGATCACATCTCCGTCAAGCGGAATCATGTTTCCCGTGCGCACAAGGATGGTGTCCCCTTCCTTCACACTGTTGATATCGACCAGTACCTCCTGGCCATCCTCCGCCAGCAGCCACACTTTCTCCGCATGCAGCGACATCGCTCCGGCCAGATCTTCCACGGACTTGCGGTGCGTCCACTCATCCATAATATCACCGATCCCGAGCAGGAACATCACAGATCCGGCAGTATCAAAGTCTCCACGCAGCATACTCACGAGAATCGACGCAGCATCCAGCACATCCACTTCCAGCTTCGCATGCGCCAGGCTCTTTAACCCCTTCACCAGGAAAGGCACCGACTTCACCGCCGTCACGACTCTGCGCACAGAAATCGGGAAAAACACGCGGCTCACACCTCTTCGCAAGATATGCCAAGCCATTCGGTCCACATACTGGTGCGTCAGCACACGCGTACTGTGCTCCGGAACCTCCACATTCACCCGGTCGTAATCAAATGCAGAAAGAGCCCGGACGATTTCTTCTCGTTCCAGGCTCCATGCGTCATCCTCGGACTGCACTTTTTGATAACAGATCACTGCATCCGCGGTCCTCTCATAGACTTTTGCATCGGTCACGCCGGAAATCCCCTTCAAATACGATTCCAGAATATCCGCTTCTTCTATGGTCATATAATTCTGCATCATATGAACCCGAAGCCGCCCTGGAATCTCATGTAAGATTCGGCATCTCATGAGAAATGACTTCCTTACGCTTCCTCAGCCTGCGCAAGACATGCCTTCGCATCCTCGATCTCCCGCGCCCGTGCCTCGGCATATCTGCGCTCGTTGATCTGCTTTGCCTCAGCGCCGATGTCTTCGCAATTCTCCTTGATCACATTCGCGGTCTCAACCACGCTGTCAACCCCACGCATCACTGCTGCAGTCACATGCGTGTAAACCTTCTTCGCATCCTTGCTGCCCAAGATCTTCACGCCAGCCGTCCCCAGCAAAAATCCATATCCTAACAACTTCACTTTATCCCAAACCATGTTCAAAACTCCTTTCCAAGACAGTTTGCCATGGCTAATATTATAAAGTTGTCAGAAAGGAAAGTCAATCCGTAAGATTGGGTTTGTGGGTGGTTTGTATTGTCAGCCTTCATTACATCATTGTCTTTTTACCGGTGTAAGCATCTCTTTTGGAGTAAATGTCACATTCAAAACCATTCCCATCCCATCTGCAAGCCTTTGCAGTAGTTTTATGGAAGGATTCCTCGTTCCATTCTCTAAGCGGCTGATCTCCGCCTGTGCAATACCGGTGCGCTCAGACAACTCTTTCTGCGTCAAATTCTGGGAAATGCGTGCATCAATAAGTGCACGAATCACATTCATCTCTGGCTGTGTTTGCGCAAATGCAGCCGCGAATTCAGGATTTTCCATTCTTTTTGCCTTATACTCTTTTAACGTCATTGTCTTTTCCTTCTCTTACTTAATTATGTCGCCTGATCCAGTCTGCTCTTCGCTCTTTTGCCAGCTTGACTTCTCCACGTGGTGTCTTTTGCGTCTTCTTTACAAAACCATTAGTTACAATTATCTTCTTCCCAACATAAAAGAAATAAAGTGCACGAGTGATATTATTCCCTAACTTACATCTCAGTTCGAAAATACCATCCTCTAGATGCTCTGAATAAGGCATTCTCAACTCTGTGCCTTTTTCTTCGAGGATTTCCATTAAGCCGATCATTTTAGCAGCCATTTTATTATCTAAAGAATCTAAAAACTCCTCTATCGGCTTTTTCTTATCCTCCGTCTCATAGAATTCAACCTGAAACATTCTGCTCCCTTTCATCTGTTTCTATTTGAATTGATTATATGAGATATATCTCAATTTGTCAATATCCATTGCATTAAAAAGGCTGTGAGTTCTTCCCCTTGGAGCATGAATCTCACAGCCAATCGTTAGCACATTGACTCCCCTATTCAACCTTCACCTGAATCTTCGCACTTCCAACCACTTCGCCATCCTTCATCAAAAGACACGTGATGGTTCCGTCATCCATCGACATGCGATCCGAGATCGTCAGTCTAACGCCGTTTTCGATCGTATCTCCAGACAACACAACCCTAAGGCTCGGATCCCAGTAGGCAAAAAGCGAAGCATTTTCCACCTTGCCATCGATTGTCAGATCAATAGAAACATTTCCAAAAAACGGCAGGGTAATCTCACTTGGATTTGCGTGCAACTCAATGCCATCGCTTTGATTCACACGCTTCACCCAGATGGTGGCCTGTGCCGATGCATCTCCGATACTTCCTGTGATAGTTGCCTCTCCCTCAGCGACTGCCTGAAGATAGTACGTATCTGCGTCTGGCGAATATCCAATCTTAACGACAGATTCATCGCTGCTCTCATAGTGCAGTCCTATCACATTGGTGATCTTGGTTTCATCGATGAGGTCTGCAGCGTACTCTTCCACTCCGTCCGCGGACATCAAAAGCCACTGCTTATCGCCCGGAAGCATCACCTCCGAGTCCATAAAGATCTCCGCATTCGTGGCAGAGGCGGTCCATGCATTATATGTTGTACTCTCCGTCGTACTAACAGTAGAATTTTCCGTAGTGCCCTCTGTGGGCTTATTTGTTGTCGGTTCGTCACGCTTTGTCGTTGTGGTATTCGATACTGAAGAATTATTTCCACCAGTGTTCTTTTTCCCGGAACCGCCGATCAATGCAATCAAAAGGATGAATAAAACTGCACCTGCAATTCCTCCAATCAGAATTGGCTTTTTCCCTGCATCTCCTTTAGATTTTTCCCTTGTTTTCTTCTTCCGGCCATCCTCTTCCTTGACAACCTTCTTTTTTCCGTAGGTTGTCTTTTCTTCCTCCAAATCAGGCACACCATGCAAGCCGCCAACCGTGGCTTCTTCCTCTTCTGTCCAATCCTTCACGTCCTCGATCCGATCGTCCGAACTTCCGCCCCTGCATGCATGCAGTGCTTGGTAGAATTCTTCCGCGGTCTGATATCGCTTGTTTGGATCGAAGGCCAACGCCGTTAACACCACTGTCTGAAGCTGCTTCGAACCGTGCAATGGTGCTGGAATCTCCTCGCCACTCATCCGCTTTTCTAGCGCCTGATCACGGTCCTGGTACCGAATCGGTCCCTGCGGCAAAAATGGGGTACGGTTTTCATTCAGACTCCGGTAAAGCACCGTAGCCAACGAATAGATATCCGCAGGATATCCATAGGGCTGCCCCAAATAAACCTCAGGCGCCATGTAGCTGTACGTTCCCTTTTTGGAGAGATTCGACGCGGTCTTCTCAATCGTTCTTGCAATCCCGAAATCACCGATCTTAAAATCACCGTTCTCGTTGACGAAAATATTTTCCGGCTTGATATCGCGGTGGATGATGTTCTTCTTTTCGCATAAAACCAATGCGCGGCAAATGTCTTCGCCCAGCCTTACGATCTCGTCTTCTCCTAGGGTATGCGAAACCGCCCATTTCTGCAGAGGCGTCAAAAGCTCCATGCGGATCAGGATGTCCCAGCCGATTCCATCTGCATGTGGACGAATTTCATGATCCTCGTACGAGACGATATTACTGTTCCCCTTTAGATCCGACATCAGCGCAAATTCTTCCGCAATATCTTCCACAAAGCTGCGGTAATACGACGTCACAGACGCCTCATCCATCCCTTCCGCGTACGCGTCCTCAATTTCCGAAGAATTCTGCGGAATCGTAATCACCTTTAGCGCAGCCTTGTAGACCTTGCCAAGCTCTTCTCTGCGAATCTCATAGACTTTTCCAAAAGCACCTTCGCCGAGAAGCCGCACCGACTCCCAGCCCGGCCAGGTATTAATCTCAGACATGTGTGTCCTCTCCTTGCGTCATTTCTTTTCGCTTCAAAATCGCCTCCTGAAGCGTTCTAGCAGACAATGTAACCTCGTCTTCCTTGCCATCGCCTAACACCATCAAAAGCGCATGCTCCGCCTCCGCATCCGCACCTTCCATGCAGTAGAGCACTGCAAGGGAGACATAAGCTTCCCGCAAATGATAGACTTCGGCCAGCTTTTTTGTCGCCTCGATGGCTTTCCTGGTATCCTTTAAGCCCGCAGCAATCTTGCCTTTTAACATCAGGTATTCGAGACTCTCCGGATTGAAACGCCTTTCGTTAGCAGTCAATACCTCATCTGCCTCCCCAAATCGTTCCAGCATAGCAAGGGCTGAGGCCTGCTTGATAAAACCATAAGACACCTCTGGAAATCGCTCTGAGATTAGTCTGCCAAGAGAAAGCAGTTCCTCATACTTTTTTCCCTCTTCCAGGAAATTCACTAACAGATTGTAATAGAGCGGGAAATCCGGTTCCGCTTCCATTGCCTGATAGAAGGACGCAATGGCTTCTTCTTCCTTTCCAAGCGCAATTTTCGTCAAAGCCAGGGATCCGTAAGCTTTTGCCTCCTGAAACCCAGATTCTATTGCAAGGAGAAATGTCTCCTCAGCCTCTTCGATCCTTCCTTCTTCTACGAGACGGTTTCCCTCCTGATAAAAATGCGCACCAAGAAGGAGTTTCTCATTTTCGCTATGATTGTTCTCAGTCATATCTCAAGTCCCTCCTTAAACTTATGGTGCGATCCATGGTGTGATCGTCTCGAATAGCCAATCTTCAACCTTCTTTGCACTCTTAAAGTAGCCACCAAGCGCAGTATTCTCCCACAGCTCTTTGGCAAATTCCTTTCCGCCTTTGGATAATGCGTCGACATAAGAATATGCCTGTTTGATATTGCTGATCTTCCCTTTTTCATTGCTGAAAACGTCGGTAAGGGAATCTCCAGACTTCTTTGTAGAACCACCCACTTCTTTGAAGATGAATTCCTTTATGTTGGTCTGTCCAGTAAACAACCCAGGGATGTCCTTAAATACTTTCATCACTTTCTTTGCTTTGTTAATCGTCCCGATAACATTTGATGCGGTATCAACTGTCTCGACTACCTTTACAGCTGCATGATCTTCAGAAAGTCCTGCCCCTGTTATTTCTGAAACCAGTCCCTTTCGGGAAACGTAATCTAGTGCGCTCTCCTTTGCATAAGCTCTCATCGCATCTGCGCGATCTGGAAGCACAAAACAGAGTCCCTCTGTAATTCCAAGCGTTAATAATGCCGTCGCATCTTGGCCGAAGGTAAAGACATCATTGATCATTCTCCAGCCGTCCGAGGCTGCAGAGATCACATCCCCTTTGATTAGATTTACGGTAAAGCCTTGCATGTCCTTCATAAAGGAAAAACCGTCGCCTACCAACTCCCATCCTGCCTGGCCTGCGATGCTCCACCCAGATCTCTCCTTTTCACCGGTAGAAGCACTTCCCGCAGCCGAACCAGTTGCAGAGCTTCCTGCACTCGTACTAAGCCCGGCTCCCTTCAGGATATTTGCCGCCAGCATCTCATCCAGTTCCACGAATCCTTCCGCACTCAGTTTGGGCGAGAACGCAGCATAATCAAGCAAAGTAAGAATTCCTTCTTCCGCTTTCTTTACACTTGTGATTTTGCCGCAGAAGTTTCTGGCAAGATAGGCACTCCAGTTTTCGTTGGTGTCTTTTAGCGCCGTGTCCACCCGCTGGAACAAAGTTTCATATTCATTTCTAAGAGAAGTCATCTCCGCCGCCTGCGAAAGCAGCTCTTCCGGCGTAATATTCACTTTATCTGCCATTGCACCAGTATGCCTCCCTTACAATTCGATGTCCTTTAAGCGAATCACGGTAAGCTCTGCATTCCCTGCCGTTACCGCACTTGCACTCTCATGAAACAACTGTGAGATCACCTTTTTCGTTTCCTGCACTTTGCTGGAAGAGCTTAAGCTTTCCACAAGCCCTGCCCACGTCGAGGAAGCATTCCATTTGCCTGAAATCACATTTTTCATAAAATCTGTTTTCAGCCCGGTTCCTAACCCTTGAAGATTCACGTTCCCCGCGGGGCTGTTTGATGTCATCGTCGGGAAGCCACCGGAGAGGGCCTTTGCGATCGCATCGTCCACCGAAGGAAATAGTTTTGCGATATCCTTCTCGCTCTGCTCAAACTTTCTCGTGGCATCCTTCGTTGCTTTCACGAAATTCTCAGTGCGCTTTTTCAGCTTCTTCGCGGATTTCTGGTACTCCTCAATGTACCGGTTGAGCTGCGTTCGCTCTTTGCATCCCCAATCCTGATGTGTCGTCACCTTGGAAAGAATGCGGCAAGCCTCATCGATGGCATCATTGGCATGGTTTAAGGTCTTTAAAGATTGTCCCAATCTCTCTGTATCGATATTTAACATCCCTTAACACCCTCCGATGATCTTTGCGTGGTTCTTATCGGCACTATCAAATGTCGTCACAGCTTTATCCATGTATCCCTGCAGCTGTTCCAACACATGCACCATCTGCGTCAGCTTCTCACTCTGCGTGCGCATCGTCGCAAGGTAAGCCTCCGCGCCTTTGCCCTGCCAGCTGCTCTCCATCTTGACGAGAAGCGCCGCAAGCCTCTTATTCAGCGCAGCAAGCTCTTTCGCGTCTGTTTTCAAGTTCCCTTGATTCTTACGGATTTGTGCGGTATCAATGCGAATCTCAGACATGTCTGCCACCTCCTCCGGAATGACTGGGGTCTGCAAGCAACGCCGCGTATTTCTGATCCAGTGACTTATAGTCCGCCAGGATCTTTTGTGTGTACTTTTTCGCAGTCGTCAGCTGATCCGTCAGTTTCTGCGCCGCCTTTTGCAGTTCTTGCGCTTTTGTCTGAATAGCAGAAGGGACAGCGCCTTCCATGGCATCCATCTCTGCCGCCAAGAGCTTCAGTGCAGAAACTGCCTCTTTTAAAATCTCGATCGCAGCCTCTTCCTGCTTGATGTCTCGTTTGGCACTGACTTCATCAATCATTATCTTTCCGTTCAGATCATGATAAGCCATCCTCTTCTCCTTCTTTTCCTGTCTGCAAAATGCCTGCGCCTTCTCCTCCAAGCACTGTCTGGATGCGCTCCCAGACATCCCACGGAGCAACGCTTCTAACCCCTGCTTCTGTCATTTCATAAAGGCCATGGTTCCTCTGATAATAGATCAGTTCGTCTTTTCGCACACCGACCTGCACATAGGAAAATGTCATCGCAGCATCCCAGACAAATGCCTCGCCTGATAACGCCTCGGGAGCAGTCTGGGAAAGAAAGTCCTCCGGAAGCGCTGCCAGAAACACGCCCGGGAGTTCTTCTTCGGTGATTTTCTGCAAATGTAACTCATTTTCCACAGGAATACAGACCACATGATGGGCCTCTCCCAGATGCAGCCACATCGTCTGAACTGTCGGTGTGGGGTTGTCTTTTATGACCTGGATCCGCATCTGCCTGCCGGACGAAAAGACCGGTGCCAGAAAAGCCCTTACGTCCTCCGGCACCTCTTCTTCGCCCCACAGAGTCTCACTGAGGTAACCCTTTTCTCCAAGGGCGGCACTGATCTGATCCATCTCCATGGCTCTTTTCTGGCCAATATCCCGCATCATCGCAAGGTAAGCATAGTCCAGATACTCCCCTGATAACCGTTTTCCGAGAAAATAGAGTTCCTCCGGTGTAAGATGCATCTGTGTCAACATACGTGATCGTCTCCTCGCTGCTTACTGATGCAGGGAGCCTGCAAGACCGGTATCAAACTCGGTAAATCCGGTCGCAACAGCGTCAAGCTTCACTGCCAGCTCATCGAGCATCGCGGAAAACTGGGTAAATGTCGGCTGCATGCTCTCTAAATTGTTCTGGTATGCCTGCGCTGCCTGTCCTTCAAACACATCCGATAATCCTCTGATGAGCGTGCTCACCTTTGTGATGTTCTCATCATGAGACGCACGCATATTGCGAAGCTCTGCCGCCTTTGCATGTAAAGTTTCTGCATCCACACGAATTGCCATAATCATTTCCTCCTGATCATAAAATGAATTATATTTGACCTTCTATCCCTTTAGGCAGAAGGCTGGTTTCTAAAAATGTCTTTCCCTTAAATAAATGTAATCTCCGTTGACAACGCCTGCCTCTTTTAGCGTCGCATTTCCCTTGAGCGCTCGCTCTCTCTGCGGATCGTAAAGCTCACAGTCTGAAATCTGAAGAGAAAGGGAAGGATCATAGCCATTTAGCGCCTCGACGATATCATCTAGGAGCTCTCCCGCAGGCACGTCTGTGGGCAGTTCCAGATCATACACTGCAGACGTTTTTTCGATCTTTGCCGTTACCATCACCGCCATCTTCTATTCCTCCAACAGCTTGATCTTCTCCATCGTTCCACTGGAAGAAAGATATGCATAGCCTTTTACAATCTCCGCATTTTTCTCCGCATAGCTGAGCGAATTTGAGAAATAAGTGTGTAACGCCGGGGTGCCTCCTAAGAGTACGCCCGAACCACCCTTTAGCAGTCCGCTTGTCACCGGGTCAAGATCTGCTTTCTTCTGCAGGTCTGCGATCCGTCCCGCGGCGATCACGATGACATGCAAGCCCTTCGCATATCGGATGATATTTTTCAGAAGCTTGTACGCGTGATCACTGGCGTTCTCGGTAAACTCAGGCAAATCATCCAAAAGCAGAGCAATCAGAGGATCCTGAACTTCTTCTCCAGCTTTCGCTGCCTCCTGCCTGGGAATCATCAGACGGATGATCTCTGAGAGCATCGTCTCTGCCTCTTCCTTTTCATCACAAGTGCAGTACCCGGATACCTTTTCTTTCAGCGCAGCCAGTCCACGCCTTTCACTGTCAAGCACAAAGACACTGCCTCCAGGATTTCCTTCGGTCAACAACGAAGCCATCGCCCTTAAGAAGGCGGATTTTCCACTGCCCACGCTTCCGGAGACAATCGCGCCGGCATCCTCCTTCAGGCACAAATGTGCCGGCATAATCTCCGTCATGCTATATCCGACCGGCGGACACATCGCATCCTCATAGGCACCGATCACATCCCGCAGCCGAACCACATCCGGCATCACCGGAATCCGCACCGGTCTTGGCCCTGTATAGGCTTCATTCATCTGCGAGGCAAGTCTTGAGACCTCCTGCATGCGAAGAGGCTCCTCGCTCCCCTCCGCAAACTGGGCTGCCTGGAAAAGCACCAGCTCTGTGCCGCGCCGTACAAAGCCACGTCCTTTCTTACCGACGGCTTGCTTCGGATCTTCGACTTTGCCGATCAAGTTCGAATAGTCACTGCTGTCGGTCAGCTCCAGCGCAATCGCGCCGCGGATATTTTGCGTGATTTTATAGCGAATCCCCGTAGTATTTGCCGCGGTGTAGATCAGATAGATGCCGAAACTCGCACCTTCTCTTGCAATCATCGTCAGCAAATCCTCGTAATCCGGATACGCCTCAAAGATCGGAACGATGTTATCGATCCCGATAAAGATCGCAGGGAGATCCGCCGAAACCGATTTTCGATACGCAGAGAGTGAGCTGATTCCGGCGGAAGAAAACGCCATCTTTCGCTCTTCAAACATTCTCCGGATCATATCGGCAAGCTTTCCAAACTTCTCTTCCTGAGAACTCAGTGCTACCCCGCCGACGTGTGGCAGTTCTTCCATCCGGCTCAGGCTCCACGTGCCGAAATCCATCAGGTAGATCTGCGCATCCTTCGGCGAAAATGTCCTGCAGATGCTCATGATCAAGGTCTTTAACAGTGTTGTCGTTCCACTGCCCGCACAGCCATAGATGGCAAGATGACCCTCTGCCTCAAAATCATACGCGTAGATTCCCTGCGACTGGCTCTGCGGATGATCATACATGCCAAGCGGAACCGATAACCAGGACGTCTCCTGTGGCCATGCATGTCCGTCAAATGCTTTTCCTGCGAGCACTTCGGATAAGGACAGCTCTTCCGGCAAAGGTGCAAGCCAAGGACAAGGCATTTTCTTTAGCCCGCACTTTTCCGCGATATTTCCAAGATGCGCAGAGATTGCCTCAAGCTCTGTGCGTTCCGCGTGGAATCTCGTCTTTTCCTCCACGACGGTTTTCAGCCGCGTCCCGTTCATTTGCACGATCCGCACCTGATTGCCGGTCTGCGCGGCTGCATTTTTATCTCCCAGATATGGTGCACCGCTCCAGAACGACTGAAATTGCTCGAACACTTCATCAGTGCCAACCCGCAGATAGCCGCGTCCCGGCAGAGAAATGTGTGCGGCATCCGGCCTTGCAATCATATCCCGGCTTGCGGCCGGATCCTTCACCTTCAGACAGATCGCAAAGTTTGCGTTCGACCGGATCTGATCATCCACAATACCGCTGGGATTCTGCGTTGCTAACACCAGGTGTACGCCCAGAGATCTTCCGATACGCGCCGCAGAAATCAACGACTTCATAAAGTCCGGCTCCTGCGCTTTGAGCTCTGCAAATTCGTCCGAGACGATGAGCAGTCTGGGTAGTGGCTCCGAGAACTTCCCTTGATGGAAGCCCTTCATGTAATCCTTGATATTATTGACGCCCGCATCCGCGAAAATGCGCTGGCGCCGCATCAGTTCACTGTGCAGCGATACCATGGATCGGTTGATGTTTTCCCCGATATTGGTGATCTTTCCCACCATGTGAGGAATCCCCTCCAGAGAATCTGCCAGTCCGCCACCTTTGTAGTCGATGATGACAAAAGAAACATCGTACGGATGGTAGTGGATCGCGATCGAAAGCAACCAGGCGGTGATCATTTCACTCTTACCGGAGCCTGTCGTTCCGGCGATCAGGCCGTGAGGTCCGTGCGCGACCAGATCCAGCTCAATGTTTTTGTCCCCTGACATCTTGCCGATGGGCACACAAAGTGACCGGTCTGCGTGGTTTGTGTTCCAATTCTCCTCCACATGCAGATCTGACAGACGATTTGCCCCCATTCCCTGTAAGAACGTCACGCCATTCGGCAGAGGCTTTGCCATCGCAGCCTGATCCACCTCGATCGAAGCCATCGCCCGACAGAAGCGGTCAATCATGCCTTCGCCAGGAATCTGATCCAGCGTGAAAATGAACTTGCGGTTCTTTGCCTGTACCGGAAATGCACACGCACCGAACGCATCGTCCGTATCGATGATAAAATCGCACTCCGGCGGCAGATATCCCAGCTGCTGCTCGGAAGGCATCTCCCCTTTCCGGTAAAAGAAGATCGAGGAAACACCCGTCTCCGGCCCTGCAGCGAGGAGCATCCGAAACATCGGAAGTGACTCCGTAAGTCGTTGCGACCCAAATAAAAACAAGTAGTGCGGGGTGCAGGTTCTGTCCTCCTCTTCCCCGGTACGAGACTTGATGATATCCAAAAAGAGCTCGCCTAAGTCCGCTGCATCCTCCCGGTCAAACGCCAGGTATCGCAGCTGCCCCTCCGCGTCCCAGAAATGCGGCAGCCATCTGAGTGGTTCCCAGATCTCTCGTTCTTCTTCATCAAAGAAGCCAACCAGTCTCACATCCTGGTAAAAGTGCTGCGTCGTCAGAGACATCACCAGGTTTTGAATCAGCGATATCACATGTGATCTTTCTCCGACCACACCGACTCTCTGATATGCCCGCAAATGTAGCCTTGCAGGCACATGATCCACAATTCTGGTTTCCTCAACGATCTGCGAGAGCAGATGTTCCTCTTCCTGCTGTTCTGTGGCAAATCCCTGCTGTTCCTTCGGAATCTGCACTTCCACACACAAGTCATCGTAACCCATGCCGATGCGCACGTCCAAAAAGTCGCTGTCGGACGGACGCCTCTCCCAGAGCAGGCGGCTCATATCCTGCACGATGGTATAGTTCGTCACCGGTGCCGGAAACTCCCTGTTTAAGATCTCTTTTTGCTTCTCAGCCACCTGCGAGATGATCGCTTTCTGGCCTTCAATATAAGCACTGTATTTTTCTCTGAGCAGGGTCTCTTCATCCTTTGCACTCTTTACGCCTCGTCTGTTCGACCTTGCCCCGGAAATCGCCTGATAAACCGGGGAAACCAGACTTGCGGCCCTAGCCGCAAGAAGTGCCGGGGAGGCCGCGCCCATCACGACCGTAGCACCGATCATTGCCCCCGAACCCAGCAAGGAGGAGAATAAACCCGACTTCTTTTGGAATCCATTTCCTTTGGCTGTAGGTTTTGCCAACACAATCGGTTCGTCCGGAAGTTCCTCCCGAATGCGCGGGGAACGTCTGAACTTTTCCTTCCGGTTCATCACATTTGCGTTGGTGGACACCTCTTCTTTCGGGCTCGTAATCGTAAGGGCTTTCCCGGCATTCTCAATCGCGATTGCACCGTTATTCAGACGCAGACGGATCTGCATCAGATCCACACAATCTCCCGCTTTGACGATCGTCTTTCGCACCTTCGTTCCATTGACATACGTTCCGTTGGTGCTTGGTCTGCCCTGAAATCCGTCTTCGAGATGAATCACACCTTCTTCCACCCGCATCATCAGATGATGCGCGGAGATCAGCGGATCTTTGATGATGATGGTATTATCAGACGCCCTTCCGGCAGAGATTCTCCCGCGGTAAGGAAGCGGCAACGTCTGATCGGACGTTCCTTGAAACTCTCCCCAGGCAACCGCAAGTCCTTTCTCTTCGCTGATAATCGTCCCTTCAAAGCTCTCCGGGAGCGACTCTTTTATCAGATCCGGGATCTTCTTTCCGGTAAGTGTGAGCATGCCGCGCCTGATATGACACTTTAGCTCGGCCTGACCCATTTCTTCCAGATAGATCGTATCTTTCCGCCCTGTGCCAACAGTCACCGTCTCCTTTTCTTCAAAAACCGTTTTGTAGAGCTTCTCTTCTCCCAAAAACAACATGAAAAGATATTGCAATGATTTATCCTTCCGTTTCTTCTAAAACTTCCACGACAAGCACCGTAATGTTGTCCCTGCCTCCTGCTGCAAGCGCCAAGGAAACCAGCTTCTGCACGCTGACACCCGGATCTGCAAGCGCTAGCACCTCTGCAATCTCCTTCTCCGAGACAAGATCCGTCAATCCATCGCTGCAGAGAAGAAATCGATCACACGCCTTCACTTCTCCTTGATACAATGACGGTTCGATCAGAGCTTCTTCCGGGGAAAGCCCGATGTACTGCGAAAGCCGTGGCTTTCTCTTCTCGATGCCAAGACGTGCAAGTAAGCCCGCGTCCGTATGATCCGTGGAAAGTTGCCGGAGGATCCCTTGTCTATACAGATACGTGCGGCTATCTCCCACATTTGCACCGAAATAAGCATCCTTTGTCAGATATAAAAGATTCCCCGTCGTGCCACAGCGTTCTTGTCGGTTTTCTGCTACCTCTGCCACGAGATCGTTCATTTGCAAGATCAGCGTCTCTAACGTGCTTGCAATTTCAGTCTTCTCTTCCGCAAATGTTACCGCCTGACAGCAGGATGCGGCTAAAAACGAGGCCGTCTCTCCGTCGGACTCACCGCCCATACCATCGAAAACGCCGAAAAAAGCCGACGCATCCGTCCATTGATCCTCCCAGATCTCCTCGGTACCGATATTTTGCTCGGGAAGCACTCTTCCGGCGAAATACAAGTTATCTTCATTGTTCTTACGCCGTAGGCCCAGATCCGAATAGGCTGCAGCCCGCAGCCAAATCTCTTCCCTTGCCATCACAGTTACACGTCCAGTAAGAACTTAAATTCCACGCGTCTTGACGCATCGGCATCCACAGACCCATCTCTCTGAAAGATCGGCCGGTTGAAGGAGCAGCCTTTTGCCTGGAAATAACTGGCAAGTTCCGGGTGTCTTGCCAGACAATAATCCACCACAGAATCCGCTCTCATCTGCGAAAGCGTCATGTTATAGTCATAGCTTCCGTTGGTGTCGGTATGTCCTTCCACAAGAATCCGCGCCACCGTGCCATCCTTCGCTTTTTCCACGATGACGGAGGCATACGCATCCATAAAATCATCCAGATACTTTTGCCCTTCCTCAGACAACTCAGAGGAGTCAAACGCAAAGAGGAAGTTCGTATCCATCGTCACCTTGCCGGAATGCTCATCCACGTTCGCAGAGATACCGGACAAGGAAAATGCACTCCGCAGCGCCTGTGTGACTTCAGTCTTTTGATCCACCAACTCTTCAATCTCATTCGAAGATGCGTACTGAAGATCCACATCATCCCCCAGATTATCTCCCAGAAGCATTGCTTCATACTCATCCCACGTCGCGAGATAATAGAATGGCTCATCGCCCACCACAAGGATGAGTCCGGCACTGCCTCCCCAGGCGGGCAAGTAATACTTCGCGCTGACAGAGCCACTCTGTGCAGCAAGCTTTCCTCTGTGATAGTCCTTGTCAGAGGCTTCCCAGGAGATCGTCACCTCATTTTCTCCCGTATAACTTGCATGGAAATCCGCAAACGATCCATCCACAAATGTCACCGTACCGAGATCATTTTCTCCGCCATTCGGCTCAATATATAAGCTGATATATCCGATCCCGCTCACTGTGTGATTGATGTCGGCAGGATATCCGACTTGAAGCTGCGTGCTTGCCTTTTCCTCTAAATTCAGCTGGTTATTGTTGCAAAGCACCACCTCATAACCGTCCCAGGCAAGATACAGATTATCGCCCGACAAGGCATAAGGAATCTCTTTCCAGGTCTCCTGAGACCCGATCTGCAGCGTAAAATTCTTCTCATCGATCCCTTCCAAGGGCTTTAACAGCAACTGATCCCCCTGCACTTCATACACAAAGACATCCGTGGCATTCCAGTTAGAACCATCCCGGTCTGCGTACTGCACGCGCATATAATTTTCATTTAACAAAGCATAGTACCGCTCCACATATTCAAAGGCATTGTCACCGTACTCTGTCGCAAACTCTTCCATCAGCGCTTCCCGGTCCGGCTCGATGGCACCGTGATTGCACGTAATCCATCCACCACTTAAGTGCCCTGCTTCCAGGTAAATCGGCTCCACAGAATGCTCTAATTCATTGGTAAAATGAATACTGCCCGCAACCGCATCATAGTTTTTCTGATAGCTGTCCGCGTTGGAATAGACGCCAAAAAGCAGCTCTTCTGTCACCTCAGAAAAAGAATCCCCCTCCGGCAGTTTCACGCTGCTGGCATGATCGAACAGATCCAGTCCCTTCGTTGTCGTCTCATTTTGCACATTTGCCTGATCCGGCTTTGTATCAGTATCTGACTTGCCACAGCCCGCAAGCATCAGAATCCCGATCAGCCAAAAGCAAGCCAAAAAAGATACCCATTTCACCCTTGTTCTCATATCATTCTTCCCTCTTTCACGATTGGATTTCTGGGGAAATTTTATCAATATTGCCTTTCTCTAGCTACTTCTACTGTCAGATCCGCAGTTATTTCGGTCTCTTCCACATATTTTGCCCAGATGGAATGGTTTGACTTTGTATAGGCATTTCACTACAATAAAAGCACTAGTATTTGAAAAGAAATGAGGTTTCTCAATGGAAGTTGATTTAAGTGGACCGGTATTTACCATATCGAATGTCATTCTCTATGCGATGATGATGACCAGTGCCAATATTCTGCTGAAAACAAGGTTTGCCAGGATCCCAACCTTCATCGCAGAGTTCGTAAGCATCATAGGCTATTATGCTGTCACCAATCTTTTCTCGCTTTCGGTCGAATATCGCATTCCGCTCGCTTTCTTGTATCTGGTGCTTGTGATTGAGGTCGCGCACCGGGGAGAGTGGTTCTACAAACTGTTGGTTATCGCTTTGATTTACGTGGCTATGGTTTTCTCTGAGATTCTCTATGTCATGTTGATCCCCAAAGAGCTCACCTTGGATCATGATCTATTCAATCAACATGCGGTCTCCATCTTTGCGTTTTACCTCTTTGTCAACCTCGTGATGCAGACGCTTGTGGTGATCGCTCTATTGGTAACGCAGAAGCGCTACCAGGGATTGCTTTTGGGCAAGCAATGGCTTTTGTTTCCCATTTTCCCGATCAGTCAGGTGTTGGCCTTCTCCGGATGGTTTTCTTCCTATCTTGTCTCCGATACCATCGTTGCGCCTGGGCGTGTCATCCCGACCCTTCTATTTTGTATCGCAGCAGATTTCTCGGTGATCCTGACCATCTGGCGCACCGCACGCACGACAGAGCTTTCCGTCCGAAATGAGCTTTTAGAGGAACAGATCGGATCGGAGGAATCTTACTATAAGCAGCTCTCTTCCACCTTTGAAGATATCAGAACCATGCGCCACGACATCGACAATCACTTATACACGATGCAGACGCTTTTAGAAGAAGGCCAGATGGAAGAAGCCAAAGACTACGTCCGGAAAATGAAAGACGAGGATCACGCGAAGCTCCTTCTCCCCGGGTGCCACAATACGGTTGTCGCAAGCTACTTAGAAAAGAAGATGGCGGACTTTCAGTCAGATGGGCTGCGCCTTGCCACGGACGTATCCCTTCCATCCAACCTCTCCGTGACCAATCCGGATTTGATCTGCATTTTCGGGAATCTGTTAAATAATGCGCAGGAGGCCTGCCAAGCAATGCCAGATGCAGATATTCATCTGTCCGTCACCTACCACGAGCCATATCTTCGCATCGTCTGTACCAATCCTCTGGCAAATGATTTGCAAGGCCAGTCTGATGAACAAAAGAAACGCAGGATTCCGGAGCTCGAACGAGGCATTGGGCACTCCATTCTCCGTACGATGGCAGAACGCTATGACGGTCAATTTCGCACGGAAACAACCGGGCAGTCCTATGAAGCAGAAGTGATTTTAAAAACACGAAAAGAGTGATACCCATGATTACGATTGTGATTTGTGACGATGAATCCACCCATCGCAGAGCCGCCTCTCATCTGGTAAACGATGTGATGCATCAAAAAGGGCTTCCCTACGAGGAGAAGACGTATGAGAATGCAGAAGACTTGCTCCATGATCTGTCTGCAAATGTAGTCAAGCCCGATATTGCAGTGCTGGACATCAAAATGGAAGGCAAGGATGGCATCACCCTCGCCAAAGAATTAAATACCATATGTCCGTCCTGCCACATTCTTTTTTTTACAAGTTATCTTGAGTATGCACCGGACGCCTACGAGGCCGAACACATTTGGTTCGTGGTCAAAGACCGGGCAAAAGAGCATTTTGCCCCAGCGATGGAAAAGGCCTTAAAGCACCTTAAGGAAGATTCCGAAAAGTCCTATGAACCCACGATTTTGGTTCGCTCACAAGGAAGATCCATTCCGATCCCCGCCAAAGACATCCTCTATCTATCAAGGATCGGACGCAAGGCGCACATTTTCCTAAAAGACGTGGAATATGAAGATTCCAGACGCGCTGTGCAGCTCTTGGATGGGTTGCTTGACCATCTTTTTATTCAGTGTCACCAAGGATATTGGGTCAATGTAGAAAAGATTGAAGAATTGGATCACGAAGAATTTGTCTTAGAAGGCGGGATTCGCATCCCGATCAGCAGAACCTTCAGGGAAGCTGCGAGAAAGAAGTTTTTTGAGAGATATCGATAACTAGAAAAGGCTCGGCGCAATCGCGCCGAGCCTTCGTCATCATCTGTAACTATATTACTCTTCTACTTTCGGGCCTGCTGCCACAAGAGCCTTGCCGGCTTCATTTCCTTCATACTTCTTGAAGTTCTTGATGAATCTTGCAGCCAGATCCTTTGCCTTCGCATCCCACTCAGCAGCATCTGCATAGGTGTCGCGAGGATCCAGAATGCCGGTATCAACGCCAGGAAGCTCGGTCGGTACTTCGAAATCGAAGATCGGGATCTTCTTGGTCGGAGCCTTCAAGACGTCGCCGTTTAAGATTGCATCGATGATGCCACGGGTATCCTTAATGGAGATTCTCTTGCCGGTTCCGTTCCAGCCGGTGTTGACAAGATAAGCCTTCGCACCGCTCTTCTCCATCTTCTTAACCAGCTCCTCTGCATACTTGGTCGGATGCAGCTCAAGGAATGCCTGGCCGAAGCAAGCGGAGAACGTAGGGGTAGGCTCGGTGATACCACGCTCGGTACCAGCAAGCTTCGCGGTGAAACCGGACAGGAAGTAGTACTTCGTCTGCTCAGGTGTCAGGATGGAGACCGGAGGAAGTACGCCAAATGCATCCGCGGACAGGAAGATGACGTTCTGAGCGTCAGGACCTGCAGAGATCGGGCGAACCTTCTGGACGATCTTCTCAATGTGGTTGATCGGGTAAGAAACACGGGTATTCTCGGTAACGGACTTGTCAGCAAAATCGATCTTGCCTTCTGCGTCTACGGTAACGTTCTCAAGCAGAGCATCCTTCACGATCGCGTTGTAGATGTCAGGCTCGGATTCCTTATCGAGGTTGATAACCTTTGCATAGCAGCCGCCCTCGAAGTTGAACACGCCGTTGTCATCCCAGCCGTGCTCGTCGTCGCCGATTAAGAGTCTCTTAGGATCGGTGGAAAGGGTGGTCTTGCCGGTGCCGGAAAGGCCGAAGAAGATCGCGGTGTTCTCACCGTTCATATCGGTGTTTGCAGAGCAATGCATGGAAGCGATGCCCTTAAGCGGCAGATAGTAGTTCATCATGGAGAACATACCCTTCTTCATCTCGCCGCCGTACCAGGTGTTTAAGATGACCTGCTCACGGGAAGTGATGTTGAAGACAACTGCGGTCTCAGAGTTCAGACCCAGCTCCTTGTAGTTCTCAACCTTTGCCTTAGAAGCATTGTAAACAATGAAATCAGGCTCAAAGTTTGCAAGCTCTTCTGCGGTCGGCTGGATAAACATATTCTTTACGAAATGTGCCTGCCATGCAACTTCGCAGATGAAACGAACTGCCATGCGGGTATCCTTGTTCGCGCCGCAGAAAGCGTCAACAACGAACAGTCTCTTGCCGCACAGTTCCTTGATCGCAAGCTCCTTGACAGCCTTCCAGGTTTCTAAAGAAGCCGGATGGTTGTCGTTCTTATACTCGTCGGAGGTCCACCAAACAGTGTCCTTGGAGTTCTCATCCATGACGATGAATTTATCTTTAGGAGAACGGCCGGTGTAAATACCAGTCATAACATTGACTGCACCAAGCTCCGTGACCTGGCCAACTTCATATCCGGTCAGATCTGCCTTTAATTCCTCTTCATACAGGAAATCATAGGACGGATTGTAAACAACCTCAGTTGTACCGGTAATGCCGTACTTTGTTAAATCAATTGCCATAATTCTTACCTCTCTAATCATAATTCGTAGTCTTTAAACGACCAACTTCGTACATCTATCATCATACTATCAAGTGGGCAACATGTCAACCGAATTGTACCTGTTTTCGTACAATCTGACGCATTTTTTGACAGATTATTCACAAAGGAAAGCCTTTTCTCCTTCTTTGCAAATGTACTCCTTCTTTGCAAATGTACTCACTGCGCCTCCGTGCCCAGAAGACCAATCTCCGCCGCGTACGGACGCATACCCTCGATGCAGATCTCTGCAACATCCTTTAACTCCATGCCAAGCATCTCGCAGCCCTGAAGAATCAACGGGCGGTTGCATTTCGCAGCAAACTTCTTGTCTTTAAACTTCTTCATGAAACTCTTCACTTCCAGATCGGTGATCCCGTGCGGGCGCATCCTCGCGCAAGCCTCGATAATCCCGGTCAGTTCATCCACTGTAAAAAGGCTCTTCTCCAGGTTTGTGATGGGCTCCACATCCGTGCAGATTGTGTAACCGTGGCTTAAAATTGCACGCACTTCCTCTTCCGTTACGCCTGCTGCCAGCAGCGGCTCCGCAGTATGTGCAAGGTGCTCGTCCGGCCATTTCTCATAATCATAATCATGCAGAAAGCCGATTGCCATCCAGTGCTCCTTATCCTCACCAAAATGCTCCGCCATCGCGCCCATCGCTGCCATGACATTCGTCGAATGCACGATCAGATGCGGCTCCGTGATCTGATCGTTGATGAGTTCCCTGGCTCTTTCTAACGTTAACATCTTCATTTCCCCCATTCTTTCACATATTTTATTCAAAATGCTTCCGCCGCTTCGCGACATGAATCAATTCGATCGACTCATCGAAGGCCTCCTTCAGGTAATCGCCCTCCGGCACCTTGCCTTCCTTCTCCTTCTTTTTCATCTCTTCCCAGGCAGCGCGCTCCTCTTCCACGGTCGCATAATGCGGCTTGTGCTCCGCAAATACGTGCGGGTGACGCCTGACCATCTTGTCGATCACGCCCTGGATCATCTCTTCCATCGTGAAATGCCCCTCTTCCTCGGCCAGCTGCGTCTGGAAAATGACCTGCAAAAGCAGATCGCCAAGCTCTTCCTTTAAGTTCTCCGGATTGCCCGTTTCTTTTAGCATGTTGATCCCGCAAATGACCTCGCACGCTTCTTCGATACACGTTTTTTTGAGCGTCTCGTGCGTCTGCACCCGGTCCCACGGGCAGCCATCCGGCGCACGCAAGGAGTGAATTACCTGTTCTAACTCTTCAAACTTCGTCATGAGTGAACCCCCTATTCCAAACCATTTCCCAAGACCACCGTGAGGTAATCGTGATGCACCGCGGGCAAGAACTTCTCCACCAGATCCGCAACCGAGATCCGGATGCTCGACGTGTTGATGCATGGATGACAGCCAAACAGCTCCTCTTTTAGCACATCCTCATCGATCACCAGCTGCACATCGTTTCCTGCATCGTTCATCAGCCCCATCACGCTCACCGACCCTGGTGTGATCTTTAAGTACTGCTCCATCGCCTCTTCCGGCGCAAAAGAAAGCCTCGAACTGCCGATCTGTTTCGTGATCTCTTTTGTCTTAAACTTCTTATCTTCGCGGATCATCAGCAGATAAAACTTCGTCCGCTGCGCGTTGCACAAAAACAAATTTTTGCAGATCACTGCCGGCGCTAACACCCGGTCGATCGCAAGACACGCTTCCATCGTAAAAGCGGGTTCATGATCGACCCGCTCATACGTAATCCCCAGCGAGTCCAGAAGGTCATAAACCGCCACTTCCGTGGCAAGACGCCCCTCTACACTCTCTGGTCTGCCTTTTACTAAAGATAATTCCATATCATTCCCCCATTTTCACTTGCCTCTTTGGCAAACGAGCTCATTCCCCAAAATGCTCAGATCCCAAAGCACATCTGCAGACCGCCAAGGAACGTATCACCAAGGCCGACCGTAAACTTTGGCCGCTCGATAAGGCGCGAAGGCACCAAAATCACGTCCGGATATTCCTCTCTCTTGCGCTCGATCAGTTCCGCATAAGCCACGCCCACCGGGCTTAACGGGAGCTTTAACATCTCTTTTACCATCGAAACGTCCGCGGGAACCCCGTAGGTCGCTCTGGCTGCTGCCATCGCGTGTCCATAGATCATGCCTTCCCGGATATCCCCCGGCACTTCGTCACCGACGTAGATCGCGTAATCCTTCGAATGAATCAACATCCCCAGGCGGAAACCGTGACGCGCACGGAACGTCCGCAGCGCTGCGATGAGGCTCTCAATGTCATTGATGTCATAAGGAATGCCCTGATGCTCCAGCACAATCGCGATCTCCTCTTCATTCGTAGCCATCAGATCCGTCACCGGCAAAAGCTCCACCATCGCGATGTCATTTAACCCCTCGCCGACGATATGGCCTCCCTCTAAGTAGCGCACGCCGTTCGGATTCGCCTCGTGGTACGCGCGCATATTTGCCGCGATCGTCGCGGTGCGATCCTTCAGATTCTCGGGATCCCGGATCGCATTGTAGCCGGAAATGAGCTGGCTCGTGATGTTCTTCGCGTGGTCTCTGACATAATCTAAGTACTCCTGTCTAAGCAGCACCAGGCGGTTGATCACATTTTCCGAGACGATCAGACGATTGGAGAGCGGAATCTCATAGGAGAAATGCTTTCCCTGCACCTTCGCACCGCGCATAAACTGTAAGATCCAGTGCTGCTCCGGCTCCTGCGTCTCGTAATAATCCGCAGGCGTCGTTAGTGTCCCTTCCTTGGTCACCAGCTTGATCTCATCCTTTTCCATCCATTTGCGCACCGCAGGAGACCCGTCACTGTAGTGCAAAAGTGCTTCACAACCGACCGCTGCCAGCGCATTCGTCGCCTGCGCTGCACTCCCGCCAACCGCCTCCGTCGTCGGAAACATCCCCGGCAAAATGTGGTGATTGTCGAGCATGACCTCACTGCCATAGCCATGATACGTATAGTAAAAGAGGTTGAGCGCCAGATCCTCCAGGGAAAGAACCGCATAAGGAGGTGTAAACTGGGCAGGATCCGTGATGCCCTCCGGCAGATAATCCCGGATGATGCGGCTGATATCCTCCGCGGTCGCCTGGCAGATCATATCCAAATTGCTCGTGTAGCCAAGCGCCGGCATCAGCCCCTTCGCCTTGCGAAGCGCGATCCGCTCCTCCATCTCGCCCAGAACCTTCTGATACAATGCATCCATCTGCTCATACATCGTCATACTATTCCACCTCGTCCAATAATTCTCTGATCTCGCCAATTGATCGCTTGGCCTCCGGCACAACACCAAACCCATATCTTGCGTGAATAAAAGGCACGCCCGCCTCGACGGACGCCTCGTAATCACCCATGGTATCTCCAATATAAAAGGCCTCTGATAGCCCATTTCTCCGCATCAGCTCACGGATATTCGCAGCCTTCCCTCGCAGGGTATCGCCGTAGCAAAGATGATCCGTCACATACGTGGTGAGCCCAACCTTCTCCATGCACAGCTCGATATACCCCAGCTGGCAGTTGCTCACGATAAAAAGCTTGTCGCCCCGCGCGGCCAATGCGGCAAATGTCTCCCGCACCCCGGGATACGTCAGATCCTTCGTATTTTTCTCAAGAAAACGCTCCTCGTACTCCACACAGATCTGCATCGCTCTGGCCTGATCCTCCGGGAGAAATGCACCGAACAAGTCCTGCGCAATCACTTCCATCGTCTTGCCAAATTCCTTCTTAAGGATCTTGGCAGTGATACAAGCTTCATAGCCCATCTCGATCCGAAGGCCCTCGTTCCACGCCTCCGCCACCAGCGGCGTCGTATCCCAGATCGTCCCGTCAACATCAAAAATCAGATTCCTCTTACCCATCATTCTTATCCTCAGCGTGATTTTTGCTTGCTTCTAGCATACCAGAACCGGCACGAAGAGACAACTTCTTTCTTCATCTGTAACCCTTCTTGACTCTACACTTGCCTTTTCTCCCTCCGGGAGTCAAAACGGCCTCTTCGACCCGTCTCGAGGCCTGGCTTGCATTGTCCCCTCAACTTAAAAAACCGATGTCTGCAGACAGCCATCGGTCTTTCCTCTTATTTGTTTCGATAAATGATCTCGTCTCTCCCCGGTCCGTTGCTCACCATCGTGATCGGCACCCCGATCTCCTTCTCGATAAACTCGATATAATTCCGGCAAGCCTCCGGCAGGTCTTCATACTTCTTGATGCCCCGGATCTCACACTTCCATCCCGGAAGATACTCATAAACCGGCGTACAATCCTTCAAAAAAGCCGTTGTCGGGAATTCTTTCAAGATTCTCCCCTTATACTCATATCCCACGCAGATCGGCAGTTCGTCCAGATATCCGAGCACATCAAGCACCGTCAGAGCAACCTCTGTCGCCCCCTGCATCTTCACGCCATAACGTGTGGCAACCGCATCAAACCATCCCATTCTTCTCGGTCTGCCGGTCGTTGCGCCAAACTCGCCGCCGTCACCGCCGCGAAGCCTGAGCTCCTGTGCCTCGTCGCCAAAGATCTCGCTGACAAACTCACCTGCACCAACCGCGCTGGAATAAGCCTTCACAACCGCGATAATGTCCTTGATCTCATACGGAGGAATGCCCGCACCGATGGCACCGTAGCCGGCAAGTGTGGACGAAGAGGTCACCATCGGATAGATGCCGAAATCCGGGTCCTTCAGTGTTCCCAGCTGTCCTTCGAGCAAGATATTCTTGCCCTCTGCAATCGCCTGATGCAAGTACTCTGCGGTATCACAGACATAAGGATCGATCATCTCTTTGTACTCACAAAGGGTCTGATAGATCTCCTCTACCTTCAGAGGCTCCTTGTGATACAGATGCTCAAGGAGCACATTTTTCTGCACCAGCACGCCCTCGATCTTCTCTTTTAACGACTTCTCGTCTGCATACAGATCCGCAACCTGGAAGCCGATCTTCGCATATTTATCAGAATAGAACGGAGCGATGCCGGACTTCGTAGACCCAAACGCCTTCTTTCCTCTGCGCTCTTCCTCACACTGGTCGAAGTAAATATGATAAGGCATCACAATCTGTGCGCGGTTTGAAACCAAAATATGCGGTTTCGGCACACCGCGGCTGACCAGCTCATCAATCTCCTTGACAAGCAGCGGGATGTTTAAAGCCACACCATTGCCGATGATCGACGTCACATGATCATAAAATACGCCGGAAGGCAGTGTGTGAAGTGCAAACTTCCCGTAATTGTTAATGATCGTATGTCCTGCATTCGCGCCGCCCTGATAGCGGATCACGATATCAGAATTCTGACCCAACATATCGGTAATCTTACCCTTGCCTTCGTCACCCCAGTTTGCTCCAACAATTGCTCTTACCATACTGATTCTCCTTTTTCGCAGGCACTTGCTCTTGGCAAATGCATTCCCTCAGCAACATTTCCACTATACACTATCTGCAACTTGTACACAAGGAAAATGTCTTCTCACACCTTAATCTCTGCGGTCACACCAAGCAGCTCTTCATTCTCCTTAAGGATCGGCTCGATGAACTGCTCCACATATTCCTTCACCTGCGAAGGTGCACGCCCGACGTAAAGCTTCGGATCCATCGTCTTTTTCAGATCCTCAAGGCTCAGCCCAAAGTTCTCATCCGCCGCGATCAGATCCAGCAAATTGTTCTCAAGCCCACGCTCTTTTACATTTCTCCCTGCTTCCATCGAAAGTACACGAATCTTCTCGTGCAGCTCCTGGCGGTCTCCTCCTGCCTTTACCGCGTCCATCATAATATTTTCAGTCGCCATGAACGGCAGCTCACTCATGAGGCGCTTCTCGATCACCTTCGGATACACCACAAGGCCCGAGGCGACATTTAAATAAAGATCCAGGATACCATCGATCGCAAGAAATGCTTCCGGCACCGAAAGTCTCTTGCCTGCGGAGTCGTCGAGCGTCCTCTCAAACCACTGCACGGAGGTCGTCATCGCTGGATTTAAGGCATCCACCATGACGTATCGCGCCAGCGAGCAGATACGCTCCGAGCGCATTGGATTTCTCTTATAAGCCATCGCAGAGGAACCGATCTGGGTCTTCTCAAACGGCTCTTCAATCTCTTTCAAATGTTGCAGCAGACGGATATCATTCGCAAATTTATTCGCACTGGAGGCAATACCCGCGAGAACATTCACCACGCGCGTATCCATTTTTCTCGAATAGGTCTGGCCGGAAACCGGGAAGCAGGCCGCAAAGCCCATCTTTTTCGCGATCCGACGGTCCATCTCACGGATCTTCTCCTCGTCTCCGTCAAAGAGCTCCATGAAGCTTGCCTGCGTGCCGGTCGTTCCCTTAGAGCCAAGCAGCTTCATCCCATCGAGCACGTAACACAGATCCTCGTAATCGAGCTGCAATTCCTGCAGCCAGAGAGAAGCACGCTTTCCGACCGTCGTCGGCTGTGCAGGCTGAAAATGCGTAAATCCGAGTGTCGGCAGGTCCTTATACTCCAGCGCAAACTTTGCGAGTGCAGCCATCACATTGACCAGTTTTTTCTTGACCAGCTTCAGGCCTTCGGTCATCACGATGATGTCGGTATTATCGCCCACATAGCAGGACGTCGCCCCCAGATGAATGATGCCCTTCGCGTTCGGGCACTGCACACCGTAGGCATAGACATGGCTCATCACATCGTGGCGCACCACACGCTCACGCTCCTTGGCCACCTCGTAGTTGATCTCCTCTGCGTGCGCCTTTAACTCCGCGACCTGCTCCGGCGTGATATCAAGGCCAAGCTCCATCTCAGTCTCCGCAAGCGCAATCCAAAGACGTCTCCAGGTCTTAAACTTCATGTCCGGTGAAAAAATATACTGCATCTCCTTCGAAGCGTAACGCTCGGAAAGAGGACTCACATAGCGATCATATTCTGTACTCATGGGATTCTCCAATCATTTCATGTAGAACTAAGAAGGGCGGAGGGTACACCTCCGCCTATTATTTTAAATTAATCCAATCCTCTTTGCAACCTCGATATATGCCTCTTCCACATGACCCATGTCTCTGCGGAACCGGTCCTTATCGAGCTTCTGGTGCGTATGCACATCCCACAGTCTGCAGGTGTCCGGAGAAATCTCATCCGCCAGGATGATCTCGCCGTGATAACGACCAAACTCAATCTTAAAGTCCACGAGCTCGATGTCTGCCTTTAAGAAGAACGCCTTCAGGAACTCATTTACCTTAAACGTCAGCTCAGCGATGCGGTCAAGCTCTTCCTTTGTTGCCAGGCCAAGTGCCAGCGCATAGTAATCATTGATGAACGGATCACCCAGATCATCGTTCTTGTAAGAGTACTCCAAAATCGGGCAAAGAAGCGGGGTTCCCTCTTCCACACCCATTCTCTTGGAGAAGCTGCCTGCGGCGATATTTCTCACAATGACCTCGAGCGGAACGATCTCGACTGCCTTGACTGCGGTCTCACGGTCGGATAACTCCTCGACAAGGTGTGTCGGAATCCCTTCCTTCTCCATCTGCGCAAACAGCAGATTCGTCATGCGGTTATTGATCACGCCCTTGCCCGCGATCGTGCCGCGCTTCTCTCCGTTAAATGCGGTCGCATCATCTTTATAATCAACGATCAGAACGTCCGGAACGTCCGTCTTAAAAACCTTCTTTGCTTTTCCTTCATAGAGCTGTTCTAACTTCTGCATCTTACTATCCATTCCTTCTCTGCAAATGAAACTGCGGTTACGTGATTATCATAGCCATGTTGACTTCAAAAGGCAAGCAGTTTTTAGCTTCGTTAATAAATATAACGCGATTGATTAGCGGCTCTAATAGTTCCCGGCTTCTCGCTTACTCCTCGTAAAGCCGCAGCGTCTCTTCGACGATATCCCAGAACTTCTCCAGCTGTAAGCCGCATCCCACGAGTGCATTTGGCTCATGACCCGTGCGGCCAATCAGGTCGCAGACCGTTCGTCCGTAGCAAGGACCCTTCGTGAGATCGACCTCGACATAGGCAGGCTTCACTTCAAACACTTCGGGTGCAAATAGATACACCACCGCAGTCACATCATGAACCGGCCCCGCAGTCAAACCATTTTTCAGCTGGGTCTTACGCGTAAAGCGCATAATGTCGCCAAAAAGCTTTCCGGCCTTATTCCCGATCGCCTCCATCCGTTCAATGATGTGAAGATCCGCTAATGCCTGGTTGGTCAGATCAAGCCCCATCATCACAATCGGGACACCGGAAGTAAAGACCACGTGCGCAGCCTCCGGATCCGCCAGAATGTTAAACTCTGCTGCAGGTGTGGCATTGCCCAGTCCGATTGCACCGCCCATGAGCACGATTTCTTTGATTTTCTCTTTAATACGCGGTTCCAAAAGCATCGCCATGGCAATGTTCGTTAACGGTGCGACCGGCACCAGCGTGATATCCCCATCGGACGCCATCAATGTCCGAATCAGATATAACACCGCGTTCTCATCCTCTGCCTTTTTCCAGGACAATGGCTCGAAAACCGGACCGTCAAGGCCGCTCTCCCCGTGGATATCGCCCGCTGTAATCTGGTCTCGCACCAACGGTCCGTGCATCCCACCGTATACCGGCGTCTCAAGGCCCAGGTGCTGACAGACATGCAGCGTATTGGGCAGGGTCTTTTCCAAGACCTGATTGCCCGCCACGGCCGTCACGCCAAGAAGCTCCAGCGCAGGATTCTTAGCCGCTACCATCAATGCAATCGCATCATCATGCCCAACATCACAATCTAAAATCAGTTTACTTTTTCCCATTTGTCTTTCCTCCTTTGTTTGATTGTAGTATACTATCACTCAGACAAAGGCAAATAGGAGATTTCTCCTATTTGATGAAATGAATTCGAAGGGAAAAGGTTATGAAGTATCTCCATCACCCACGCACACTACACGCAGTCTACGAACACCCTTCCTACCGGGAATGGTTTGGCACCGCCTTTCGCGAGCAAACCTCTGTCGTCTCATTTGCGCCTGGAGAGACGCTCATCGACCAAGGGGAAGACCGAGGCGCACTCTTTCTGCTGCTTGAAGGCAGAGTCTGCATCAGTGCCATTTTGCCCAACGGCAAACACAGAATCATCAACACCACCAACGCGCCGGCCCTGTTGGGCGAACTAGAACTTTTAGAGATGGTACCGCCGACCATGTCCGTGCGCGCACTCGAAGAATGTCAGGCCGCGATGCTCCCGTACGAGCTCTGCCGCGACCGTCTGCTCGCTGACAATACATTTCTCATCAAGCTCGCAATCCAGATCTGTCACAAAGAACGCACCGGTGTACAAAAGCTGCTGCACACCTTCAGCTACCCCCTGGAAAATCGTCTTGCCAGATTCCTTTTGCAAATGCAGGAAGAAGACCTTGTCGCCGTTAAAAAAGTAGAGGCTGCTGACAGCCTCGGGGTCTCCTACCGGCATCTAAGTCAAGTGATGAAAGACTTTGTCGATTGCGGATACCTGGAAAAAGAAGGCAGACGCTACAGGATCAAAGACCCTTCTTCGTTGTGTGCTCTTGCCAGACAGATGGAAGAAACTTAAAAAAGGATGCCAACACGTCTCTGTGTCGACATCCTCATCAGATCTATCTTGTATTTACGGCTTTAACTGCAAATACAGCTCTCTGTACTGCTTCGCAGACACATCCCAGGAAACATCCTTGGCCATATCGCGCTCTACCATCTCATCCCAGCTCTGGCGGTTCGTGAAATACACGGTCTTCGCGCGGTTGATCGCATCGTAGAGCAGGCCAGCCTCGTAACGATCAAATGTAAAGCCATTGCCTTCATTGGTATACTCGTTGTAAGGCTGTACGGTGTCCTTGAGTCCACCGGTTTCACGCACAATCGGAATGGTTCCGTAGTGCATTGCAATCAGCTGTGTCAGGCCGCAAGGCTCAAACAGCGAAGGAACCAACAGTGCATCCGCGCCGGCATAGATCCGGTGCGCTCTGCCCTCATCGTACATGATGCAGGAGCAGACACTGCCCTTATACTGATTCTCAAAGCCGCGGAATGCATTTTCGTAGACTTCATCGCCCGTACCGAGCACAACAACCTGTGTGTTGCCATCGATCAGTCCAGGCATCACCATATTCACTAGGTCAAGACCCTTCTGATTGGTCAGTCTAGAAATGAGTCCGATCACGAACTTGCCGTCATCCTGCGTAAGTCCCAGCTCTTCCTGCAGTGCTCTCTTATTCTCCTTCTTCTGTGCGATCACATTTGCCAAATCGTAAGGAGCCGCAAGCTTCGTATCATTTGCCGGATTCCACAGATCCACATCGATTCCATTGACGATACCGTGCAGCTTACCGGAATGATATCTCAGATGCGCATCCAGCGTCTCGCCGTAGAACGGAGTCTGAATCTCACCCGCATAGGTGTTGCTGACGGTCGTAATCATGTTCGAATATGCCAGGCCGCCCTTTAACATGTTTGCATCTTCATAGCCGGTCTTTAACGCATCTTTATTAAAGACATAATCCGGCAGACCCGTCCAGTACTTGATGGTCGGGATGTTGTAAATGCCCTGGAAGCGCAGATTGTGAATCGTGAGCATCACCTGTGCATTTGCCACAGGCGTCCCTTCAAATAACGTACGCAGATACACCGGCACCAGGCTCGCCTGCCAGTCGTGGCAGTGAATGATGTCCGGCACCCAGTCCATGTAGTTTAACGCGGCAAGCGCGGCCTTTCCAAAGAAGCAGAACTTCGGAATATCATCGATCAGATTCGTGTAAGGATTACCATTTGAGAAGAAATCCTCGTTATCGATGAAATCATACACCACGCCGTCCCAGACATACTCCATGATGCCCACATAGAAGGAACGTCCGTCCGCGCACAGGTTCATCTGGAAGGACCCGCGGTAAACCATCTTCTCCTGGTACTTCCAAGGGATACACTTATATCTCGGAAGGATGACCTTCACGTCACAGTTTTGCTTCACCAGAGCCTTCGGCAGCGCATACATGACATCGCCCAGACCGCCAGTCTTTACAAACGGATAACACTCCGAACCGATAAAAGCAACGCTTCTTCTCGGCTCCGGAAGGGGCTCCTCTGCCTTGACTTCAAAGACAGGCTCTTCGATCTTTACCTCTTCGATAGCTGCCTTCACCTCTTCGACAACTTCGACCGGCTCCTCAACTTTTACCTCGATAGCAGGCTCCGCTGCGACTACGATTTTTTCCTGCTTCGTGGCAGTTTCTACTTTCTTTTTCTTCTTTCCCATGTCTTCCACCTCTTTGTTTAAATCATCAAACTCAACTTTCTGATCCATCCCGTTATATGGCAACCAGACCTCTCCGCCGTTGCCTTCCATCTGCAAATGCACGCGCCCGTCCTGGGCCGTTACCTTCCCGCCAAAGAGTGCTCCGACATAGCTGCCCTCGCCAGGCACATCAAATGTCGCCGGCGCACCGTCATTGTTCACCGTCACGATCACATCGCCGCGCGCAAACGCGTACTTGGTCGTAGTCAGTGCAAGCTCGCGGTAGTCACCGTACCAGAGCGCGGACTCCTTCTGATGAATCTCTCCCAGCGCCCGGATCAGCTTCACATAGCCGTTTTCTTGCGTTTTAAGCTCCGCTAGATTAAGACACGGCCGCAGCGACGCATCCGAGCCGCGTTCCTTGCGCCCTTCTACGCCAAACTCAGACCCGTAGTAGAGGGAAGGAATGCCTGGCAACGTATAAAGCAGCACATGCACCGGCAGAAAATGCGCTTTGCACTTCAGCTTCGTCGTGATTCTCTCCACATCGTGGTTGTCCACGAAATTATAGAGATGCACACCGTGCCCCAGGCCCATTTGACCCTGGCGTCTGACCGTATGCGCGATCTCAAAGTAATTGTGATCGTTGTGCCCGCTGAAAAGGGCTTTGTGCAGGTGATAATTTGTCACCGAGTGCAGCGTGTTTTCATTGACCCAACGATGATATTCGCCGTGGATCACCTCACCCATCAGCCAAAACTCCGGCTTTACCTGCTCTGCAAGATCCCGCAGGCCCCGCATAAAATCAAAATTAAGCACATCCGCCGCATCGAGACGCAGCCCGTCGATGTCAAATTCTCTGACCCAGAACCGCACTGTCTCGTACAGATAATCGCGCACCTCAGGGTTCCACAGATTCAGCTTTATAAGCAGATTGTAGCCGCCCCAGTTATCGTAGGAAAAGCCATCGTTATACTCGTTGTTACCCCAGAAATTGACATTGCAGTACCAATCCCTGTAACGGCTGTTCTCCCGGTGCGCCTTCAGATCCTGAAACGCGAAAAAGTCGCGCCCGGTGTGGTTAAACACACCATCTAAGATCACACGGATTCCTCTCGCGTGGCAGTACTGCACCAGATCCTTTAAGTCCTCATTGGATCCGAGCCTCTCATCCACACGGCGATAATCAGTTGTATCATATCCATGCGACCCCGACGAGAACAGCGGTCCGATGTAAAGCCCGTCACAGCCAAGCTCCTTGATGTGATCGATCCAGGGCTCCAACTCCCCGAGACAATGTCTCACCTCGCCGTAGTCATTTTCCGCAGGCGCTCCCAAAAGCCCCAACGGATAGATATGATAAAAACATGTTTTTTCATACCAAGCCATAAATTGAACTTCCTCCTTTATGACTTGTCTATTATATAACATTTATCAAGTTATTTCAAATGAAAAATGAAGTTCATCCTCTTACTTTCTCGCCCGATAATGCCGAACCAAAAACTGGACCTTCACGCGGTCCCCCCACGCATCGATCTCTGGCTCATACGCAAGATCCATCACAATCCCCGCATCACGCCCCGCAAGCGTATCCCAGACCGCCTGCGTCCCAAAGATCGCAGCCATCTCCTCACGCCAGCGCATGATCTCATCGGTTCCGAAGATCACCGCATTGTGCCACATACGCCCGCCCGGCTGCTGGAAGGTCAGCCGCAGCACATTCTGGTTCTGTCCCAGAATCGCCGCACGCCGGATCTGCATCCCTCGCGCTGCAAAAAGCGGTTTCCGGTTCCCCGTGCCAAATGGCTCCAGCACCGCCAGTGCTTCCACAAAGGATGTCGTTACCTCATCCGGTAAAAGCTCCATATCGATCGCCACGCGCCGCACCAGATCTTGCTCCGTAAGCCCCGAACGTT
>JAFVAL010000071.1 GCA_017480565.1 Lachnospiraceae bacterium | reverse complement strand
GACCGGTGCTGTGCAGGGCGGTATTGATTCTGCAGTTCCTGTGATTTTGGCAGCAGATGATCTGGCTCCATCCGAGACCGTACAGCTTGATAAGAGCAAGATCCTTGGCTTCGTAACCGAGGGCGGCAGCGGTTCTTCTCATACCGCGATTCTTGCACGTACCATGGGAATTCCTGCGATTATCGGTGTCGGCAATCAGTTAAAGCCTGAGTATGAGGGCAGAGAAGTCATCATCGACGGTTCAACCGGCAAGGTGGTTGTGGGTGCGGATGAGCAGACCAAGCAGGTTCTGATGAAAAAGCGCGAAGATCAGATCAAGATGCGCAAGATGTTAGAGGAGCTTAAAGGCAAAGAGAACGTTACCAAAGATGGCCAGAAGATCAAGGTGTACTGCAACATCGGTGATCCGGAAGATGTGCCTCCGGTGCTCAATAACGATGGCGGCGGTATCGGCTTGTTCCGTTCCGAGTTCTTGTATCTGAACTGCGATGATTATCCGACAGAAGAGTATCAGTTCCAGGCATACAAAAAGGTGCTCTCCGATATGGAAGGCAAGGAAGTTGTCATCCGTACGTTAGATATCGGTGCCGATAAGCAGATCGATTACTTTGAGCTTCCGAAGGAAGAAAACCCGGCACTCGGCAACCGTGCGCTACGTATCTGCTTGAACCGTCCGGAGATTTTCCGCACGCAGCTTCGTGCACTTTTCCGTGCATCTGCTTATGGTAAGCTTGGCATCATGTTCCCGATGGTAACCAGTGTCTGGGAAGTCAAGGAAGCACGCAAGATGTGCGAGCAGGTTAAGAAAGAACTGGATGCAGAAGGTATCCCTTACAGCCCGGATGTTGAGATCGGTATAATGATCGAGACCCCTGCGGCAGCGATGATGAGTGATCGTCTTGCAAAGCTGGTTGACTTCTTCTCCTGCGGTACGAACGATCTGACCCAGTATACGCTGGCTTGCGACCGTCAGAACAATGATCTTGGAAGATTCTTTAACCCGCATCATCCGGCCGTCCTCCGTCTGTTAAAGATGGTCTGCGACAATGCGCATAAGAACGGTGTCTGGGTCGGTATCTGCGGCGAGCTTGGTGCAGATCTTGAGTTAACGGAGACCTTCTTATCCATCGGTATCGATGAGCTCTCGGTATCCCCGAGATCCGTCCTGCCTCTGCGTCAGAAGATCCGCGAGACTTGCGTTTCTGCTGTGCGCGAGAAGATCTTGGCAGATCTGCTCGGTGATGAGATCAGAGACAATTAAGTGTTTAGAAAAAGATAAGAATTGCCGGGGGCATATCATGAAGCCCCCGGCTTTACTTTTTGCACGAAATTGAGTAATATGGCTTTATGAATCGCGTTTTTAAGGGGAGAATGATTCGCAAAATGTTATGGGAGGAAGCGTCATTAAGTCATGAAGAAACTGTTGTTTATCGTCAATCCGAAGGCTGGGAAGATGGTGATTAAGAACCATGTCATGGACATTGCCTCGGAGTTTCGAAAAAGTGGATTTGAGATTACATTTTGCCCGACGTTAGCGCGGGGGGAAGCAGTCGATATCGTCGCAGAGAAAGGTGCAGATTACGATTTGATTGTCTGTGCGGGCGGGGACGGTACCTTGGATGAGGTCGTCACGGGAACCCAGATCGGTCAGATGGATGTGCCGATCGGCTATATTCCCGCCGGTTCGACAAATGATTACGCAAAGAGCTTGCAGCTGCCGGTGACAATCGAATCCGCCGCAAAACTGATCATGCGGGGGAAACCGCGGCCGGTCGACGTGGGTGCATTCAACGATCAATTTTTCATCTATTGCGCCGCATTTGGTTCACTGGCTGACGTATCGTACTCGACCGATCAGGACATGAAGAACATGTTTGGCCATTTGGCCTATGTCGTGGACGGTGCGATCAGTCTTGCCAATTTAAAATCATATAAGATGACGATCACTGTTGATGGCGTCACGATGACAGACGAATTTATCCACGGAATGATCACCAATTCGGTCTCTGTGGGTGGTTTTAAGAGTATTGTGAGTGATCAGACGAAGTTGGACGACGGTTTGTTTGAAGTATTGCTCGTCAAAAAACCGAAAGATGCGGCGGATCTGACGAGAATTCTCTCGGCGTATCTGCTTGGAGATACCAGTGTGCCGGAGATTGTTTTCCTGCAGACCTCGCAGATCTCGTTCTTAAGCGATGAGCCGGTCGCGTGGTCTTTGGACGGAGAGTTTGGCGGGGCGCATAAAGAATCGTATATCGAGAATAAAAAGCAACGCATTCGCATCATGCGAAAGTAAATCATATCACATAAGAGTAAGGGGTATCTGCTGTGATTTTAGAAAATGAAGCGCGTTATGATATGCAAAAACCACCGTTTCGCCAGCATCTTGGCTGGCTGATCTGGCTGTTGTCTTTCTTCGTGCTTAGACTGCACAAGAATCACATCACGAGAGAAAACATGGAGGGAGTAAAGGCTCCATATCTGTTGCTTTGCAATCACAACGCATTTATGGATTTTATGGTGGCGTCGCATGCGCTGCGCCTCCAGCGGACAAATTTTGTCGTCGCGATCGATGGCTTTATCAAGAGAGAGTGGCTGCTGCGTTTCATCGGATGTATCTGCACAAGAAAGTTTGTCAGTGATCTGACCTTGGTCAAGCAAGTGAAAACGGTCATTGACCGGGGCGATGTCGCATGCATTTATCCGGAAGCCAGGTACTCGCTTTGTGGAACCACAGCAGTGCTACCGGACTCGATTGGGAAGCTTGCAAAGCTCTTAGGAGTGCCGGTGGTCGTTCTCATTTGCCACGGACATCACATCAATTCTCCGTTTTATCATCTGCCCGATCACGGGGTGAAAGGGACGCAGGCAGAGTTTCGATGTATTTTAACCGCAGAAGAGGTGAAGAAGCTTAAAGTCCAGGAGATCATGCAGCGGATCCGAGAAGCGTTTGTCTATGATGATTTTCGCTGGCAACAGGAAAATCATGTGCGCGTGAAGTACAAAAAGCGCGCGGAAGGCTTGCAGAAGGTCTTGTATCAGTGCCCACACTGCATGACGGAGTACCGGATGTCTACTTCGGGAACGACGCTTCGGTGTGATGCCTGCGGCAAAGAATGGACCTTGGATGAGTACGGAAAACTGCACGCCAAGGAAGGCGAGACAGAGTTCTGGCACGTGCCGGACTGGTATGAGTGGGAGCGTGAAAATGTGCGCCGCGAGGTGGAAGCAGGGACATATTCGCTTCACATTCCGGCAAGGGTCGATGCACTGCCAAACGCCAAGGGGTACATTGATCTCGGGAAGGCGACGCTTGTCCATGACATGCAAGGTTTTCGGGTGACCGGGACGTATCAGGGTGAAGGGTATGAAGTGGTCCGCCCTGCAAATGAGATCTATTCCTGCCATATTGAGTACGAATATCTGGGAAAGTTTGGAGATTGCATTGATTTAAACACCAAGGACAACACCTATTACATTTACCCAGAAGGAAAAGATTTTGCGGTGACAAAGATTGCGCTTGCGACGGAGGAACTCTACGAAGCGAGCCGAAGAAAGTAGTTAATTGCATACGATTTTTAAAAGATTTTCAGTGTGTGAATGGCATGCTGGAAATCTTTTTTGTTTTAAGGTTTGTTTTAAGTATCGTTGCTAAAGTGTGCATGTAAGCAAGAAAACATTAGGGTTCGATGAGAAAGGAGTCGACGAATATGAGAGATAGAGTTGCACTGATTCCGGCGTACGAACCGGATCTGAAAATGGTCGCTGCGGCACATGATTTGTGGGCAAATGGATTTTTGGTGATTGTGATTGATGATGGAAGCAGCGCGGCGTGCAAAGAGTATTTTGAAGACGCGGAAGCGTATGCGATCGTGCTGCATCACGAAAAGAACCGCGGGAAAGGCGAGGCAATCAAGACTGGCCTTCAGTACTTGCAGGCAAGAGTACCTCTGCCGTGCGTGATTGTCACCGTGGATGCAGACGGCCAGCATAAAACGGAGGATGTGCTTCGTGTCACACAGGAAGCGGAGGCGCACCCAGACGCGGTGGTTCTGGGAAGCCGCAAGATGGAAGGAAAAGTACCGGTAAAAAGCCGTTTCGGAAATGCGATCACAAGAGCCGTGTTTCGCCTGATGACCGGCCAGAGAGTCTATGATACACAGACCGGGCTGCGCGCATTTGCAAGTGAAAAATTGGACGAGATGCTTGAAATCCCAGGCAGTCGTTACGAGTACGAGATGAATGTTCTTTTGGAGCTGGCGAAGAGAAATGAGGAGATTCGTGAAGTATGGATCGATACGATCTACATCAATGAAAATGCATCCTCTCATTTTCATCCGCTCAGGGATTCTGTGAGGGTCTACTCGCAGATCTTAAAGTTTTCAGCCTCTTCCTTTATAAGCTTCCTGATCGATTATGCTGCATTTTGCGTCTTGTTCCGATTTACGAGCCGGGTCGTTTTGTCAAATGTGCTTGCAAGGCTCATCAGTGGAAGTGTGAACTTCACATTGAACCATAAGGTGGTCTTTGCATCGAAGGAAAAGACGATGAGAGCAGTTTGCAAGTATGTACTTTTAGCGGCAGGTATTCTCGTTTTAAATACGTGGATCTTAAAGGGGCTGACTGCGATTGGAATTTCGGCATTCGCAGCGAAAGTGATCACAGAGGTAATTTTATTCTTTGCAAGCTATATTGTGCAGAACAGGGTGGTATTTAAAAGCACGAGAAAGGAGCAGATTTTGACATGAAAAGATGGAGCCTGATTTTTGGAATCTGTCTGAGTATTTTTACGGTGTTTGTCACGCTGGATACATTTGTGCTAAGCAGTTCTTATGCGGAGGCAACGCAGATGAATATGGCGATGTTTGCAGAGGAGAGTGAAGAGACTGAAAGTTCAACAGAAGAAACGAAGAGTCATAGACGATCTGAAAAAGAAACTGAAGAGGAAATAACTGAGAATTCAGAAACGGAAGATCCAATTCAGATCACGATGAACACTTACACGGCTTATGGAACGACAATCTATGTTGCAGATATCACGTTATCTTCTGCGGAATACTTAAAGACTGCATTTGCGAATGACACTTACGGGAAGAATGTGACCGCGAAGACGTCTACGATCGCGGAAGATCACGATGCAATCCTGGCGATCAACGGGGATTATTATGGCGTGCAGGAGAGCGGGTATGTCATTCGAAATGGAGTCCTTTACCGCGATAAGGCAAATGGTTCCGATGTGCTCTGTATTTATGCGGACGGAACGATGGAAGTGGTTTCAGATCGCGATTATACTGCAGAAGAGTTAATCGAAAAAGGCGTGTGGCAGGCATTTTCGTTTGGCCCAGGGCTAGTGGAAGACTGTGAAATCACCGTTAGTGAGTCGGACGAAGTCGGCAAGGCGATGGCCAGCAAT
The DNA here is from genome assembly GCA_017480565.1 of Lachnospiraceae bacterium. Taxonomy (GTDB): domain Bacteria; phylum Bacillota; class Clostridia; order Lachnospirales; family Lachnospiraceae; genus RGIG1588. The sequence continues at coordinate 14,820 of JAFVAL010000071.1, read as the reverse complement.
CCGAGAACTGCGATCGGTATCATCGATACAAATCACTTTGTGTTCGTGGTGTCGGATGGACGCACTTCAGAGAGCGAAGGACTGTCTTTATACCAACTGGCAACTTTTATGAAGGATCTGGGTGTAACTTGTGCCTACAATCTGGATGGCGGGGGATCCTCAACGATGGTTTATCAGGGAGAAGTCATCAATAATCCGACGACGGGCGGCAATCGCATCAAAGAGAGAGGAGTGAGCGACATTGTATATATCGGGTAAAGAATTGCTGAAACAGTTAGTGGTATATGTTGGGGCAACCGTTTTCTTGGCTTTCTTTGGCATGATCTATGAATGCTTTAGCCATCAGGTGTATTCGTTCTATATGATCTATGCATTCTTGATTCCGCTGGTGCTAGGAGCTGTGCCTTGCTTGTGGCTGATATGGAAGAAACAACGCCCGCGAAAGGTAAGTGTAGAATTCCTAAATTGCGCCATAGGAACATTCTCCTTGGGCTGCATTATGAAAGGTGTTCTTGATATCTACGGAACAACCAACCGCCTCATGATTGTCTATTCAGTTGTTGGAGTGGTGCTACTATTTTTCTCATTATTACTTTATAAAACTGTCCCTTCCAAAGTTCATACGGTAGATGCGAACCAATGAAAACTCGTTGACAAGATCTGTAAAAGTTCTTATAATACAAGATGTAAGGAACACTGCGCAAGCGGTTGACCTCAAAGCGAGTTAATAGTTATAGACAACCGTCACTTGCCCGAGTGGCGGTTGTTGCTTTTTACTGTAACTGTGATGGTGAAACCAAACACATGAAATGTTAAAGTAATAGGCATGCGATCACCCCCTTTCGGTTGTGATGGCCAACCGCCTGCGCTTTAGCAGTGCTCCCTGCTCTTGCGAGCAATTCTATTATATCAGAACGTATGTTCGGATTCAATGCATTTCGAAATCTTTATATATTAAAAATTATAATAAAGATTTCATTTGCAATCTAAAAATTACTAGAATACAAGCAGCCGTCACATTGAGTGGCGGCTGCTGTTGTGTCAGGTATAAAGTTCATCTGAGAAAGTTATTTCATCTTAAACCGTTCTTCGCAGTAGATGCACCGATACACACCGGTTTTCTCATCAGCAAGCTTAAAGACATGCGGCAATTCCTGCTCAATCGAGGTGATGCAGCGCGGGTTTTTGCAGCGAATGATGTTGGTGACGCGCTCTGGCAGGCGAAGTCCGCGTTTTTCAACGATCTCATCGTTTTCGATGATGTTGATCGTGATGCCGCGGTAGAGGACTGCGAGTGTGTCCAGATCGATCGTAATCGGTCCTTCAATCTTGATGATGTCTTTTCGGCCCATCTTCTTGCTGGATGCATTTTTAATGATGGCAACTTCGGCATCCAATGCGTCTAAGTTCAGGTAATCGTAGATGCGCATGGCACCGCCTGCGGGAATGTGATCGATGACCACGCCCTGGTGTAATCCTCCGATGTTTAGCATGTCGGCACCTCCAGTCCTAAGAGTTTGATGATTAAAGCCATGCGGACGTAGACACCGTACTGTGCCTGCTTAAAGTAAGCTGCGCGGGGATCTTTGTCCACTTCGGTGGAAATCTCGTTGACGCGCGGCAGCGGGTGAAGCACAAGCATGTCTTCGCGTGCATATCTCATTTTCTTGGTGTCTAAGATGAAGCTGTCTTTTAAGCGGATATAGTCTTCTTCGTTGAAGAAACGCTCGCGCTGAACGCGTGTCATGTAGAGAATATCAAGCTCCGGCATGACTTCCTCTAAGACATCCACCTCTTTGTATTCGATGTGGTTAGCATCGAGCACGTCTTTACGAATATAACCAGGAAGACGAAGTTCTTCGGGGGAAATGAGTACGAATTTCACACCCGGATAGCGAACCGTAGCATTGATCAGAGAATGAACGGTGCGGCCAAACTTCAGATCACCGCAAAGACCGATGGTAAGGTTGTCAAGATGTCCCTTTAAAGCCTTGATTGTGAGCAGATCGGTCAGGGTCTGGGTCGGATGGTTGTGGCCTCCGTCACCGGCATTGATGACCGGAATGCCTGCGTGCATCGCAGCGACCAAAGGTGCACCTTCCTTGGGATGGCGCATTGCGCAAATGTCTGCGTAGCAGGAGATGACGCGGATTGTGTCCGCGACGCTCTCGCCCTTAGCTGCAGAGCTGGAATCGGCAGAAGAAAAACCAAGTACACTCCCTCCGAGATTGAGCATTGCTGCTTCAAAACTTAAGCGGGTTCTTGTACTTGGTTCGTAAAAACAAGTGGCTAATTTTTTGCCCTCGGCAACATGGGAAAAACGGGAACGGTCGGCGGCAATCTCTTCTGCAAGAGAGAGCAGTTCGTTGGTTTCTTCCACTGAAAAATCGAGGGGACTGATCAAATGTCGCATCACTTACCTCCATATGTTTGCAAAGGATTCATTTACATCGAGGGTTATTGTACACGAAGATGCATCGCATGGCAAGAGAAAAGTTAGTATTTGCAATCTGTATGGTTTTCAGTATAATCTAATGTAGATAGGTATGATTTTTGGTCAAATGACTGGATTTGGAGGAACTCTTATGAAGTGTTATGAGGGCGGCGCGTGGCTTGAAGGCGGAAAGCTTTTGGAGGATAACGAGCAGAACCGGCAGGTATTATCTGCCACTTATGGGGACGTTAAGAAAGAAGAAGCAAAGAGACATACTATTGCATATCATGTACTGACATCGCACAATCAGTCCGGCAGAGAGGATAAACTGCGGATCCGTTTTGACGCGCTGACATCGCATGATATCACATTTGTCGGAATCATCCAGACCGCAAGAGCGTCGGGGCTTACACATTTTCCGATGCCTTATGTGCTGACGAATTGTCACAACAGTCTTTGTGCGGTTGGTGGTACGATCAATGAGGATGACCATATGTTTGGCCTTTCTGCGGCGAAGAAGTACGGTGGCATCTATGTACCTCCGCATCTTGCTGTCATCCATCAGTATGCAAGAGAGATGCTCTCCGGCGGCGGTAAGATGGTGCTGGGATCTGATTCTCACACCCGGTACGGTGCGCTTGGCACGATGGCCATCGGTGAGGGCGGCCCGGAGCTTGTCAAGCAGCTGCTCGGCCAGACTTATGATATCGATATGCCTGGCGTTGTAGGCGTTTACCTGACTGGGAAACCGCATCCCGGTGTGGGTCCGCAGGACGTCGCGCTTGCGATCATTGGTAAAGTATTTGCAAATGGTTACGTAAAGAATAAAGTGATGGAGTTTGTCGGCCCCGGCGTTGCAAATTTAAGTGTGGACTTTCGAATCGGCGTGGATGTCATGACGACCGAGACGACCTGCCTTTCCTCGATCTGGCAGACAGATGAGAAGGTGGAAGAGTTTTATGCGATTCATGGCAGAGCCGGTGATTATAAGAGATTAGAGCCGGAAAGTCCTGCGTACTACGATGGCATGATTGAGGTCGACCTTTCCGAGATTGAGCCGATGATTGCCATGCCGTTCCATCCGAGCAATACCTACACGATCCGTGAACTGAAGGAGAATCTTTCTGATATTCTGCACGATGTGGAGGAGAGAGCGAAGGTGAGCTTTGGCGAGAAGGTGAATTTCTCCCTGCAAGATAAGATTCGCGGCGGTAAGCTCTACGTCGATCAAGGTGTAATTGCAGGTTGCGCCGGCGGCGGTTATGAGAACCTGAGTGCGGCTGCGTCGATCCTGAAGGGACGTTCCATCGGGGCAGATACATTTACGTTAAATGTCTATCCTGCGAGCCAGCCGGTGTTTATGGCACTGGTGAAGAATGGTCAGGTGGAGGATCTGATGCAGGCGGGTGCGATTGTAAAGACGGCTTTCTGCGGCCCTTGCTTTGGCGCGGGCGATACCCCGGCAAACAATGCGCTCAGCATCCGTCATTCGACGAGAAACTTCCCGAACCGTGAGGGTTCGAAGGTGCAGAACGGCCAGATTGCCTCTGTGGCATTGATGGATGCCAGATCGATTGCAGCGACCGCAGCAAATAAGGGCTTCTTGACGGCTGCGACCGAGATCGACACGGAGTACAATGTGCCGAAGTATTTCTTCGATAAGACGATTTATGACAACCGCGTTTATGACAGTAAGGGTGTGGCACATCCGGAGGAAGAGCTTGTGATGGGTCCGAATATTAAGGATTGGCCGAAGATGCCGGCACTCCCTGAGAATCTGATTTTAAAGGTGGTCTCTGAGATTCACGATCCGGTGACCACGACCGATGAACTGATTCCATCGGGCGAGACCTCTTCATATCGTTCCAATCCGCTGGGGCTCGCAGAGTTTGCTCTCTCCAGAAAAGATCCGGCCTACGTGGGACGTGCGAAAGAGATTCAGAAGGCGCAGAAGGCGGTCGAGGAGGACAAGTGTCCTGTGACCGTCGTGCCGGAATTAAAAGACGTGATGGCGGTTGTCCATGCGAAGTTTGAAGGCGTTCGTCGCGCAAACCTAGGCTTTGGCAGCACGATTTTTGCGGTGAAGCCTGGTGACGGTTCTGCGAGAGAACAGGCTGCTTCCTGCCAGAAAGTGCTTGGTGGCTGGGCCAATATTGCAAATGAATACGCCACGAAGCGTTATCGCAGCAACTTGATTAACTGGGGTATGCTTCCGTTTACGACCGAGGAGGCGCACACAGCACTTTCCTTTGAAAACGGTGATTATATCTTGATTCCTGGAATCCGCGATGCGGTGGCAGGAAAGAAGAATGATATCAAGGCATTTGTCCTGACGAAGGACTGCAAAGAAATGACGCTGCATCTTGGCGATCTGACCGACGAGGAGAGAGAGATCATCCTGAAGGGATGTTTGATCAATTATAACAGAGTCGGATAATTATAAAACTACGAGGAGCCAGGCGACATGAATATGTTTTCCTACTTAAAGGCTTACAAAAAAGAGAGTATTTTAGGACCACTGTTTAAGCTGTTGGAGGCATCGATCGATTTGATTGTGCCTCTGGTTGTCGCGGCCATCATTGATGTTGGTGTGGCAAATAACGACAGAGGATACATTTTCCGCATGGGCGGTCTGATGATCGCACTCGGTGTGATCGGCCTTGCACTTGCCGCGATTGCGCAGTATTTTGCAGCGAAGGCAGCGACCGGATATGCGACAGCGGTGCGGTTGGATCTGTTTCGTAAGATCAATCAGCTCTCTTATAATGAACTGGATCGGATTGGGACGTCTACGCTGATCACAAGGATAACGAGCGATATCAATCAGGTGCAAAGTGGCTTAAATCTGGGGCTTCGTCTGCTTTTACGCTCCCCGTTTATCGTGTTTGGCTCGATGATCATGGCCTTTCACGTTAACCGCGCGGCAGCGATGATATTTGTCGTGGTCATCCCGGCGTTAGCAATCGTGGTTTACGGTGTGATGTTTATCACGATGCCTTACTATAAAAAGATCCAGCAAAAGCTCGATCTGGTCACCTTAAAGGTACGGGAAAACTTGGTCGGTGTGCGAGTGATTCGTGCATTTAACCGGCAGGAAGAAGAGAAGAAGCAATTTGATGAGGCGTCCACGGATCTGGTCAGAACGCAGGTCTTTGCAGGGCGGATCTCCGGCATCATGAATCCGCTCACGTATGTGATCATCAACGCGGGACTGATCGCTGTAGTGTGGATCGGAGGAAAAGAAGTCGATACCGGTATCATCAGCCAGGGCGAAGTGATTGCATTGGTCAACTATATGTCGCAGATTCTGGTGGAGCTTGTCAAGCTTGCCAACCTAATCGTGTCGATCTCCAAGGCGATGGCTTGTGCGGGGCGTATTCGTGGCATTCTCGAGACGAAGACCAGCATCAAAAGAGAAGCTATCCCTGTGCCAGAGCCCGTGGATGAAAGCGTCAAAGTGGCCTTTGAACAGGTCTCTTTTACCTATGGAAAAGCGAAAAAAGAATCTTTGCTTGGGATTGATTTTCGGGCGAAACCCGGTCAGACGATCGGCGTGATCGGTGGTACCGGTAGTGGTAAATCCTCGCTTGTCAACTTGATTCCGCGGTTTTACGATGTGACGTCCGGTGCGGTATTGGTGGACGGTGTCAATGTGAAGGACTATCCGCTCGATGCTCTGCGCGCCAAAGTTGGCATTGTACCGCAGCGTGCGGTTTTATTTGCCGGAACGATCCGTGAAAACATGCAGTGGGGCAAAAAAGATGCCACAGATGAGGAGATCCAAGAAGCGCTTGCGACCGCGCAGGCAAAAGAGTTTGTCGACCAGATGGAAGATGGACTGGACACGAAGATCTTACAAGGCGGAAAGAATCTCTCGGGAGGACAAAGGCAGAGACTGACGATTGCAAGAGCGTTAGTGAGGAAACCAGAAATCTTGATCTTAGATGATAGTGCGTCTGCCCTTGATTTTGCGACGGATGCAAGACTTCGTCTGGCACTGCGTGACATGGCGAAGAACCTGAATGATAAGATGACGGTCTTTCTGGTTTCCCAGCGTGCCTCCACGATCCGGGATGCGGATCAGATTCTGGTCCTGGATGACGGGGCTCTGGTGGGGGTTGGAACCCACAAGGAGCTGCTTAAGAGCTGCGAGGTTTATAGAGAGATCTGCCTGTCCCAGCTGACAAAAGAGGAGGTGGAACGTGATGCAAAGTAAAGAAACTGAGCGCACCACGATCAAACGTGTCCTCCGCTATATCAGCAAATACAGTTTTCTTGTGATTTTATCGTTGCTGCTAGCCGTGGTGACGGTCGTGACCACGTTATATACCCCGATTTTGACCGGCCGTGCGATCGATGAGATTGTCGGCAAGGGGGCAGTCAATTTTGCAAATCTATTCGCCATTTTAAAGAAAATCGCGGTGTTGATTTTGATCACCGGGACAGCCCAGTGGTTGATGAACATTTGCAATAACCGTATTACTTTCCGTGTCGTGAAAGACGTTCGTACGAAGGCGTTCTTCCACTTAGAGAACCTGCCGCTGCGCTACATTGACTCACATCCTTACGGCGATGTGGTGAGCCGCGTGATCGCTGATATTGACCAGTTTTCGGATGGACTGCTGATGGGCTTTACGCAGTTCTTCAGCGGGATTCTGACGATTCTGGGGACACTCATTTTCATGTTCTCGATCAATGCGAAGATTGCTCTGGTGGTGGTCATCATCACGCCTGTGTCGCTTGTGGTGGCCAGTTATATTGCGAAAAAGACATATACGATGTTCCAGAAGCAGTCGCAGACGCGCGGAGAATTGACGGGCTTAATCAATGAAATGGTGGAAAACCAGACTGTAGTGCAGGCATTTGGCTATGAGGACGAGGCGATCAGTCGTTTTGAGACGATCAATGAAGAGCTTGCAGGTCACAGTTTAAAGGCGATTTTCTTCTCGAGCCTGACCAATCCGTGTACGAGATTTGTCAACAGTCTGGTGTATGCGGGCGTGTGCCTGTTTGGCGCAATCGCTGTGGTCAACGGACATCTGACGGTGGGTATCTTGTCGTCGTTTTTAAGCTATGCAAATCAGTATACGAAGCCATTTAACGAGATTTCCGGCGTTGTGACCGAGCTGCAAAATGCACTCGCCTGCGCGGCGCGAGTCTTTGAACTGATCGACGAGGAACCGTTGTCCAAGGAACCTTTGAATGCGACGGTGCTAATGGATGCAGAGGGCAGTGTCGAGATGGATCATGTTGCCTTCTCTTATGTGCCGGAGCAGAACCTGATTACGGATTTTAACCTGAAGGTGAAACCTGGACAGAGAATCGCGATCGTCGGGCCGACCGGCTGTGGAAAGAGCACGGTCATCAATCTGTTGATGCGCTTTTATGACGTGGATGACGGATGCGTGCGTGTGGATGGAACTGACATCCGAGACATGACAAGAAGAAGTCTGCGCGAAAACTACGGCATGGTGCTGCAGGAGACGTGGCTGAAAGCCGGGACGATCCGGGAAAATATCGCTTACGGCTATCCGGATGCAACCGATGAGGAGATCATAAAAGCCGCCAAGGCGGCTCATGCACACAGTTTTATTGAGCGTATGTCGGATGGCTATGATACGGTGATCACCGAAGAGGGCGGGAATCTTTCACAAGGACAAAAGCAGCTGCTTTGCATTGCCCGCGTCATGTTAAAACTGCCGCCGATGTTGATCTTAGATGAGGCGACGTCTTCGATCGATACCAGAACCGAAATCCGGATTCAAAAAGCATTTGCCAAGATGATGGAAGGAAGAACGAGCTTTATCGTGGCACATCGTCTGTCCACGATCAAAGAGGCGGACCGAATCTTGGTCATGAAGGCCGGCAATATTATCGAGCAAGGAACGCATGAGGAACTTCTCGCACAGGGTGGTTTCTATGCGGAGTTATATAATTCACAGTATATCAATACGGCCACAGCCGGCTGAAGGGAGTGATTTGTGTGACAAAGATCATCAACGGAAAAGAGATTTCTGCGCAGATCAAGGAAGAGGTGAAGGTGCGGGCACTCGCACATCGCGAGAGAGGGATCGTACCGACGCTTGCCGTGATTTTGGTGGGAGCGGATCCTGCCTCTGCAGTGTATGTGCGCAATAAAAAGAAGGCTTGCGAGGTCTGTGAGATTCGTTCGGAGTCCTACGAGCTGCCGGAGGAGACCACGGAAGAAGCGCTTCTAGAACTGATTGATGTGTTAAATGGGCGCGCTGACGTGGACGGAATCCTTGTGCAGCTGCCACTGCCGAAACACATCGACGAAGACCGCGTGACACAGGCCATTTTGCCGGAAAAAGATGTGGATGGCTTCCATCCGCAGAATGTAGGGCGGCTTTCTATGGGACTTGACGGATTCGTTTCCTGCACGCCTGCCGGCATTATCGAGCTGTTAAAGCGCTCTGAGATTGAGATTGCGGGCAAAGAGTGCGTCGTGGTTGGCAGAAGTAATATCGTCGGCAAACCGATGTCGATGCTTTTGCTGCGTGAAAACGGAACTGTGACGGTCTGCCATTCTCGTACAAAAGATTTAAAGACGGTGACAAAGCGAGCCGATATTCTTGTGGCAGCGATCGGAAAACCGAAGTTTTTCGATGCTTCCTATGTGAAAGAGGGCGCGGTGGTTATCGATGTCGGTATTCACCGAATGGAGGATGGTCATCTGTGCGGCGATGTGGATTATGAGGATGTTGCACCGCACACGAGCGCGATCACACCCGTGCCTGGCGGCGTTGGTCCGATGACGATCGCGATGTTAATGCACAACTGTGTGAAGAGCGCAGAGGTATATCGTAAATGAGAGAAAAGATACATTTTGTTTCCCTCGGATGTGACAAAAACCTGGTCGATTCCGAGGTAATGCTGGGGCTTCTTCGCGAAGAAGGATTTTCCCTGACAGACGATGAGACTGAGGCGGATGTGATTGTTGTCAATACTTGCTGTTTCATCGGGGATGCGAAGGAAGAGAGCATCAACACATTGCTGGAGATGGGCCAGTTAAAAGAAACCGGAAAGTGCAAGGCTTTGATTGCCTGTGGCTGCCTTGCGCAGCGCTATGCGGATGAGATCCGGGCGGAGATCCCGGAGGTCGATGCCTTGGTGGGAACGACTGCATTTGACCGGATTGTGCCTGCGATCAAGGAAGCTCTTGCGGGAAAGAGAGCGGAGGAAATCCGCGATATCAATGCGCTTCCGGTACCAAAGGTGCGTCGTGTCAACACGACTGGCGGCTACACTTCTTACTTAATAATCGCGGAAGGGTGCGATAAACACTGCACGTACTGCATCATTCCGAAGATCCGCGGCGACTACCGGAGCGTTCCGATGGAGCATCTGCTGGAGGAGGCAAGAGGACTTGCAGAAGCAGGCGTGAGCGAGCTGATTCTGGTTGCGCAGGAGACCACAGTCTACGGTGTGGATCTCTACGGAAAGAAGTGCTTGCCGGAGCTTCTTCACAAGCTCTGCGAGATTCCAGGACTTCGCTGGATTCGGATTTTGTATGCGTATCCGGAGGAGATTACGGATGAGTTGATCGAGACGATGGCAAAGGAAGAGAAGATCTGTCATTATCTGGACATGCCGATTCAGCATGCATCGGACCGGATTCTGAGACGGATGGCTAGGCGAACCAATCAGGAAGAACTGCGCACGATTGTGGGAAAACTGCGGGCTGCGATGCCTGACATTGCGCTGCGCACGACGTTAATTACCGGGTTCCCTGGGGAGACGCAGGAAGACCAGGAAGAGCTCTATCATTTTGTGAATGAGATGGAGTTTGATCGTCTGGGTGTCTTTACCTATTCCGCAGAGGAAAACACTCCGGCTGCGGAGATGTCGGATCAGATCCCGGAAGAAGTAAAAGCGGCAAGGCGCGATGAGATCATGGAGCTGCAGCAAGAGATTGCGTTTGAGGCAGCGGAAGCGATGATCGGCCGGGAACTGGATGTGCTGATTGAAGGGAAATTGCCGGATGAAGATGTCTACCTTGGGCGGACATATAAGGATGCACCTGGCGTGGACGGATACATTTTTGTGGATTGTGATCACGAACTGCTCTCCGGGCAGTTTGTGCGGGCTCGGGTCTACGAGGCCAAGGATTATGATTTAATGGGTGTGATTGTGGAGGAAGAAGAAAATGAAGATGAATCTGCCGAATAAGATTACCTGTGTGAGAGTGATTTTAATCCCGTTTTTCCTGCTGTTTTTGCTGGTTCCTACGATTCCGGCTAACCGCATTATCGCGCTGGTGATTTTTATCATTGCCAGTCTGACCGATGCACTGGACGGACATATCGCAAGAAGCCGGAACCTGATCACGGATTTTGGGAAATTTATGGATCCGCTTGCGGATAAATTACTGGTCTGCTCGGCACTGATTTGCTTCTCGTATGAGCATACACTGCCGGTCGTGGTGACGATCGCAATCATCGCGCGTGAATTTATCATCAGTGGATTTCGTCAGGTAGCAGCGGATCGCGGTATCGTGATCGCGGCAAGCTACTGGGGCAAGTTTAAAACAACGTCCCAGATGATCCTCTGCGTACTTTTGATCCTGCATCTGGATCTTGGCTGGTGGCACATCCTGGAGCAAGTCTTTACCTGGATTGCACTGGCACTGACCATCATTTCACTGGTGGACTACATGGTAAAAAACAAAGACGTGATTTTGAAAGGATCGATGTAATGCGAGTGGAACTGATCACCGTCGGAACCGAGATTCTGATGGGCAATATCGTCAACACCAATGCAGCTTATCTTTCAGAACAGTGCGTCGGCATCGGTTTGTCCGTGCTGTATGAAACGACGGTCGGCGATAATGAAGAGAGAATGCTGGATGCGATCAGACGAGCCATTTCGCGCGTCGATATCGTGATCTTAACAGGTGGCCTTGGGCCAACGCCGGATGATCTGACGAAAGAGATGGTCGCAAAAGCACTCGGTAAGGAACTGATCGAGGATGCGCATTCGAAGGAAATGATTGCGTCTTATTTCCAGAAGCGTCAGAAAGTCACGCCGAACAACTGGAAGCAGGCGTTGATCATCGAAGGATGCATGGTGCTTGACAATCATAACGGAACCGCGCCAGGTCTCATCGCAGAGGCTGAAAATGGGGTCAAATGTATCCTTCTTCCTGGACCGCCGGATGAATTAAAGCCGCTTTTTGCGGAGCAAGTGCGTCCGTATCTGGAGAGCCTGCAGGAAGATCATTTTTATTCCAAAATGGTGAAAATCTGCGGGGTTGGCGAGAGTGCGGTGGCAGATCGCATCGGTGATCTGATCGAAGCGCAGACCAATCCGACGATTGCAACCTATGCAAAGATTGGACAGGTGCATGTGCGTGTGACCGCGATGGCTAAGACGCCGGAAGAGGGTGAAAGGCTTCTTGCACCGATGATGGGTGAGCTGCGCAAGCGGTTTGGCGATGACATTTTCACGGAAGAAGAGTCGGTGACACTGGAGGAGACTGTGGTTTCGATGCTTCGTGAGCATGGTCTGACGGTGTCCTTTGCGGAGTCTTGTACCGGTGGGATGGCGAGCGCAAGGATCGTCAATGTGCCGGGTGCTTCGGATGTGTTAAATGCGAGCTTCGTGACGTATGCGAACGAAGCGAAGCACAAGCTGATCGGAGTCAAGAAGGAGACGCTTGAAAAGTACGGTGCCGTGAGCCCGCAGACGGCCAGCGAGATGGCCTTTGGTGTGGCGAAGGCTGCTCACGCGGACATTGGTGTCGGAATCACGGGGATTGCCGGACCGGATGGCGGCACGCCGGAGAAGCCGGTCGGACTTGTCTATATCGGTGTGGCTTACGGCGATGACGTGGCGGTAATTGAGAATCATTTCTCCGGCAATCGGGAGAAGGTCAGAGAGCGCAGCGTGAATGTCGCACTTGATCTGGTGCGACGGGCACTTTTGGTGAAGAAGAATTCATGAAAACGATTGTAATCGGCGGCGGGGCAGCTGGAATGATGGCTGCGATTGCCGCGGCGAGAAGTAAAGATCAGGTTCTGTTGCTTGAGAAAAATGAAAAGCTGGGGAAGAAGATCTACATCACCGGCAAGGGTCGCTGTAACTGTGCAAATGACTGCGAGACGGAGGAGTTCTTCTCGCACGTGGTGAGCAATCCGCGGTTTTTATACTCCTCGATCTATGGCTTTACGAAAGATGAGTTCAAGGCCTTTCTGGAGAGCCGGGGCTGCGCCCTCAAAACCGAGCGGGGACAAAGGGTGTTTCCGGTCTCGGATCATGCCAGTGATGTGACGAAAGCCCTGGAGGGTGAGCTTCGCAGGCTTGGTGTGGAGATTCGGTTACATACAGTCGTGGCAGAATTGCGGATCCTTGAAAATTGCGTTCGCGGTGTGACGCTGGAGAACGGGCAAATCATCGAAGGAGACCGCGTGATTGTGGCAACAGGTGGCTTATCTTATCCGACGACCGGTTCCACGGGCGACGGGTATCGATTCGCCAAAGCGGCCGGTCACACTGTGACAGATCGAAAACCTGCACTGGTACCCCTTGTGACCAAAGAGCGCTGGGTGCCAGAGCTGCAAGGACTGAGCCTGAAAAATGTGCGTCTGAAACTGAGTGCCGGAAAGAAGAAGATCTCCGACGAAATGGGTGAGATGCTTTTTACGCATCAGGGAATCAGCGGACCACTTGTGCTTTCCGCGAGCAGCTACTATACAAAGATCGGCGGGAATGCCCTGGCAGAGCTTGACTTAAAACCTGCGCTCACCGAGGAGCAGTTAGATGCCAGGATCTTAAAAGACTTAACCGAAGCCGGAAAGAAGCAGTTTCACAATGCACTGGATCATTTGCTCCCGAAGAAATTAATTCCGGTGGTTGTAGCGTTATCAAAGATTGATCCGGAAAAGCGGGCGATCGATGTGACAAAACAAGAACGCCTCGCGCTGGTACATTTGCTAAAACACATGACGATGACGGTGGTTGGTACGGGAGGCTTTTCGGAGGCGATCATTACGCAGGGCGGGGTTTCGGTCAAAGAAATCAAACCGGACACCATGGAGTCAAAACTGATTGCGGGACTTTATTTTGCCGGGGAAGTGCTCGATGTCGATGCCGTGACCGGCGGATTTAATTTGCAGATTGCGTGGTCGACCGGCATGGCTGCCGGAAGGCACGAAGCATAGAGGAAGGGAGAGATTTATCATGGGATACAGTATTGCCATTGACGGACCGGGCGGCGCCGGCAAGAGTACGATCGCAAAGGCGGTTGCAAAGAGCCTTGGATTTATTTATGTGGACACCGGTGCGATGTACCGCGCAATGGGTCTTTACATGATGCGGGAAGGCGTGGACGGAGAGGATACCGAGACGTTGACTGCGCGCTGCAAGGAAGCGGACATCACGCTTCGCTATGTGGACGGTGTGCAGCAAGTCCTGTTAAATGGGGAAAATGTGACCGGACTGATCCGCACGGAAGAGATCGGCAAGATGGCTTCGACGGTATCGAAGAATAAAAACATCCGTCTGCAGCTTGTCGTTTTGCAAAGAGAGCTTGCCGAGCGGGAAAATGTGGTCATGGACGGCCGTGAGATCGGTACCTTTGTCCTTCCCCATGCGACGTGTAAGATCTTTCTGACGGCTTCTGTGGAAGTGCGCGCGAAACGCAGATACAAGGAACTTCTCGCAAAGGGCGTGGAGTGCGATCTCGAGGAGATCAAGGCAGATCTTGCCGCGCGAGATCATCAGGATATGACGCGGGAATTTGCACCGCTTCGCCAGGCAGAGGATGCGGTTTTGCTTGACTCATCGAATCTGACGCTGGAGGAAGTGGAAGCGGAGGTACTGCGCATCTTCAAGGAGAAATGTGAATGAAAGTCACGGTAGCAAAGACCGCGGGCTTTTGCTTTGGCGTGAAGCGTGCGGTGGAAATGACGTATGCAGAGGCGAAAAAAGAGCGAAAGGTCTTTACCCTAGGGCCTATCATTCACAATGAAAAAGTGGTGGAAGACCTGGAGGCAAAGGGCGTCTTTGCGGTCGATCGCATCGAAGACCTGCCGGAGGGAGAGAATATCACGGTGGTGATCCGAAGCCACGGGGTGGGCAAAGACATTTACGACGCGATCGAGAAAAAGGGCGTCCATATGGTGGATGCTACCTGTCCTTTCGTTGCCCGCATTCACGAGACGGTCAGAAAAGCAAGTGAAGAGGGCAAACATATCATCGTGATCGGAAGCCGCAATCATCCGGAAGTGCAGGGAATTCTTGGGTGGTGCAGCACGCCTGCCGAGGTCATTGAGACAGAAGAAGAGGCGAGGGCGTGGGAGCCCGTATCAGGCCTTGACTATCAGATCGTATCTCAGACCACATTTCATGCAAATAAATTTAAGGTT
>JAFVAL010000070.1 GCA_017480565.1 Lachnospiraceae bacterium | reverse complement strand
TTTACGCACTTTTGGCATTTGGCTTTATGAAAATACATAGGATTTCATGAAGTTCAAAAAGTCGGAAGTGCTTGATATTACAGGGTTTTATGGCCTTTTATTGAGATGCATGAAAATACGTGAAATCGGGCGATCTCCCACGATACCAAGTTTCATGGTACTGGTTCTCCTTTATATTTTTCACAAATGTGAGATATACTTTTTGATTTGTTGTTTTAAAGCAACATGCTTATTATAACAGATCAGAGGAGAAGAGAAAAGCAGGAATTCATAACAAAAAATCGACAACCATCGCAGATTTATGATAGTTTGGCGCTTGCACATAATTACCCAAATTGATAAAATGAACGAGTAAAAAATCTTACGTGAGGGAGGGCCATCCTTATGGCAAAAAACAAAAAGAAAGATCTCCGGAAGCTGTCGGCTTTAAGGAGATCTTCGGCGTAACTGCGCTGTCCACCAACAATGGTTTAGCAGCTATCTTTATGTCCTCGATGTTCATGGTTTACATGACGGACTATGCAGGACTCGGTGCTTGGGGCGCAACACTGGCAACGACATTGCTTTTGGTTGCACGTATCATTGATGCGGTTGATGACCCGATTCAGGGCTTCATCATGGACCGTGGTAAAGTCGGTAAGCATGGTAAGTATAAACCGTTCTTTATGCTTTCCATTATTATGACCGTTGTCGGCACGATCGCTCTTTATTCGCTGCCGAATGCAATCACCACCAAACCGGCTGTCGTCACCATCTGGGTCATTTTCTTCTATTTTGTTTATGATATCGGTACTTCGTTCTACAATCAGAACCTGCTGTTCCGTACCATGACAAATGACCAGGAAGAGAGAGCGAAACTTCTTGTCGGTCCTCGTCTTTGGGTTATGATCCTTGGCATGATGGGCGCTGGCATGACCGCAATTGTTGTCTCGATTCAGGCAGTTGTCGGCAGCTTTAAGACAGCCTACACGATCCTTGCACTGGTTTCCATGCTGATTTCCTGTGCGATATCCGTTCTCGGATGGTTTATGGTCAAGGAACGTCACGTTGTTGAGCAGGAAGAGGACGAGAAGGTGAAGTTTTCTGACTTCTTCGAACTGATGAAGACCAACAAGCCGATGATGATCAACTTCTTTAAGTGTATTTTCACAGGTTTCATCTGGACATTCTTATTCGCAGCACCCGTGTATTATATCAAGTGGGCTTATTGTGCAGATCTGACGACTGGTGCTCTTGACGCTGGAAGATTGGCTACCTTTTCTATGATTGCTGCGATGATGCAGCTGGTCCCGCTGCTTGTCGGTACGATTATTGCCGGCCCGATCTTAAAGGCATTTAAGGGCGACTTCGTCAAGATGCACAAGTTTGATCTGGCTTGCCAGGGCGCAGGCGGACTGATCTTATTTATCGGTCAGATTCTTGGCATCCTGCAGCACTCTCCGGCGATCTTCTTTATCGCAATGTTCATCATGGCAATTGCCATCGGCGTTGACTTCGTTCCAGGTTCTTCCATCAGCATGGAGATTATGGACTATACGATCTATTCGACCGGCAAGGATCGTTCTGCGTTAACCGGCGTTCTTGAGAAGTTCTTAGAGAAGGCACAGACGGCACTTTCTTCTGCACTTGTAGGTGCTCTGCTGATTGCGATCGGCTACCAGGTTGATTCCGTGACCGGTGATTATATCGGTGAACTCTCTGCGATTCCTAGAATGTTAACCGGACTGATCGTAGTCATGGGTGTGCTTCCTGCAGTCATGGCGATCATCGGTATTTTGATCATCAGAAAGTATCCGATTGACCAGGAAGAGCGCGGAAAGATTCGTGAGTACATTCAGAACCACCAGTCCAAAAAAGTAGAAGAATAATCGAATATTTTTGAAGATTTTTCAAGGCACGAAACTAGATTTCGTGCCTTTTTTTTGTGCCAAAACCACATCTTGTGGGTGGGAGAAAAAAGCCCGAAAAGCCTTGATTTTCCTTGATTTTTTTTGAAAATTTTTCTCTTTTTTCTATTGCATTTCCTAAAAAATCCGTGTAGAATATGATCAAAAGGGAGCGAAATGGAAGGAAATGGCTCGAAAGGGTGGATTTCCTGCCGGATTTCATCTTCGCTTGGGTTTGGCGAGGTTTAGGTTTGGACTCCCTGGTTTTAGAAGACACTGTTGTTACATGTACCGAAAGCAGGCACAAGATGAGTATCGGATTTATGGGAAGGTTCAATCATTCGGTTGACGCCAAGGGTCGCGTGATCCTCCCTTCGAAGTTTCGCGAGAAGCTCGGGGAAGAGTTCGTGATGACACTTGGCCTTGACGGATGCCTTTTTGTTTATCCGAACGAACAGTGGGAGATTTTAGCAGAGCAGTTGTCGAATCTGCCCAGTACCAAGGAGGGACGTGAGTTCCAGCGGTATTTCTATGAGAATGCTGTCAGCTGTGAGATTGACAAGCAGGGCAGAGTTTTAATCCCGGCGGATCTTCGGAGCGCAGCGGGCCTTACCAAGGACATTGTGTTTATCGGCATGAATAAGCGCATTGAGATCTGGGATAAGGAGCGCAAGAGCCAGGAGAGCAAATATTCGCCGCAGGATATCAATGAGGTAGCAGACCGGATGGCCGAGTACGGAGTCCGTTTCTAAGCGTTCGGGAAGGAGAAGGAAGATGGACTTTCATCATCCTTCGGTACTCCTTGAGGAATGTCTTAACGGATTGTCGATTCGGCCGGACGGCATCTATGTCGACGGCACATTGGGGGGCGCCGGACATGCCTCGGAGGTGGCAGCGCGCTTGACGCAGGGAGGCCGCTTGATCGGGATTGATCAGGATGCGGCAGCGATCGAAGCCGCGGGGGAGCGGCTTGCTTGCTACGGTGAGCAGGTGACGATCGTCAGAGACAACTACGAGAATGTCAGGCAGGTACTTGGTGACCTTGGCATCGATAAGGTGAACGGGATCTTGCTTGACCTTGGGGTTTCTTCGTATCAGCTTGACACCCCGGAGAGAGGATTTTCTTACCGCGAGGATGCACCGCTTGATATGCGGATGGATGAGCGGCAGGAGAAGACCGCATACGATATCGTCAACTACTATCCGGAGAACGAGCTCTTTCACATCATCCGCGATTACGGCGAGGACCGGTTCGCGAAGAACATCGCCAAGCACATCGTGGCGGCAAGAGAGAAGAGCGAGATTGCGACAACATTTGCACTGTCTGAGATCATTAAGGAATCGATTCCTGCCAGGCTTCGCGCTACAGGCGGACATCCTGCCAAGAGAACCTTCCAGGCGATCCGGATTGAGTGCAACCGCGAATTAGAGGTTTTAGAGAAGTCTTTGGACGACATGATTGACGTCCTTGAGGAAGAAGGCAGACTTTGCATCATCACCTTCCACTCCCTGGAAGATCGGATCGTGAAGAATGCATTTCGCAGGAATGAGAATCCTTGTACCTGTCCTCCAAACTTCCCGGTTTGTGTGTGCGGGAAGAAGAGCAAGGGCAGAGTAATTACCAGAAAACCGATTTTGCCGTCGGAGGAAGAATTAGAGAAGAATCCGAGATCCTCCAGCGCAAAACTGAGAATATTTGAAAAGAGATCTGAACAATGAGTGACTACAATGTGAATTCCTATATGACTGGCAATACCGCAAGAAACCTGGCACCGCAGCATGATATTCACCGCAATATTTACCAGGAGCGGATTGAGAGAAGAGAGAGATTAGAGCGCGAGAGAATTGCAAAAGAAGAGGAAGAGAGACTCTTAAGAGAGGCCGAGGCAGAGAGCCTGGCGCGCGCTGAGAGATCCCTTGCCAGGAATTTGGACGCATTTTCTTTGCTGATTTTGGTCGCAGCTATTGCCGTAACCATGTATACTATGGTAAGCTTTTTAACGGTGAACAGTGATGTCACGAACATGAGCAAGAAGGTAGTCAGCCTTGAGAAGCAGATCATCGAGCTCGAGAACATCAACGAGGCGGCGATTGCGAAGGCGAACGCGAGCGTAGATCTGAATGAGGTTTACCGCGTTGCGACAGAGGAGCTCGGTATGGTACATGCCAGCAGAAACCGTGTCATCACGTATGAAAGTACACAAAGCGATTATGTGAAGCAGTATAATGATGTGCCGAAGCAGGATTCGGGCAGCATCTTAGATTCCATTTTCGCGGGAGTGAAGGGGCTCTATGGCAAGAACAATTAGAGGGAATTTTAGACAAAGGGACGATCGGAATGCTCGTCCCTCTAAGCCGAATAAAAAGGTTCGAAAGTTCACAAGCAAAATGCAGACAAGCCTTTTGCTTGTTTTTTGCGTTTGTTTTTTGCTTTTTGTACTGCTTGCGATCCGCATCGCGGTGGTAAGTGCAGAGAATTCTGACCGGTACACGAAGCGTGTCTACTCGCAGCAGACCTATGTCAGCTCGGCGATTCCGTTTAGACGCGGAGATATCATCGACCGCAACGGCACGGTGCTTGCGACCAGTATCCGCACCTACAAAGTCGTGATCGATCCGTTAACGATCCTTTCTGAGGACCGTTATCTGGAGCCGACCCTGGATGCGCTCGTGGCTTGTTTTAAGGTGGACCGCGCAGAGGTTTTAAAGATCATTCAGGATCGTCCGAATTCGCAGTACTACGTGATTGCGAAGAACGTCGACGAGGATGCGAAGACAAAGTATGAGGCGATGGTCGCGGAAGACGCGCAGCATGCGAAGGATGACAAGGAATATGAGGCTTCGATCGCTGGCGTGTACTTTGAGGTTTCCTACACCAGAACCTACCCGCAGAAGGAACTTGCGGGCGATGTGATCGGATTTACCTACGCAGAGAATGCCGGCAACTACGGCATTGAAGAATATTACAACAGTACGTTAAATGGTACCGCAGGCCGTTCTTACGGTTACTATGACGCAGAGCTGAATCTGCAGAGAACCGTCAAGGATGCGGTCGACGGCAATACCATCGTCTCCACGATCGATGCAAATGTGCAGCGCATCGTACAGGACGAGATCCAGAAGTACAGCAATGAGATCGGATTTAAGAACTGCGGTGTGATCGTGATGAATCCGAACACCGGAGAGATCTATGCGATGGCTTCCGCCCCGTTCTACGATCTGAACAAGCCGAGAGATCTGACCCAGGTTTACACCGATGAAGAGATCGCGGAGATGGATGATGCGGCTAAGGTAGAGGCGCTGCAGAAGCTGTGGCGCAATTACTGCATCAGCGACGCCTATGAGCCGGGTTCGACCTTTAAGCCGATCACGGTGGCAACCGGTTTGGAAGAAGGCATTCTGACCGGAGAAGAGTGGTTTAGCTGTCCTGGATATGCGATGATCGCCGGTGTGAGAATCGGCTGTGCAAAAAAGACCGGTCACGGAAACATTTCCTTGGCACAGGCGATCGCCTATTCCTGCAACGCGGCACTGATGAACATCGGCCAGAGAATCGGCCGTGCGAACCTCCACAACTACATGGAGAAGTTCGGTTATGGCAGAAGAACCGGCATCGATCTGCCCGGCGAGGCGATGGGTATCATCTTTGATGAGAATCAGCTGGGACCGACGGAGCTTGCAACGTCAAGCTTTGGTCAGGGCTTTAACGTCACCATGATTCAGATGGCTTCCGCACTTTCCTCGATCGTCAACGGCGGGTATTATTATGAACCGCACATCGTCAAGGAGATCCGCAACAGTGCGGGTGCGGTGGTGGAAGAAGTGACACCGACACTGGTCAAGCGTACCTGCAGTACCGAGACGAGTGATAAGTTAAGAGAATATATGGCTTTGGCGGTATCTTCCGGTACCGCAGTGTCCGGACAGGTGGAAGGCTTTGAAATCGGCGGCAAGACCGGTACGGCCGAGAAGTATCCACGTGCCGAGCACAACTATCTGGTTTCCTTCGTCGGATTCTCCCCAATTGAAAATCCGGAGGTCTTGGTGTATGTTGTTCTGGATCAGGTCAACTTATCCAACCAGGCCGACAGCTCGCAGGCAACGCGCATGGCGGGTCGGATCTTAAAGCAGGTGCTTCCGTTCTTGGGCGTCTATTCTAGCGTGGATGAGCCTTCTAAGACGGAGCCTTCTAAGACGGAGCCTTCGACACAGGAAGACGATGACACCATGAAAAATGATGTCGACAACAAGCCAGGTACGGATGAGTTAGAGTATGACGAGATTCTGGATGACGAGCTCGGAGAGGGCGTTGTCAATCAGCCGGAAGGCACAGTGCCGGAGGTGGATCAGAATCGAACGGACGGCTGATGAGAGCCGTTTTAGGGGAGTAGAGTAGGTAAGTTTGGAGGTTTCTTTATGAGTGGTCAGGTGATTGCAGTATCCTTTGTACTGCCGGCATTGGTTGCGTTTGTATTATCAACGATTTTGACAAAGCAGCTGATTCCGGTGTTGCACAAGTTAAAATTCGGTCAGTACGAGCGCGAGGATGGCATGGCAAGTCATCAGAAGAAGGCCGGAACGCCGACCATGGGCGGTATCGCCTGGCTGTTGGCACTGATCCTCACTTGCCTGGTGTTTTTAAAAGGCAATCCGATGATGCTGCCGGTTCTGTTCTTGACCGTCGGTTTTGGCGTGATCGGATTTCTGGATGATTATTTAAAGATTGCAAAGAAGGAAAATGAAGGCCTGACTGTCGTGCAGAAGCTGATTGGTCAGATTGCCGTGACCGGGATCTTTGGCGCGTGGATGCTCTACGGCGCAAAGATCGATACCAGTGTGATCCTTCCATTTACGGGCGGTAAGGTCTGGACGATGTCACCGGTTCTGTTCTGGATTTTCCTCTTCTTTGTTGTGATTGGTACCGTAAATGGTACGAACTTTACAGATGGCTTGGATGGCCTTTCCTCCAGCGTCAGTGTCGTTGTGGCACTGTTCTTTGGCGTGAGCAGCCTGATGGCTTCTGCCTTCGGTGTGTCGGTGATCTCCGGCGCGATGGCAGGTGCATTGATGGGATTTTTGGTGTACAATGCGCACCCTGCCAAGGTTTTCATGGGCGATACCGGTTCCCTGGCACTCGGTGGTTTTGTCGCAGGCTCTGCTTTGATGCTTGGACAGCCGATTTTCATTGTGATTGCAGGATTCATTTACCTGATGGAAGTGGTATCCGTGATTTTGCAGGTCGGTTACTTTAAACTGACCCACGGAAAGCGTCTCTTTAAGATGGCACCGATTCATCATCACTTTGAATTGCTTGGCTGGTCGGAGACCAAGGTCGTGACGGTCTTTACGTGCGTGACGGTGCTGCTTTGCCTGATCGCCATCTGTGGATTATAATCTTTGGGAGTGAAAGATATGGATGTTTCCGGGAAAAAAGTGTTAGTCATCGGATTCGGTATCAGCGGAATTGCTGCAGCGAATCTGTTAAATGAGCGCGGCGCGGATGTGGTTTTATTTGACCAGAACCCGAAGCCGGCAGCGCTTGCCAACTTAGAGCAACTGGTGGAGTTTCGGGGTGTGACCGCGACGGGAGAGCTTACGGAAGAGCAGGAAGCGGGCATTGAGATGTTAGTCATCAGCCCGGGGGTTCCGATCGATAGCCCGATGGTAGAACATTTCCGTGAAAAAGGCGCGCTGATCTCCGGTGAGATTGAGCTTGCCTATCAGTGTGCCAAAGGAGAGCTGGCGGCGATCACAGGCACGAACGGAAAAACAACGACCACAGCGCTCGTCGGTGAGATCTTAAACGAGGCGTATCCTTCCGTATTTGTCGTGGGCAATATCGGGGATCCTTACACCAAGGAAGCGGGGAAAAT
>JAFVAL010000009.1 GCA_017480565.1 Lachnospiraceae bacterium | reverse complement strand
TGAAATGGTGTAACATTTAATAAAGGGATTCGGTGAGCAGATTGCGAAAAATCCTTTGTTTTCAACGGTTTCAGAGGATTTCATTAAAGCCCTATAATCAGCGGCAAACGCCTATGATTTCGGGAAATTCAAATTCCAGTTGTAACACAAGCTTTTGTCTGACTTGAGGCATGTCGATCATTGCTCTCTTTTCTTGATTCCTCTGCTAGATATAAGGCTAATAAGAAAGTAAATGGTATGTCACCTCCTATAGATCCCTCATCTGATAGGCATAAATTATTCATTCTTATTGCTACAAATCCTGAAGGATCTCCATATGTCACAGGGCTATTTAAGCAGTACGCAAACATATTAGATCCGTCAAATCCCTGACCTAAATTCACAATACTATCCGCATTTATAAATCTTCCCACTCCCGGATCATAGTACCTGCTTCCCAGATAGTACAGCCCCGTCTCGGTATCGTAGACGTATCCTCTGTATCTCAGTGGATTTGCCTGCCCTATCGTGCTTGCCTGTGTTCCTGTGGTGCTGAGAAGTTTTCCCCAGGCATCGTATTCGTAAGATACTATCAGCGATCCGCTTGTGTTTGTAAGCCCTACGATGTCTCCCTGGACATTCTTTACGTAGTAGTACTGCGCTCCATTGTAAGTGATGGAGACCGGACTTCCGCTTGCATCATAGAAGATATGAATCCGGTTACTTCCCCACAGCGCATCAATCAGATTGCCGTTTCGGTAGTAGTAGTTGATCTTTGTGGTTGTGCTTCCCTCTGTGACGTTCTTATAGATTCTCTGGCCGTCCGCATCGTAACCGAAAGCGATGCTTGTTCCGCTCTTTGACATAGACGCAAGTTCTCTGCCGTGTTCCCAGGTATACGTCCATGTTCCGTCGGTTAAACGGTTTCCGATCGCATCGTTTGTATAAGTTGTGCTTCCAACCCCGGTTAGGATATCCTTCCATCCGCTGCTCTGATAAGTGTAAGGGATGGTCTCAAGTGCAGTTCCTAACGTGCTTGCCGTGGTATAAGCATATCTGGTTTTGGAAGTGATGTTGCCTCTGGTATCGTAATTGAAAACCCAGGTGTTTCCGGAGACCTCATCATTCTCGCGGATTAACTGCCCAAGCTTATCGTACTGATAAGAGCGATGTTTTCCGGCACTGTCTGTGATACCCTCGATATTACCGTTGGTATCATAAGTATAGGTAAAGTTCTTGTTGGAACCGTTTAGTGTATTATAGTAGGTTCCAGGAAGCAAAGAGGTCTTGGTAGTCGAAGGATTGTAGTAGCCAATGCTTGTCGTTACCACCGCGGTGCTTCCATGCTTTACGGTCTCTGTACTCTTTCTTCCCCAGACATCGTAAGTGATGCTTGAACTTGCGCTGCCACTTGAGGACGATGTCGGTCTGTTATCCGCATCAAAGCTATAGTTGTTTTCATACGTGACAGACCAGATCTTGTCCTTTATCTTCGATACATTATCATTCGTATCATATCCGTAAGTCGTTGTAAAGGACCTCCAGCCGGATTCTGTGTCAGAAATCAATCTTCCGGAGATATCGTAGACATATTTATGCGTCAGATCCTGAACATCATCGTAGACTTTGCCTAATTTCCCTTCGTTATCGTAGAAGTAGGTGACTGTCTTTGCACTATCGGAGTCATACTTCTTTGATGTCAGATTTCCAAGGGCATCATAAGTATAATCGACCCTTGCTCCGTTACCGTAGACCACTGAGGAAAGATCGTAGTAAGGGTTCGTGGAGCTGTTGTAGGTATAGCTGTTTGTGACAAGTGTAGTGCCACCTGCAGTTACCTTGGTTAACTGTCCGAATGTTCCGTAGGTGAGGCCATAAGATAAGCTGTTACTTCCTCCATAGGTAATTCCTGTCAGGTGATCGTTTAAGTAGCTATACTGCACCTCTGCAGTACCGCTCTCATATCCTCTTGACGCTTTCGTTAAGCGATAGATGTTATCGTAGGTATAGTTCGTAGTGGCACTGTTGGATCCGGACGGATTCTCTGTTACAGACGTTAAAGTGCCTGTGTTATTGTTATAGCTGTAGCCTACTGTTTTGTTAAGAGTATCTGTCACTGATGCCAGGAAGTTTCCATTGGTCGTATAGGTGGCTGTGCTCTCAATGGCTCTGCCAGAGGTATTTTCCGAATTTACGATCGTGACCCTGGTATTGTTTCCATAGGCATCATAACCAAAGGTTCCTTTCGTTCCGGTCGCAGACGTTGCACTGGTTACGTTGTGATAGTTATGATACTACTTTTTATAAAGAACGCTGGATCAACGAGGACGGTCTGGAGCAAAGACTGATTGTCACCTACTCGCTTAAGTACAGAGACTATGAACGCAGTATTCGCGATCGTCAGGTTGAACGCGCTGTGCAAATGTTAGACACCCCCTCTTCGATCAAAAAGAAACAGCCAAATGACCCGAAGCGGTTTATCGCTCGTGATTACTGTACAATGCACGGAGAAGTTGCTGAGAAAACAGTCACATATCTGGATGAAGAACAGATTGCAAACGAAGAGAGGTTTGACGGTTTATACGCTGTTTGCACAAATCTTGAAGATGACGTATCCACTATCCTCAAAGTAAACCAGAGACGCTGGGAAATCGAAGAATGCTTCCGCATCATGAAAAGTGAACTTCGGGCCAGACCTGTATACTTAAGCCGCCGTGATCGTATTACAGCACATTTCACGACATGTTTTACGGCGCTGGTCATTTACAGGATACTTGAAAAGAAACTTGAAGGGAAATATACCTGTGAAGAGATCCTTACAACATTAAAGAAGATGAACATGTTGGTCTCGGAGGGCGATGGATATATCCCTGCTTACACAAGAACAGATTTGACAGATCATTTGCATGAAGCGTTCAGATTTCGTACTGACTACCAGATCATTTCTCAACGGAACATGAAAAAAATCTGTACGAAGACAAAGAAGTAAAAATATAGCTAGAAAAAGTACAGAGAACAAAAGTCCCAAGAATGACCATTTTAAGCCATTTCTGGGACTTTTACTTCTTCTCAAGTGTCAAAGATGGGATTATAACAGATTCATGCAAAGCAAACAAGGCACAAGCGAAGAAGCAAGTTTTGATTCTTCACGTATGCCTCGTATGCTAGTGTCATAATCACTCTTATAAAGTACCCAGTTCAAGTTCTTAGCGGTTCAAAAAACATCTATCCTTATCATGGTGAATAGTACCTATTCCACAACCCATCCTGATTGATTCTTCCGAATTCTCTTGATATGATAACTCGTGAGAACTTTCCGTATTCCACTTTCTCATATGGGATGGTCTCCCCATATTTATGGTGAAACCAAGTTGTTGGCTCACCATAAAAGATACATCTGAGCTTTATTGTTGAGCCATTCTTTCTCTTGAAAAACACTTTCGTCCTTTCCACCCTTTTATACTTTGAAAACAGTTTTGGGATTATGCTTCCAAAATGTCCGGAAGGTGACCATTCTTCTTTGCAATAAAGAAATTGTAGTTCTTCACAAATAAAGCCATGACAAAGAACCTCAAGGACGGATAGCAGCCCAACACGATAGCTAAATAGCATCTCTAAAACAACATATCCGACAAAATACATGTAAAGGATAGAAAACAAATTCATGTCAATTGCCATAAACACGCAAAAAACAAGCACATCTATCCCAAAACAGTACAATGCTTCAATTCTGAAAGGATGAAAACCCACGTACTTATTTATACGTTGCATATAAGTCCCTCATACTCCTTGAGTTAATGCTATTGGCAACAAAGGAGTTAAATACCTGCGGAATCGCTTTGCCAATAAGTATGCGTCCAACTTCATTGGAACACTTTTTAAACGCTTCGCTCGTAGCTTTTTTTATTAAGTTTCTATCAGCCCCAGCAACTTCAACAGCCTTTGTTACAACCTTCTTAATTGTTCCACCAGATTGCTGTGATAGCTGTTTAATGGCGATTGCTCCACCAATTTTAGTAACACACTCTCCTATGCCAGCACCTATCAAAGACGATCCAAAGCCTATGATAAATGCTGCTCTCATCTCCCCTTTGTCTTTTACTCCGTCTTGTTGCGCCATCAAACAATTACCCACACCTGAGATAATTGCACCCACAAATGGTCCGCATGCCGCTGATGCACCTCCCACAGCAGTTGCAATACCTACTTTTGTCCAATTAACAGAAGATAGGTCTCCTCCATTGTCATGCAGTTGAGACCCTAGCTCAAATGCAGCGCCAAGAACAGCACCTATAACTACATGTGCCCATTCTCCTTCCTCATCCTTCTTGTCTATTGGATTATTTCCACAGTATGTAAAGAGATTATAGCATCCATTATCACCAGTTATTCCTAAGTTTTGGGGATCATCTGCACTGATAAATCTTCCCACTCCTGGATCATAATATCTGCTCCCCAGATAGTATAGTCCGATCTCGGTATCGTAGACGTACCCTCTGTATCTCAGCGGATTTGCCTGTCCTACGGTACTTGCTGCACTCCCTGTGATGCTAAGGAGTTTTCCCCAGGCATCGTATTCGTAAGATACTACCAGTATTCCACTCGTGTTTGTCAGTCCTACGACATCTCCCTGGACATTCTTTACATAGTAGTACTGCGTTCCGTTGTAAGCGATGGAGACCGGACTTCCACTTGCATCGTAGAAGATATGGATCCGGTTGCTGCCCCACAGTGCATCGATCAGATTACCGTTCCGGTAGTAGTAGTTGAACTTTGTGGTTGTGCTTCCCTCCGTGACGTTCTTATAGATTCTCTGGCCGTCTGCATCATAACCGTATGCGATGCTTGTTCCGCTCTTTGACATAGACGCAAGCTCTCTGCCATGTTCCCAGGTATACGTCCACGTTCCGTCGGTTAAACGGTTTCCGATCGTATCGTTTGTATAGGTTGTACTTCCAACGCTGGTTAAGATATCCTTCCACCCGCTGCTCTGATAGGTGTAAGGAATCGTCTCAAGTGCAGTCCCAAGGGTGCTTGCTGTGGTATAAGCATATCTTACCTTGGATGTGATATTACCTCTGGTATCGTAATTGAAAACCCAGGTGTTTCCGGAGATCTCATCATTCTCCCGGATTAACTGTCCAAGCTTATCGTACTGATAAGAACGGTGTTTTCCGTCACCGTCTGTGATACCCTCGATATTGCCGTTGGTATCGTAAGTATAGGTAAAGTTCTTGTTAGAACCGTTTAGTGTATTATAGTAGGTACCAGGAAGCAAGGAGGTCTTGGTAGTCGAAGGATTGTAGTAAGTGATGCTTGTCGCTACCACCGCGATGCTTCCATGCTTTACAGTCTCAGAACTCTTTCTTCCCCACGGATCGTAAGTGATGCTTGAACTTGCGCTGCCGCTTGAGGATGCAGTCGGTCTGTTATCCGCATCAAAACTATAGCTGTTCTCATACGTGACTGACCAGATCTTGTCCTTTATCTTGGATACATTATCATTCGTATCATATCCGTAAGTCGTTGTAAAGGACCTCCAGCCAGATTCTGCGTCAGAAATCAATCTTCCGGAGATATCGTAGACATATTTATGGGTCAGATCCTGTACATCATCGTAAACTTTGCCTAACTTCCCTTCGTTATCGTAGAAGTAGGTGACTGTCTTTGCACTATCGGAGTCATACTTCTTTGAAGTCAGATTTCCCAGGGAATCGTAAGAATAATCGACTCTTGCTCCGTTACCGTAGACGACTGAGGAAAGATCGTAGTAAGGGTTCGTGGAACTGTTATAGGTATAGCTGTTTGTGACAAGCGTTGTGCCTCCGGCAGTTACCTTGGTCAACTGTCCGAACGTTCCGTAGGTAAGGCCATAAGATAAGCTATTACTTCCTCCATAGGCAATTCCTGACAGATGATCGTTTAAGTAGCTGTACTGCACCTCTGCAGTACCACTCTCATATCCTCTTGACGCTTTCGTTAAGCGATAGATGTTATCGTAGGTATAGTTCGTTGTGGCACTGTTGGATCCGGAAGGATTCTCTGTTACAGACGTTAAAGTGCCGGTGTTATTGTTATAGTTATAGCCTACTGTTTTGTTAAGAGTATCTGTCACTGATGCCAGGAAGTTTCCATTGGTCGTATAGGTGGCTGTGCTCTCAATGACTCTATTAGAGGTATTTTCCGGATTTACGATCGTGACCCTGTTATTGTTCCCAAAGGCGTCATAACCAAAGGTTCCTTTCGTTCCGGTCGCAGACGTTGCTGTGGTTACGTTATGGTAGTTATCATAATCATACTTGTAGACCGCTCCGTCATGCAGAGTTGCCTTGGTTAAGTTGTTGTTGCTGTACTCGTAGCTGTTTTGCTGTTTTCTGCTGTCCGTGACACTGGTGACATTGCCGTTGCTGTCATAGACATAGCTGCTTCCGAATTCGTCCTTATACAGCTGGATCGCATCA
The DNA here is from genome assembly GCA_017480565.1 of Lachnospiraceae bacterium. GTDB lineage: Bacteria > Bacillota > Clostridia > Lachnospirales > Lachnospiraceae > RGIG1588. The sequence continues at coordinate 116,421 of JAFVAL010000009.1, read as the reverse complement.
TAGTAGATGGTATTGACGTTCCTCTCATAGACCAGCAGAACTCGCATACTGGAGTAGGCTTTTGGTGCAACGACTCTCTCGCACGCATACTGCCAGGTATCGTTCTCATAGAGATCCGGGTTAAAGTCTGCTCTAAATTCTGACTGTGTTCCGTCTGTGTTATAGAACCTCAGAACAATCGCAAAGAGGTTATCATTCGCGTAGGAGCCGCTCTTTATGGGTGCGGCATTTCCCTTTGCCCAGCCGCCGATACTGTAGACATCTCCTGCCGCTCCGGAACCGGGGATATCCTGATACGCTCTCTTTCTCTCCGTGATGGCTCCGGTCATCGTATAGACGTTGTTGTCGATGTTCTTCGCACCGATCAGACCGGATGAGATACTCATGCGCTTTTCGGAACTTGTGCAGGCACTTCCTTCACTCCACGCATAGCAGACATCCGTGGTTCCGTTATAGTACGTGAAGTCACTGTTCTCGATTAAGTTAAAGCGGGAGGATAAGCCATTCTCCTCAAGCTGCATGCAGTCTACGTAAACGGTACCTGTGCCGAAGAGAAGGACATAAAAGTTGCAGTCGATTCCGGAAGACGGGGTATCCACGGTGACTTCAAGTCTCTGCCAGCCATCAGTTACCCCAGTAGTTGCTGTGGTTGTTGTCCCGTTGATGTGGCCTCCAAGTACCACATCGCTTGTGCTTGTAACTCCAGCCACCTTCACGTAGGCAGAGAAAGTATAGGTTGTATTGGGCTTTAGGGATACGCCTGCGCCGGTGCCTGCATACACCCAGGAGTAGCCTGCACTGGTGGTTTTAGTCAGTTGAAAGCAGTCTTCTCCCAGATAGTGTTCCGCTGAAGTATAACCGACCGTACCGGTCGCATCACTGGATACCGCACTGTACCAGAATTCATTTCTCTCAAAGGAAGAGTTTTTAAAGATGTTATTCGTTGTGGACTGAAGCTTCGAGGCATGCTTAAGCTGGTTCTTCTTCGCAGAATCGTCAGTATCTGTCGCATACTTCGCGTACACTGCTCTGCCCTGTTTATCCTGTGTAGAGACCGTATTCCCATACTTATTAAACTGGTACTGAAGAACGTTTCCGTTCATATCAGTTGCCAGTGTATAGCCTTTGCCGTAGGCATAGGTGTTTGTACTTGTCGCACTGCCGCCGGATTCATCGAAGATCTTGATGCTTGAAAGTCTGTTTGGCAGGGTATTCGACTGTGTACTGTAGGTAAGCTGTGCCAGTGTTCTCGCAGAACTTCCGGAGAATGTCTCCGATACCTTTGTCATGGCATAGCTGGAATAATCATAGGTGATGACTGTGCTATCAGCATAGGTTACCGTGCAAAGGTTCCCTGCACTGCTGATACTGTATGTGACCGTTGATAACGCGCTGCTTCCTGTCCCTTTATACTGGATGCTTGTAAGATATCCGGAACTGTTATAGTTAAACTGATAGACTCTTCCCGCACCGTCTGTGATCGTATTGATTGCATTGGTGTTGCCGGAGGTTCTGTAGGTGACCAGGATGTTGCTGATTGTTGCCTGGTTGTTTGAGATCTTCTTCAGTCTCCCAGACGTATCAAAGTAGCTCTTGTTGTTATTCTTATCTGTGATCACAAACTTGGAATCTCCGGAACCGGTGTTCGTGAGCGTTAGCTCTACACCGGATTCATCCGTGAAGGTTCCGGTCGCAGACTCCCCTCTGAAGTAATGCCTGGTTCCGTCTTCATCCTCCCAGACATAGTAGGTGTAGGATCCGGTGCTGGTTCCATCGGACGGTACGTAGAGATAGACCCTCTGGTTGTAGTTGGTTCTCCATCCATTATCCAGACCAAAGGTTCCTCCGGCAATGATGCTGCCTGAGGAATTAAGGCTTACTTTATCATTCGTGTTATAGGTGAAGTTTACCGATACCGGCATGCGGTTTCCGGAGAACGCAAGGTCGGTTCTTTGTAAGACCATGTTTCCGGTAAAAAGGTTCACCCCTGCTGTTCCTGCTCTTCCAAGATCGTAGGAATCATAGTCCCAGTAGCTTTCATAACCGCAGTTATTGATATAGGTGATCGTTAAGATCGATCTTCTGTTGGTTAAAGAGGAATCAGAGGAATAGAAAGTTCTGTTGTTTCTTGTCGTTCCGTTTTCTGTCGCATCCGGTGCCTTTAGCATCACACCGGTATTGACGGCACTTCCCTCAAACCAGTCTCTGGCGATCTCTGTGATGCTCCATTCATACCAGCCATTAGAAGATACTTTCGCATAGTCTGTGATGGTAGTATTATACGATGGCTGATTAGCCCAGGTGATTGTGTTGGACTCCCAGGTGGCATTCACCTTATGGGCATTGATCTGCAGGGTATCGGAGACATTCGTTCCGCGGTAGAGCATCAAGTTCGCATCGATGATTACATCTGCTGCAGAGAGTTTTGGAAGGGCAGCAAACTTGATGAAGATTCTCTCTTTTCCACGCGTTAAGTGATATCCAGCTTCCAGGTAATCGTCGTTATAGTTGTTGCCTCCCTTGGAAGCGACAGCCATATCTTTGATGTTTTCTCTGATCTGGGTCGTGAAGACAGAGGGATCGATTATAACAGGGTAGACACGCTCAGAAGAGGAAAGCCAACGATAGTCGGGAGTGATGATAAGCTCATAACCCCTGTCAAACTTTTCGAGATTAACTTTTACATCATGGCTGGTCTCTTCTGCGGCATCGTAAGCAAAGGGAGCAGGGATCGTAAAGATCTCTTCCCCGGATTCATTTACAGCAGAGATAGTGTTATCATCATTCAGAGAAAGGGCAAGTGTATCACTATAGATGTGAAAAACATAAGATGCGTTAGTTTCGGGAACATGATTTAAGACGATACTCTCTTTTAAGGTCGTACTGTTCAGATCGTATCTGACATCTGTTCCAGGAAGAACTTCACGGTAGACTGCTTCAGAAAACAGTTTTAACGGAAGAATCTGTCGCTGCCGCTCGCTCATTTCCGCCAGCTCTTTTTCCGGGATCGGAGATTCATTGATCTCAATTGAAGAAGAACGGATCGGGATCAGTTCTTGTCTTAAGAAATCTACAGAGTCTGTATCATCGTCTGCAGGCAGAGTTGTCTCTGGGATCTCAGTCTCAACGATCTCTGTGGTTTCTTCCGTTTCTTGAACTTCAGTAGCAGGTTCTGTTGAGACTTCAGTAATCTCCTCAGTTACAGTCTCGGCATCAGATTCAATCTCTGACGCAGTCTCCGTAATCTCCTCGGCTTCTAGTAATTCAGAAGCAACTTTCTCTGCTTCAGTCCGTTCGGTTTCTGATTCTTCTGTCTTGACAAGTTCGGTCTCTTCGGATGTGCGAGATTCCTCTGTCTCAGAAACCACTTCTTCTCTCTTTTCAGACTTCTCAGCTGTGATCCCCGCAAAGACAAAACGAATAGAATCTTTTCCAAACGTTACCTGAGGACCCTCTTCTAAAGAAAGTGCTTCAGGGAGTGTGATTTCCACACTGTTTGCTCTGTTTTTATAGATCGGATTTCCGGTCTTTTCATCTCTTGCAAGCTCTAAAGTGTTATCGATATCGATCCACTTTCCGTCTTTCTGAAAGTGAACTGCATCCGGATAAACAACAAGCAGCCTACTCATGTCTTCTAACAGAAAGTCTTTGGTATAGAGATCTTTTCTATCTGCATCTTCAGACAAGATGGCTACTTCGTGTGATGTATTGTTTTGATCAAAAGTTAGAGGTTCCTCACCTTCCGCAGGCAAAGCTACATCAGGGATTGTCTCATCAAACAGGTTTTTATCCTGCACATAGGTTGCGACAGGCTCTTCGTACTCGACTTCATTAATGATGCTTTCAAGCTCAATTTCTGCTGCATAGGCAGTTTTTGCTGCAGGAGAAACAAGCCCTGCAAGCAGTGTAAGGCAAAGGAACAATGAAATAATAGATTTAAACACGAAATATATAGATTGTTTTCTAAAATTCTTTCTCATAATCTCCCTCTCTCTTTCATTATGTGTCACGATCTTCTTAGTACAAGACTATGATAAACCAATCTTCCTGTCAAGTCAAAATAGTCTCTATTAAAGCTTCCTAAAAACATTCTTGATTGCTTGCGTTTTGCACTAGAAAGCATTATTCCACTTGAATATGTCGCCCCCTAATCCTGAATTGTATTGTATATCAGAAAGCTCCTTTATCACGACCACACATACCGAGAACCTGCAAAATCGCACTTTTTATTTGGCTCCGATACCGCATAATCGCAAAATGTCAAGAAGTATCTCTGCTTCGTTTGCACCCCATTTTCAATCTTTAGTTGTCATTTCTCTCCACTTTTGATAGGATAAAGATATCAATCAGAACGTTCAATTCCAAAGGAGAATATAAGTATGAGAGAATGGACACGTGACGAGCGTTATCGCGTCTTGCAAAGTCCTGATGAGATTCGTGACCTCTACGAGCGCATCAAGACATCCGTCTACCGCCAGACCTACCACGTGCAGCCAGTCACCGGTCTTTCCAGCGATCCGAACGGATTTGCGCTGCACAACGGCACCTGGCATCTGTGCTATCAGTGGTGTCCGTGGGGTGCGGTGCACGGTTTAAAGTACTGGTATCATGTCAAAAGTGAAGACCTGATCCACTGGCAGAATGAAGGTATCGGTTTAAAGCCTGACACCTACTATGACAACCGCGGCAATCACTCCGGCAGCGGCATCTCCAAGGGCGACAAGCTCTACTTCTTCTACACCGGCAACCACCGCGACGAAGACTGGACGCGTACGCCTTATACCTGCGCGGCGGTGCTCGACGACGACGGGAAGCTGCAGAAGTTAGAGAAGCCTCTTTTCGGTCCCCGCGATGATCACAGCGAGCATCAGCGCGATCCAAAAATCGTCTGGAATGAAGAAAAGCAAAAGTATTACATTTTCATTGGAGCACAGACCCTGGATCTGCGTGGCTGCGTTCTGATCTATGAGTCTGAAGAACTCCTCTCCGGCTGGAAGTTCGCTGGAGAACTCAAGGTTCCAGGTTACGAGAAGTTTGGCGGCATGTGGGAATGTCCGTATATCGTCAATATTTCCGGAAAAGACGTGCTCATCTTCTCCCCGCAGTACACGAAGCTTCCGGGTCGTGGCGAGAGCACGAACCACAATGTCTACATGATCGGCAAGATGGATTATGATACCCTCACCTTCACGCCCGAAGGCGATTATCACTATCTGGACTTCGGTTTCGACTTCTACGCAGCCCAAGGCGCTGCAAATGTAGGCGACCCCGATAAGGCCATCCTGATCGCCTGGATCGGTCTGCCCGACAACCACTATCCGACCGAGGAAGAGGACTGGGAAGGCAGCATGTCCTTACCGCGCGAACTGCGTGTGGTAAATGGCAAGCTGCTGCAGACCCCGATCACTGGGATCGAGTCCCTGCGCGAAGACGAGATCAAGCCGGGCGGAAGCCTTCCTGCAGCCTGCGAGCTCGAAGTAAGTGTACCGGAAGGTGCGTTTGATTTGGCTTTATTTACCAGGGAAGACGGCTCCGGCGGCTTACGGCTTTCTTATAATCCTGAGACGAAGGTTTGTACACTCGACCGCACAGGGATGGATAAGCGCTTTAACACCAATGTCTTTGAAGTGCTCGACATGCCGCTCGATACGCCTCTGAAAAAGCTGCGCATCTTCGCAGATCACAGCTCTGTAGAGATTTTTGCAAACGACGGCGAGGCGACCTTTACAACACATCTGTATCCGACCGAGCGTGAATTCCATTTCACAGTCACGCCTGGCATTGAGATGCGCATTTGGCCTTACCGTGCTTCCGTCACCGATGAATTTGTGATTGAATGATGTGGAGATTGCGATGAAGAGGAAAGTATTTGCAAGCGATTTTGATGGTAAGTTATATTTCTACATGGCCGACGTAAAACTGCCGCCGGAGAATGTGGAGAAGATCCGCGAGTACCAGCAAGCCGGCCACCTCTTCGGTCTTTGCACCGGCAGGCAGGTTGGCGGCCTCACACCTTTTATCACCGGATTTGTGGAACCTGACTTTTTCATCACCAGCAGCGGTGCGAACATCTTAGGCCGCGGCTACACCCCGATCCGCAAGCTCGGCGTCGACCGTGATGTAGCGGATGCGATCGTAAAAGAGATGAATCCGAAGGGATTTCGCTTGACTTTGGACGTCGAAGGTGATATCTGTGTCTTTGCGGAAATGGATTATCCGGGCAAATATTATGTGATCACCGGCGTCGATGATTGTCCGCCCGGTCTGATCCATCAGGTCAGTATCCACACCGAGAGCTTAGAGGACGCCGCACATTACGCCGCGTACATCAATGAAATGTACGGGGACAAGGTCGAAGCGTTCCAGAATGTCATCGAGATTGACATCGCACCGCGCGGCTGCTCGAAAGGCAAGGGCGTTCAGTTCCTGCGGGAATACATGAAAGAACAGTACGGCGACATCATTTTATATGGGATCGGCGATTCGATCAATGATCTGCCGCTTTTAGAAGCCTCCGACGTCTCCTACACCTTCCCTTACGCACCCGAGATCGTGCAAAAGAAAGCCACGAAGGTGGTGCCGACGATCGTAGATGCACTCGAAGACAGTATGCACGACGGATTAGAATAAGTTTTATACTGTGAAATGCGTTCTGCTGTGGAAGGAATCTTTCACAGCAGAATTCTTGCTAACAAAAAACCTTAAGGAGTAACACGATATGAGCCAGGCACTGAGAGATGCCAGAAACTACGAAGAATACAAAGAGCAAATGATCAAACCCGAGAATCGCCCTGGATTTCATTTGTCTGCCCGCGTGGGCTGGATGAATGATCCGAACGGCTTTTCCCGCTACCAGGACAAATACCACATGTTCTACCAGTATCACCCCTACGATTCTCACTGGGGCCCGATGCACTGGGGACACGCCATCAGCGATGATCTCCTGCACTGGGAGTATCTGCCCGCAGCCATGGCCCCGGACATGCCCTACGACCATGCAGGATGCTTTTCCGGCAGCGCGATCGAACTCCCGGACGGAAGACATTTGCTCATGTATACCGGCGTCTCCGAGATCATCACAGAGACTGGCGAGCGCCGCTCCATCCAGACCCAGAATCTTGCTTTCGGCGACGGCGTGGAGTATCACAAGTACGCTCACAACCCGGTCATCACCGCGGAAGGTCTCCCGGAAGGCGGCAGCCGATTTGATTTCCGCGACCCGAAGATTGTCCGCATTGCGGATGGAACCTACCGTGCGCTTCTCGCAAATGACAACACAGACGGTGGCGGCCAGATGCTTCTCTACCGCAGCGACGATGCGCTCCATTGGACGTACATGAGCACGCTGGCCAAAAATCAAGGCCGTTTAGGCCAGATGTGGGAATGTCCGGATCTCTTTCGGTTGGACGGTTATGATGTGATGCTTGCCAGTACGCAGGACATGCTTCCGAAAGGCTTCGAGTACCACAATGGCGACGGCACCTTCTACCTGATCGGACGCTTTGATCCGGAGAAGGGCATTTACGAAGAGCTCTCCGACCACGCAATCGACTATGGCATCGATTTCTACGCCCCGCAGAGCATCCTCACCCCGGACGGACGCCACGTCATGATCGGCTGGATGCAGAACTGGGACACCTGCAACCTACACACCAAGTCCACCCCGTGGTTTGGGCAAATGAGCCTGCCCCGCGAGCTTTCGGTAAAGAATGGCATCTTGTACCAGACGCCGATTCGCGAGCTGGAAGAATATCGAGGGAACGAAGTCACCTATGAGAATGTCGTAATCTCCGACGAAGCTACGTCTCTGCCAGGCATCGAAGGCCGCATGGTCGATTTAGAGGTTACGGTCCACCCGACCGACACCCTCTTCGACCGCTTCGCGGTCCGATTTGCCAAAAATGAAATCTATCACACCGGTGTGAGCTTCCGCCCCCGCGAATCCGTCCTCAAAGTTGACCGCAAGTTCTCCGGCTCCCGCCGCGCCATCATCCACCAACGCCGCGCGAAGGTAAACCACAACCAAGGCGGCATCAAGCTGCGGCTCATCATCGACCGCTACAGCGTGGAAGTGTTTGTAAACGACGGAGAAAAAGTCATGACCGCGACGTACGACACCGAACTCTCCGCGGATCAGATCGAGTTCTTCGCACATGGAACGGTCGCGTTCGATGTCAAAAGCTATCGGTTGGAGATGTGACCGCAAGCTTGGCTTGACAAATCTTTCTTTTTAAAGTGAAAGACCCTCTTGGCAGGATTGTGGGTCACAGGGTCCGCAACAAACTACGACATCCAGGTTCACAGACCCTCCAGATAGGATTAGAGGTCTCAGGGTCCGCAAAAAACCTGAAACAGTCATACTTCCAGACCCTCTTGGTAGTTTTGTTGGCCTCAGGGTCCTGCAAAGCCCTGAAACACTTGTTCTTGAAGACCCTCAGGGCTATATAACAGGTCACAGGGTCCCCAACAATAGATCCACAAAAAATGAGCCGTGCACCAAGCACGGCTCGTCGTCTCTCTTACCTATTTCGAAGCTTACGCTTCCTTCTGCTTCTCCTTCAGAATCTTCTTCGCGCTCGAAATCCTCACGCACAGCGTAAACACATTCATCGCGGCCACCAGATCCTCCAGCGTCGGATACGTCGGCGCAATACGGATATTCGAATCCTGCGGATCCTTCCCGTAAGGCCACGTCGCTCCGGCAGGTGTAATCACCACGCCGGCCTTCTTCGCTCTCGCCACGATATCCTTCGCGCATCCCGGCAGGGCATCAAACATCATAAAATACCCGCCGAGCGGCTTTGTCCAGGTACCGACCCCGAGACCGTCAAGATCTCTGGTCAGGATCTCATCTACCGCCTCAAACTTCGGCCGGATGATCTCCGCATGCTTTCTCATATGCTCCACGATGCCGTGAATATCACCAAAGAAACGCACATGTCTTAACTGATTCACCTTGTCATGGCCAATGGTCTGGTGCTTTAACTGCGTCAAAATGTCTTCCATGTTATTCGGGCTTGTTGCCAGCGCTGCGATACCACTGCCCGGGAACGTAATCTTCGAAGTCGAAGCAAACTTATAAACCAGATCCGGATTGCCGGCTCTCTTACACTCCGCCAGAATCTCGATCAGATAATCCTGGTGATCATCATACAAATGATGCATCCCGTACGCATTGTCCCAGAAGATTCTGAAATCCTTCGCCGCAGGTTTCAGTCTTGCAAACCTGCGCACCGTCTCATCCGAGTAAGAGATGCCCTGTGGATTCGAATACTTGGGCACACACCAGATGCCCTTGATTGCGTCATCTTCGCTGACCAATTTCTCCACCAGATCCATATCAGGCCCCGTGGGGGTCATCGGAACCGGAATCATCTTGATGCCAAAGAACTCTGTGATCTTAAAATGTCTGTCATATCCCGGCACCGGGCATAAGAACTTCACTTCCGGCAGCTTGCACCAAGGCGTACTGCCCATAATTCCATGCGTAAATGCACGGCTGATCGTATCAAACATCACATTTAACGAAGAGTTTCCGTAAATGATAATATCCTTCGGATTGTTCTCCATCATATCACCAAGCAGCTCTCTCGCTTCCTTGATGCCGGTCAACTGACCGTAATTGCGGCAGTCCGTGCCATCCTCACAAGTCAAATCCGAAGTAGACTGCAGCACATCCATCATCCCCATCGACAGATCCAGTTGCTCCTGGCTTGGCTTTCCACGGCTCATATCCAAATGCATTTCCTGGGCCTGCACTTTCTTGTACTGCGCCTCCAGCGACTTCAGTTCCTTCGTCAACTCTTCCACTGACATCTCAAGATAAGGCTTCATATATGATCCTCCATTCAGAATTTGATAGGCCTCCCCACTGCCATGCCCGTAGTGTACCTGCTAGGGCAGAAAAAAGCAAGGAGAAGCGCGTCATTTGCTTAAGAAAATTTAGAAAAGAAAGAAATGGCTTCATTTTCTTAGGTGAAAATATACTCATCTCCTTCTACCCAAGCAGTCCCACGACAGCCAGGCAAACATTTGCCTGATAATCCGCACAGGCAAAACAATCCACGCCACAGCAAGCAAAATGGGTTAGGTTAAGGTCGGTCATGTGTTACTCCTCGACGTCTTCTGCTTGTAAATGGAGTACTCTCATATAGTCACTTCTTCCAAATAAAACTCGATCCACAAACATGATGTCATCTTCAACGCGATAAAAAGCCATATACGCCTTGAATACAACAAAGTAATATCCTGTAAAACTATTCTGATAATATAGTGGAGATCCCGACTTTGGAAAAGCTGCCTTTGCTTCCACTTTATCAAGCAAACCGTCTAAATATCGTGCTGTAGTGTCAAAATCATGGCATGCTTCGTAGACTCCCATCCATACTCTGTCAAGATCACGAATGGCTGCAGAAGAATACTTCACTTGCGGCTTCATGGTCTTTTGCCCCGAAAATAAGCCCTGACATCATCAGAAGACATGTATCCTTCTTCTTCTCCAGAACGTCTGCCTTCATTCAGTTCACACATCAATCGAAGCATCGCTTTTGTCTTCTCAAACTCCTCATCTTCGGCAATATCGCGAATCGTATATTTTCCTCTTCCATTCACTGTCAAATAGACCGGTGAACCAACTGACACCTTATCGAGAACGGTATTATAATTCCGTAAATCTGAAACTGGACTAATATATGCCATAATTAACACTCCTTTCCGTCTTTGCTTTCATTTTATCATGTTGCATAATTTTACGCAATATATTAAGATAAATTAACCATCAAATTTATCCTGTCTGGTCTATAAATGTAATATATTGAATTTCGGAGCAAGCATCCACCCCTCATTGAAAAAAATGCGATTCTCTGGTATCATTTTCATAGTAGAAATGGTTCGTTAAGATGATACTGCAACCCCGTCAGTTTATCTGGCACTTTCTGGAGACTTAAGCCAATGATCGTTCATCCATTAAGGCCGCCCTTCGCAGCAGGGGATGAAGAAATTTTCTTCGGAACACACAAAATCATTGGTTATAAACAGCTTGTTCCCGACGATATTGAGTTTCCACTCAACATTGGCAGGGAAATCCGCAAGAGCGAACAAGGCCAGCCCTTTATGGGAGAAGTCTTTTATAAGATACCGGAAGGTCGTGTATCTTCGCAAAAGGTGCCTTTTACCCTTCTTCATGTTGAGTGGGGGTTGACAACCGTGGATATCCCTTTGCAAGAAGTTCCGGAAGATATTCGGAAGATCTTAGAAGAAAATCGTTATTTCTATAATGGAAATTATATGTTCATCCGCGGTGACGACTGTGGCAAAACACTGACTGAAATGCTTGACGAGAACCCAAATCTTGCCATCAAGAACAACCTACATTTCCCGGAAAATCGTGCTACATTTCAGAAATTCATGCATTTTCTTGGCTTGCCTGGAGACTGTAACTATGATGACTTTGCAAATAAATATGGCGGTATCACGCGCCAAGAGTTTATTGACCGGATTTCCCTTTGAAATCTTCAAGATTAGTGCTATGATAACAGTGACAAGAAAAAGACTGTAAACAGTCAGTAACACAGGAGGAAACAAGATGTTAGTAAACATGAAGGAACTGCTTCTTACAGCAGACAAAAACGGATTCGCAGTACCCGCATTCAACATCAGCAACTACGCGATGTTTAACGGGATCATGGAGATCTCTGAGAAGTTAAACGCACCCGTGATTCTCGAGATCCACCCCAACGAGCTCAAGCACATCGGCACCGATTTCATCGCTGGCATGAGATCTCGTGCAGCGCACTCTCCGGTTCCGGTCGTCATCCACTTAGACCACGGCCAGTCTTTTGCCAACGTCATGACCGCGATCCGCGCTGGCTTCACTTCCGTCATGATCGATGCTTCCTCCAAGCCATTTGAGGAAAATATCGCCATCTGCCAGAAGGTTGTAGAAGCTGCTCACGGCGCAGTCAATTACATTAAGATCGAAGATCCTGAGGATCCTCGCGTGCAGGGTGATCCTGACCGTGTGAAATGGCATTATGCACCTGCTTGCTATGATGCAGATGTCTCTGTAGAAGGCGAGCTTGGCACGATTGGTTCCATCAACGAAGCTGCCGGTCAGGTTGATGACCGCATCGTCTACACCGAGCCGGAAGACGCAGTGAAGTTTGTCGAAGCAACTGGCATCGACACCCTGGCAATCGCGATTGGTACCAGCCACGGTCTCTACCCGAAGGGGTATGTGCCGCACCTCCAGATCGACCGCCTGAAAGCCATCCACAAAGCACTGCGTGACGCAGGCTATGACACCTGCCTTGTCCTGCATGGCGGCTCCGGCAACCCGGACGATGAGATCGCAGAAGCTGCAAGAAATGGTATCGCAAAGATCAACATCTCTTCCGACATCAAGGTTGCTTATTACAACAAGATGCGTGAAGTCCTGAAAGATCTCGGCAAGCGTGAGCCTCACGCAATTGAAAATGAGTGCATCGTCGCGATGCAGGAAGTCGCTGCTCACAAGATCCGCCTCTTCGGTGCAGATGGCAAAGCAGGACTGTATCGGTAATCATTAACTCGCATAGAAATGCCCCGCGGCTTCAGAGATTGGCGCATACCAATCCCTCCCTGCGGGGCTTCTTTTTATAAGTTCTCACTGATCTGCTTTCCGCATCTTCACCGGTTCCAGCTTCATCAGATCAACAAGCCGCTCCAGAGAAATCGGTTTGTAAGCATTGGCATCCACACCCACATCATAGATGCGAAGACCTAGCCCTTCGATGCCGGATTTATGTCCCCATGGAAATCTGTCACAATACTTCTTCTGCAAGTTTTCCGCATTGTATGATCCTGTGGAATGAATATGACCATGCAAATGCACTGCTCCGTAATGCGCTGCATTCCACTCAACGAGCGGATAATGGAACAAGATAAAACGCCCATAGTCCGTTTTGAGCTCTTTGTAAGACTGAACGGACTGAAAGATTCTATCCCCAGAATAATCCTTATCATGATTTCCAGTCACAAGGTGAACCTGTCGACACCGAATCTGGTCCCGAAAGCGGCGGACATCTTCCCTGCTTGTCTTGTAGGCAAAATCCCCCAGAATCCAAAGTTCATCCTTTACACCAACAGTCTCATTGATATTCTGAATGAGACAATCATTCATTTCTTCTACATTTGCAAACGGCCGGTCGGTAAATGCAATCGCATTTTCATGACCAAGATGCAAATCGCTAGTGAAAAACAACATTCCTATCACCCCCCTTCAATACATCTTAAATCGATTATAGCGTAGTCTGCGGGATGATAAAAGCCAAAGTTTTGCGAAAGGAATGCGAGGCAGCCCTGCAGACCGTCTCGCATCCTTTAATGGAAAAAGCGTCCCCAGGATGCTTGTTTTATCTCTCTCAAGTACACACGATGCATCCTGCTTCCTTCTTATTTCCTTCCTGGATGCCTCTTCTACGAAATTGTTTATGAAAAAAGCATCCTTCTTGCACAATCCATTTCCCAGGATGCTCCCCTTAATCCAGCCGAACTGCCAAGGGGTTTTCTCATATTCCGGCATTGCCAAAAAGCTAGCTTGCCCCGTAAACGAGACAGGGAGATGTGCCTATGCACATCTCCCTGTCTCCATGGACCTGGCGGGAATCGCTCCGGCGGCTCAGCCGCCTTTCACGCCGCGCTTCGGCTCGGACGCGCCACTGGCGCCTCCTCTCGGGCTTCGCCCTCGGCCTTGCGGTTCGATTCCTTTTATATAACCCAACAGGGCCGTGCAAAGCACAGCCCTGTTGGGTTATGGACCTGGCGGGAATCGAACCCGCGTCCGAAAGCCTATTCATCCCAGTCTCTACTATCATAGTTTGTTACTTAACATTCCCTCCATCCAGCGAGAACAAACACTCTCAGGACTTTAGTAGCTTCATGATACGCCTACCGAGGCAAAGCTTATTCGGCATCGTTTCCTGCATAAATGATGCCGGGTTCTTAAGGTGCAGGTGCCAAAAGTCCGACAACAGCCTTAATTAGGCTGCGTACGCGTAATTGTTATTAGCGTTTATATTTAAGTCCGTTTTTTTACGTGGCCACGGTCCACGGATAGCTGCTCTGACTTCAAAACCCCCGTCGAAACCAGTACAAGCCCGCATCAGCTTGCGCTGTCAAGACGTGAAGCGACGTCTCATCTCGCCAATAACCCGAACGCCTTCGGTGGATTGTTATGATACCGCGATTTTTGAAAAAAGTCAAGACAATTATACCAGCGGTTTCTTGACTCCGCATGCACCAAATCGGCCGCACAGAGTAAAAAGCAAGTCTCTCTCCCCGGCAGTTCTTGACTCTGTATGCACCAAATCAACCCCATAGAGTAAAAGGCAAGCTTATCTCCCCAGCAGTTCTTGACTCTACATGCACCGAATCGACCCCATAGAGTAAAAAGCAAGCCTGTCTCCCAATACCTCGCCCCTCTTCGCAAAAAACAGGCCGCCTTGCGGCGGCCTGCACACCTTCTCTTACTTACTCTCCAATCTCGTCAAGCAGCGCAATGCCGCCTTCCAGACGAGTTCTTCTCGTCGAAGTCGGCTCCGTCTCATCCTCCAAGAACTCATGTCCGACAAACTCGTCCACGATTGCATTGGCGACCTGCGGGGTATGCACCCACTGCCCCAGGCAAAGAACATTTGCATTGTTGACGATACGGGACATCTTTGCGGTGAACAAAGACTCCACCAGCGCTGCACGCACACCGTGATACTTGTTGGCAACCATCGAAACACCCATTCCGGTGCCGCAGAAGACGAATCCCTTCACATACTCACCGGCCTGCACTGCCTTCGCTACATACTGTGCAACGCCCGTAAAGCTGATGGTCGGCTGTTCCTCCGCCGGAACCAGATCGACAACCTCATAACCCAATTCTTCCAAATGCGCCTGCACAGCCTCCTTTAAGGGCAATGCAACCGCCTGCGCCGCAATACAAAACTTCTGACTCATCGCAATTCTCCTTTTCCGATCCGTGTGCCGGGCATCCTTCCCGGCCATCATTTCTTTTCGCTTTTATCTTAGCACTACAGTACAACTTCGTCAAAGCCTTATTGCCACTTGCTCTTCATTTCCCGGTCCATCTCACGCTTCTGGTCATTCTTCGCGATTGATTCCCGCTTATCGTATAACTTCTTACCTTTGGCAAGCCCGATCTCGACCTTCACAAGGCTCCCCCGCAGATAAACCTTGAGCGGCACAAGCGTATAGCCCTGCTGATCCACCCGCGAGACAAGCTTCCTGATCTCCTGCTTATGCATGAGAAGTCTCCGCTCCCTGAGCGGATCTTTGTTGAAAATATTTCCTTTTTCGTACGGGCTGATATGCATGCCGTAGACCCAGACTTCACCATTCCTGATCCGGACAAATGCCTCCTTCACGCTGCATTTGCCCATCCGGATGGACTTGACCTCGGTGCCGACAAGCTCAATCCCGCACTCGTACGTCTCCTCGATAAAATAATCGAAGTAGGCCTTCTTATTGTTGGCCACCAGTTTGTAATTATCCTTAGACATTGTCGTTTACTCCAAAACAAATTCTACCATCCGCTCGATCTTGTTGACACCATTGACAACCACGCGGACCTTCTGTCCCATCTTATATTCGATGCCGGTGTGTTCTCCCACCATCCGGTACCCTTCTGCATCGCAAATGTAATAGTCCCCGCGCAGGTATTCGACCGGCACCTTGCCTTCCACGGTGTTCTCAAGCTCCACAAAGAAGCCCGTATTCACAACGCCTGAGATCACACCGTCAAATGTCTCCCCGATGTGTGCCTGCATGTACTCGACCTTCTTAAGCTTTTCCACCTCGCGCTCAGCTTCATCTGCCCTGCGCTCCATCGCAGAAGACTGCACCGCCACCGCAGGCAGAAGCTCATGATAGTGAAGCTCTCTCACCTCATCGAGCGTTCCGTGCAAATGTTCCTTGATGATCCGGTGAATCTGCAGATCCGGATACCTTCGAATCGGTGAGGTGAAGTGACAGTAATACCTTGTCGAAAGCCCAAAATGCCCCAGATTCTCGGTCGTATACTTCGCTTTCTTCAGCGATCTTAGCATCACGCGGTTTAACAGTGCTTCCTCCGGAGAATCCTTCATCTTCTCAAGAAGTCCCTGCAGTTCCTTCGGATGCACTTCGTCACCACCCACGTGCAGCGTGTAGCCGAAGCTTCCCAGAAAGGCAGCAAGCTGCTTCATCTTCCCCATGTCCGGCGTCTCATGGCTGCGGTAGACAAACGGTGCCTCCAGCCAGAAATACTCCTCCGCAACGGTTTCATTTGCCAAAAGCATAAAGTCTTCAATGATCAAATGAGAACCCAAACGGTGATAGGCATCAATCGAAATCGGCGCACCCTTTTCATCGAGCACGATCTCACTCTCGGGGAAATCAAATCCGATCGCCCCGCGCAGCGCACGCTTCTCTTCGAGGATATCCGCCAATTCCTTCATCAAGAAAAACAGATCTTTCAGTTCTGCGTATTCCTCGGTCTCCTCCGGATCGCCGTCCAGAATCTTCTGTACGGAATGATAAGACATCCTGCGGTCTACGGTAATGATCGTCTCGCAGATCTCGTGATCCACCACATTTCCCTTTTGATCCACATCCATCAGAACGCTTAGCGCAAGCCGCGGGCAGCCAGCATTTAACGAACAGATTCCGTTCGAGAGTGCATGCGGCAGCATCGGAATCACCTTATTGACCAGATAAACACTGGTGCCGCGAAGTTTCGCTTCCTGATCCAAGGCACTGTCTTCTCTCACATAGTGCGAGACATCTGCGATGTGCACGCCCAGGCGGTAAATGTTCCCCTCACGGGACAGTGTGATCGCATCGTCCAGATCCTTTGCATCCTCACCATCGATTGTCACACAAGGCAGATCTCTGAGATCTCTGCGCCCCTTTGCAAGCTCTTCCGCGATCACCTTTTCCGTCACTTCTTCCGGCATCTGGATCGCCTCGCGCATGACTTCCTTCGGAAACTCCTCCGGCAGCCCCATCGCCTTAATCACAGAAATGATATCAGACCCCGGGTCATTGATATGTCCCAAGATCTCGGTCACCTTTCCCTTGGTGCGCCTATCGTTATCGCCCCAGACCGTGATCTTCGCGACCACCTTATGACCGTCCACCGCACCGTGCCTTCCCGCCGCATCGATCCAAAGATCCGGCAGCTTTCTGTTATCCGCAATGACGATCCCGTGTGAGCCCTTCTTCTTATACGTGCCAATGACCGTATCGTTGGCATGACTGATAATCCGAAGCACGCGGCCTTCCATCTTCGCACCGCCCGGCGCGCTCTCATAGGCCGTAATCTCCACGCGGTCCCCGTGCATTGCTCCCTGCGTGTAGGTGGCAGGGATAAAAATGTCCTCGGCAAATTCCGGCACACTCACAAAGCCAAAGCCTCTGGCTGTGCCCTGGAAAATGCCCTCATAAACTTGATTCTGCTTCATCTTCCATCCTCTAGACAGACGCTAAACATACAAAAGGCCCACTTCGGTCTTCACCGAAGCGGGCTTAAGAACAATCTTGTTCAATTACTGGAATACAACATTCAGAACAACCGAAAGCACGATAAATACAGCCGCCAGAATCTTCGTGATCGTAGAAATGGCACCCTCTGCAGAACGTCCCTTGTTCTTCTCCCAGTAACTTGTTCCGGTACTGCCGTTAAGCGCACCGAGTCCGTCGGACTTTCCTTCCTGTAATAAAACAATGATAACTAATGCAATACATACTAACACGTAAATTAACGTGACGATAACCTTTAACGCTGTCACTTGACATGACCTCCTCTAAAAACTCATAGCAGAAGTTATACTATCACAATCCTTCTGCATTTGCAAGAAGAAATTTAGTCCTTGACTAAAAGAGACTTTCCTGTCATCTCTGCAGGCTGTACGAGTCCCATCATCTCAATCAGGGTTGGCGCGATGTCTGCTAAGCATCCGCCTTCTCTTAAGTGATAGCCGTCCTTATAGTTGACCAGGACAAACGGAACCGGGTTCGTGGTATGTGCGGTCCAAGGCTCGCCGGTTGCATAGTCAATCATCATCTCTGCATTACCGTGGTCTGCGCAAATGAACATCTGACCGTCCACAGAAAGCAATGCATCCACTGCCTTGCCAACGCACTCATCGACCACTTCGATGGCCTTGATCGCTGCCGGCATCACACCCGTATGACCAACCATATCCGGGTTCGCAAAGTTGATGATAATCACATCGTATTCACCGGAAGTAATAGCCTCGCAGAGCGTATCGCAGACCTTGTAAGCACTCATCTCCGGCTGCAGATCGTAGGTTGCAACCTTCGGAGACTTGATTAACTTGCGGTCCTCTCCCTCGTTCGGTGCTTCGATACCACCGTTAAAGAAGAACGTAACATGCGCATACTTCTCAGTCTCAGCGGTTCTAAGCTGCTTCAGACCATTTGCCGCAAGGAACTCACCGAAGGTGTTCGTGATCTCTTCCTTGCCAAAAGCAACGATCTTGTTCACGATCGTCGGATCATAATCGGTAAAGCACACATAGCAGAGATCCTGCAGTTTATTTCTCTCAAAGCGGGTGAAATCATCATCCACAAATGCACGCGTAATCTCTCTTGCGCGATCCGGGCGGAAGTTATAGAAAATGATCGAATCATGATCTTTTACCAGCGCGACAGGCTCGCCATTCTTCACAACGTTGAACGGCTCGACGAATTCATCGGTCACTTCCTTGTCATACGAAGCCTGGATACCACCGGTTGCAGAATCTGCCTTGCCGCCTTCGCCGAGGGTCAGGCAACGATAAGCTTTCTCGACACGGTCCCAACGGTTATCGCGGTCCATCGCCCAGAAACGTCCGGCCACAGAAGCAACCTCGCCGACACCGATCTCAGCCATCTTCGCTTCCAGATCTGCGACAAAATCTCTGCCGGAAGCCGGAGGCGTGTCACGTCCGTCTAAGAAGCAATGCACGTAAACCTTCTTAAGGCCTGCACGCTTTGCAAGCTCTAACAGTCCGTAAATGTGTGTGTTATGGCTGTGAACGCCTCCGTCAGAAACCAGACCCCACATATGCAGTGCAGAATCATACTTCTTGCAGTTCTCAACCGCCTGCAAAAATGCCGGATTCTCAAAGAAATCACCGTCCTTGATGGACTTCGTGATGCGGGTTAACTCCTGATAAACGATGCGGCCGGCACCCATGTTCAGATGTCCCACCTCAGAGTTGCCCATCTGGCCATCCGGAAGACCGACAAAAAGTCCGCTCGCATTGCCCGGCACCCAAGGATACGTCGCTTTCAGACGATCCATGACGGGAGTCTTCGCCTGCGCGATCGCATTTCCCTCAACTCGGTCGTTCAATCCATAGCCATCTAAAATCATCAGGACTGTAGGTTTCTTGCTCATGATATATCTCCTTAAATAAAAAAATTGATTTGTTAAATGAATGTCACAACATGTTTATTTTAAAGGAGAATGGCGTAAAATTCAACTATATTTCTTGCATTTTCCACCTCTTCATGGTATCCTACTCTTCGCTTGCTTCGGCGAGCCGTCAGTTCGAGACCTTCCTGACGAAAAACAAAACTACAGGAGAAAACACATGAAAAAACAAACTATCTTCACCCCTCGTTTCATCGCGGAGTCCGGCATCATCGCGGCTGTCTACGTCGTTTTGGTGCTCCTCTTTGCCCCGATCAGCTTCAAGGCAGTCCAATTCCGCGTCGCGGAAGCACTTGCGATTTTACCCTATTTCACACCTGCTGGCATTCCCGGCATCACCATCGGCTGCTTGCTTGGCAACCTGCTTGGCGGCGGTGATCCCCTGGACATCATCTTTGGAACACTTGCCACCCTCATCGGCGCCTTTGGCTCTTATGCCCTGCGGAAAAATCAATGGCTTGTTCCCTTGCCACCGATCCTCTCCAACACGATCATCATTCCCTGGGTGCTTCGCTTCGCCTACGACGTTCCAAATGCAATCCCTTATCTGATGCTCACCGTTGGCGTCGGAGAAATCCTCGCAATCTATGTGCTAGGCATGATCCTGCTCTTCGCGTTAAAACCAATCGCGGACAAGATTTTTAGATAAATTCCATAGAAGGCTCAAATGGCGCAACCCCGAAGGCTGCGCCATTATCATTGTTCCTTTGATATCAAGCTTTATTCCTGAGTCTGTCTCTTTCCTTCTTCGCGTCGGCGAGTACCACCTCTTCGGTAAAACCCCACTCCTGCTCCAGAAGATCCACCAGGCGATCAGCAGTCTCTGCAGCCTTCTTGTAATCTCCCATAATCTCATAGATCTCCGAAATTGCATGCAGCTGATCCGTAAACCTCGGCCTCTTGGTATCCTTTTCAAATGATTTCTCATAGAGCGCAATGGCTTTCTCGTAATTACACTTCTTCGCGTAATACTGCGCACATTCAAAGAGGCAACCGCTTTCCTCTGGATGCGCAGCAAGCAAATCTTCCATGATCTGATCTGCCTTCTTCTCATCATAACGCGCCAGTGCGATATGTGCCCGGTAGGTCTCGTTTAAGATCGGATAAGAATCTTTAAGCGCGCAAAGTCTTACAAGCGCTTTCTCTGCCTCATCCACTCTGTGATCCGCAATCAGGTTGTCAATCAAGTATTCCAACGACAGAACGCTCTCCGGATGCTCCTTAACAATCTCACTGTAAAATGTAATCGCTTTAGAATGATTAGCCAGATTCCAGTCCCAGATGGCATGGCCTTCGGCATCATTTAACAGCCATTGGTTGTTTTTCTCGTTCGGCGCCAGAAGAATCGACTCTTTGGCATACTTGCGCACTTTCAGCGCATAAGAATTCATCCGGTGCCAGTAGAGATTAGCGATCAGATCGGTTGCACGCTTGTGCGTCTCCTCATTTGCCATCTGGCCCTTTAAGAACTCCTCATACTCCCAGAACACGTCCTGCGGAAGCTCCTCTTCTACATCCATCCGGTTCTCGATCCGGTTGAATCTCTGCTCATTTGTCAGGTCAAACAGATCATCGATGCTCACGCCGAAAATCTCGGCAAGCATCGGAAGCAACGTGATATCCGGCATCGACACCGCATTCTCCCACTTTGACACCGACTGTGCACCAATCCCCAAACGCTCCGCAAGCTGCTCCTGTGTTAACCCTGCCTTAAACCGCAGCTGCTTAATCTTCTTACCCAGTTCCATCACTTATCATCTCCTCGTCTAAACAAACTCATAAGCGCTCTCTCGCTTACAAGCCCATTCTAGACCACAAAGAAAGCGAAAACCATAACCCAGACTTCTAGTTCACTCGCCCGTTAAGAGAATAGGATTTTATTAATGTATCCCCTCTACTCCTTAATCTCTGCCAAGAACCTTGACGGCTCCATCTCCTTTGAGTACCGCTCCTTCACAGCAAACACATGCAAGAACCGCTTCGCCCGAGTCATCGCGACGTAAAACATCCGCCGCTCCTCCTCCAGATCCGCAGCAAGCACCGCTTTTCGGTAAGGCACGACACCTTCATTTACGTCCGGCAGAAAGACAACCGTGTACTCCAGTCCCTTCGCCTGGTGCATCGTGCTTACGACCACCGCGTCCTGCGCAGCTTCAGATGGCTTCTCCCGTTCCTGTAAGAGCAGTTTCTCCCGGTAGTCGTTCATGTAGGCTTCCCAGTCGCGCCACGTGCGA
Source organism: Lachnospiraceae bacterium (assembly GCA_017480565.1). Classification (GTDB taxonomy): domain Bacteria; phylum Bacillota; class Clostridia; order Lachnospirales; family Lachnospiraceae; genus RGIG1588. The sequence goes on along the minus strand of JAFVAL010000009.1, from coordinate 94,719 downwards.
TGCGCCTTCGCGCCTTCCTTGACTTCCTCCAAAATTTCGTGCAGATCGTCTGCATGAATGCCCCTCGCGGAAGCATATTCGTCCAGATAATCTCCGTAGCCGATCTTCTTTTCGATGTAGCAGATCGCGCTGTAAGGATCCATGCCAAAGAGCCGATTTAAGTCGTATTCAAAGGCATCCAACCGCTCTAACATCCAGTCTTTGTCCTGGTAGTACTCGACCAGATCCTCAAAGTCCACGTACGCATCGGCCACCGCCTCCCTTCGGATGTACCGATTCGGTCGGTTCATGATCCGAAGGAAAAGCCCGCGTTCCTGAATTCCATTGGCAAACTTAATATAAGAAAGCAGATCACGGACGATCCAGTGATCGTATAAACAAGGCACTTTTTCCTTGCTGATAAACGGAATGTTGTACTCAGAGAGCTTCTCTAAGATCCCTCGCCCGCCGGTATTGGTCCGCACCAAAATCGCCATTTCTGAAAGCTGCACGCCGGTCTTGCGGTATTCCAAAATGCGTTTTGCGATCGCCTCATTTTCCTGCGTACAGTTTGCGTAAATGCGCACCTCCACGGGAGATCCGACGCCCTTTTTTGTCTTTTCATCCTTCACAAACCGCACCTGATTGTGGCGAATCACCTTCGAAGCCGCCGCCAAAATTGCCCCGTCCGACCGATAATTTTCTTCCAAAATGACCTTCTCACACCCGGGATAATCCTTCTCAAAGCCCAGCATAATCTCCGGTCTCGCGCCGCGAAAATGATAGATCGACTGGTCGTCATCCCCCACGCAGAACAGATGATTTGTCGGTGCTGCTAACATTTGCAGCGTCCGGTACTGAATCATATTGATGTCCTGAAACTCATCCACCATGATGTAGCGAAACTTCTCGCTCCAGGCCTTTCGGATGTCAGGGCGCGCCGACAAAAGCTCGTAGGTAAAGACGAGCATGTCCTCAAAATCGATCTTTCGGTTGTCTCTTAAGATCCGCTCGTAATCCGCAAAAATCTTGCGGAAAATCTCATCCGAGCACGTCAACGAATGATAATACTGCGGATCGATGCGTTCCTCTTTGACAAAGCCAATCTCGGAAATGAGTCCGCTTACGATGTCCTCTTCTTCCATCAGATCTGCCTGGTGGTACTTGAGGCTCTCGGTCACGATCTTTCTGCGGTCTTGCTCCTTGATGATGTCCTTGCCGGAGTAGCCGTAGGCGTGGCGCAGCATAAGGAAGAACACACTGTGAAATGTGCCAAATGTCACCGCCTGCTTTTTCGGCGCATCCCCCATCAGGGCAAAGAACCGCTCCTTCATCTCCCTGGCGGCCGCATTGGTAAATGTCACCACCAGGATCTGTCCCGGATCCACCCCTGCGTCGATCAGAGCCTGAATGCGCTTCGTGATCACGAAGGTCTTTCCCGAGCCCGGGCCTGCCAAAACTAACATAGGGCCATCCAGATGTGTGATGGCCCTTTGCTGTGCTTGATTGTTACTGTACGTCATGCTCTAACTTCTCGATACCGACACGGATGCGGCGAAGGCTCTCTTCCTTGCCGATGATCTCCATGATCTCATAGGCGCCGCCCGGTGTCATCTGCTTGCCGGAAACTGCGGTACGAAGCGGCCACAGTCCCTGCCCGTTCTTGATGCCCTTCTCCTGGATATATCCCATGATGCAAGCCTCAAGACCCGGTCTGGTGTAGTCATCAAGTGCCTCAAGACGCGGCAGCATTTCCTTTAACACCACGAGAGAATTCTCGCTGTTGGTTTTCATCTTCTTGTGCGTGTACATCACGGTATCATAATCTGGAAGCTCCTCAAAGAAATCAATTAAAGGCTTGATATCCGGGAACACCTCGATACGCGTTTTCACCAGATCCGCGATCTTTCTAAGATCCAGATCCTTCGTGATCACCTCTCGGATCACAGGAAGCGCACGCTCATAATACTTCTCATCGTCCATCACCTTGATGTACTCGCCGTTCATCCACTTCGCCTTTGCGATGTCAAAGACAGCCGGGGACTTGTTGATCCGGTGATAGTCAAATCTCTCCACAAGTTCCTCAAGAGAGAAAATCTCACGGTCTTCCGCCGGGCTCCAGCCAAGCAGTGCGACATAGTTGATAACCGCCTCGCTCACAAACCCCTGCTCTACCAGATCCTCGTAAGAAGAATGGCCGCTGCGCTTGGAGAGTTTCTTGTGTTCTTCGTTGGTGATGATCGGGCAATGCACATAGACCGGCACCTCCCAGCCAAACGCCTCGTAGAGACGATTGTACTTCGGAGAACTGGACAAATATTCGTTGCCGCGCACAACATGCGTGATACCCATCAGATGGTCATCGACTACATTTGCAAAGTTGTAGGTCGGATAGCCGTCGGACTTGATCAGAATCATGTCGTCAAGCTCTGCATTTTCCACAGAGATGTCTCCGTAAATGACATCGGAGAACGTCGTCGTTCCGGTATCCGGGTTGTTCTGACGAATGACGTAAGGCATGCCAGCCGCCAGATTCGCCTCAATCTCTTCCTTGGACAGATGCAGGCAGTGCTTGTCGTACTTGACAATCTCCTTGCCCTCTTCATCTACGGTCGTCTTAAGGCCAGCCAGACGCTCCTTCGTACAGAAGCAATAATATGCCTCGCCTTTCTCGATCAGCTTCTTCGCATACTCCAGATAAATCCCCTGCTTCTGGCGCTCGCTCTGCACATACGGTCCGACACCGCCGTCCTTATCCGGACCCTCATCGTGGATCAGTCCGGTATCCTGGAGTGTACGGTAAATGATATCGACCGCGCCTTCCACGTAGCGCTCCTGGTCGGTATACTCGATACGAAGCAGGAAATCTCCTCCCTCATGCTTTGCAATCAAATACGCATACAGCGCGGTTCTTAAGTTACCGACATGCATCCGTCCGGTCGGGCTCGGTGCATATCTGGTACGAATCTTGTCCATAGCTTTCTTCCTCCAAATCAAACACTTTCTAAAACTTATTGTACTCCCTCAAGCATCTGCATATATTCCTGCATGTACTGCTGGAACATCGGATCCTTCATCAACTGAACCATCGAAAAGACCACAAGCACAAAGGCAATCATGCCGATCAAAAGCGAGGCCTTTGCCCAGTTTTTCTTCGAAGGAGCGGTCTTATCAGACACCGCCCAAGCGATAAGCATCACAAGATAAGCGATGCCGCCAACCACAGGAATCCATGGCAGAAGCATGGTCCCGAACCAATTCTTAAACGAGACGGTCTCCGACGCATTCGGTGCCGCCGCAGGCGCACTTGCCGTGCTCTGAGGCCCGTTTACCTGGGGCACATCTCTGCGCAGCGACGCGCCGCAATTCGAACAAAAATGATCATTTTCTCCGATAGCTTTTCCGCAAATTTCACATACCATAAAAGGTCATCTCCCCTCAAACTCACGATTTCACAAGTATAGCACTTACGAGCACATTTGTAAAGAAATCTACTCGGTACGAAGCGCTGTGACCGGATCGGATTTGGCCGCTTTTCTCGAAGGAATCAGGCCGCCGATCAGGGTCAGTACCACGCTTAAAATCACCAGGAAGATAGCACCTTCCGGCGGCAGTACCGCTTTGACATCGGTTCGATGGGTCAGGTGCAGCAAAATCTGGTTGATCGGTACAATCAGAAGAAGCGAGATGCCCACACCCATGAGACCCGCCAGCAGTCCGGTGATAAAAGTCTCCGCGTTGAAAACGCTGGAAATGTTGCGCTTCGACGCACCGATCGCGCGCAGGATACCAATCTCCTTCTTGCGCTCCAGCACACTGATGTAAGTGATGACACCGATCATGATCGAAGAAACCACCAGCGAAATCGCCACAAATGCGATGAGTACATAGCTGATCGCATCCACGATGTCCGTCACGGAAGACATGAGCGTTCCCACGATGTCCGTGTAATTGATCGTCTTCTCGTCCTCGCCGGCCGCTTCCATCTTCTCGTTGTAAGCCGTAATCATCGCTGAGATCGCATTCTTGCTGTCGAAATCCTTCGGATAGATCGTGATCTGGAACGGATCATCAAGGTCCGCATAGCCGAACGTACTCATATTCGAGTCGTAGGTCGTCTGCGTCGTCGACATCATCGAAGCCATGAGCTCTTGCAGCTCCTTTTCATCCATGTTCATCTGGATTGCTTCTGCAAATGCTTCCGGGTGGATTGAAAATGCATCCTCCATGCCAGCCATGGTCCGCTCCATCGTCTTCGTCAGTGCACGCTCCAGCTGCTTGGTCAGATCCTTCATCATGCCGCTCATTGCCTTGGAGATCGCGGCCATAATCACGTCCGTATACTGCGTCATCAAGCCAGAGACATTTTTGGAAATGGCTGCGGCAATCTCATCGGTATTGACAACATCTGCCAGATTCTCTGCGATCACCGCCTGACCCGCCTCACTGCGAAGATAGGTGCGCACCGCATCCGTAATCTTGACCGCATCGGTCAACCCGTTTCTCTCGACATAAGATTGATATCCGGCCGTCAGCTCCGCGGTCATCGCCGCGGTATCCACGGAAATGTTCGGGCTACCGTCCTCATCGACGCCCCCGGCCGCGATGGCCTCTTCGATGTATTTGTTGATGATGGCCTGCGCCTCATCGGAATTTAAATATGCGCTAAATGAATTCGCAATGCCGGACGTATCGTACGCGGCATCATTTTCCGGAAGGGCTGCGACCGCAGCGTCCAGAATCTTCTGCATCGCAGGCTGCAGGTTCTCTGTCGTCACCTGCACCTCAACCCCGTTAAAGAGGCTTGCCAGATCGTCCGCGGAAAGCTCCGGCATTGCCTGCTGCATTGCATTTTTATCAAAATACTTTGACACATCCAGCCCCGACATATTCATGCCGGAAAGTGCCGATGTATCCAGTTTGATTTTGCTGCTGTCAAAGGAGAAGACCTGTGCGAGCGCATCCTCATTGACCGTAAAAATCGTGCTCAGATCAAAATCATGCTCGTCACTGTCATCGTCAAATGCCTTGCCGGTGATCACATTGATGTTATGATCCGCAAGCTGCTGTTTGACGATTGCCGTCCCTTTTGCCTCCTCGATCACCTGGTTCATGAGCCCCGCCGGATAATAGATACCGGTGGTCAACATCTCGATATTGCTATCCGCGCGGTGCTTTGCCACGCCAACAATCTGCATCTTCTCTCCGTTGCGAACCAGTGACCGCATATACGTCTTATCGTCGGTCTTGTTCTTCCAGACCTTGTATTCGTTGTCGTAAACGAAATAATCGGTGCTCTTTACGCGCCTGAACGAAATGCCCAGGAAATCCTCATAATGATACGTCGCCGGATTGTCATTTCCTTCCGTGTTCACGCCTTCTGCAAAGTTCTTGATCATCGTCTCTAACTCGGACGCATTTTTCAAGCCCAACATATAAAGCGTCAGATCGCTGATCGCTCCGCTCTCGAAAATGATCAATACAAGCTCATTGTTCTTCTCCGGCCAATGTCCGGCGACCACCTCATACTGATCCATGTAAAGATCCGGATTCTCCGGCAGCGCCGCAAATACATCCGTCGTCATATACGCGGAGAAAATGCTGTTCCCGCTGTTAAAGCCAAGTGCATCAAAAGAATGATCCGGGTGCACCTGGCGGTAAGCCCCGTTGTAGAGCTGATAAATCTGCGGCGTCACGTTGTAGGAATACTCCACCGACTTCGCATAGGTATCGATCTCGCTCTCTTCACTCTCCAGGTACTTCTTAAACGAAGCAAGATCGTTAGACGTCACGCGGGAAATCATATTCTCCACGACCGGCACTTCGTAGACCTCATCCTCCGAATGGTCGGTTCCGCCGCCAGCAAACCGTCCCGTCACATCCATCGAAAAGCTGGAACTCGTGATCGTGATCGGATATTCCGAGAGCGTATCTTCCTCAATATTTTTTATATATAAATCGACACCGTTGGAGAGCGCCATGATAAGCGCGATGCCGATGATGCCGATCGATCCGGCAAATGCGACCAGAATCGTCCTGGCTTTCTTCGTCAGAAGGTTGTTAAAGCTGAGCGAAAGGGCAGTAAAAAAGGACATGGAGGATTTGCCCATGTTCTTATGCACCGCCTCTTCGGCTCCGTCCGCGATAGTTAGCGGATCCGAATCCTCAATGATCCGCCCGTCCTTTAACTTCACGATACGCGTCGCGTACGTCTCCGCAAGCTCCGGATTGTGCGTCACCATCACGACCAGACGGTCCTTTGCCACCTCTTTTAGAAGCTCCATGACCTGCACGCTGGTCTCCGAATCCAGTGCGCCGGTCGGCTCATCCGCAAGCAAGATCTCCGGATCGTTCACAAGCGCTCTGGCAATCGCAACACGCTGCATCTGTCCGCCGGACATCTGGTTCGGCAGCTTGTGGAGCTGATCTCCGAGGCCTACTTTTGTCAGTGCCTCGGTCGCTCTCGCCCTGCGCTCCGACCGGGACACCCCACTGATCGTAAGCGCCAGCTCCACGTTTGCCAAAACGCTCTGATGCGCAATTAAGTTGTAACTTTGAAAGACAAAACCGATCGTGTGATTGCGGTACGAATCCCAGTCACGGTCTTTGTACTTCTTGGTGGAAATCCCGTTGATGATCAGATCACCACTGTCGTAGCGATCCAGTCCGCCCACGATGTTCAGCAGTGTCGTCTTACCCGAACCACTCGGTCCCAGAATCGCGACAAACTCATTGTCGCGCAGATTCAGGCTCACATGATCCAGCGCTTTCTGTACGAGACTTCCGGTGCGATACTCTTTGCAAATATCTCTAATCTGCAGCATTCAAATCCCTCAAGGAGAATTTTACGAATTCCCTATTCTTTCCATGATAACAATTACTCTAAGACCATCAAAATCCTGGGCACGAGCTGTTTCTTACGAGAAACCACGCCTTCCAGAATCACTTCCCCATCCCTCTGATTGCTATCTTTCTCTTCATCCTGCGGAAATGCCTCCAGCACCAGCTGTTCGGCCCCTGATCCGGCGCAAAGCAGAAGCGTCGTCTTCTTCATCAGGTTTGTCACCATAAAGTACATATAATCCAGTTCTTTATCGGTCCGCTCTTTCTCCAGGTACGGCTTCATCCGGGCCGCAATCTCCTGCACCTGTCTCTGGTGCGGTACGGTCACCTGCGCAACCGCAAACTTCTTCGATCCAGACGTAAAGATCTTGTAATCCTGGTGGAGAATCTGTTCATCCGTCTTATTCTTCAGGTTGCTGCCGGCTTCAAACATTTCCCCGGCATAAGCCTCATAATCCACACCCACAATCTCTGCCAGGGCGATCGCCGCAGTTTTATCCTTCGACGTGCATGTAGGGGAGCGGAACATCAACGTATCCGATAAGATCGCGGACATCAAAAGCCCGGCAATCTGTTTCGGAATCTCCAGCCCCTCTTCCTGGTACATCTGGTAAATGATCGTGGCCGTGCATCCCACTGGCTGATTGCGGAAGACGACCGGTGAAATGGTCTGCAGACCGCCCAGGCGGTGATGATCGATGATCTCCCGCACATCGGCAGACTCAATGCCAGCAACTGCCTGTGACTGCTCATTGTGATCGACCAGGATCACTTTCTTGCCTCTGGCACCCAGCAAGTTTCTTCTGGAAATCATGCCCAGATACTTCCCATCCTCGTCAAGAATCGGGAAGTCGCGGTGACGCTTATTTGCCATCACTTCCTTGACATCGTCAAGCACGTCGGATTTATAAAATGTCACGAGATTTGTCGAACACATAAAGTAACCGATCGGAATGCTCTGGTTGACCACTCTGGCTGCCGTAAAGGTATCATAAGGCGTCACAATGATCACGCAGTCATGCTCCATCGCAAGCTTGCGAATCGTCAAAGACACCTTTGCTCCCTCACACACGATCAGGCAAGCCGCCTCCATCTCGATCGCACAAAGCTGTGACTCGTAGCGGTTACCCAGAATAACCATATCTCCATACTCGATGTAGGACTCCATCAGATCCGGGTTTGCCGCAGCGATGAGCACCTTGCCCTCTTCAAAGCAGGTCACACCCTTCGGCGGATATGTAATATACTCGCCTTCCAGAGTCTTTACGATATTATCGTAACTGGTCTTCGCCTTCGATAAGATCGTTGCATCGTAGACATTCATGTAGGACTTCGTGATGTCGGTCACGGTGATCAGGCCTTCCAGCGTATTCTCATCATGCACGATCGGCAGAGTCACCGCATTCTCATCCTGCATCCGGTTCCACGCATCCTTAAGCGACATATTCCGGTCTGCGCCCGGCAGCTCGCGAAACTCTACATCCTCCACCTGCGTCTTCACAGACTCGATCAGCTGCGGCTCCGGCATATCAAAATAGTTCAAAACAAAGCGTGTTTCCTCATTGATATCGCCCGCGCGGGCAGGTACAAACTCTTTTCCGGTCAGCTGTGACTTAAACGCCGCGTAGCTGATGGCGGAGCAAATGGAGTCCGTATCCGGGTTTTTATGTCCAATAACGATTGTCTGGTCTTTCTTCATCGATCTTTACCGTTCCTTCCAATCTGTCCGGGTGCTCATGCACACACCACAACTAGCTTATTATACATGGTTTTTGCGACTTTCTCAAGACATAAAGAAAGGCACCGCGCCGGCGATGCCTAAAACTTTTCTAAACTCTGAAAGAAAACGCTTTCTTTAATACAACTCCTGCTCGATGAGCAAAACTTCTGCTGCAGTCTCTTGCGCCGCTTCTTCTGCAAGAAGGGCTTCGTCCACGCTCTCAAGCCGCAGATACACGCAGCGGTCTTCTTCCATCTCGCGGTCCACTCTGGCAAGTGTCTGGCCGCCCGTACGGTACTTCCAGTTCTGCTCGATCGCAATCACAGTGCCGTCATCTTTGACTTCCTTGACGATCGCCCAGTGCGTCGTTCCATGGTGCGTCCGCTCGCGAATAATGTCCCCTACCTGCGGGTCATCCACTACGATCAGATCATCACTGCAGTTCGTATTCGGAATCACCTGTCCGATCAGACCGGTCAAATGTACTCCGTAGATCTCTTCGTAATAACGCTTCACATACGCAGCGCAGCTATACGTCGTGCTGCTGCCGTCATTCCTGCCCGGACGATACCAGGTATCCACACCGTTTAACGAATCGGTCACCTGCATCGACTCCGTCACTGTAACTTCCGTATACGCAGACGCCTTCGCAGGTAAAACCACCTGCGAGAGCATCATCGCCATCAACAGTACCAACAAAACTTTATAAGAAAACTTCATGTTAAAACATACTCCAATTTAAATCTTTTTGTCCCGCCCCTGACGGAACATGGAGTATCCTAACACGGTTTTCTACAAATTGCAACCAATTTTTAATAATTCTGTAACATCTTAAGAAATTCGCAATCTTTCAGAAACCAAACAGGCAGAGCTTACGCTCTGCCTGCCGGTGGTTTTAGAAAGACACAAAATTGTCGAGATCGGCTTTTTTAGGACGCACGTCTGCGTCTGCTTGCATACTTCACATCCTTGGTATGCGCTCTGCCCGCTGCATCAAAACGATAGACACGACCCATCGATTCGCTGCGCTCCTGCTCCTCACGTGCACTGTGGTTCTTTTCCACACGAGCCATAATCAAAAGCCATCCGAGCACTGCTGCCGCAGCCAGCATCCCCTTCCATCCACTAAAGATGAGTGCGATAAAAATCAATCCCCCAACGGAAAACACGAGATTCTCAAGCGTATTACTATTCTTCATCATGGCACCTCCAAGACTATCGAAATCGCTTTAAAAGCGAACATCTGTTTGTTTTGATGGTTCCATTATACTCGAACATATGTCCGATTGTACGGACTTTGAAAAATTCGAACGCTTGTTCGTGTCCAATAATTAGGACTTGGTTTTACTTTTCTCCGACTTTTTGAATCTTTCCTTCTGTAATGCCATTTTCATTGAAGGCATCGACGCGGAATACGTAAGGTCTGCCCTTCACCAATGCACCGATGCGCTGCGTGCCGGGTGCAAATACCATCCAGCTGTGATACAACTTTTCTTCGGACGCTCCAAACAGAATGTTGTAGCCGAGAGTATTCTCCTGCGCCTCGATCGTCACTTCCGCATCCAAATCGGTTGTTCGAACCACCGCATAAGAAGGCACCGCAGGTGCATTTCCCTCGCCAAGGCCGAATACACGAAGCCCAGAGATGCAAGGAGCAAGATCGAATGCCACTGCCATCTCGGTCAATTTCAGATAACGGACCTGGATTCCTTCCTCGCGCACGATCAGATCATGAGTCAAATCTGTCTCAGCAGCCGATTTGTCTTCGATCACAAAATAAGTCTCTCCGTCCAAAGATCCCAGAAGCTTCCACTGTGTCTTGTGATCTGCTTCGTCGATGTAGCGTGCCTGAGAGCCAGGGCGAATCTCACCAGGGCACGGAAGATCCGGATGATCGTCCGCGAAGTTGATCTGTACTGCATTGACCTGGTAGACCTTACCTAAATCCACCTCAAGCCATTCCTCGCGGGAAGCGCTCTTTGCACGCCAGAACGTCTGAACATTCTCCTCAGTCGCACGGGACGGCTCTTTTCCTTCTTCCCAGGAGGATGCATCTGCCTGCTTACCTACACTCAGAAGCATCCACGCCGGATCGCGGAACGGATCCTGACGGAAGCCAGATAACGTCATCGGCCAATCACCGTAGCGCTGGTTACAGTAAAGATCACCGTCTGCATCAAATCCTGCCGGCCACAGTCCGACTCTGCGCTCGAAATCGTGGTTCACACTGATGCGCATTGTCGCAGTATGCCACCAGTTGCCTTGCTCATCCTGCATCGTGGAACCATGACCTGCACCTGGGAAAAACCCGCCCGGTTTATAAGAATAAGGCGTGTTGGCCGCCAAAGTAAACGGTCCCAGCGGGCCTTCGCCAACATACACACCGTCGGAATACGTGTTATACTGTGTGCCCGGTGCCGCGTACTGCAGATAATACTTGCCGCAATGTTTGTCCATCCAAGCGCCTTCAATATAAGGCATGTTGGTAAACATTCCCTTAATCAACGGCACAAGATCCTTCGGAAGATACTCCTCCGGCACGCCCTGCGACTTGACAAATGCCTGGAATTTGGCTTCCACTTCTTCTTCCGTAGCAGGATAAAAAGAATTGTTTTCCCCGACTCTCTCGTAACCAATCTCGCACGAATGCCCAAAGATCAGTTCCTTTTTCTCACCAATCGGTTCCATCGTCTCCGGGTCTAACTCCACGCCGTAGATCGGCGTCGCATTCGAACACCCCCAATAGAAGTACACGCGACCGTCATCATCCACAAATACATTCGGATCCCAGTACATCATGTTTCCTTCGATCTTCTCGTACGGTCCGTTTAAGATGTCTTTGGTGCGATACCGATCGCAGTTGACCTCTCTGTTGGAGGCACAGAAGTACACATAACCATTCATCACACGCACATCCGGCGCATAATCATAGAGCGGAAGGTCGTCTGGCAGTCTGTGGTTCTCCCAGTTCACCAGATCATCCGACACCCAGACGCCAAGTGTCATCGAAGCAAAGATATAATATCTTCCCTCAAAATAAATCATCGAAGGATCTGCAGCCTCCCTGCAAATCTGCAGAGCGCCACCTTTCCTCGGATCCTGGTTAAACTGGTAACGATAGTTGATATTGATTGGGTTGCAATAATATTTCATAAGCGGCTCCTTTCCTAAGCAACTTGATTGATCATTTTCTTTATGAGAAATGTTTTTGCAAATAATCTCCACTGATCTCAATGGACTTGACCGGATCTTTCTCGATCCAGTTCTTATGACTCTCCAAAACGACACCACGGATTCCATTGGCCTGTGCAATCTCCTGCATACCCGCAAGATCCAGATTTCCAGTGCCAAGCTCCATCGAATCCTCTTTAAGAATCGGTGTCATCGCAGGACCGTGCTGTCTGCTGCCCCGGTCATTGATATGCCAAAGCTTCATGCGATTTCCCAGCTTTTTCATCCAAAGCTTCGCATCCGCCCCGCCATCCGTAAACCAATAACTGTCAAACTCAAAATTTACATACGCCGGATCCGTCTCCGCAAGCAGCACATCATATGCCCGCATCCCCGGCTTCACAAAAAGCAGCTCTACATTGTGATTGTGATATAATAGCTCGATACCCTCTGCTTTCAACGCTTCCCCGGCCTGATTCAGCCTCTCAGCAAGCCGCAAAACTTCGTCGTAAGAGCCATAATCAAACCGGTACATCCCGGTGATCACGATCGTATCTGTCTCAAACTTTTTCGCATCCTCCACAACGGCTGCCCGTTCTCTCTCCAGGCTTCCCAGATCCGCATGTAAGCTCATCACCGAAAGATCTGCCTCAGAAAGCAGCCTCTTCCAATCATGCGCGCCGCCGGCCCCGACCGGCATTCCTGCTGCCCTCGTCATCAGCCGCACCATCAAAGAGGTCGGCTGAATCATAAATCGGTTCAGTTCCACGCTGTCAAATCCGGCCCCGCGGATCGCCGAAAGCGTCTGCGCCGCCTGCGCTTCATTCTTCGTGACAGTCCCTAACATGATCTGCTGCACTGCTTTTCTCATCTTCTTAACTCCCTTCAACCTTCCTGTCCAGTCCACTCAATCGTATGCTTCAGCACTTCCGATTGCTTTCTTAAAAGTGCATAAAGTTCCTCCGGACTCTCCTTACACCCATCTTCGACCCACATGTGTACCATCGCGGTTAATCCGAAAACCACAAACGCACCGTGATACTCCATCTCTCTCATATTCTTAAGCCCCAACGATGTCAAATTCAGATCATGATAACGCTCGTCAATCACATCCCAGGCAAGACGAAGCACCCCATTGTTGTTGGTTTCATTGAGATAATAGGCGTAAAACTCCCGGTATTCCCGCACGAACCGAAACAACTCCACAAAACACTCCTCTGACGAGGCATGCGCATCCAGTTTCGCAATAAAACTCGTTGTCAGTTGGTTGGCCATGGTCCTCTCCACCTTCTCAACCAAATCATACACATCCTGATAGTGTGCATAGAAGGTAGATCTGTGTACGCCGGTTCTCTCGCAGATCTCACGCACCGTGATCTTGCCAATCGGCATCTTCTCCTTCGTGATCATCTCAAACACCGCACTGATAATCTTGCGCTCTGTTTCCCGCATACGGCTGTTATTCTTTGTATTCATTGTATCCGCCCCATTAATCCGACATTTCCTTCACAATTATCGGTTGTTTTTCTTCTCATGACTTATTATACTAAACTTGCATTAAGAAAACAAGTGTCGGTTTAATAAACCGTTCCATTTTTTATATTTTTTATATTTCACAGAGGAGCTGATCCATTTGGCAAATGAAAAAGCAATGCGGGAGTCCTCCATCGGAAAACTTCTGCTCACCATGAGTCTCCCGGTCATCATCGTGATGGTCGTACAGGTATTCTATAATGTCGCCGATGTCTACTTCATCGGCAAAACTGGCGATGCGATGCAGATCGCAGCCATCTCCTTATGTTCTCCGGTTTTCTCCGCGATCTCGGCTTTTAACACCTTGATCGGTTTCGGCGGATGTACCGCTGTCTCCATCGCGTTAGGCGAAAAACGTTTCGACATGGTCAGAAGATACTCTTCTTTCGTCGTCTACAGCGCACTGATCCTCGGCCTGATTTTGACCGCCGCGATCCTCCTTGGCATGCCTTATCTTTTACCGTTTTTAGGCACCAATGAAGAGACCGCTGATTTTGCAAAAGCGTATTTACAGATTCTCGCCCTCGGCGCACCCCTGACCATTCTCGGAGGCGCCCTTGGCAATACCGTTCGTGCGGACGGCGACTCCAAAAACGCTGTCATCGCTTCCCTGTCGGGCACATTTACCAATATCGCCCTCGACCCGCTCTTTATCAGCGGTTTTCACTGGGGCGTGCGCGGTGCAGCCTTCGCGACTGTCATCGGCAATGTGGTAAGCCTCGTATTGCTCCTGCGTGCCGTCAGCAAAAAGGAAGGCTTCTCCCTCACAATCAAAGACTTCAGCCTCCGCCCGGAGATCTCTCTGCGCGTGCTTGGTCTTGGCCTTCCGATGGCCGCAGGGACAATGCTCATGGGCTTCTCCCACGCCTTCGGCAACCGTCTGACCGTCACTTATGGAAATGATGTCGTTGCCGCCCGCAGTGTCGCAGGCAAGGCAGGCATGCTCATCCCCATGCTCATCATGGGCATCTGCATGGGCGTCCAGCCAGCCATCTCCTACAACTTCGGCGCGAAAAACAAAAAACGCCTCAGACAAATCGTCTTTGGCGTAGGCCTTGTCGCTGTGTGTGTTGGCTCTGTCCTGGCGCTTCTTTGCTTCTTGTTCCGCAGAGAGATCGTCATGGCTTTCATCAATGACGCATCGATCGCAGACATCGGAGAAAAGATGATGCTCGGCACCATCGTGGGAGCCCCGCTCTTTGGTGTCTATCAGATGTGCTCGACCTATCTGCAGGGGACCGGCAAGGTCAGCTACGCGACGACCACCTCCCTGCTGCGTCAAGGCATCGTCTACATTCCGGTTCTCTATGCGATGGAAGCACTCTTCGGGCTCACCGGCATCATCTTTTGTCAGCCGGTCACCGATGTCATCTCCACCGTTGTTGCCCTGATCTTCTGCAAGATCTGGAATCGGCAAATGAATCAAACACCTCTCACAAAAACAGTTGCGGAGACCCTTTAACAGGTCTCCGTTTCTTTTCCCTCGATTCGGTTGATACACTTCTCATACGCATTATAAGTTGTCTGATCAAAGCAGGAAAAAATCACCGCCATCCCATAATCCAGATGATCCGCAAGCCAGTTCGAGACACTCACAAGCGCAATCTCACAGGCTTCTTCAAGTGGATATCCATAGATTCCCGTGGAAATTGCCGGAAATGCAATGCTGTGGATCTCATTTGCCATAGCAAGGTCTAACGACTTCCGATAGCAGGAGGCAAGCAAGGCAGCATCCTCCTTTTTTCCGGAATACACCGGTCCGACCGTATGAATGATGTACGGGGCTTTCAGTTGAAATCCCTTCGTGATTACAGCTTCCCCGGTCGCACAATGCCCGATCGCATCGCACGCATCATCCAGTTCCCAGCCTGCCGCGCGAAAGATCGCGCCGCACACACCGCCGCCGCGAAGCAGCGAAGAATTCGCAGCATTCACGATGCAGTCGCACTCTAACTCCGTGATATCACCGATCTCAAAAAAGATCTCATTTTCCTGCGGTTGCTCCTCAAAGAGCATCGTCTGGATCATCGCCTTTGGCAGGAACATCCGCGTCCCCTCCGGATTGATCTCCACCCCGGAGATCTCCTCTCTTTTCAGCACTTCCCGAAGGAAAGCAGTAAGCTCCACCGAAACTACTGTCCCTTCGCTACGGCTTGCTTCTTCCTCGCCGGAGTACATCACCATCGCAATCGTACCATCCGCACGCGTGGTTGTCATCCTCTGCGCAGTCCCATCTTCCACAGGCACTAAGATCATCTCTCCTGCCTTCATTGCACGCTTCATGCTCTCCAGCACATCCTGTAAATGTTCCCTGCTTGCATCTTTTATAAACGCTGCAATCGCAGCTGTGATCTCATCCATCATCTCTTCATCCTACCCTAAAAACACGTGCTTCCGGTGCCATTCAAGGAATTCTCTTGCCGGCAGTTCCACGATATTCTCCGGTAGCTGCACAAGGCTCTTCCCCTGTAACTCCTGATACGAAGCACCGCCGCCGTAATCTTGACTGAGTCGCTTGCTGATCTGCACCGCAAAATCCTTATCAATCGTCAGATATCCATTCAAAAACAACGTCCGCAGATCCGAACGCAGCAAGATCCCATTGTTCACTGTATTCGGACCGCCCTTCGCAAGCGGCTTGATATGTGCCACATCGAGCACCGGAATTGTCCGCTCGCCCGTAATCGCACAGCGCTTCTGATACGCCTCAATCACACTCACCCGAAAAGCTCCCTGCGCAAGCAGATGCTCTTCGTCGGGAAGCGTCACGCCTTCCTCGGTTCGCTTCGAAAGCCGCTCCGTCACTTGTGCGTATAGCTCCCTGCCAATCTCATCTTCCGTCGAATAGCCCTTGCCTCTCACGATATACCTAGACCAATCCTTCGGCGCAGGGATCCACTCTTCTTCCGCAAAGAAAAATGGCTCCGTCAGGACAATACAGCCAATCTGCGGATTCTCCTCAGAGATCAGATTCTTCCTGCGATACTTCAAAATCTTGTCCGAGAAAGCCGCGTAAGTCCGAAGGCCATTCTTCTGCCCAAAGATATGCCACGCAAGATCCATCGGCAACTCCGCATAGCGCACAAAATAACCGCCCCCGACGATCTTATCCTCCGGCGCGTGCAGCTTAAACAAAAACATCTCCCCGGGTTCCAGCGCACGAAACGCCGCAGTACTAGGCATCCAATAATTGATCTCGTCAAATCTTTTCTCTCTCTGCAATGCGATCATCTGCGCATCAGCCACGCCGACAAACATCTTCATGGGATTGGTCTCCTTCAAACAAGCCTAACAACTTATTATCAGTATATCATAAAATGGCGCAAAATCACAATCCTTCTTCCTCCCAAAACCGTTCCTCTTCTTCCCCAAATCCATAGAGCACCGCTTCATTAAGCGACGCTTCGTGCATCTTGGCCGTCTCCTCGATCGCCCCTGCATGCCCTGTCAGCGCGGCAAATGGTGCAAACTGCGCTGCGCGGCTTAAGCGAGACATCGGCGGATGCTTCTTCGAAACCGGCCGCTCCAGATTGATGATATCATCGTACTTTCCACTCATGCCTTGTGCCCTCCGATCTGGCTATTTCTCTGCTTCGTCGTCGCGCCTTCTTCCAAATTCATGCCTTTTAAGATTGCATTCTTCCCAAACTTCTTCTGGATCTCAAGCACCGCCATCTGTCTGCGTTTCTCGCGTTCTCTGTCTTCTCTCTTCTGCTTCTGATCTTCTGCTCCTAACGCGAAATCGCTGAACAGATCCATCTGCCCAAAGTCCTGCTTTTCCTCCGCCTTCTCCTCGGAAATCAGATGATTTGCCCCGATCGTAATTCTTCGTGAGAGCAAAAGCGGGTTCGCAATCTCTTCATAGAGCTCTGTGATCTTCTCAAGCAAAACATGCGTGGAGGAGGTAAACTCTCCCAGATTCACAGTTCCATGTGCATGTTTTGGTGTCAGCTTCCCATACCGATCCTTCGTCACAGGCCCCTGATACGAATCACGGATCTCAGGGATCGAAAGATTCGAACTGTCATAGCCGATCGTGAGTACAAGCTGATCCGTCACCAGCCGCTTCTCCACCAAGTCAAGCGCCAAAAGATCTGTCATCTCACGCACGATCAGCCTCGTCTTATCAAATGGATACGGCTCCATCAAAACCTGGCCGGAACTCACCGAATTCTCCTGTGGCTGATACGCATGCACATCCTCCATCGTGCAAGGCTCATACCCCCAGGCATGGTCGATCAAAAGCTCTGCATTCACCCCAAACAAATGATACAATAAGTCTTCATTGGTTAGAGAACATCTGGCAACATCCCCCAGCGTGTACATTCCATTTGCTGAGAGCTTCCTCTCATACCCACGTCCGATCCGCCAGAAATCCGTGATCGGCACGTGATCCCAAAGGTTCCTCCGGTAGCTCATCTCGTCAAGCTCCGCGATCCGCACGCCGTCCGCATCCGCAGGCATCTTCTTTGCCATGACATCCATCGCAATCTTCGCTAGATACAGATTCGTCCCAATCCCCGCAGTCGCAGTGATCCCAGTCTCGGAAAGCACCTCTCTGATCATCTTCATCACCAGTTCATGTGCCG
Organism: Lachnospiraceae bacterium; assembly: GCA_017480565.1. Classification (GTDB taxonomy): domain Bacteria; phylum Bacillota; class Clostridia; order Lachnospirales; family Lachnospiraceae; genus RGIG1588. The sequence goes on along the minus strand of JAFVAL010000009.1, from coordinate 76,884 downwards.
TCATCTGGTACGTATTCAGATACGCCGTCAGATCCAGAAACACCTCATCGATCGAGTAAACCAGCATATCCTCCGGCGCAATGTAACGTAAATAGATCTGATAAATCTGCGTGGAAACCTCCACATAGTGCGACATTCGCGGCGGTGCTACGATATAAGAAAGAGCAAGCTCGGGATGTGCCTTCACCTCGGGATCCTCTGCAGACTCCCCCGTAAGAGGCTTCCCATACGCTCTTCGCCGCCCTTCATTCACTTCCTTCACACGCGAGACCACTTCAAAAAGTCTTGCCCGCCCGGAGATGCCATACGACTTTAACGAAGGAGAAACCGCAAGGCAGATCGTCTTCTCGGTACGCGACATATCCGCAACAACCAGGTTCGTCGTCATCGGGTTGAGCCCCCGTTCGGAACACTCCACCGAAGCGTAAAAAGACTTTAGGTCGATGCACGCATAAGTACGCTGCTTCTCTGGCATATGGTCTCCCCTCTTTCCGTCAATTAAAGTAAGAACGTGTGTTCGATCATGTAATGATCATATCACTTTTCTTACTCTCTGGCAAGCTTAATTTGCGAGATTCATGCAATGCAACTTTTCCAACAATTCTCTATGAAAAGTTGGATTTTATGCTATCTAAAAAAACAGCCTTCCAACCTTCTGGTTCAAAAGTATTAATAAGTTTGCAAATTCTTCTCCATCCTTACAAATTCAGCTATTTTTTGCAAACTTATTTAGCTTTTCTTTGAAAAAGGTTGGCATTTGATTCCAGACATGTCCAAAAGACAGCACCAATGGGCGAAAACCACACATCTAACACCAACCCACCACCAAAGAGGGGCGGAAACCAACGTTTCCGCCCCCCTGCGATATCTCTCAAGCCATCATCATAAGCTCTGCAAAACCCATTACATCTTCTCCGGCGCTTCAATCCCCAGCAGATCACAGCAAGTCTCAAGCACACCCAGCACTACTTTAAGCAGTGCGATATATCCCGCACGCTTTGCCTCATCTTCCTCCGCGAGAATCTTCGTCTCGTGATAAAAGCTATTGAATGCATTTGCGAGCTCATACACATACTGGCACACCTTGTGCGGAGCTTTCTCCTCGTATGCAGTCTGCGTCATCTCATTGAATCCTACCAGCTTTAAGAGCAGTGGCAACTCGCTTTCATTGACCTCGCTGCTCACCTTCGCGTCATACGAACCGCCCATCTCCTCGTATTTCTTGAGAATCGACTTGATACGCACGATCGTGTACAAGATGTAAGGCCCGGTGTTGCCATCAAACGACGTAAACCGCTCGATATCAAAGATATAATCCTTGGAAGCCTGATTCGACAAATCTCCGTACTTAAGCGCCGCCACGCCGACCTTGCGTGCGATTTCATCCGCCTCTTCCTCCGTCATCTGGCGGTTCTCCATGATCTTATCATAGACCGCGCCCTTGATCTCCGCGATCAGATTTTCCAGACGCATCACGCCGCCGTCACGGGTCTTAAACGGCTTGCCGTCCTTCCCATTCATCGTACCAAATCCAAGGAAGATCATCTCAGTCTCAGCAGGCACTAGCTTGCACTTCTTTGCACAGCGGAAAATCTGCTCAAAATAAAGTCCCTGTCGCTTGTCAACAACGTAGATATAAGTGTCAGGATCAAAGAGTTTCTCGCGTTCTACAATTGTAGCAAGATCCGTGGTGTTGTAGAGCGTTGCCCCGTCCGATTTTAAGATCATACAAGGCGGAATCTCCTTCGTATCGGTCTCTTCCTTAACGTCAACAACAAGCGCACCTTCACTAATGTGCGCGTAACCCTCGTCCTTTAAATACTGCACCAGATCCGGGATATAAGGCTGCGCATCGCTCTCCTTCTTCCAGAGATCAAACGTCACATTCAGATTCTCATAATTACGCTTCAAATCCGACACCGAGACATTGATGATGTGCTGCCAAAGCGCCAGATATCCACGGTTGCCGTTCTGCAGTTCGTAGGTTGCCTGGTGCGCCTCCTCCAGATACTCCGGGTGCGTTTTGGAAAATGCATTCGCATACGGATAGATCTCCTCTAGCTCGCCAATCGTAAACGGTGCCTCTGCAGGATATTCTCCGGTAAAATCCGCATCAAAATAAGGCAGGTCGGGCTGACGCTTCTTTAGCTCCGTGATGATCAGTCCCATCTGCAGCCCCCAGTCGCCCAGATGCACATCACCGATCACATTGTGCCCCGCGAACCGGCAAATGCGCTTGACGGCCTCACCGATGACTGCAGAACGCAGATGTCCCACATGCAAAGGCTTTGCCACGTTCGGCCCACCATAGTCGATAATGATCGTGCGAGGATTCTCCGCCTTTTCCGCGCCAAACTGCGCAGCTGCTGCCATCTCATTGACATATGCTGCGAGCATCTCATTCTTACAAGTCAGGTTTAAAAAGCCGGGGCGCACCGCCTCCACCTTCTCAAAATACGGACTCTTAGAGAGAATCGGCACGATCTCCTCCGCGATTGCGAGCGGTGCCTTATGATATTCCTTTGCTGCAGCAAGCGCACCGTTGCACTGAAACTGGCATAAATCCGGGCGATTGCTCACATTTACCATGCCGTACTTTGCATCATAACCAGCCTCGACAAACGCCGCCACGGTCTCTTCCCGCAGTAAATCCATCCATTTCTTCATATGATGATATCTCCATTCCCTAATCTAAAACACGAAAAGAGAAACCACTCTCGTGATTTCTCTTTCAACCTCATCTCAAGCAAACGTTCTTATGCGTCGTAATACATGTTATTGTCATCGAGCGGCATAATCACTGCTGCGATGAAATAAGCAAGCATCCCGGTTCCGGTCGCGCCAAAAAGCACAAACAGCAGACGCACGATCGTCGGATCCACGCCAAGATACTCACCAAGACCACCACACACGCCGCAGATCACTTTGTTGCGGCTGGAACGATATAACTTCTTCTCATTCATCGTAAATACCTCCTTCTAATCTTCTGTCGTCACATCTATATTACCCATGTTAGACGTCAAATCAATGGTACGGTACGCTACCTCATTCTTGATCAAGGTAGACTTGTTAAGCTGAGCGAAAGAGTTCCCGTTTATTATAACATTTCCAAGGCTCACGTCAACATGGTAATTATACGAAGTTTCACTGCCTAACAAGCGGATCTGTGCATTGCCAGCATTCGTCTCAATGCTCGCATTGCCCTGCAGGGCAAGCCCGTCAACCATCAGATTGCCTGCATTGACTTCGGCTATGAATTTATTGGTCATCAAATGATCAAACGTCACATTGCCGGCATTGACCTCCACCTCCACGCGGTTTAAATAGGTGTTGGGCACCGCAATCCGAACCGTGTGATCGCCAAAAAGTGCAAGCCCAGACGCATCACATTCGATCTCCAGAGTATCCCCGTCAAAGGACTGGCTCGTCACCGCGCTCGTCTCTTCGATCCTGATCTGATACGTCGTATCATGCGGGTCCATGACGATCTCGACATTGCCGGCATTGACCTCGATCCGGAGGGTGTTCACAGCTCCTGCCTCGTAAGTCCACCCCGTCCACGCATCGTAGGTTTCGTAATTGTTTTGATTCTGATAAGCGTTCTTATACCGCAGATACCGGATCACACCATTCGCAATTCGCGATCCGACAAATAAAACCACAATGATTCCAAGAACAAGAAGCCACCCTCTGGACTTCTTCGCAGGCTTCTCTTCGGAAGTCGCAGACTCGCGCTCGCCGGACGCCGAAGCAGTCCTTCTCGCCTTCGGCGTCAGCTGCGCTTTTTCTTGCTCATCAAACTGGTCCTTGTAACCTTGCTCCGTGTACTCAATCGACTCCTCCGGATTGCCGATGAGTCCCGCCTTCACACGCTGCGCGACCAGCGCAGGCGACCCGATCTGGCGCATCGCCTCCTCATCGTCCCCAACGTCATCGATATAATCCGCATAGAACTCCAGCGCTTCCTCCCGCTCCACGTCAGGCAGATCGGATAAAAGCTCGGATAGTTCTCTTAAAAACTCTTCTTTCTTCACGACTTTTCCTCCCCCAAAAGCAGCGCGGAAATGCTCTGCGCATACGATCTCCAACTCTTCTTATAAAGCTCCAGCTGCACTCTCCCCTGTGGTGTAATCCGGTAGTATCTGCGGTTTCTCCCCGCCGTCTCTACGTCATACACATCCAGACATTCATCCTTCTGCAGACGCCTAAGCACCGGATAAAGCGTCGATTCCGACACATCAAGCACCGTACGCACGTCCTGCGTAATCTTATACCCGTAGGTTCCATGAGGCTCTCTGGAGACCACCGAAAGCACCACTGCATCTAACAGTGCCGAACCTGTATTAAAAACCATACATTTCTCCTGTCAAAACCAAATATCCTTTGTCCTGTATAATACTATACATTGTATAATATTATATGTCAAGAAAAATGTGCGAATTTCCGGAAGTAATTTACCGGAAGCATCCGCACACATTTCCTCTTTCTCTTACATCTGGTGTCTGACCACTTCGTATTCATTATCCGACCGGTAATATGGACAGGCTCTCTTGCTCCCTTGCAGGAAATGTACCATCTCATCCTCATCTAAATCCCGGTCGCAATAATAGGTCTCATACTCCTCATCGTACAGATAATATGTACAGCTCTCACAGTGATCCATCTGTCATCAGTCCTCCTCGATGTGCTCAAGGCCATTGTCAATGATCTTACGCACATGCGCATCCGCAAGCGAATAAATCACCTGCTTGCCTTCTCTGCGGCTCTTGACCAGCTTGCTCTGCTTTAAAATCTTAAGCTGATGCGAAATCGCCGACTGTGTCATCGAAAGCGCCTCCGCCAGATCGCACACACACGCCTCCGATTCAAACAACACAAACAAGATGCGAATCCGCGTCGAATCCCCAAACACCTTAAAAAGCTCCGCCAGATCGTAGAGCTCCTCTTCCGCAGGAAGCTTCTCCTGCACGATGCGCACCAACTCCTTGTGCACCTCCACGGTATCACAACGCTCCACCATCTGATCCACTAACGGGTTTGACATATCTAACCTCCTATATTTTAAGACATGCCCCGGAAGATCTCCTCCCGAGGCATTTTCTCACAAATTCTTCACGCGCAGCGCACGAATCGCATTGCACACTGCAATCACCATCACACCGACATCCGCGAAAATGGCCACCCACATATTTGCCACACCGAGCGCACCCAGTACAAGGCAAATGAGCTTGACGCCGATCGCGAAATAAATGTTCTCGTAAACGATACGCATACATTTGCGCGAAATCTTGATCGCCTTCGCGATCTTCTTCGGATCATCATCCATGAGCACCACGTCCGCTGCCTCAATCGCAGCATCCGACCCCATCGCACCCATCGCGATACCGATATCCGCACGGGAAAGCACCGGCGCATCATTGATCCCATCGCCCACAAAGACCAGCTTTTCCTTCTCGCTCTTCTCGGAAAGCAGCTGTTCCACACGCGTCACTTTATCTGCTGGCAACAGTTCTGCAAAGATCTCATCGACCTGCAATTCCTTACCAACCGCCTCTGCGGCCTGCTGCCGGTCACCGGTGAGCATCACGGTCTTTCGCACACCCACTTTTTTAAGCGCCGAAATCGCTTCCGCAGCCGTCTTCTTTACCCGATCAGAAATCTCGATGTAACCCGCATACACGCGGTCCACCGCGACAAACACAACCGTACCACCACTCACCACCTGCGGCGCGGCAAGTCCGAGCTGTGCCATCATCTTCGTATTGCCGACGCAGACCTCCCTACCATCGACAACCGCTTTCACACCGTGTCCACTGTACTCGGCAACATCCTGCACCCTGCCAGCCTCTGGCTCTCTTCCATAGGCCTTGATAAGGCTCTCTGCAATCGGGTGAGATGAATGAATCTCCGCATAAGCAGCTAATTCTACAAGTGTCTCTTTATTTATGCCAGATTCCTCCGCAGGAACCACATTTGCAACCTCGAAAACGCCTTCCGTCATCGTACCGGTCTTGTCAAAGGCAACCACCTTCGTCTGCGAAAGCGCTTCCAGATAGTTCGAACCCTTAACCAGCACACCTTCCTTGCTCGCCCCGCCAATCCCGGCAAAAAACGAAAGCGGAATACTGATGACAAGTGCACAAGGACAGCTGATGACAAGGAACGTCAGTGCACGGTAAATCCAAGTCATCCACTCCGCCGGCATTCCCATCAGAAGCCGCACGATCGGCGGTACAAATGCCAAGGCAAGCGCGGCGTACACCACCGCCGGCGTATAAACCTTCGCAAACCGCGAGATAAACGCCTCCGACCGGGACTTCTGCGAGGATGCATTTTCCACAAGATCCAAGATCTTGGAAACCGTCGACTCCCCGAACTCTTTCGTCGTCTCGATCTTCAACAGTCCGGTCTGATTGATGCATCCGCTGATGATCTCATCGCCCACGGACACATTTCTCGGAACGCTCTCACCGGTCAATGCCGCAGTATCAAGCGCGCTGCGCCCTTCCACGACCACACCGTCGATCGGCACCTTCTCACCAGGCTCAACCACAATCACCGTTCCGATCTCCACGTCATCCGGATCCACCCGCTCGGTACTGCCATCCTCCAAAAGAAGGTTCGCATAATCCGGCCGAATATCCATCAATTCCGTGATGTTGCGACGACTCTTACCCACCGCGTAACTCTGGAACAGCTCACCGATCTGGTAAAAGAGCATAACCGCGACACCCTCGGTGTACTCACCAAGCGCGATCGCACCCACCGTCGCCAGCGCCATCAAAAAATTCTCATCGAAAACCTGGCGCTTTAGAATTCCCTTCCCGGCCTTCTTTAAAATGTCATAGCCAACCACCAGGTAAGGGATCATATATAAGGCAAACTTCAGAGCCCCTTCCACCGGAAGGAGCTCCAACACCACGATGCAGGCTGCGGCAATCAGAATCCGCACCAGCATCTTCTTCTGCTTCTTCGTCATCACTCTCTGCTCCCCTATATCTGCCCTCTCACAGGTTCCGGGAAGCCCTCCCTTTAGTCAAAGAAAATCTCGCAGTCATCCTCAACAATCTTACAATTCTCAAGAACACGCGGCATCACCTCAGCCGGATCCGCACCATCCTCGAACTCCACCTTCATCTTCAGAGTCATGAAGTTCACCACAGCACTCTTCACGCCCTCGGTCTTGTTCGCAGCTTCTTCCATCTTATTCGCACAATTCGCACAATCCACATCAATCTTGTATGTCTTCTTCATCTCAAAAACCTCCCGAACACTCTAACGATTCAACATATGAACGATTATTCATATGTTTGAGTTTATTATACACCTGTATTGATGCATGTCAAGGGCTTACGCAAAAAAAGAGGCCACATTTGCAGCCTCTCATAAAAATATGATTCACTTATTCCTCCGGCAGAAGGATCTCCCGGTAAAATGCTTCCACATCCTCCAGCGTCACAGCGATCGGGAAGTTCTTAAGCCTGTCCGGATTTACCGAATGCACAAGCTCATCCATATCCCCGGTACGCAGTCTGGGAACCGGCAACTCCATCCGCTCCACGAGCGCATCAAACTTCTGAGCCGCCTCTTCGATCGTCTTGCAGCCAAACAATCCGGCAAGCTCATGAAGCGTGTTCTCCAGATACTCCTGCCCCCTCGGATCAATGCACCGATTCAGATGCGAAGGCATCCACTTCATCAGAACACGGTTGCAAAATGCCACCGAATGCCCGTGCGAAAGCCCGTAAAGATGCGTCAACTTGTAGCACATCGCATGACCAACCGTCGTCTGTGTCACAAAAATCGCCCTGCCGGCCTCATTTGCCGCCAAAAGCATGCCCGCATTGTCCTCCGGCACATTTGCCAGATATCCTTCCATGTGCGCAAATACGCCACGGATCGCATTCCTGGCATGCTCTCTGCTCTCCTCGGTGCTCTTCACCGCCCAGAAAGACTCCATCGCATGCCCCAGCGCATCCAACATTGTACACTTTCTCTGGTACATCGGAAGGGTCTCAAGCACACTCGGATCCAGCAGAATTGCCTGCGGCAGCACACTGATATCACCGATCGACTGCTTCTCGCCCAGATAGTAAATCACCGCGTACATCGTAGACTCCGCACCTGTACCCGCCGTCGTCGGAATCGCCACAAATGGAATCTCATTTGCCACAATCTTCTGCTTCAGGTAAAGCTCCCCAGGTGTCATGTTAGCAAACAGCTTCACGCTCTTTGCGACATCCATGCCTGAGCCGCCGCCAAGCGCTACAATGCCGTCGCAGCCTTCCTTGCGAAACACCTCCGTGCCCGCAACAAGCGCTTCGTAATCCGGATTCGGCTTGTAATCAGAGAACGCAACCACTTCGATCCCCTCCTTCTCAGGAAGAGACATCAGGTAATGATAAACCTTCAAATGCGGTGCAGCACTATCATGCACCAAGAGAATCTTCTTACAGCCACGTTCCTTCAAAAAGGCAGTCAACGCTTCGTAATGATTGTCAGGGGATAGATAAATTTGTGCCATGAGGGACCTCCTTTCTAAATCTCACGAGTTAAATTAAACCATTACATTAATGCCCATCTCTTGCATCCGGCGGATGAGCTCTTTTTGATCAATTGTACCATTCTCTAACATCTGCTGCAATCCCGGTCCAAAGTTCACTGTCGGTGTTCCCCGGGTCGGTAGTGCCTGACGAAGATCCGCTCTCCTCTGGGCGTAGTCAGATAAGCTGCAGTTGCCTTCAAATTTCCCAGGTAACGAAGCAAATTCTCCTGTGCACTTTTTTTCACTTCTACATATGTCAGCAAGTCCTCCGGTACAAAGTATGATTTCCTCTGCTGTTCTTCCATCACATCATCAAAGAAAAACCACTTCTTCTGCCCATAATTGACAATGTCTGCCAAGCACCACGATTAGATCAGAATCCACCTCATCCGGATAAATCTCGTCATACCGATACACCTCATAGTTATGCACTTCCCTACGCACAATTCCTGCAAATACAACCAGATCCTTCTTGCGGATCTTCGGGCACTTCTGCTTCTTTGCATACTCTTTATACACGTCCCACAAGTGAGCCACCGGTGCAATCCCGTAAAGATTCGCGCATGCTTGAAAAAAAACCTGCAAAAAATGGATTTGTTCTTCAGAAAGGCCTGAAGAGGCATAGAGTTTTTCGAGAGAACAAGAAGATAAAGGCTTTGGGTAAGACATTGGAGGGCTCCTTTCATGAGTTATCGAAGTAATTTTTGACTACAAAGATGCTATTCCGTTGTATAATCGGGACCATTCCACTGGTAATCCTTCACAATGATTTGTTTGCCAGAAAATTCTTCTACATCGATAAGGAATGAATATGTTTTCCCAGCTTCTAACCATACTTCTGTTAAAACATATTCATCCGAAAGGTTCGTATTTCCCTTCAAGCATATCGAATACCATCCTGAAGCCATTTTATGTGTATAATTACCTTCGGCTTTTTCACTCCCATAAATATGATAAATCGTATCGAGATATTTCTCTGCCCCTTGGGTATAGATCTGCAGGTTTACAGCGTCAAAAAGATTATCTGGTAATGTAGTTGTGAATAAAATGCCGTAATCATTAACTGTCACGCCTTCAGTCGGTTCAAAACTTCCCAGGAGATTTTTGACTTCTCTACATTTCCCTTTCATTTTGTATAATTTCCCGTTATAATCCCTTAATATCAATTCAATAGAAGAATTATTATTGATAATACCTTTAACCAACGTTACCGTGAGCCCTTCGTCTGCACTCTTTTTAAAATCATACACTTTTCCTTCATGAAATAGATAGACATACGCAATGTCATCTAGCCCAATATTAGTCGTCAGAACATCTGTGTGCGGCTGTGAGGCGTCCAGTAAAACAGTTTCTTCAAGCGCAATCATTTCAGCTTTATCAATTTCTTCTACTTGTAGGCACGGATTAAAATCCATTCTCCGCATCGCACCTTGATCAAAATAGTTTGAAGAAATAACGTACTCAGCCGAGTCCATAATAACCACATCTGGCTGGAAAATTGTATAATAATAATCCAAATTCATTACGTTTTGGTAATTATGAACACCGATAATCTCTTTGGCTCTGCTGGTAATGAAATCTGGATTTCGATTATAGTAACTGCCCTGAAAGATTAAAATCTTTGGCAATTCTTCAGCATTCTCTCCATTATTCAAAAAATAAAAGAAACCCGGATATGAAGCATTCACCTTGATTTCTTTCTTCCAATCTGATGTAATCACATCATAACCAGCAATGTAGGAAAACTTTGGGATTTCCTCGTTTACAACAAATGATGAGTTTGTGAGCGTTTTTGCAACAACGGTCTCCACATCAAACTCGTCATACGTCATAGGCGCTACCTCTTCAAAATCTTTATGCATCTCTTCAAACAAAAGATTTGTTGCATAAAAACAACCGAGGTCATTCCAATGACCTGCGTCATATTGCCAATTATACACTTGTTCAGACTCCGCTCTTTTCGTCAGCTCTTCTGTATAATCTATGACATGAACTCCAATCTCTTGCATATAAGCAACCATCTCTCTTGCCCAGGAGTCATCATAGTTAAACCCATTTGGCAAGTAATTCCGATAGATTGATTGCTTTTCCGGCTCAAAGACGTAATAGAACGGAGTCCCTCGATCTTCACAATAGTTTTGAAGTTGGAGCACCATCTCGGCGTATTCCTTATGATATTGATTAAACACTCCGTTTTTGTACATGCGAAAGAAAATATACCCATCTCTTCCATATTCATATGTTGGATGCGCCAGTTCCCCCATTACACGATCGATCAGCACACCATAAGCATGAATCATCTGACTTCTTCCACCAATGCGATCCTTTAGATAAGTTTCAATTCCATTTGAATAATCGCTTCCGAGTGATTTTGTCACAGGCCACTCAGCAAGATGCCGATTATCTATTTCAGAGATCGCTTGTTTTTCTGTATTAGTAAAAATTGCAGGAACAATGAGCATTGCAAGAAACAATGTCAGGTAAACAATTGAGATAATCTTTTTCATAAGCATGGTCCCTAAAACTGAAAATACAAAAATGGGCTATAGGAGGAATTTACCACAAAAATGATTGTCAGAGCAAAGAGTCCTAACATCAATAATGGTTTCACATAGAAGATAATTCTGTGCACTGTCAAGGAATCAAAGAGCTTTCTCTTTGGTATAAATATCCGTAAGACAGAGCCAAAAGCAGCGATAACTAGAAGAATCATCGTCTTCTTTGTGAGATAATAACGCCACGTATAGTTCAATGTTTGAACAGTAGGCCTAATCATATCACGCAGTAAGGTTAAGAATGCTGCAAAACCTGCAGACGAAAACAAGATCCATCCTAGACCTACTACTGACATCGTGAAAAACCACTTTATGATCGTAGGAACCGCTTGATACCAACTGGTATCTCTCAGCCTTCTTTCAATTACCACGCAAACTCCATGCAAAACACCCCACATAATAAACTTCCAACCTGCTCCATGCCAGATCCCGGTCAGCAAAAATACTACAAACAGATTTAAATAGACATTCCCCTTCCTATTTCCCCCCATAGGTATATAGACATATTCTCGGAACCATCGCCCAAGAGAAATATGCCAGCGTCTCCAAAACTCGGAAATAGAAATAGACGTATATGGAAACGAAAAGTTCTCGGGTAGGTAAATCCCAAAAACATAAGATATTCCAATAGCTATATCTGAGTAGCCCGAAAAATCATAATAAATCTGGAAAAAATAAAGAAAAGCCTGCAACCACAATGTGATTCTGTCCGCGCCAAGCGTATTATAATTGTTCTCAATTTTTTGAATCAGAGCACCGAAAGAGTCCGCCAGGATCACTTTTTTTGCCAATCCCACGACAATTCGATCTAATCCATTTGTAATTTCAGTCCGGGTAATAACCTTATTCTCGATAAATTGATTCTGAAAATCTCTCCACAAAACAATTGGTCCCGAGATAATCTTTGGAAAAAAAGAGAGAAAAATCGCCACATCTATCAAAGATCCAGCACTTGCCTTTTTTAGGTAAATATCCGCTAAATAAGAGACCGTTTCAAACACTAAAAATGACACGCCTAAAGGTGCCATGATAGAAAGTGCTGACCAATTCGTATGAAAAACCGAGTTAATCTGTTGAAAAAGAAACCCTGCATATTTTACAAGCACCAAAAAGCCAACAAAAACGAGGACTGATAGTATCAGCCCTGTTTTTCCTTTATTATTTGAATTCTCGCATATTTGATAATAGTATAAATAATGTCCTATCAAATACGCTATTACAATCCACAGAATAAAAAGCAATAAGGTTTCCCAGCCACCCCATGAATAAAAAAGAATATCAAGCAGCACTATAATGGCTCTGTCAGTTTTCCCTTTGCTTAATCTATTTGAAAATAGAAAAATAATAATTGCAGCCGGCAAAAAGAAGAACAAAAAAGCATTTGTAGAAAACCCCATACTGCTTTCCCCTCCTAAATATATTGCAAAACCTCAATTCTCTCCCAACCAATTCAATGATATAACAAACCCCTAATAGACGCAATTAGAAATGCGAATAATCTCATATATCTGATTTAATCCATTTCTATTCATTCTAAAGCCTGAAATAGTTTCTGTAATCCTTGTAAACATTCTTGTGAATATCTCTCCGCCATCATATGCCAATTATATAATGAGATACCTATATTCGCACCACATGATTCCCTATACATTGCCCATACAAACCAATAATAAGCGATAATTGCAGTATAGGCTAAGAAGTGAAACTCTTTTTGTTCAGACCATGCTTCTTGTAAATACTCTTTAATGAATCTCTTTGCTTCATTGCAGTCATACATCGCATCCACTATATAATATCCTACATCTATGCCCGGATCTGAATAACCTGAATACTCCCAGTCGATGAGGATTACATCCCCGTTCGGTCGTATCATCCAATTATGTTTATAAGTATCGCCATGGCAAAAACAATGATCAATCCCATCACCCACTGTCTTTTGATATAATCCACCAATTTGCTCTTTTAAAGGTTCATACTGGATAAAACTTTCTGGATTTTTTTGTTTGATGAGCTGCTCCATGGTAAGTGCATCTTCCCAAGGATCCATCCCATAATCAACATCAACTGGAAGTGAATGCAGCTTTCGTAGTATTTCTAATACTTTTTTTGAGTCTTCAATGCTACCATAATCTGGCTCTCTAAACTCTGGAACATATGTAGATATTTTCCACCCTTCATTCACATCCATATAAATATACGTTGGATCTATCCCATATTCTTTTGCTTTTATTAATGATTGTTTTTCATGGCGTCTGTTAATTATATTCTCTGTCCCTTCTCCAGGATGTCTGTAAATATAATCTATCTCACCAATTCGGAAGATGAATGATGTATTTGTCAGGCCTTCGGATACTGTTCTAAAATCGATGATCTCTTCTTCATCGCATCGAAAAACAAGTTTAATGTTTCTAATTATTTCACTGTGTGTATGTCCGATGTAATTATTATCAAATTCTCGAAGTTGTTCGAAATAGTCAAATTCATGGATCATACCACGTTTATACTCTTTAAAGTAGAGGGGAGGGAAATCCTTTATATTATCCCTCACTAACCATTCCCAAAATTGGGTGTCATATTTCCCAATCTCTTGATCCTTCTCTGCACAATGGATAAAAGCCTCCGAAAAATCCTTTGTCCAGAATGAATGTCCCAAAAGAACCTTTCCGTTGTCTAATCCTTTCTCCATTTGAGTAATACGGCTGTAACTATCTGTAACGGCATACATCTCATCTTCTTTCTTGTCCGTAATATATCCGGCATAAAAAGCTTGATACTCATATTTGTTAAATGGATTCTCTATAAAATAGCTGTCACACGCGCAAATATATGCATTATCTATTTTATTTCTAGCGACATAAATGCTTTCAATATTATTCTTTATATTGTAAAGTGGGTTAAAAATAAAAGTTACATCGTACCTTTCCTTCAAGTAAGAAAACATCTCCCACTTGTATCCGAGCACAATCGTTATATCTTCGATTCCTGCTTCTTTCAATTGTTGAATTAGGCGTTCAATCAGTCGTTCACCTTTAACCTCATACAAGCCCTTAGGCTGTTCTAATGAAAGAGGAATAAATCTAGAAGCAGATCCTGCTGCAAGGATAACCGCATTATTAACCTTATAAGGTTCTAATGCACTATAGCCGTTTTCTGTAAGAGCTCCACTTTTTTGATCAATATAACCTAGCTTCTTGAGCTTTTTAAAAACCGCTCCATTGGTCTTCGTTTGATTAAGGAAAACATCTGTAGAGACATTTGCACGCCCTTTAGATGCATTATACAAATGATTCAGTAAAACAAATTCCTCTTGAGTCATGCAAATGTCTCCTTCTACTATTAATACTTTGATTTAGAAATCAAGCCTCTTATCACAGCCTTGATAACATTCTCCTTACAGCTTTCATATTCTCTTCCAGAAAGAATAAGCTTTTCCACTTTAAGCGATCCGATTTCCTTCGTGTTCACTTCATACGGGTTCTTTGATAAGATAACCATGTCCGCTACTTTTCCTTCTTCCAAGCTTCCACGTTCATTCTCATCAAAGCTTACCCAATACCCATTATAAGTACACATGCGAAGAGCCTCCTGAATCGATATTGCCTCTTCTTGATTACTGTTATTGACCGCACTATCCATCCACATGATCGGATCAGGTGAAGTACATGGTGCATCAGAACCAAATGAAACAACAATTCCATTTTTCAAAAAAGTATGAATCGGATTCAGCTTCATCAAACGATCATGTCCCAAGATACTTTCAAGATACTCATCAGGTTCTTGCTTCCAATTGATAAAAGCACTTTGAACAGGCATATGAATGCCATATTCACTGCAAATCTGTATCCCTTCTTTTGTTGGCAGACAGTCATGAATAATGCCATGTCTATGGTTTTGTCTTGGAAAATCATCTAACGCGGCTTTCAGTGCTTTGGTTGCTTGGTCAAATGCTTTATCTCCAATTGCATGCATCTCGATTTGAAGACCTTCTCGGTTTGCTTTTTTGCAGAACTCCGTGACTTTCTCGTCGCTATAATATAAGATCCCAGTTCCACCGACACCATCACTGTATGCTTCATTCAGAGCCGCATCATGTGATCCGAAGCAACCATCAAGAGCACTTTCAAAACAACCGCCAATTCGTGGTAAAGCACGTTTTTTTGCCACTTTTATATCCATAGGTTGAGGAAAAACCCTAACCTGGAAGCCATTCGTCAGTGCTTTTGCAAAGATCTTCTCAAAAGTGATATCTAGATTCATTAAGAATCCAACTCCACTTACTGTATGAATCATTCCTATGCCTTGTGAAGCATAATAGTCTACAGTAGCCTGCATATTTCTTACAAGCTTTATTAACGATAGCGAACTGGTAATATAATTAGAAAACTGAAAAAAAGCCTCTTGATTCATTTCACCAGTTTCAGGGTGATATCCTCGCAGATTCTTCACTTTATTTTCCAGTTTTGTAAGAAGCTTAGTATTTACAATACAAGCATGCCCATCATATTTGACAACCATGATTTCTCTATCTGGGCAAACAATATCTAATTCTTCTCTGCTGATAAGACGTTTCTCCCTAACTGAATATGGAGAAGCTCCAAATGCAATCAGTGTTTTCTCAGATGATCTTTTTACAAACTCTCTGATCATTTCTGAAATCTGAACATTCGACTCTGCGTCCATCACATTTAAACCAGCATAGAATGTTGAAAAAGAAGCGAAGTGCTGATGTGTATCGGCAAAAGATGGAGCTAGAGCTCTATTTCCCAGGTCGATAATGGGCGCATGTGCATACTGTATAGGAAGCTCGTTTCCTACAAAAACGATTCTCCCCTGATCTTCTACAAGATAATTACATACTTGATTTGTCTTGTTAACGGTAAGGATAGCTCCTTTATAGCACTTCATATTTCTCCCCTTTCAATCATTTATATGATGGATCAAGTTGTGCTAGTTCGTAATAATTATCAATCTCCACTATATCCTCTTTGTTACATGGACGAATCTCAACTCCATAATTGTCTTTCTTAAGAACCAGTGGAACAAACTCCCAAAAATAATCCTTGCCCCCCGGTTCATTATATGTATCAATAAAATCACGTTTTAGTTTTTTGCAATCGTCTGGCGTCCAGTAAGAAATACCATAATAATTGTAACAGTAAGTATTTCCCTTCTTATAGTCTGACGCATAACCATCTATCATTCTAAAGCACCAATCATCAGTTTCCAAAGAGTATGAACCAAGAATATTGCTTGCATATTGATATTTAGTGATAATCTGCGGATTACTAATATAAAGATCTGCCTCGCATAAATAACAGTTCTCAAGTTCATTAAGAGCTAGCAATACTGATGAAATATTATTTGTTCGATCAAATTCTTCATTATCAATGAACTTAAGAAACGGATATTTTTGATAAAGATCATCAAAAGCTTCTTTATGATAACCACGAACCAGGAAAATCTCTTTGATTCCAACATTCACCAAGGCGTCTAATAATGTATCAATAATTCTGACCCCATTTACTGTAACCATAGGTTTAGGAATGGTTTTGGTCGCAGGCATCATTCTAGACCCAAACCCAGCTGCTAAGACAATTGCCTTCTTGACTCTGTATGGTTCTAAAACCGATAAGCCCTTCTCCGTGATGGTTAAATAGTTCTCCTTCATCTGGAGACAACCACTATTTGATAGTGTTTGAATACACTTGGTAATCTCTGTCCCCGAGATACAAAGTTCATTAACAAAGCGTCTGAGTGAATGCTCCGTTTGACCTTGTCTTTCGATATAAGAAAGTATTTCAAATTCGTATCGGGTTATTTCCATAGATCCTCCATTTCATTTGAGATAAAACATTTCAAAATCTTTTCTGGTAATTATGCCATAATCTTCGTAACAAAATTTTCGATGTTCAATTGCAATACTCTCATACCATGCAATAGTCTCATCAATGTTAGGTGTAAAAATATCTGCAAACTCCGCAATCTGCTTAATAATACTTAATCCATATGAGAAATCTGCTGTAAAATATCTGGATCGTAGATCAGGAATAAACCCACCTTTCACTTCTATCGTTGGTGTTTTAAGCCCCTTAAACGCAGGAATACCGGATATTTTTTTAGTCATTGCCTCAACAGTAGGACTCTCATAATGTTCTTTCAGTGATTTAACATACTCAAGATGAAAAGTGGGAAGTGCATGGCATATCTTTTGGACCTCGTCATCACACATGAACAGAAGTTTTGATGATGCATCATCCCATTCTTCATAAAAGAGCGGAACATTTTCATAGACTTTTCCAGGTTTATAATCACTAAATATCGTTCTCAACCTAGTTGTGTGTAAAATAGGATTTGAAGGCGTCATAGTCAAGTTCAAGAAACTCGGAATTGGTTTGCATGGAATATCATAAATATCTTCAATTAAACGACAACACTCATTTACACGCGCAATCGGAAGTGAGGAAACATGAAGTTCTTCTCTATAGCCAGTAGACTTTACCTGTTTTCCCTTTTTAACCAATCTTGCGATTGCTGGAACTCGTTCCACGGCAAAAAAGACATTTCCTCGTTCGATACACTTAGAAAATGCACATTCACTTCCTCCATTGCCAGGAATAACTCCTATCATAGTTTGTGGATCACTATACTTATAAATCAGATCGGCGTTCTCCTTCATCACAGTCGCTGGGATTGTAACTATAATGATATCAGCTTGAAAAAACGCGTCTTGAGGATCATTTGTTGCTTTTAAAAGATTACCCTCATGGATAACGTTCCCATATTCATTCACAATGCTCAAATGCCTATCAAACAGATCTGGTGTAGAAGTATATGCAATTACCTCATGGCCTTTTTCTGCGCAATGAACCATTAACTGTGTACCAATATTTCCTCCACCAACTACTACTATTCTCATAAACTAATTTTCCTCTATATTGATCACTTTTCCAGCTCGATTCTCAATGCTGCAATTAGCCTGTCATTGTCTTCATGATTACGCACAGCTAAGCGAAGATAGTTCCTTCCATTTGTCTTTGTCGTTAATTCCTTTATAAGGATTTCGTGTTTCACTAACAAAGTTTTAAGTAAATTTTGAGGAGAAACCTTCGTGTCAAGCTCAACCATAATAAAGTTCGCTTGTGAAGGGATCACTCGAACTCCTTGGAGCTTCTGCAGTTCGCCCGCAAAACGGTCTCGCTCCTTTCTCAGCTTAGAGAGTGCGATCCTATAGTCCTTATTATATTTTTCCTCTATCTGCATATAAAACTCAGCAAATGAATTAATATTCCAGATTGCAACATCCTTCTTTAACTTTGCAATCGTTATCTTGTCTCCGGAAGCCAGAACACCTAACCGAAGTCCAGGGACCCCATATGATTTAGAGATACTCTTTATAACATATAATTGAGGATTCTCGTCAAGAATAGATTGTTCAATTAATGTATTATTCTGTTCATCAGCAAAATCCGAAAAAGATTCATCTATTACAACTCGAATCCCCTTTTTCTTACTCCACAAAATCAAACGAATCAATTCAGCTTTTGGAATATAGTTGCCACTTGGATTATCTGGATTAACCAATATTAAATTCTGTATGTCATAGCTGGAAAAGAACGAAATTATATCATCTGCTGTATAAGAATAATCCAAATTGTTTGGTATATAATTCACAGATAATTCCTTATCAAAACGATTCGGATATTCGTCAAACGTCGGGCGTATAAAGCCGACTTTCCCCTCCAAATGGCTCATTAGACTTTTGATCAACTCTGCTGCACCGTTCCCGACAAGGATATTTTCCTGATGAACATTAAAATTTTTCGCGGCTAAAAGGCTATTAACCCGCATTCCACTAGGGTACTCAGTGAGAAGAGTATCAAAATTAGCACGTAATTCATCCTTCATTTTCTCAGTTGGAAAATATGGATTTACAAGATAACAAAAATCAAGCAGTTTTGGATACCTCCAGTACCCTCCATATCTGCCTTGAAGAAGTTTGACTTTTTCAGCTTCATCAGGTGTAAATATTGATTCAGCAATATCTAAGTCCTGAATATCATCAATTTCGTACCACTTCTGACCATCTAATCTTTTTGCTTTTATTTCCGGATCATCTAACATAGTGATCACTCGAAGCACTTGTTCATAATACTCATTTTCGCCTAGCGCAGTCTGATAAGCATCCAAAAAAGGAACATAATGAGTTTCAGAAAAGTGCTTGCTAAATTTATAAATGTTTACCGTTTTATAATAATCTTTAATTTCATTGAATTTAAATTTTTTTCCAGGAACAAAAGCTTCTATATCATCTTCAGAAGTAAGTTTAACGCAAGTTCCATCCATCCATGATTCATATTTATCAACAAGTGCAAGGGTCTCGCGTGGATCAGCAATCAACTCTTCCAATACAGCGTCATCAAAAATCAGATCGGACTCAAGAAGGATGGTATCATCTTCCATCAAGAAGCTTTTCGCTAAAGCCAAAGAATAGATGTTATTCGTTTTATAATAAACTGGATTATTAACATATAAAATAGGTGTTTCAATTCCCAGAGTTTCGATGTAATTAATCAGTTTCTCCCCTTCGTATCCGACAACAATAACTATACGAGAAAACCGATATTTTTCTAATTGATGCAGCATCCGATCGATTAACGAAACCCCGTTGACTTTCACCATACATTTTGTATTGTTTTGAGTCAGTTCTTTCAATCTCTTACCCATTCCGGCTGCCAGAATTATCGCCTGCATTTCGTCCCTCCTGCTTTCTACCTCAAGGAATATTATTTAATATGATAGCTAATTCTTCCTTCGAATAACCTCGATCTAGATCTACAAATAATGGATCATGTGTTATCTGTTTATCTTTTGGTGGTATTCTCATATAATCTCCATACAGTTCTTCCAGTATAGTATCATAGTCTTCTGGACCATAAAAAACAGACCCATCAAAATCATATTCTCTTCTTTTCTCAAACAGACTAAACTTATCTGTAACATTTCGATAAATGGAAATGAAAGTACAATCATCTCCTATCTTATGTAAAAATCTTCTACGAGCATCTTCCTTTAAAATATATTTTCTCCAGTCACGAATTCGAAAAACACTCTTACGAATAAACCAATGTAATACTTCCCCAATTAACTTACTTCTCGTTCTTTGTATCGACGCCACATAATCAGGATTATAACAGTTTACGATAAGATCAAACCATTTTCTCTTATAAAACTCTGTAGCAATCCTAATTTTGCCATTCTTAATCTTATCAATTGGAAAAACATCAATAAAGATCCCTTGATTGATATCTAGATTAATATGCTCCTTATGTAAAAAAGTAGTATTGACATCTCTTACTTTTGCATAATAATTGGGACAATTCTCTTCGAATATTACATGCTGGATCATAAGATTTGATGGCAAATATTGAGAGCCCTCTCTTAAAAACGTATCGTAATTTTCTCTAGTCATGCAAATATCGATATCATCATCCCACGGAATAAACCCATGATGTCTCACAGCACCTAGTAAGGTCCCATGCATAATTACATATTTGACATTCATTGCCTCACAAGCATCATGAACTGCCTGCAAGAGTTCTATCTCCTTCTTATGTAAGTCTTTTAAATCATACATACTGGTTTCACTCCGTTTCGCCTTTATATAATCACCTTTTTCTCAGAAAAGAAGTGATTAGAGTCAAGATATCTTTATATTCTGTCCACACAAAGATAATAATTACAACTATGGACACAATAAGTCCAATTTGTAAGTCGAATAAAGAAACAGTCAATGCTTGTAAAACGATAATCATCGAAAGAATAATTAGTTTGCCCCATTTGATTTTTATGGGAACATAACGTAGAATATCCCACAATCTTACAAAAGCAAGCACACAGTAAGAAACGACTGTGCCGATAATTGCTCCCCATATCCCGGTTAGGAGAATCATAGCGTAATTAACAATAAGATTAATAACCGCTGCAATGAAAGTCGTAAGCATATTATTCACAGATTTTTTCAGTGCTCCGTAAATACTTCCGCAATAAGCTGCAATTGCGGAAAAAACCGCACTTACAAGTAACAGCGGGACATACATCCATGCCTCTTTATACGCCTCATTTCTAATGTAGATACTCATAAATGGTCTTGTAATCGTACAGATCGCGATACACGCTCCAAACATAAGCGTTGAAAACAGCGAAAAAACATTAGAATAAAAACTTGAATCGTTAGAAGAATCCATCTCTTTTATAGAAGAAACCCCCCATGCTTGTTGAAAAATCGTCACAAAAACACTGATCAAAGATGGTATTCTTGCTGCCACCGTGTAGATGCCCAGCGCAGTAGCTCCTATCATTGCTTCTAACATTAATTTGTCCGATGATTGAATAACCCACCAAGATAAATTATTAATGACCAAAGGAGCAGAATAAGCAATCATCTCTTTCGCCAAAGGCTTGCTGTAAACAGATCTCTTTAAATCTTTATACAAGCCTCCTACAAGAAATGATACAACCGCTGCAAGAGCAGTAGATCCAATATAAGCAATAAGGTATCCCTTTATCCCAGTTCTGTAAACAGCAACGTATAGGATGTTTAACCCCGCTAACAACGCAGTTTGTAGAATGCAAATTAGCGAATATGTGAGATTTTTATTAATTGCCTTTAAATAATTAAGTTCAATCGACAGCAATATGCTGACAGAAACATAGCCAAAAACAAACCATTTCCATTCAGCTACACTACGGTAAAAAGCTAAGAACGGTGTTAGCACCGCGCCAAGAATTGAACCGGTCAACCAGACAACTATACCTACTAGCAGAACATCTTGTGGCCGCTCTTTTCTATATAAGCCGTACCGAATCACTCCATCAAATATGACAAGAGATAAACACGGGATAGCCAATTGCGAAATCGTAAAAATCAGGTCTGCTGTTCCATATTCAGCTGGAGAAAGATAAGCTGTGTAGAACGGAACCAGAAAGAAAATAATGATTTTCGATCCAATACTACCTAATGCAAAAATCAGAGTATCTTTAACTAAAGTTTTATACTTTGAATCTTGCCCCATTGTTCTCCCTCTCTCCTCTTCG
Organism: Lachnospiraceae bacterium; assembly: GCA_017480565.1. GTDB lineage: Bacteria > Bacillota > Clostridia > Lachnospirales > Lachnospiraceae > RGIG1588. The sequence continues at coordinate 54,690 of JAFVAL010000009.1, read as the reverse complement.
ATACTCCGTTTGTTGCCAGCAGAATCTCGCATAAAACGGATATAGTAAAATAAAACTAAAAAGCATATATAATAATCCATCTACCCAGGAAAACGCACCATCTCTTGGAAGGGTAAAAAGCCTTCGAACCATATAAAAGATAAATGCATTTCGATAGATGTTTTCTGTAAAGGTCAACCTGTTTATTCCATTAATCACCCATCCAAGCAGAAGTGAGCTGATGACAATTCCAGGTATCCCAAATGCAAGATATGTCTCCGCAAGATAAGACGATCCCATTCCATGCCCAGAAAGATATAGAGAAGACTCTGTCATGTATGAAATCCAATGAGCAAAAGAATGATGTTGTTCAAGATATGCCATTCCTTGTGCGGTACTTGTCTTCCCTAGCAAAATATTTACCAATGGATTGTTTACAAACGGATCCAGCAAATAGGTAATCCCGCTTTCTGGAAAGTCATTTTTTCTGAAAATAGTATTTGCTATCACTGAATCTGAGCCTCCTGTAGATATTAAAAACCTACGGATCATATCGAAAGATAGTCGAGTTTCAGCGTTATCTCTAGATTGTTCGACCAGAATGAACAATGCTAATAGTAATATAAAAATGAACCCAAGTGAGATTACAAATTTAAAGCTAATCCTATTTATCTCATAGTACTTGATCAGATACCATGCGACAAATAGTACTGTGCAAGCAAATAGTGCTCTTCTGCCCTGCAACAGTTGAAACCCTCCTTCAATTAACAGATATGTTGAAAGAACTGTAACCATTTGCCAGGGTCTAGGTTTTAATGCAAGATATAGCAATACGACCGTTGTGTAAACGTAATATCCCACTTTAATAGGTGCTGGAATATCAACATTGATTAAATATCCTTCTGTATATTCCATGCTTCCTCTAATCATCACAATATAGCCTTGCATATACACTGCACAAGGCAAAGTTATCGACAGCAGAATGCCTAACACCGGTTTCAGGTACTGAAAATCTTCTAATGATAGCTCCCCGTCTGTTTTAAGTAAACAGCGACTTCTTTGTGACCAAAAACAGTACGCATAATATGTTAAACTTAATCCCAAGAACAAGATACATGAAAAGCAAAAGTATTGCCTCGTATCTAGTTCAACTCGTACAAATGTTAGATAGACATTATAATACTTTTCGAACGGTTTCTGTGCCATTAAAAAAAGCATATATGTGCAAAAAAAAGCAAATGCAAGAAAATGCTCCGTAATTCCTTTCATCATCAGATTGATTATGATCAAGCCTCCAACAATATAATTGAGCACATACATAACATAATTAATCTGATCGGAAAGGGCAAAAATATTCCAAATGATTAAAAACACTTCTGTAATGACAGCGCAGAGTAATAATATACCTGTTATCAGGTCTTTTCTTATATTTGCTTTCATGATGCTCCTCACATAGATGCTCGTAATGCATGATCGAAAGAAAGAAACGCTTCCTCTATACTATATCCTGCCAATCTAATCTCTTCACTATAGTACTCTCGATTCGGAACAGTTTCGTCGGACAAAATTACATCCGCCCATTTTTTTGAGTCCTGAATACTAGCATATTGAACCAGATCCGTGAGTTTCATTTCTTCTGAAAGTGTGTCTGAAAGAAGACATTTTAGTCCACTTGCTTGAGCTTCAATCACAGAAAAAGGCATACCCTCATTAAACGAAGGCATAAGAAACCAATCCATCGCACACAGATAGTCTGGAACATTGCTTTTTTTGCCAAGCATGAAACACCGGTCGGCAAGTTTTTTTTCATCAATCAATGAATAAAGCGACTCTCTCTCTTCTCCATCTCCGATAATCAGTAGGCGATAGTCCTTTGGCAAATGTGATAACACCTCAACGGCAAATGGATAGTTCTTAACAGCCGATAATCGTCCAACAACTCCTAAAACTATCTCATCTTTAGCGAGTCCAACCTGCTCTCGGATCAGTTCTCTTTTCTTATGAGAAAAAAGGTATTTTGAGGTAACGATGCCATTCTTAATAATAATCGTTTTTCTTCTGATTTTAGTATCCTTCCCATAGTATGCATCTGCTGCTTGTTCAGAACACGCAAAGGGTATATCAACTAATGATATCATTTCCCTTTCGTGGAGATTATTCAAAATCTGGAAAACAATACCCTTTATTCCTTTTTCCTCAAAAGTTACCCCATGTGTATGTGTGATTAGCTTAGCTCCACCTTTTCTTTTTGCAAGGATAGGCAGAATAATATTGACTTTGCTTGTATTATTAAACCACAAGAAATCAAATTGATGTTCTCGAAATAGTTCCGTTAAATAGGCACGATAATGATGAACCTCTTTTACTCTCGGCGCAATATAATATCGAAACCCATTCTTTTGAAGGTAGGAAATATACTGAGAACTCCCGTTCAATAAAAATTCAAATTCATATTTGTTGTTGGGAAGGCTTCTTGAATACTCAACAATATTTAGAATCAGCGTTCCAATACCTCCCATTGTTCGAGGTAGTCCATCTACTAAGATTTTCATTTGAACCTCCCTCTTAGGCACTTTGTGAGTGAGTAGAGATACACAGTGCATACTGCAATTCCTTTTCTTGATAATGGTACACCCGTGTCTGAAAAAAAGGCTCTTTGATGTTCAATAAAAATCTTCTTTAAAGAACTCTTTGTCTCCTCTTCGTTAATATCAGCATCCACGCCATACAAAGCCATTCTGGTAAGGAGACCCATGGCTGCGCGAGCATAGAGCGCTTCCGCCTTTGTCTTTATATAACTATCGTTGCCTTCAAGATAGCTTTGATATATCTCCCTCCTGAAGTCTAGATAATTAAACATATTTCTGTCAAGTCTTCCGTTACTGATTGAATCTGGATTATGATAATAGAAATATAAATAGCTCTTCATATATACAAAACGCTTCGCTTGTTGAAAAACTGCAAAGTTAAATGGGATGTCTTCGCTAGTCTTCCCCTCTGGAAAGCGAATATCATTGATAATCTCTCGTGTATACAGTAAAACACATGCACTATCAACCTTAAGGTCAAAAAAAGCCCGTTCCACCTCTAAGCCTTGATATAGATGTATTGTATTCCTGCCTTTCTTATTAACCTGCTCCGAGGAATACACCTCCATATAATCGATTTTGGCAATATCAGCTTGATATTGAGTGACTATCTTACAAAGGGTGGATACATAATTCTCGTGAATAAAATCATCCGAATCAACAAAACAGATATACTCGCCTCTTGCAACTTCAATCCCTGCATTCCGTGCACTTGAAAGACCGCCGTTTTGTTTATGTATCACCCTGATCCTGCAATCCTCCCTTGCAAGATTGTCACATAGCTCACCTGAAGTATCGGGTGATCCATCATCAACTAGAATGATTTCAACGCTTTCATACGTCTGCCTTTGAATGCTTTCGACACATCTTCTTAAATACTGTTCTGTTTTATAAACCGGAACAATAATCGAAACCAGTTGGTTCATGACCTCACTCCTTGAACTAATCCAATCCCAGTTCCTGCTCCATAAGCCAAGTGCATGAACAGAAACACCAGTGGAAGTAACACATCACAGATATTCTTACTATGTGCAAGGCACATGATCGCGTTGACCATATTAAAACATCCATACATGATTGCCAAAACAACAAACGGAATCCAATTCCACATCATTCCTAATACAATCGACATAGCTAAAGCACATGTGAAGGCAAATGGAGCCATATGGAATAGCGATATACATCCCGGACATACATGGATTGTTTTTCCGATCCAGCGGCCATTCTGATACTTTTGCTTCAGCATTCTACCCAATGAATTTCTGGTTTGATAAAAGGATTGAATATCAGGCTCATAACAAATCCTGTATCCAGCCTTTCTCAGTCTATAATGTATTTCATTGTCTTCTGTACGGATTAGGTTTTCGTTGAAGATACCCACCTTGTCAAACACTTCTTTTCTATAGGCACCATGAAAAACCGACTTCACATAAGTCTTCTGTCCTGCAACCTGTCGATAAGCAGCAAAGCCAGACCCAAACAAAGACAGTTCTGCATCCAGCAACATCCTTTTAAATGGAGTATCTTCATCGATAATATTCTTTCTGGGTCCACCACAGATGTATTCCCCACTATTTATACATGCCATGCTATTCTCCACAAAATCAATAGGAAGCAAAGCGTGTGCATCGATACGCATAATAATATCTGAGGTCGCGTGACGGATAACAATATTCCATCCCGCAGGCTGTATCCTCTTTGGATTATCGAGCACTTGTATCGATCGGTAAATATTCAGATTCCTTTTCTGAAACTCCTCCATAATCTTTTTTGTATTATCACTTGAACCACCATCAACTAGGATAATTTCGGTTTTTTCCTTCGTATAAGACTGACGTAATATACAATCTAGCAATGCTGGTAGATACTGCTGCTCATTATATGCTATAATGCCTACAGCAGCAGTTGTGCATTCTTTAAGACTCTCCATCAGAATAATCCTTTCCCAACACCGCGAAGACGGTCTTAACCATTGTAATCATGTCTCGTACCAAGCTAAAATGCTTTACAGCGTCCAGGTTATATTTCATTTTGATCGGGAGTACCTTTGTAAGGTAAACAGAATCAGCATTTTCGACATTTTCTAATAATGTTGCTTCATCTTTAAAGCGGATACTTGCTTCGCTCGTAATCCCTGCTGGAAGCAACAACGTCGCACGATACACCGGCTCATATGCTTTCACATATTTGATACTCTCTGGCCTAGTGCCTACAAACGACATATTGCCCTGGAGAACATCAATCAATTGCGGTAATTCGTCCAAACGAAGACCTCTCAGTTTTTCTCCGATCTTTGTAATTCTCACATCGTTTTGAATTGTTACAGTGCTTCCCAACTGATCTGCGTGATTCACCATTGTTCTAAACTTGTGAATGCGAAAACACTTCCCATACGTGGTAACCCTTTCTTGCCGATAGAAAATCGGTCCAGGAGAATCCATCTTGATCAGTACTGCAATCAACACCATTGGAATACTAAGAATGATAATTAGGATACTGGCTAAAAAAACATCCAGCAGGCGTTTAATCAATAATTCTGCCCTCTTATACATGAGTGCATCATAATACGGCCTCACTTCAGGAAGCCGCAAAAAATCTGGAAGTTCTTCCCATTTTTTCATCGTTTTCACAATCCTATATTATGAAAGGTGTTTCTTGACTACTTCTTTAAGTACTTGAATCACATACGTCACATCGTCATCCGTTAACTTTGTATGTAATGGCAATGTAATCAAATTATGATAATACTCATAGGAATTATCATAACTCTCGTTTTTCGTCATCTCTTTATAAGCAGTCATCATCGGGAGTGGCTTATAATGAACATTCGTTGAAACTCCTCTTTCAGCCATTTCCTCAATCATATCATTCCGTTCTTCTACTGTGATCCCCGGAATACGAATTGTATAAAGATGGTTACTGCTATCCATTACAGATGTATGATGAATTAAATGTCTCAGCTTAAGCTCATCACATACAGAATCATATCTTTCTATAATCTCTTTGCGTCTCTCTAGCAAAGAAGGATACCGATCTAATTGGACAAGTCCAATCGCCGCCATAATATCTGTCATATTACATTTGTACCACGGTCCAATGATATCGTACTCCCACATGCCAATTTTGCTCTTAGCCAAAGCATCCTTGCTCTGCCCATGAAGCGAGAGGAGCTGATACGTCTGGTAAATCCTTGTATCAGCAACACCTGGAATAGGAAGCCAAGTGGAAGCTCCTCCTTCAGCAGTCGTAAAATTCTTGACAGCATGGAAGCTAAAGCTTGTAAAATCTGCAATCTTTCCACAGTACTTTTTCTCTCCATTCACAATCCTACTCGCTCCAAGACTGTGCGCAGAATCAGCTATCACTGCGACCCTTCCAATTGCATGCTGAATCTGGGATGATAATTCATCTAAAGGAGTCTCACATTCATTTAAGGGTTGAAAAAGGTTGCGTTTCCTCTCTACAATACCAAAAAGCTTTTCATAATCACAGACGATACCGCCATAATCTACGGTAACGATGGCTTTTGTTTTATCAGTGATTGCATCTTCAACTTTTTGATAATCCATTTCAGGCATATGTGAATCGTCACTGCCGTCTTTTTGAATATCGACAAAAACCACTTTTGCCCCACAATGAATTGCGGCTGAAGCACTTGCAGTATAAGTATATGCAGGGACTATAACCTCGTCCCCTTCGCGAATGCCCCAAAGACGAAGGTTTAACTCCTCAGCTGCTGTTGCAGAATTCAAGCAGACAACGTGATTGCTGTATCGTTCGATATTTTTATCTTCTGTGCAATCGATCATTACATCACCTGTCTCAATAAATGCTTCTAATCGACGTTCCAAAAGCTTTGTTCTCGGACCAGTTGTAATCCAGCCGGACGAAAGTGCTTTCCCGACTTCTTCCATTTCGAGATTTGTAATATCTGGTGGACTAAACTCCACATGTCTTTTCTCCATACTTTGTACTCCATCCTTCTTTGCTTATCAGACATATAATGTTGCTAAACAACATCTATAAGAGATATTATCTCTCTTCTTTCCGAATCAAACTAGTATATGTTTCATCAATGGAACTTGCAGCCCCATCATTTGCAGGATGATAAGTTGAGACCATTTTTTCAACCAGTTTTCTTATATCCTTATGATTTCTATATGCAGCTTCCATCAGATCATCTAATTGATCCAGAAAAGCATTGACTTTGAAAGGAATCGGACATCCAATAAAAATTAGGTTATTTACCGTCTTTTTAAGTCCTTCTTCTGCCATGAGCTTTTCTTCATATAGTTTTTCGCCAGGTCGCAATCCGGTATACTCGATTTTAATATCAGTATCTGGCTTAAAGCCTGATAACCTGATCAGGTTACGTGCTAAAGTATCGATTTTCATAGGACTTCCCATGTCAAGTACAAAGATTTCTCCACCTCTTGCATATGTGCCCGCCAGCATAACAAGGCTGACTGCTTCTGGAATTGTCATGAAATATCGAATAATATCCGGATGTGTAACTGTAACTGGGCCGCCTCTTTCAATTTGCTTCTTAAAGATCGGGATCACGGAGCCATTACTGCCCAACACATTCCCGAAACGAACCGCAACAAACTCCGTTTTTACTTGTTTGAATATCTCTCCTGTTCCCTGCTTATCAGCATTCTCATAACCTTCATGAGTGAAAAGCTGTGGGATCTCGTCAGCTTTTCCTTCTTTTATCTTTTCGTCGAAACTCTGAATGATCATCTCACAAAGACGTTTTGACGCTCCCATAATATTGGTCGGATTAACTGCCTTATCTGTTGAAATCAGGACGAACCTCTCACAGCCATGAACCATCGCTGCATAAGCAGTTTTATAAGTGCCTATTGCATTATTCTTAATAGCTTCATTGGGGCTGTCTTCCATCAGTGGTACATGCTTATGTGCTGCTGCGTGATAAACAATCTGAGGGCGATATCGTTCAAAGACATCAAACATCTTTCTGCTATCGCGCACAGATCCGATTAATGTGACCAGATTTAAATCCGGATATTTCTCTTTTAATTCAAGCTGGATACTGTAAGCGTTATTCTCGTAGATATCCAATATAATTAGCTGTTTTGGATTGTGAGCCGCAATTTGGCGGCAAAGCTCACTACCGATAGATCCACCGCCACCAGTCACCAAAACCACTTTCCCATTTAGGAATCGAAACACCTCTCCCATCTCCGTTTTGATCGGTGCTCTTCCTAATAAGTCTTCTACTGAGACATCTTTCATAGCGCTAATCGACACCTCGCCATTCACCAATTGGTATACTGCAGGTAAGTTCTTGATCTCGCAATCTGTTTTCTGACAAATATACAAGATGTCTCTGCGATCATTCACGCTTGCACTAGGAATCGCAAGATAAATCTTATCAATCTTAAATTTCTCGACGTTCTCAAGGATGGTCTCTCGCCCACCAACAATTGGTATACCATCTAGATATCGCGACCACTTATTCGGGTTGTCGTCAATGATACAAACAACTTTATCCTGAAGTTCTTTCGCTCTTTGGATATCACGCATAATGATCTGACCGGCAGAACCCGCACCAATCAGCATGACTCGCTTCACAAAATTACTATTATCTCTTCTTTCCCTCATCAATAAAACAAATCGATATGAGAATCGCACTGCTAAAATTGCAGCAAATTGGAAAATAGCTCCGATAAAGTAATACGAAATGGGCATGCGTTCAAATAGAACCGTAATAGCAAGCGTGTGAAACGCTGCTGTAATCAGCGATGCGATCGCAACTCTGACAAGTTCCGAATAGCTTGCAAACCTCCACATGCTCTTATACAAATGTAGTACCCAGAACGTCCCGAGGCAGAATATTGTATAAATCGGAACGAATCGTACCCAAGCTTCTAGATATTGTGGTTCTATGGAGGAATATGTGCAATCAAACCTAAGCCAAAGCACAATAAAATATGACAAGTTTACGAAAATCGCATCGTATATTGCTATGAATAAACTGATCACTTGCCAATGTTCGAGATGCAGTTTTCTTTTGGAGAAATGAATCTCGCTCATATGATCACCTCTTCTAATAAGTCTTAGCTGACAACAATAAATCCTATCCCTTGATTATTGGATGCTTCTATTGCATACAGCTCATGAATAATATCCATATGCTTTGCCTTCTGCCACTCTTCAACGCAAACCACTGCTGTATTCTCACATAATGCTTTCACTGCATCTGGCTGAGAGTTGACATTCCCTCCAACTTGCACGACAAAACCGTCTGTCTCTTTTGACAAACGCTCAGAAATTTCATGTAATTTTGTGTCTGAAGTTGTACCAATCAATGTTACATGATCTGCTCCCTTTAAATATAACTTAACATTCGAAGCAATATACTGATATGACATCTCTCCTTCGGGTTTCGTCACTGGTATACCTAACTTAGATTCAATGAATAGGTCTAATTTATTCGGTTTCTTTTCATTTGACTTAATGATACCTAAAACTGGAAGCCCATATCTATGACGTAGATCCTCAACACTATACATCCGGTCATTCAAGAAGTAAATGACCATGTTGAACAGAACAGCGATCATTACTCCTATTATACAACCTAAGATTCCATATTTTATGGTTGCCTTTATTATAGATCCTCTGCCTACAGTCACCAACTGCGGTTCCTTTAATTCCCCAAGTTCCTTCTCTAACTTCTCTATCTCTGCAACATTCGTTTCATAATCGGTTGCAAATGTTTTCTGCAACGATGCCACTTCAAGATCTACAGTTCTTTCAGATCCTTCATTCAACAGCACAAGATCATGCTCCCCTATCGCTTGTGTTAATAACTCCTTTTGTTCCTGCATAACAGCCTTGATTTCGTTCATTACTTTATCAGCCCGCTCTTTAGAATCACTAATAACAGTAATCTGTATTAAACCAGTGCTTGCATCTGTAGCAATAGAGTATATCTTTTTCGAAGCTTGGTTGTTTACCGGATGAGTATCTATCAAATCTTGTCCTTTTGGAAGATCAATCAACTTATTATAATCTATTCTTTCGATTGCAAGTTTATAACTCTTAATTAGAGTTTCTGTATAATTAGGATTTTGAAAAAAAACGTTAGGCATAATCTCATAATCTGTATCAACAAAGTAAGAGACAGAGGATTTATAAATATCATAAGGATCCATGATCAACAATAATGATTTTTCCTTATAAAGCTCTAGCCTTTCAATCCATGCTTGTAAATTGTCTATTCTAGTCTCGTAGGCAGATTTGCTTCTCTCATATGCTGCAAGCTCATTTGAATAGTTTGTTTCTCTTTCAACTTCAGCCTCTGGGTCTATATAACTTTTGTACTCTTTAACTCCCCTAAAGCCGCCTAGAAATAGCCCAAAAACTAGCATGGACAGCAGGATAAGTCGCCATTTCCTGAATACCGTCCAAATCAAATCATTCAAAGGAAGACTATTTATATTTCTTTGATAATACATAGTATCATTCATATCGCTTAGTTTCCTCCATAAAACCCAATGTATTTATGTTATTATATCAAACCTCTAGATTCATGTCTATGAAAGAATTCCTTATGATTTCTTACATCAACAATACCTTTTCACTTCCTCATATGCTACAGTTCATTAAATCCTTTGAGTTCTGTTTTTATCTGCTCTCTTTGATGAATTGATCTTTTGATCAATCTGTCAAGATACAAAACAGGCAAAAGAATAGGATGCTTTTCCAGTATCGGATATATAATTTGCATGTACTCTCGATTTGGAAACATGCGCAACATAATATATCTCCATTTTTGTTTTCTTGTCAGCTTCTCCCCTCTTGCCTGATTATGAAAGAATATTCTCTGTCGTTCTAATTCAGATCCAAAGATTCCTGCCCGCAACATTGAAGATACCAATTCCCAACTTTCTTCATGCAATTGACTCAGATCAATATCCTCTGGATTCGTGACCAAAATCCGTGAAAGCTCATTCAATGCAGCGGAAAAGTCTTCAATCTGCAAAATGACCATTTTCTTCTCAAGAGAAGAATTATCGAGGCGACCCTCGTACTCTTTTCTAATCACATAGTGATCAAAAACCGGGCGAATACCTGAACCACATAGATTTGCATGTTTATTCGCATGTGCCAAAAAATACAGATAAAAATCTTCATCTGGCATTTTTTTCTCCATCAGATGTCCTGATGAATCATTCTTTACAGACCTTCTGTCAATTTCAGAGAAGTATCTGACATCCCTTCCATACCCAAGATTAAAGAGGATAAAGTGCATCTCATAATTATAGAATGGCTCCTTAAGATAAGCATCAACATTATCGTCACTCTCATGCCGATACCCTCTCGCCTCAAACCATTTCCTGACATCTTCCCTCCTCGTCTGATCGAACAGAATGTCATTGTCGCTCATCTCCCGCATCTCATACACGGGATAATAGTCCTGAATAATGATCCCCTTTAATGGCACATACCAGATTCCCTGCTCATCCAGGAAATGATAGATCTCCTCACGTTCGGTATCGAACATCATCCGTCTGCGCAGATTTGCCATGCGCTCTTTATGCCAGAAATCACGTTCTTCCGCGGGAATGACACGCTCTTGGTCTTCCTCAGACATGCTTTCTAGCGCGATGGCAGCCATCGCGCTCATTTTCTGCTGTCTTGCTTTCGCCCGCAGGTTCGCCCAGCCGTCTTCTGTTTTCCCAATTTCTGCCACCCGTTCTGGCCGTGGTGCCTGCGAATTCACCGCACAGCCCGCCAGATAGATCAGATCCATCGGGGCTTGTGATAATTTTCTCTCTTCCAATTGCTTACCCTTTATTTCTACGCTCAACTCTCAATGAGTAACTAATCCAATAGCATCTCTCAAATAAATGTCCTAAAAGAAATCCCATTCATCGAATTTTACATGAGGATCATTATATCTTGCACATCTTTCCTGCCACTCAGGAAGACACTCACGAAATTCTTCCAGCATTTCCTGAACCAGCTCTTTGTCGATGATCTCTCGGTCTGCCAGAAAACGATAAAACTTTTTAATACTGGCAGATGTACTTTTAATGGATGCCGGTGTTGACCACATACATCTGCGTATAAAGAAATCTCCCAGGAAAGAACCTGCAAGGCTTGTACCAAGTTCTACTGAGCAGTCCTCTCAATGCAAGAATTCATTTACAAAAAAGTCAATGTTTCCATAATGATTTCGGATGGTTCCTGGCTTTAGACCAGCTTCCATCATATCCATTTTAAACAATTCAAGACATCTTGATGCCTCCTCGGGATCAAAAGCATCTTCTTCAAAATCCATCTCGTCGAACTCATCAACTTCATTAATTTCTACGACAGGAGTTTCGAATGGAACCACCTTTTCTTGCCTGTTTGCATCGTCGCCCTGAAGACTTGTATGAATCGCCCCACGGTTCTTGGCATCTATATAAGTATCTTTTAATGTGCGCTTCATGCCACTGCCAATGGCAACCGGGTAGAGTGCTACAAGCCCATCTGGAATAATTACATCACGAAATGGAATCAGTGTCGCATCGATCATAATGGGAAGATCATAAGGAAGCATCTCCTCCCATGTCGAAATGATACCGACCGATCGATACACTTCATCATTCTGAGCAATCAGGATCGACCCGTTTTTAAGGTGTCTCTCCACCAGAAATGTGCCACGGATCGGATTACGCCAGCTAAGCAGGAGCTCCCTGGAATCTCCTGTGATTTCCGGATACTCCTCTAAATATGTATCGATGAGCGAGGGTTCCTCCCAAAGACGATGTGCAACTTCTGCGACCTCACTCGGATCCAGCTTCTTTCCTTTGGCAATATTCTTAAGCTTACGGTTCACATGATATTTTTGATTGACAAAGTCCAAAAGTGGCATCCACAATTGATAGAAAAGCTTTCCATCCGCTTCTGATAATGTCATCATGTCTGATCGCGCCTCCAAATTTTAAAAGTCTTACCCCTGCGCCTCCGCGCCTAACTCTCTTACTTCGATTCCCTCTTCGCTCATGCGAATCTCTTTTTGGCAAATGTCTAAGACCCCCAGGCGGTGCGTCACAATCACCACGGTCCGGTCGGTCATCGTCTGCAGATTCTGAAGCAGACGATGCTCTGTTGCCTCATCTAACGAGCTTGTCGCCTCATCCAGCAGCAAAATCGGATGTCCTGAACAGATCGCCCTTGCGATCGCAAGGCGCTGCAATTGGCCTTCTGAGAGGCCTGCGCCGCGTTCTCCGATCATCGTCTCAAGTCCGTCGGGCAGCTCGTGGACGTACTCTGCGCAGGCCACATCGATTGCCTGCCAGATGTCTTCATCCGAGTAGGCCAGGTCTCCAAAGGAGACGACCTCACGGATCGATCCGCTCATCAATTGATTCCCCTGCGGCACATACGCAAATAGTCCGCGCCAAGCGGACGTAAGCGCAAGCAGTTCTAGCCTCGAACCATTTGAATCCCCGCGCACACATTTCATCACACGTTCCCCGGCATCCAACGGATACAAACACATGAGAAGCTTTAATAGCGTGCTCTTTCCGCACCCAGAGGGACCCGTAACCGCAGCAATCTTCCCCTTCTCAACACTGAAATTCACATGCTCCAGGGTCTGCCGGCCAGTCTCTCCCTCGCGCACAGGATAGCTGAAGGCGACATCATTTAACACAAGCTCTTTCAGCTGACAATCATACAGTGCAGCGACTTCCATGGCACTCTTCTTCGGTCCCACGCAGTCCAGCGCAAAAAGCTCTGCCTCACGCAGACGCTCCGCGCTTGCAAGCATCGCATAATACTTCGGCAGATATCCTGAGATATTGGCAAATGGTGACTGCACCTGATTGACGAGCTGCAGCGTCGCAACAAACGTGCCGTAGCTTAGATTGCCGGTCAAAATCCCGTAACCACAGTAGATTGCAGCCGCGCCGTAGGCGCCTTGGATAAACATGCCAAAACCAACATTGCACAGATTCGAGAAGTTGCTGCGGCGCATCCGCGCGCCCTTGTGCTCTGCCATCAACGCTTCGCCTTGCTCCATCGAAGCCTCTTCACGCCCAAAAGAACGCACAACAAGCATGCTCGTCAGGCGATCCGTCAGGAAAATGCGAAGCCGCCCGTCAGCTTCTTGAATCTTTTTATGTAATAATTTTAATTGTTTGCGAAATAAAAAGGTAAACAGCGCCAAAAGCAGGCCGCCCGGCACCAACACCCAAGCCACCTGTGGAATCATCACGAGAATCAGTACAAGCGCACCGACAAGGCGTACCACCATGCCAGACACATCCGGAATAATGTCACTAAGACCCGTTGCAACAACCGTGGTATCGTTCGTCAGTCGATTCATCCACTCCCCGGAGTGCACCGCGCTCACATCCGCATAAGAACGATTAAGCAGCACGCCAAAAAGACGTGCCTTCAACGCATTTTCCACAGAAGCATGCGCATATTCACGCAAAAACCGCAGCGCTGCGCGAAGCGCAAGCTGCGCCAAAATAATGCCAACAAAATAAACCGCAGTCCTGACAAACAACGCCTTATCTTTCGCCACAGCGGCATCGATTAAGCCACGAAGCAGCCAGGTCTGCAATAATGCACCGCCAGCCAGCAAAAGCTGAACTAACAGCAGACACCAGACACTCCACTGCTGCTTCCTGGTTCTTGAAAGTAGCCAATGAAATGTCGTCTCAGAGGTCCCTTTTTTCATGATACCCTCTTAACTATATATTATCATTAAGATTTCTTCCGAAATGCCTTCCGGTAGATACGTCCCAGCAGGTGCCTGATCCCAACAAGCACTTTCCGTAGCGGATAGATTCCCACCCAGATCTTCGAATACAGCTGATATCCGGTCTCCTCAACGGAATGCCAGTGCTCTCCGCCTCTGGCATAGCCAGTCATCACCGCAATCACATCTGTATCTGTAATTCCGGTCTCCAGTCGGTACGTATTATCCCCAAGGATCGCGTAATCATTTGCACGAACCTGTACAATCCGGTGCAGCACATACGCTCCGTCATGGCGGATGTAAAGCACCACATCGTACTTGCGAAGACGCGTCTCGCCTCGCTCTGCAAGCACCAGATCCTTATGCTTTAGAGAAAACAAGTCCTTGTCCTGCCGAATCAGCGGCCGCATGCTCACGCCCCGATTCCAGTAGGTCAGCGTCCCGTTCTTCTCCAGATACGTCTTAAAATCAATCGACTCGCCGGCACCATTTGCCTGATCAAACGCCGCCATCACTCTTCGATCGCGCCGATCTCGCGAAGCGTTCCGACGATCTTTTTCACATCCGCGCGGATCTTCTCCTCCGGCGCGTCATACACCGCAAGCATCGCAGAGACGATCTCGTCCTCGCTCGTCTCCTTTTTTAACTGATTCACGATAAATGCAGCCGTCTCATTGCTGCGCACCACGCCGGAAAAACCTGTGCCAGCCACGCCGACCATCACCTGCTTACCGCCAACTTCACGTGTATAAAAGCCATTCTTTAACTTCATATTCGATCCCTTTCTTTTCTCAACTTCAAGGCTCTTGCATCCCCTCGTACGACACCTTCGCCGCCTCAGGCTCCATATTACATCCCAGCCGGTAAATCGGCACCTTTTTGCACAAATGATCCAGCAAATCAAGGGTCTGCATCAGCGCATCCCCTTCCGCCGGCCGATACGTCTGCTGCATCAACAGTGGAAACACTTCTCCCGCGTCGACACGCGCGATATGATTGTCCACATCACGCTCCAGGATACAAACCGCCCGAAGCGGTGCCGAAGCATTCGTCCCCAGATGATGCTTGCCATTCCAAGGCGTCCCGTAAGCCCTCACGCCCTCATCCGTCACTTTAAGCAGGGGCTTGTCATCGTTGATCATCACACACCGATCTCCGAACATCTCCCGCCAAAGCCTTGTATGCGTCGACTTTCCGGTACCGCTCTTCGCGGTAAATAAATACGCCTCTCCGTCAACCGCGATCACCGACCCATGAAACAAAAATGTCTCATAAAACGGCATCTTCTCGACAATTTTGCGATACACCGCAAGCGTCTCAAGGTACGGTCTCGGCCACACCCTCTTCGGATGCCCCTCCACCTCAGCCTCCCGGTCAGAATGCATTTGCTCAAAATCAATATCCGCCTCCGAGATGCAGACCGCAATCTCGGCCTCTCTCTCATCCTCGGTCAGATAATCCTTTACAAATGTAACCGTCTCGGGATAGATCGCGCTGACACGGATCACCCGCTCAGCCAGTATCATCTGAAATACAATCTTGCCATCTTCCATGGGCAACCACCCAAATCCTTTCAACCTATACTCCATTTTATTTTACCATTATCAGGCAGAAAAGACAAGGCTGTATACTTCACGCTCGAAATCTGCTACAATACAGGCAGAATCTCTTTGCGTAGAGTTTCTCCGGGGAATCCATCAGAACACTACGAAAGGAGATATCTATAATGGAACATGGAATTTATAAGAACTATGAAGACCTCGACTTCACTGATGATTATCTTTTTTGCAAGATTCTGGAGCAAAATCCGAGTCTGACAAAGGAGATTCTCGAGTTGATCCTCAACATTAAGATTACGGATCTGACTGCGGTTGTCTCTCAACGCTCACTCAAGTTTACACCTTTTGATCATGGCGTACGTCTTGACATCTACGTACAGGACGAGAACAATACACGCTATGATATCGAGATGCAGACGACAGACGACCCTACCATCGGCAAGCGCAGCCGCTACTATCACAGCATGGTAGACCTCGATTCAATCGATAGCGGCGTCATGTACTCCGATTTAAAGAGAAGTTACGTAATCTTCATCTGCAAGAATAAGCCCTCAAGGTTCCGGGTGAACCTTCCCCAGTATACCTTCACCAGACAGTGTGAGGAGGATCCTTCCGTTCACTTGGGTGATGACAGCATTACCGTCATCCTGAACGCCAGCGGACCACGGGAAAACTTACGTCCTGAGCTGGATCGTTTTCTCACCTATCTGAGGGACCATGCAGTAACTGATCAACTCTCCACCCGTCTGGAGCAGGAAGTCGAACGAGCCAAAAGCTCTCAAGCATGGAGGACTGAATATATGACATTGAAGATGAAACTAGATGAAGCATTTCGTCTCGGTTACACTGACGGACAGAGCCAGGGATTGAAGCAAGGTATCGAGCAAGGTATCGAACAGGGCATCGAGCAGGGTATCGAGCAGGGCATCGAGCAGGGTATCGAGCAGGGTATCGAGCAGGGCAAGTCCCAGTTGATTCTTCAGCTCCTTCGTTCCGGCATGACCCCCGAGGAGATTGCTTCCCGCACCGGCGAAACATTAGACACCGTTCATAAGATCACTTCTACAAAACAATAGGCCGATTCAACTATAGCTATAGACTGAATCCACTCTTCTACGCATTTAAGGGCTGTCTTCGGACAGTCCTTTTTGCATATCTCGACTCATTTCGCATGTCAAATAATATGCTGATAGAATATCCTTTTCTTCACTATAACCGTTTGTACTATTAACTATTCATATTATTACTAATAGTTATATTTTCAACTTCCTCCATAAACCACAGAAATCGGAATTTCTCTGGTAAAAATCCTTTGTTTTTCCTTTAGATTCGGTTACAAACAATCGAATCCGTAATCAATAACAGGAGGAAGGAGAAAACCAAATGAACAAGAAATGGAGACGAGTTCTATCATTACTGCTTGTCCTGGTGATGATTTGTTCACAGAACATCACTGGATTTGCTGCAGGCAATGACAAGAATTCAGTACCTACCAAGCAAATCGATGCTGAGACTCTTGCGGAATTAGAGCGCAATTCTCAGGTCGAACTGGATGGCACGGCACTTCCTATGGAAGATGTGGATGTCGAAAAGGTGAATGTTCCTAAGATTGGCGAAGAAGGCAATACCCAGCTTGAGGAACATGGCATCGCTGCCATCGGAGAGGAGCAAGAGAACGCAGATAAGCCTTCTTTTGCTGCGGATGACATCGTTCGTGTCTCTATTTTCCTGGAAAAAGCTGGTGCAATTGATGCTGGCTACAAAGCGGATGCTGTGGCGACAAGCCCGAGTGCTATCGTATATCGTAAGTCACTCAAGATGCAGCAGTCTGCAATCCAGGCGAAGATTGAAAGCAAGACAGGACACAAGATCGATGTGAAATGGAACTTAACATTGTTGGTCAATGCAATTTCTGCAAATGTCCGTTATGGTGATTTGGAGACAATCGCATCTGTACCTGGTGTTAGGTCTGTTGAGCTTGAGAATCTGTACGAAGCTCAGAGAGATGAGGTGAATACATCGATCACAACGAAAGAGATGATCTTTGCCTCCAATGTATGGGCAGAGGGCTATACCGGTGCGGAGTCTAAGATCGCAATTATCGATACCGGTACCAATCAGGATCATATCTCTTTCAATGACGCAGCATTTGAGTATTCTCTGTTAAAGCAGGGTAAGAGCCTTCGTTCCTTCGATCTGTTAACCAGTGCAAAGATTGAAGCGGTGAAGGATCAGCTCAATGTAAAGGATGATGATGCATTTAGTTCAGTTGCTGTCTATAAGAACAGTAAGATCCCTTACGCATATAACTACATCGATCATAATACTACGACGGATCATGATAGTGATGACCAAGGCGAGCACGGTTCTCATGTTTCTGGTATTGCTGCTGCGAACCGTTATGTATGGCAGGATGGTGAATTTGTAGATGCAGCTACCTCTGTATATGCAATTGGTGCTGCTCCGGATGCGCAGATCGTAACCATGAAGGTCTTTGGTGCTGGCGGCGGTGCTTACGACTCTGACTATTTTGCTGCAATCGAAGATGCAATCGTTCTTGGTTGTGATTCAGCGAACCTTTCTCTTGGTTCTGCCAACCCTGGTTTTGCTTTTGATAACTCCTATCAGGCTGTTTTAGACAGCTTGGTCAAGAGCGGTACGGTTGTCAGCATGTCTGCTGGTAACTCTGGAAGCTGGTATGATACGCCATTAAATGACAACATGTACGGTGGTTATCTGTATGCAGACGATATTGGTTGGCACACAGGTGGATCTCCGGGATCTTTCAATAACAGCCTTACGGTTGCTTCTGCAGACAATATTGGTATGACCGGCATGCCGCTGGTATTCAATGATGAGCAGAAGGTTTTCTATACCGAGACTAGCGGTTATGGAAATGAGCCTATTTCGACTCTGGCTGATCTGGGAACGATTGAATATGTTGCCATCACAGGCTATGGTACCGATGATGATTTTGCAGCATTGAAGGATGTCCTGGAAGGTAAAGTTGCGATCTGCTCGCGTGGATCAACTTCTTTCTATCAGAAGGCAAATGCAGCTGTTGCTAATGGTGCAATCGGTACAATCATTTACAATAACCAGGATGGCACAATCAGCATGAACTTAACCGGTTATAGTTATACCGCACCTGCAGTTTCTATTACAAAGGCTGACGGCCTTGCAATTCTCGAGGCTTCTGAAAAGAAGACGACCGAGGGTGGTGCTGAGTATTATACTGGTAAATTGTATGTGTCTGCTGAGATGGATGCTTCGATTCAAAAAGATCTTTCTGAAGCAACAATGAGCTCCTTTAGCTCATGGGGTGTTCCTGGAAGCTTGACAATGAAGCCTGAGATTACAGCTCCTGGCGGAAGCATTTATTCTGTTAATGGTATGACCGACGACGGTTATGAGCTCATGAGCGGTACTTCCATGGCTGCTCCTCAGATTGCTGGTCTTGCAGGTCTGTTCGGTGAATACTATCGTGCAAATTCTGACAAGTTTACACTTGGTCAGCGTACGATGGCAAATAGCTTGCTGATGTCCACTGCTCTGCCAATGAAGGATGAATATGGTGATTATGTCTCGATTCTTCAGCAGGGTTCCGGTCTTGCCAACATCGCAGCAGCGATCGACGCAGATTCTTATATTATCATGGATCAGGATGCTACAGCTTCCGCCATTGATGGTAAGGTAAAAGCGGAGCTTGGGGATGACCCTGAACGTACAGGTAAGTACAGCTATAGCTTCTATTTGACAAATACAAGTGATCAGACATTAACCTATGCGATTAACACTGACATCTTTACACAGGGTTTGACATCTGATGGCAAGAATCTCCTTGCGGGATCCTGGACCATGGGGCTTGAAGCTGATGTGCTGCATGTATGGGCTGATACGTTAGAAGATCACGATGTAAATAAAGATGGTGTATCCGATGATAAGGATGCACAGGCAATCCTTGACTACCTTGCTGGCAACGCAGATGGCAGTGCATTAAATCTTGAGGTTGCTGAACTGGATGGTATTGAGGGAATCACTTCTAATGATGCTTATGAGCTTCTGAAGTGGGTGAAGGCTACCGGAGAAGCTGAGGATGATCAGCTGGTACTCAATGCTGGCGAGACAAAGAAAGTTACTGTAAAGATTCAGCTTTCTGCTGATGATATGGAAGCACTTGACTATTATTTCGCCAAGGGTGCTTACGTTGAAGGCTTTACATATGTAACTTGCATCACAGAAACAGAAGATGGTGAGATGTTGGATGTTCAGCATTCGATTCCGATTCTTGGTTTCTATGGCAACTGGACAGATCCTTCCATGTTTGATACCACATCCGCAGTGGATGTCCTTTACGGAACCAACACGAAGGAAAGCTATCTGGATAATACAAATACCAACTACCTGACAGTACGTTACCCGAACACTTCTAAGGATGTGATGTATGTAGGTAACCCTTACACTGTTGAGGATAAATTCCCTGCCGAGCGTCTGGCTGTGAATAGTAAGACAGTTCTTAAGAATGTCTACTATAGCTTGATCCGTAATGCAGGAACTGTTGGAACAGCAGTACTTGACGCTGATGGAAAAGTTCTTTCCCAGGGCAGACTCTCCAGTGATGTGATTGCTGCATTCTACTATGTCAATGGCGGACAGTGGCGTAATTACAGTGCTATGACTGCATTATTGAATAAGAGTGCTGAGAAACTCGGCGTTGCAGAGGGTGAGTCTTTCAGTGCAGGTCTCTATGCAGTGCCTGAGTATTATGGATTACAGTCTAACGGTGTACTCGATGAAGAAGGATTTGCTGAAGTTGTCGAGAGCGGAAAGCTTGGTGAGGGTGCTTCCATTGGTTATACCTTTAAGGTAGATGATACTGCACCTGTCATTTATGCGGCTGCACTGAGCAAAGATGGCAAGACATTAACGGTTGCATATCAGGATGAGAACTATGTTTCTTATCTTGCTCTGATGGATACCGCTGGAAAGACAGTTTATACGGCAGAGGTTCCTGAGCAGTCAGAAGATGGAGAGCTTCTTTACAAGAAGTTTGATGTCTCTGGTATCGAGGATGTCAATGCGATTATTATTTTCGCTGCTGACTATGCAGGAAATGAGACCGCAAAACTGGCAAAACTCAATGATGGACCTGTGACCTATGTAGTTGGAGTAAACTATGTGCTTACAGATACTGTAGAGCCTGGCAATGAGTATGTAATTGCAAATGTTGATCTTGGTGATGCATTTACACTTACCAGCCAGGGCACAAATAGTTACACAAAGGGCGTTGCATCTTTGGTTGAGAAAGATGAGGAAAACGGCAACTATATTGATGGAACGACAATTACTGACGCAACCGTCTGGATTGCGGAAGAAGGCGATGATGGCTTCACTCTCCGTAACAAGGCAGATGGCGGTGTCCTTGGATTTGGCAGTTTCGGTGGCCCATATGTAAGCTGGGCTAACGAAAACTATGCAGATCCGTTTGTATATTCTGATCACAAACTGCTGTATGCTCCATATGCAAGCTTCGGCTATGGTATGGCATTTAGTTCTGGTGACTTCGTGTTTACGAGCAGCACAACAGATATCTATTTCTATAAAGCAATAGATGTCGAAGTTGAGATTGACCCGGATGAGGCGCTTCTGATCAAGGTAGATCCTGAACAGGCAACCTTGATTCTGAATGCCGTTGACGAGATCGATCTGACCGCAGTTGTAGAGCCGTCCTTCTTAGATGACCGTAGTGTTGACTGGACAAGTTCTGATGAAAATGTCGCAACAGTTGATGCTAATGGACATGTCGTTGCTGTTGGAGTTGGCAATGTAACGATTACTGCAGCTTCTCATAAGACGCCTGATGTTACTGCAACGGTCGAGATCGAAGTCATTGAAGGAACACCTGTCAACGCATATGCATTTGGACAGATTACAGTGGATGAGGAACCTCAGTTTGTTCTTTATGATGCAACCGACGGATCTGCTACCAACGTTGGTGAAGGTTGGACAGAGCTTCTCGGTGGCGGAAGAAGCGGTGACTACATCTATGGAATCGATGTTGACGATGATTATGTAAGATTCGACGTAACAAATGAGTTCAGTCCAGAGCTGCTCTTTGCTATGAATACTGCATATGCACCTTTGGATGCAGCAGCGATCCCGTATTCAACTGTCTATGGTACTGAAACTGTGAAAGATGAAGAGGGCAATGAAACCGAAAACGCAATCAGTGAATTGATGGCGTACGATGTGATCGCAGCAGGTGCTTCCGGTTATCTGCAGATTATGCAGGGCAGCAGTTTGAACTATTTCAATTTGAGCTCTTTAGGGCTGATGGAAGCAATTGCATTTGTTGGCATTGGTACTGAAGAATCCACAGGAAATATCCAGTATTATTACTATGCAATGAATGAGGAAGGTACGCTGTATATCTTGATGATTACACCTAGTCTTGACAAGGAAGGACTTGACCTGAATCTGCAGTATGGAACACTGGGTACCATTGAAGGCGCTGGATTTACACTTAGTGACAACCCTTATGCTTATTCCATGAACTATCTTGGGTTCAACACCTATGAGGAGTTTGGTGACATTGGTCAGGAAGGTATTTTCCTTGCTGATTCTGACCTGAATGCAATCTGGTTTGTAAGTACAGACGAAAACTCCGAAGAGTATCTCCAGGCTAAGTTTGTAAGTGCACTGAAAGGAGCAACCAATGTTGCAGCACTCTTCAACAATGACTTGGATTCCATTGCAAGTCTAGCTGATGAGGAAGAGGCAGATCCTGAGAAGAATATTAAGCTTCCTGCATCTATCATCGAAAAACTCACTGCGAAGATCAGCGATTCTGCTGAAAATGCAGTGTATGTTGACAATATTAGCGTTGCAACCACAAGCGCAACGGGTTCCACAAATGCAATCAAGACATATGTACCGTCTGTGAAGAGCAGAGCACTTCCGATGGACGATGAAGTGGTTGCTGATGATGAGCCTGAGACACCTGAAACTCCTGCAGAAGAGGCGAAGGGTGTCGTTGTTGAGATTACGGCAGACGAACTTGCCAACAACGGTCTGTATACCATTACTTATGATCCGGAAGTTCTTACCTATGTTGGAATTGAAAGTGCACTCACTTACAAGTCCGCGAAGGAAGCAGACGGAACCATCAAGTTTGCATTTGCAGATCTTGAAGGCGTAGCGAAGGATGAAGTGCTTGCAACCGTTACATTTGCAGTACCTTGCGATGACGCAGAGATTGAGATCGTTGTCAATGAGTTCAACACGACCTTGACTGCAGCAGATCCTGTGAAGGTGGCAGTAGAAGGTATCGGTCATGCATATGGCGAGCCTGAGTGGACTTGGGCAGAGGATTACTCTGCTGCAACTGCGAAGTTCGTCTGCGCAAATGATGAGACTCATGTAGTTGAGCTTGAGGCAGAAATTACTGTTGAAAAGACAGATGAAAAGACCATATGTACTGCAACAGTTGAGTTTGAAGGGAAGACTTACACAGATACTGTTGAGGTGGAGAAACCTATTGCTACTATTGTTTCTGCTTCGCTTACTGTTGCAGAGAGAATTGATGCGAACATTTACGTATCTACACCAAAGGAAGCTGTAAAAGCGGTTTTAACTTATGCGAAGGATAACAGTACAGTCGAGTATGATTTTGCTACAATGACTCCTACTGAAAAAGGTTATAAACTCGTCTTTGAGAATATTCCTGCCAAGGAAATGACAGAAGTAATTTCCGTTACCATCTACGATGCAGAGGGCAAAGAAATTGCACTTGAAAAGCAATCTGCAACAGGAAAGCTTAATGGTAATTCGTTTGAGTTTAAGGTCGTTGATTGGGCAAATGCCGCTCTTAGCAGGGAAGATATGGAGAAGTATCATGATCTCGCAAAAGCGTTGCTCAATTATGGACAGACGGCTCAGTTGTGGTTCAACTATAAGACAGATGACCTTGCAAATCCTGAAGGTTACTTTGCAGATGAGATGAAGTCCGTTGTAGCAAATCCCGACTATGATGCAGTCTTCCCGAGCGAAGAAGATCGTACAACCATCGGATACAAGAGCATATCTCTGAATCTTGAAGGTGCAACCGAGATATTCCTTTACTTTGACCATGAAGTTGTCGCTAAGGATGAGCAAGGAAATGCTTATAAGGTTGAACTTAACGGTTCCCGATATCGTGTAGTGGTACCTAACATTGTAGCGAAAGAGCTTAACAAGACCTTCACAGTCATCATAACAGAGAACGGTGTAGATTATACCTTTAAGGTTAGCGCACTGAGCTACGCAAATCGTGTTCTTGCGAATGATACAGTAGCTGATACTTTAAAGGATGTTGCACGAGCTCTGTATCTGCTGAATCAGGCAGCAATTAAGGCATTCAACTAAGTAGATGATTGCTTATACTTTCTTTAGGCAGTTTTCTAAATATCATAGAAAGGAGATAATCCATCATGAAATACGTAAACGCTGAGATCGAAGTAATTCGCTTCGAGGCACAGGATGTTATCGTTACCAGTGGGGAGAACGAGACTCCGGATTTATAATTTAGGCATTATTTAGAAGAAAGGCGTGCGGAGAAGTATTCTTCTTCGTACGCCTTTCCCTCATTTTTCCCTTATTTCCCATCTTCTAGCGAATCCATCAGCTTTGCTGCATTGCGTTTCGCAGTGTCTGAGGCGTGAGCATAAATGTTCATTGTTGTGCGGACATCTGAGTGCCCTAGCAGCTCTTGAACATCTTTGGGAGATGCGCCTTTTGAGAGAAGGTTTGATGTATACGTATGCCGCAGCTGGTGAAAATGAAAGTTCTCCAAGCCTGGGATGTTTGTTCTAACAGATCTGCAAACGATTCCGATGGTATCGGGATATTCGATGCTTCCATCCGGACGAATGCAGACAAGATCGAGCTTGTGATATATCTTTTCGGGCTCAATACCCGTTATCATCGTTGTGATGTCATAATGGATATGATTTCCTTCCAGCACTTCCCGATAATAGTTTTTACAGATATCTTCTTTTAATCGTTTCTTTTGGCGTGCTTGTTTTTCCCTTGCCGCATTTAATATATCTGCCAACCTGTCGCCGAAAAAGACGACTCTTGTTTTATTGCGTTTTGTAGGTCCAATTTCGTGAACCTTTCTGGTTTTGTTGTACCACAAGCTGCGCCTGACGAGTATTTGCTGTTGTGAGAAATCGATATCAGGCCAAATGAGTCCGCACACCTCTCCCAATCTTAGCCCCGTGTAGTATGAGATCTGAATTGGTAGGAGCGCAGGATTCTTCTTTTTTCGCAAATAATTTTCTAATTGTAGAAATGTTTCATGGTTGATGACCGGTATTCCTGAGATGATTTTCTCGGAAAATAAATCCATCGATCGCTCTTTGCTCTTAAGGGTTACATATTGCATCGGGCTCGATGAAATCCATCCTCTGGGATATACCGCATAATGCAATGCATTTGTCAGAATCGAAAAAAAGATTCTTCGGTAGTTTAAAGACAAGGATGGCTGAAAAGAGCCATCTGCATTTATCCCACCATAGAATAGATGATCCATAAAATGTTGCAGATCATCTGTTGTGATGCGACTAAGAGCCATTTCAGCGATCGGATACTTTTTGATGCGATTGATGACGCCGCAATACGTATCTACTGTGCCAGATGAGAGCATGCCCGGCATCAGTGCTTGATCTCTCCATTGATCGAGAAGCTCTGAGAGCTTTATTTGGCAAATCATTACTTCCGGTTGGAACATGATTGGTTGAGTCATTGCCTTGCGAAGCATGGCCTCTGTCTCAGTCTTGCTCTCCGTTCCAACAAATTCGCGTTGGACACGATTTCCTTGTGAATCTGTTACATAGAATCGATAATACCATTTCTTCCCCTTTTTCCTTACAGAACCACGAGCCATGATTTCACTTCCTTTCTGTTGGCTTACGATGTTTGGTTCAATGATAAGTATAACCGTTGGAGATAAAAATAGTTTGATTTTTTCCCTTGTTCTTTCTTTTAGTACTATTATTGCAAAATAGAAGGGTGGCGGCTGCCACCCTTCAAAAGTGTTTGATTAGATACCAGGAAGCTCGTTCTCACCGCTGGTAACGATAACGTCCTCAGCCTCGAAACGGATCAGCTCCATCTCAGCGTCTACATATTTCATGATGAGTTTTTCTCCTTTCCATTTATTTAGATAATTGTCACTCGAAATGAGGGATTATTATCTACTTAGTTAAAGGCTTTAATTGCTGCATCGTTGTACAGATACAATGCCTTACAAACGTCTTTCAGCGTCTCATATCCATCGAGAGCAAGCACACGGTTTGCATAGCTAAGTGCGCACAGTGTGAAGGTGTAGTCAACACCATCCTCGGTAATGATTACTGTGTAAGCCTTGTTCAGTTCCTTTGCAACAATGTTCTCAATAACAACACGATAGTTGCTGCCAGATGCTTCTACCTTATAGGCATTGCCTTCCTCATCCTTAGCTGTCACTTCATGATCGAAGTACAGGAAGATCTCGGTTGCACCTTCAAGGTTCAGAGACATCTGCTTGTATCCGATTGCAGCGAGCTCTTCCTCTGTCGGGAAGACTGCATCGTAATCAGGATTTGCTACAACTGTCTTCATCTCATCCGCAAGATATCCTTCCGGATTTGCAAGATCATCTGTCTTATAGTTGAACTGGATCTGTGCAGTCTGACCATAATTCAAGATTGCCTTTGCGATGTTGACATACTTCTCATCCATACCCTCAGCTGCAAGGACTGCGATCGGCCAATCGACAACACGATATTCATAAGCATTGCCATTGAGCTTACCTGCAGAGGTCTGCATTGCGAGCGGAAGTTCATTTCCTTCAGCATCCAGTACGGTAACGGAGATTACTTCAGTCATTTCCTTCGCAGGAATGTTCGGGAAGACGGTCTTGTAAGTTCCGTTGCTTTCCTTTGTTGCAGTTGCAAGGTCATACTCAACGGTACTTCCATCCTTGGAGTAGGTAAGAACGATCTTAGCTGCAGATTCCGGAGCATCCACATAGATGTTCGCATCGATTCTGCTCTGCAATGTTAAGGATGCAGAGGTGATGGTAGCAGCCGGGTTCTCCACCTCAACAGTATCTGTATAGGTCTTACCCTCGAACTCAACTGTTGCAGTGTAAGTGGTCTTTTCAGTTGTCTTTTCAACAGTAATTACTGCATCAAGGACTTCTGTATGGGTCTCTACGTTCTTGCAGATGAAGGTTGCAGTTGCGGAAGAATAATACTCAGCCCACTCCCAAACAGGCTCGTTCCAAATGTGGCCGGAAACAGCTACAGGAATCGACTCCGTTTCGTTGAGTTCAAGAGAGTCATTTCTTTCCTTGGTTGCTACTACAAGCTCGGTCTCTTCGCAAGAACCGCTTACCGTGAGTTTCGCAATCAGATCACCTGCAAGGATCGGATCAACGTTGACATAAGCGTAACGAATGCTTCCGTTCTCTGCATCATGATTGATAGAGCTGAACTCAGTGTTGCTTTCGAAATTCTCGACAGAGATTGCATCCTTGTCGTAAGAGATCTCGATATAGCCATTGTAGACATCCTTGTCCTCTGTGAAATCGAGTTCCGTGGTTGTAGACTTTCCAACCTTCTGCTGGTCAGCATCAACCTTTCGTGCACTCAACGCATTGAGGGAACCAGTGGTGCGGTTGACAGCGCCATCGGTCTTTGTGCTGGAAATGTCATTTGCAATCTTGGCTGCAGAAACTTTGTTCTTGCCAAGATGTGCATTCAGACTTGCTACAACGTCTGCAGGAAGAACAATGTTCTTGTCAGGCTCAGCAGCTTCATCTTCGCCAACGAGGGTTTCGATGGAATCCAGATCGTTGTTAAACAGAGCAGCAATATTGGTTGCGCCCTCAGGAATACCAACGATCTGTGCCTTTAAGTAATCCTCAGACTCTTCATCGGTACTGATGAACCAGATGCAGTTGTAGGTCTTGTCTGCAAGCAGCACACCTTCCTGACCCATATCAGCCCACTCTTCATAGGTATTAAATCCAAGATAATCCATGGAGTAAGCATATGTATCATCGCTGAATACAAAGCCAGGACCTTCGATCGTACCAAGCGTACCAGTCTGAAGGGAAAGATTTACTTCACCATCTTCAAATCCGCTTCCGAAAATTGCTAAGATTTCTAACTCACCATCGGAATTCAATCCGTAATAGTAATAGGTTACATTACCGGTTTCTTCATCAGCATTAATACCGACGAACGCGATTGCTCTTAACGGATAGGTCCAGCC
Organism: Lachnospiraceae bacterium; assembly: GCA_017480565.1. Taxonomy (GTDB): domain Bacteria; phylum Bacillota; class Clostridia; order Lachnospirales; family Lachnospiraceae; genus RGIG1588. The sequence goes on along the minus strand of JAFVAL010000009.1, from coordinate 26,533 downwards.
AGTCAAGCTGCTCTCGATGAATAACTCAAGATATGTCGGGCCAGCAGCGACCAGATCATATGCGATCTCGCCAGATGCGGTTACATTTCCTTCTTCATCATATTCACTATAGATAGAGACAGGGATTGCAGCACCGTCTAACGGCGCATATGCGTTGTTCATTGCAAAGAGTAATTCTGGTGTAAAGTCATCTGCAATGTCAAATCTGACATAGTCATCATCGACATCAATACCATAAATGTAATTACCGCTGCGGCCGCCGCCCTGGAGTTCAGTCCAGCCTTCAGCAACGTCATATGCAGAGCCATCCCAACCGTCTAACAGAACAAAGGTTGGCTCGTCACCTACGGTAATCTGTCCATATGCATAAGCATCAATGGAGGTGTTATTCGCAACAGTGATAACAGCAGTTCCTGATACATCAGGTGTTTGTTCGGAGGTAGCTGTGATAATAGCAGTACCTTCGCTGATTGCAGTTACAACACCCTTTTCATCGACGATAGCAACGGATTCATCGGAAGAAGTCCAGATAACATTCTTGTTTGCCAGTACGATTGGCGTAATCGTTGCGCTCAGTTCAACGGTATCTAATCCTTCTACCGTAAACAGAGTTGCCTCTGCAGGGCTCACAACAACTTCACTCGCCTCATCCGGATCAATCTCCACAGGCATGCTGCCAGTTGTCCAGAGATAGATGCCAGTAGATCTGTTATTGCTTACAAACAAGAAATTCCCCTGAGCATCGTTATAGGACACAGAGCGCGAAGTATTTGCAAGCAAGGTAGTATTTTCTGCATTATAAGTATAGCCTACATCAGCCCAACTTGAACTCATATAAGGTGCACGATTAGACCATGACATATAAGACATATACTGGCCTACAGCATCTTGTAACAACTGACCATATCTGCTATATGCACCAACGGCATTAAATACTACTAATCCTTCGATAGATTCAGAGTCAATGTACAGACCGCCGTTCTCATCTTCCTGTACCTCTGCGTCAACAGCGATGGTATAACCAGCAGCACCTGTGGAAGCCAGCGCCTTGACGCTGCCAACTTCATTGCCATTGGTAATCATATATGTACCACCTTCGACGATCTCTGTTGCAGGAACGAAGATTTCTTTCTGCGTGTAGACAGGACCACGACCAAGACGAACGAATGCTGCATTTTCATTGCCTGCATAGTCACCAACGAAAACAGCTACGCCGTTGCCGAGATCTGCATCGGTATCACTCAGATTGAAGGTATAGACGATTTCTTCGCCTTCTTCTGTCTGCTCCGGAACTGCATCCAGATAGATGGTCTTTCCGCTGACATCTGCAATTGCAAGATAAGCAATATAAGCGTTATCCTGGACAGTAACCGTGATCTTCTCAAAGTCTGAAGAACGTTCTGCGGACTTGATGACAGGCGCATCATTATCAATGGTGAAATGATAACCAATGAATGCACCGTCGCCGATCTCGCCATCAAGATAAAGCTTTACGATGTCGGAAGCACTGATGTTATTTCCAGTAGTCGCTTCAGGATTTACCAGGAGTGTATAATACTCAGGGACGGAGAAATAACCAGCGATAATCTTATCGTTATTGGACAGTCCTAAACCGGCCAGGTTTGCACCGATGGAACGATTGGAAGCGGTGTTGTTATACCAAGCACCATTACTCTGTGAATAATATGCCTTCGTAATCGTTGATAGGTTGGTGTTATAGACAACACTTCCGTCTTCCTTTGCTACAACGCCAACACCAACACCGTTACGAATCGGAGCGAAGTTAGCGCTTGTAATTATCGCGTTTCCATTAATTGCAAGACGATCAGCCGGGAAGGTATCTTCGACAGCATAAGGGTTACCGGTAACGATGTTGGTCTTTCCGCTCAGGCTATAGCTCAGATAGTTGGAGGTTCCATTGCCCCAGTAAGACGTCTTATCAGACTCGCCATAAAGCTTATCTGTATAACGAGCATCATCAAACATGGATGCATCTGTCCAGCTTCCAAAGTAACCTAAGATCGGGATGGAATGTTCAACATCTTCGATGACGCCTTCGGAAGAAACGCGCGTGCTGGTTGCAAAGGTATAACCTTCAATATAAGCACCACCCTTACGATCAAGGGTCTCTTTCGCGCTATCCGCAAGTGTAATATCAACGGTAACTTCAACAACACTGTTGCCAGGAACAACAACTTCGTTCTCAGAAACAGTACCATACTCTGCAAGCCACTCAACAAGAAGCTGTGCATCATAGGAAGTAATATTTCCATCTACATCAAAATCGGCAGACTCTGCATCAATATCAGCATCACTTAAAATGCCAGTGACATAATCAAGGATTGCCTGCACGTCGTTTGCATCTAATGCACCATCACCATCGACATCAATGGTAGGATAGGTATAGGTAACGTCTGCATCAATCTGCTCTGTCACATAATCTAAGAACTCGGCTCCGCCATAGGAGAAAGTAGCCTGTGTGAACAGATCCGTATTCAGCTGATACTTTAAGATTTCTTCGGTCAGGTTATTGATTGTGAAGCTGTAGCTATACTTTCCTTCGCGAGCTGCATCCTGACCAAGCTCTGCCTTGACCTTGCCATCTGCATAAGATGCAGTAGCATCTTCATTCATCAAAATGAAGGACTTCGCCTGTGTCGCAGCGTAGACATCGGCAAGACCTGCACCAACTTCGATTATGGGCAGATACTCGCCGTCGTTCTTCATTGCAGAAGCTGTGGACATCAATAAGCTGTTAATCAGACCACGCTGTGTGATCGGCTTGCCACTTACTTCCTGTGCCTTTGCAAGGACATCTTCTTCGCGGATATACTGAGCCAAAACACCTGCCAATCCAGCTGCATGAGGTGCAGCCATTGAAGTACCACTCATGATCTCGTAATCTGTATCAGTCATACCATTGACAGACCAGATATTTCCACCAGGGGTAGTAAGCTCAGGCTTAAGGATCAGGGAATCCGGAGCGCCCCAAGAACTAAAGTCAGACATTTCCGTGTCTGCACGATCCATATTCAACGCAGAAGAAACAGTATCGGTAATTGTTACAGTTCCTGTGTAGACATCATAAGCACCGATGGTTGTCTTTGTGGAATTCTCTTTAATGGTATCCGCATCAGCTAAAGTGATGGAGACCATCGGGAAAGTTCCTGTGTAATCATCGAGTGCCATATTGATCGTTCCTGCCTGGTTATTTGCCACGATGAGTGCTGCAGGCTGATAGGATTTCAGGTTGTTTCCCTTTGCAGAGAAGTTGATAGAACCACGGTTAACCATGACAATCTTTCCCGACAGAGAAATCTCAGGGTTCACTGTGGAATATTCTGCAGGGTTGCCAAGTGCGTCAATGTAGACATACTCATAAGAGCCAGCAATGCTCTTCATGCGAGCGCCGCCGCTCTCAGTCTCTGTGTAGAAAACAGACTGATTGTCGTTAAAGACGACAGGCATACCGATGGATCCGATGTTTTCTGCGGATGCGATTGCTAAGCTGTTGACAAATGATCCCGGAGAACCACCAGTATGGAAGTTGTTATCTTCTGCGAAGATTCCTGCTGTATTAACAAACTCATCCCATGCATAGCTGTTGCCCATGGAAATAGTTACAACAGTATCACTTGCAACCAGAGAATCCATGACCGCCTGATACGTATTTGCAAGAGATACACCTGCGGCTGAGGATCCTAAGGATAAGTTAACGGAATCTGCACCAAGAATGATGGCATCTTCAATCGCAGCCATGTAATCGGAGTCGTAAGCACCGCCACCACGGCCAAATACCTTCATCGTCAGAACCTGTGCATCCGGAGCCATGCCGACAGCACCTTCTGCTAACGCAGCCTCTACAAACTCATCACCGCTCTTGACATAACGGTTTGCAGCTGCAATACCGGAGACGTGGGATCCATGCTCACCCTGTGTGTCGCCACTATGATCCGTGTTGTTGTTACCATCAACGTAGTTGTAGGCAAATGCATTTTTCACATTCTTATACGCATCAGCCCCCTTGGCGATGTTGTGCTTTGCCGCAGTGTTATTGGCATTGAGCTGATCAAGCACAGCATCGATTCCTGCTTCATCTAACAGGTTTAAGCCAGCCTTATACTCGTCAACAGATAATCCGGCCTTTTCAGCATTCACTTCATAGGAATACTCAAGTGCCTCCGGATCAAAGGACTTATGGTTATAGGCAGTACCTGTATCGATGATAGCAATTCTGCTGCCTGCGCCGGTATATCCGTCTGTCCAAGCAGAGGTTGCACCTGTCATAGACTCAGAAGTGACAGCTGTGTTGATCTGATCAACTGCAGCCGGCTCGTATCGATTTTCAATCTCGACATCTTTTACGCCTTTGACAGCCTTGATGATATCAATGTCCCCATAACGTACATTTGCAGAAATAATATTGACTGCAAGTGTCAGATTCCACTTCACATCAAGAGATTTTTTAGTTGCAGTTTCAATTGCTGCAGTTACTGCAGCTTGGTCGTTCTTCAAGCTGTCACGATAGTTCAAAGCGCTTTGGTTCTGGGCAATTGCCTTCGTACTAAAGCCCTTGTCTAATGTGGACGGCTTGTCAAGAACGATAGAAACGCGGACGATATCGTCCTCAGAGTAAAGCGGTGCTTCTACGGAAGCAGGCTCTTCTGTGATTTGATCCAGACGCGAAACATCAATCTGCGCAGGATTCAAATCTTCGAGTTCCAGTTCAATACCACGATCAGCATACTCGTCGACTTTGTCCTCGCCCTCTGCTCTGGCAGAAGCGGGAACTGCTGTCATAACAAGCACAACTGTAAGCAGTAAAGCCCAGAAACGTCTCCAGATTTTACTCATACTAGTTTCCTCCTTTTCTCCTCAATAAGTTTCTTTATATAAAGTGGTTGTTCCACAATATATCGTTTTAGATTCATGCGTCTATTTTAAGAGGTGGAAAACACCAGGAAAAACCTTAGAAATTCCGATTTGACTGGCATCTACCATTCTTGACTCAGCCTTATAATGTAAATCTCACATTTTACAATATAGCTAACGGCTACAGATACCGAAGCTTACTTGGAGATTCACAGCATAATGACGAGCAAGCACTGAGATCCCGGTAAAGACGAGATTTCTTCGTCCTTTGTCTTCTCCTCTTGTTTATCAGGCTGTCATCTTCTCGCCTTGCCCCCGATTCTTTATCACGTTGTAGTGCTAAAGTGGCAAACCTACTAAACAACTGCCCTTTGGAATAAACCTTTTCCATTTTATCTCATTTTGTCAGAGAAGTCTACTGCTTTTCACGATTGCTCAAAAAATTATTCGGGGAAAAAAGAAAGGAAAGAAACGAGTACTCGATTGTAAGAAGAATATATGAAACTAATTTGTCATAAATGGAATTCTTGTCAAAAAGTAAAGTAATCTTTTTTTCATAAAGAAGAACGACATGCTCTTCGCTTCCAAGAGTTCATGTCGTTCAAAATCTTAGGTCTTAATAATTGAAATATGTTCTCGCAGCTTTGTTATACAGATAGATTGCTTTGACCAGATACAGCAGATTCTCATCATCTGACACTGTTAATGCTCTTTGAGCATAACTCAATGCACTAAAATGAACGATATAATGGTTCGTGTCATTTCGAACCTCGAATGTATGTTCTTCATGCAATTCTTTGGCAACGACGTTCTGTACCTGCACATAGTATTTTCCTTTAGAATCCATGACAGGGTCTCGTTTTTCACCATCCACATAGAATTCGAAAGAAGAAATGTCAAATTCCTCATTAAGTTCATAATATTGCTTAATGGTATTATCTGCCTCTAGAACAAGAGATGCAGTACTCTTCTTAATACCCCCTGGCAGTTCTCCTTCATATCTCGCAGCATAATTTGCCAAATCGTTTGCACTGACAGACATTACCTCATCAGCCATTTTAATACCGTTTGGATTATAATTGAAGAAAAGTTGAGCAGCATCACCATACTTCTCCATAATAAGAGCAAGTTTCACAAGATTCTGGTCTTGAAATTCCTTTGCTAGATCAAGATAATCTTGAACAGAGAACACACAACCTGTTGAAGTGATTGATTGATATTCTTTCCCAAAGAAAGTAACGCGTTTTCCTTGTCCATCAAATATCTCTACTTTGACTGGGTCTCTCATCTCTTTTGCGCATACATCTTGTGTAAACACATATACCGTCTCGCCATCAACTTTCTGAGACTTCACATCACGGACAAATTGCTTTGTGCTAGTTCCTTTAAATGTCACAATCGCATACGAATTTGCGTTTGCCAAAACGCTCTCCGGCAAAGACACTTTAATATTAAGCGTGATTTTTCCCTCCAAGTTGAGGCTTCTTGCAACAACTTTTGCAAAATCAAACTCTACCGTATCAGTATATTCCTTTCCCTCAAACACAACGGATGCCGTACATACCATTTTATTATGGTCAGGAGTTCTGGTCACATCTGCGGCAATCTCAATGATATCTTCTGGATTAATTTCATTCTTGAAGCTCGCAGTGGCAAAGGAATATTCGTCCATCCAGTTCCAGGAATCCAGGACATAGCTTGGCTCAGTATTTACATAATTCGGTCTCCCATATCCAGCTAGCGTATTATCTCCTGTCTTCGTTCCTTTCGCCCAAGTACAGGATCTTAATGTCACACCATAGATGGAACCACTAACTTGCTGATTTCCGCCAATGTAGGTAACTTTATTCGTCTCAGGGTCATAATCCACAACAATTGCAATATGACAGATTCTCGTTCCATTATGGAAAAACAGTAGATCTCCCCCTTGCGGCGTTGTCGCAAAAGTATCATCATAAAATGCATTATCGCGCATCCAGTTTCTGGAATCCGCTGTCAACGCATATTTAGGAATAATGTCACTACTGATGCCTGCTTGGTCTGCACACCAACATGCAAATATACCGCACCAAGGCGCCCAATTATCTGCGCCATAATACCAATAGTTATATTTCGTATGATTTCCATAGCCTGGAAGTTCTGCGTATCCTAATTGCGTATAGGCAACCTGAACAATATCATAGGCTTGATTGCCCGTATTCGCCCACGTATTTGGATAATCTGTGGAAAAATAGAAAGTTTCGTTTGTCCCTACTGACTTCCTGATATTGAGAGGAAGACTTGCCCCAACGAAAGGTTGACGAAGAATATCTTCATATCCTACATCAGATTCAGTGCGCCTTTCATCCTTGTTGAAGTTTTGTTCCTCTAAAAGATCAAATTCATCGATTTCTTCTAAAATTTCCTCGGATTGAACCTCTTCTATATCATCTGCAGAAACATTTTTCGCAGGGGTTAACATAATTCCGAAAATCAATGCAACAAGTATCGCACACGAAACCACCCGTAATCGTAAAGCTCTCATCTTAAACAACCCCTTTCATTACAAAATCATGAACTTACATTCTATGTTTGTAGTATACATGGACGATCTTTATATTTCAATACTTTTTTGAAAAAAGCGGCTCAAAACCATCATTAATACGGTTTTGAGCCTCTCTTTAACGATTTCTCAATAGTTGAAAAAAGTTCTTGCTGCCTTATTATACAGGTATAACGCTTTTGCAAAGTAGATCAATTCTTCGTCTGTGCTCTTTGTCAGTGCTTTGTAAGAGTATCCCAATGCACTATGTGTGATTGTGTATGTATTCTTACCGTCTGTCACCTTAAGTACATGGCTCTCATGCAATTCCTTTGCGGGAATATTCTGTACCTGAAGATAGTATCTACCTGTACTGGTTTCTTTCAAAGGTGTTACTGTCTTCCCATCTACTGAGAAAGTGTAATCCGTAATTTCCGCATCAGCATTTAACACATAATACTGCCTTAGAGTATTGTCAGATTCAAGAACCAATGAACTCGTATCATCTTTAATGCCAACTGGCAGTGTTCCTGAATATTGGGGTGCAAATGCGTCTATATCTTTAAGTGTTACCTCATTCACTTCTTCAGCCATTTGAATACCGTCTTGTTCATAATCCAGTACTAGCTGTGCTGCATCACCATAATGCTCCATAGCAGTAACAAGACCTTCAAGATTCTTGATATTTGCAGCCTTAGCTAAATCAATATAATCCTGAACACTAAAAGAATATCCTTTTGTTCCGACAACCTCTCCTTTCGGACCAATAATTCCGATCACATGATGATTTTCATCAAAGACCTTGAACGTAACAACATCTCTCATCTGCTTTGCATATACATCTTTGACAAGACGATACCTGTTAGTTAAATCACCTTTAGGTACATTTGCAAGATCCTTAAGCAGCACATTTTCTGTTGTCCCATTGAATGACATCTCAATGTATGCATTCGAATCGGAGCGGATCTGCTCAGGGATTGACAGATAGAAGAAGAGCTGAATCTTTCCTTCCAAGTTCAAACTTCTTGTCAACACTTTTACAGCAATGATTTCCTTTGAATCTTCATAACTCTTTCCTTCGAAAGTTACTTTTGCTGTGTAAGATATGGTGTTATCACCACTTACGGCAATAATCTCTCCACTGACATTCTTCGTATGACTCTTGTCATATTCACACACGAACACTGCAGTCGCTTCAGAATAATCCTCAGCCCAATCCCAGTGTTCAAGCTTATAGCTGTGTCCAATTGCAGGAATGTCCTCAACTGTCTTTGTCTGCGTTACAAACGCATTGTTTGTAAAGGTTGCCGTGTAGGTCGTCTCACCCTTCGCCTCACACGTCGCAGGTTTCGTAATCACACTTGTCGTGTTGACCGTCTCCGTCTCAACATGGCTTGCATCGTTCTTGCAGGTACGCTTTGCAGTTACAGTCTTGTTATCTGCTGACCACTCGTAAGTAGGAGCATTCCAGTCATGTCCAAGTGCAGGAATATTGTCAACAACCTTCGTCTGTGTTACAAACGCAGCGTTAGTAAAGGTCGCAGTGTAGGTCGTCTCACCTTTTGCCTCGCACGTCGGTGCCTTCGTCTGCTTGCTTGTGGTGTTCACTGTCTCCGTCTCAACGTGGCTTGCATCGTTCTTACAAGTACGCGTCGCAGTTACAGTCTTGTTATCTGCTGACCACTCATAAGTAGGTGCATTCCAGTCATGACCCGTCGCAGGAATATCCGTAACTGTCTTTGTCTGCGTTGCAAACGCACTATTTGTAAAGGTAGCCGTATATGTCGTCTCACCCTTCGCTTCGCATGTTGCAGCCTTTGTGACCTTGCTGGTCGTATTCACCGTTTCCGTCTCAACATGGCTTGCATCACTCTTACAAGTACGCTTCGCGGTTACAGTCTTATTGTCTGCTGACCACTCGTAAGTCGGTGCATTCCAGTCATGTCCCGTTGCAGGAATTGCAACCTTCTTCGTCTGTGTGCTAAACAGTGCATTCTTAAAGGTCGCTGTGTAGGTTCCTTCTCCTGCTGCCTCGCAGGTTGCTTTCTTCGTCACCTCATAGCTCGTATTCGTGGTCTCGGTCACCTTATGGCTTGTATCATTTTCGCAGACCGCGGTAACCGTCACCTTGGAATTGTCAGTAGACCACTCATAAGTCGGCTCTCCCCAGTCATGTCCTAGAGCAGGAACATTCTCAACCACCTTCGTCTGTGTCGCAAACAGAGAATTTGTAAACACTGCGGTGTAGGTCGTCTCACCCATCTCCTCGCACGTCGCGGGCTTTGTGATCTCACTGGTTGTGTTTACTGTCTCCGTGATTGTCTCCGCACCTTGCGCATAAGGCACTGCTGTAGCGGTCACCTGTGAGTTGTCGGAAGACCAGGTATAAGTAATCTCATAGCCTGTAGGCTGAATTACCACATCTTTCGTCTGCTGTGTAAATGCAGGATTATCAAAGATAACCGTGTATCTGCCAAGACCGCTTTCTGTCTCTGTCGCAGGTGTAATCACCGCATAGGTTGCAGTCTTTGTCTCAGTCTCTACATGACTCGCATCATTCTTGCAGATTCGTTTCGCTGTGACATCATAGCCAGTGCTAGTCTCAGACCACTCATAAGTAGGTGCATTCCATTCATGTCCCGTCGCAGGAATTACAACCTTCTTCGTCTGTGTACTAAACAGTGCATTCTTAAAGGTCGCCGTGTAGGTTCCCTCTCCTGCTGCCTCGCAGGTTGCTTTCTTCGTCACTGCATAGGTCGTATTCACGGTCTCGGTCACCTTGTGGCTTGCATCATTTTTGCAGATCGCGGTAGCCGTCACCTTAGAATTGTCAGCTGCCCACTCATAAGTCGGCTCTCCCCAGTCATGTCCCAGTGCAGGAACATTCTCAACCACCTTCGTTTGTGTCGCAAACAGAGGGTTCGCAAACACTGCCGTGTAAGTCGTCTCACCCATCTCCTCGCAAGTCGCAGGCTTTGTCACCTCGCTAGTCGTCTTCACCGTCTCTACAATGGGTGTTCCTCCTGCATTCGGAACCGCTGTCGCAGTCACCTCAGAGTTGTCGTCAGCCCATGTGTAGCTAATCTGGTATCCTGTACGTGGAAGTTCGATGTCCTTCGTCTGTGTCGCAAACGCAGGATTTGTAAAGGTAGCAGTATATCTTCCGACACCAGCTTCCTCGTCCGTAGCTTCTTTTACAACTGCATACGTCGTATTCACGGTCTCCGTCTCAACATGAGTTTCATCATTCTTGCAAACTCTGCTTGCGGTAACGATGCTATTGTCTTCTGCCCAGGTATAGGTAGCTTCAGCCCAGTCATGACCGATTCCCGTTGCAGACAGCGCCTCGTATTCATTGAGATCAAGGTCTGCATTTCGCTCCAGTGTCGAAAATCCAAATACTTCATCCTCAGCCTTGATATCCTCACAGCTAAGTACTTTGAAGACAATCTGAGCGATATCATTTCCTGCGGTAATCGCTTTCTTGTTTGCAAATGCAATTGTCACGACACCTTTTTCGTCGTTATAACAAGACGAATACTCGGCAGCCAAAGGACTAAAGGAAACATATTCAAGAGAATCCGGATCGTAATCAATGCTGTAAAGGCCATTTACAACATCTTCTTCCTCAGAAATCGTGATTGTAACCGTTCCTGTTTCATCAGTTTCGGAAGTGCCTGTTGTCAGTCTGTCATTCTTTCTTGCAGCATTTGTGTTTTCGCTGATGCGTACTGCATTCAGGCCGCCCGCATATTCCGGCTCTTCCTCTGTAGGAGCTTCTACAATCTGTTTCTCCGCAAATGTAGCCGCTTCTGCATAGAAACCTGCCATGATGTCAGCTTTCTCCAGTTCATCGATGGCTGCGATCGGCTGTGTCTCTTCCTGGACAGAGGTATCTTCTTCGATTTCAGAATCACTGCCTGCTGGAGCAACAGAGCCATTCACATACAGACCGGCTGCAGGCCATACACCCTCACCAAAGTTGCCGGCATGATAAACCGCCTTTGTGCTAGGATTGATGATGATTAACTCCGCTTCATTATCCGTCTGATGTGCCCAGTACAGATAAGTTCCGTCATAGTACAGGGACTGATACAAGAAGCTGGTGGAGATACCGGTTTCAAGCACTTTGGTCGGTGTACCAAACTGCCGTGTACTATAGCTGCACTGCCAGATGACACCATTTTCATCCAGGAAATAGTAGCTGGAACCGCGTACTCTTGCAGCCACGCCAGCAATATATACATCATCACCGAGGTAGCTGGACATATCCTTATAAACCGAAGGATTCGATGATGAGTTTGGACTCGACAACGATGTTGCCATCAAGTAATAGGCATATGGCTGAACGATCGTTGTTGACGCTGAGGTTGGAGCCATATCGACAGCAAAGAACGACATCTCTCCCACTTCTGTTAACGCATAGGTGCTGGTATTGACCGTATAAAGTGTGGAGGTTCCAGTACTTGTATCTAGCGTTGCTGCATACAGCCTATTATTCTGATAAACTGCAGAATGCAGTTCCAATCCCTTCGAATCACTGTGCAGCTTCGTCCAGTTCGGAAGATTATTTGCATTGAAGCTGGAGAAATAAACGCCTCCCTCTTCATCCCAGATCATCGCATTGAGGGTCTTATTCACACTGGTCACTTTTACAGAACAAGTAGCTGTCTTGGAAGTATCTCCGTTGGCGGTTGCTGTCAACGTCGCAGAACCTGCACCAACCGCTACAACGTGTCCAGTCTCATCAACCGTTGCTACACTGGTGTTGGAAGACTTCCAGCTCACGCTGCGATCTTCTGCCGTCAGAGGAAGAACCTTTGCAACCACATCCGCAGTGTTACCCTTGTAAAGATCTAATGAAGTAGGTGTCACTTCCACAGAAGTCACTTTATAAGGATCCGTACTGGAATTATTGTTGACTTTGACGGCCTTTGCAGCTTCATTTCCGGCATAGTCACCGACAAATACCGCGACATAGCCGGCTGCATTTGCAACTGCATTAGCAATATCCAGAGTTACACTATAATCTTTCGTTCCCGGCGCTGCCTCAGAATACTTGGTAGAACCATCAAGAGACATTACCGCAACGTAAGCAAGGCTGCGATTATCGCTTGCCTTCACCGTCAGATTATTCCCGGAAAGGGTCGCAGATGTCAGCTCCGGATCCGTATTGTCAACGACGAAGTCGTAGCCGATAAAGGCACCGTCTCCAAGCACATTTTTCTCAAGAACATTCTTAAATCCGGCACTTGAAAGAACACCGGCGTCGGCACTGGTCATATCGCTTGCTTCCAGCATGCCGTTGTATTCAGGCAGTGCATAGAAACCGATACGTACCATATCGCCATCCACAAGATTGTAGCTGCTGATCTTCTTGTTGGAGGAATATGTCTTTGAACCGGTATTCTGCCAGGAACCCTGCGATTGATAATACCAGATACCATCGACATTATTTCCGGTAACGGAAGCATTGAGCACACTGCTCACGTCCCCGCCATAGTCGTCAATCTTCGATACTGCAAATCCAGTCGTACCGGCTGCGCGTACCAAATTATAGGTGATAGAAGCAATGGTTGCATTGCTGTTGATCGCCAGACGTTCCGCCGGGAATGTGCTCTCAACCATATAAGGGTTGCCAGAGAACTTGGCGGTCGTACCATTGCTGGTGATCTTCATATAGTTTGTATCTGTGTTTCCTGTATAAGGTGTCTTTTCTGTTCCGTAAATGGTATCCACGTACGATGTGTTGTCAAACATCGACGGATCCGTCCAGGAACCATAGAATCCAAGCAGAGGGATAGAATGCTCATGTGCCAGGCTCTTGCCTTCCGCAGTGGTGCTGGTGCATGTTGCATAGGTAAAGCCTTCAATGTAAGCACCAGAAGTATAGATTGCGTCTAAAGCTTCTTTCTGTGCATCTGTCAGTTGAATGGTCACTTCCACGCTTCGTTTCCCATTTGCTGGAACAATGCCATCCTCCACGCTGCCAGAGCCAGAATCCTCCCAAGTCAGCAAAAGCTGTGCATCCTGTGTTGTAAGCTTTCCATCATTATCCATCTCACCATCTGTCAGACTCAGGGCAGAACCGTCGTTCTTTCCAGATAGATAATCAAGGATAGCCTGCGCATCGGCTTCATTGGTCTTGCCATCCTTATTCACATCATGTGTCTCGGCAGGCCCTTCGCCGATCGTCTCCCAGTCGTAGGACACATTGGCAGCGAGGTCTGTGGTCGCCTGATCCATAAATACAGCACCGTCATCGGTATAATGATCCTGCGTAAACAGATCGGTCTTTAAATCGAATTCCAGATCCGTATCGGTCAAATTATAAAGGGTAAATGAGTACGTATACGTACCGGACTTCTTTGGATCATCTCCGAATTCTACCTTGACTTTTCCATCGGCAGCCGCCCCTGTTGATGTCGTGAGTACGCCCTCATCGATCATCAGAACGGAGGATGCCTCGATTGCCTTCGATACCTCAACAAGACCTGCACCCTGCTGCAAGATGGACAGATAATGTCCGTTGTTCTTCATAGGTGTAGCCGTAGACATCAAGAGGCTCTGCAAAACCGCTCTGCGAGAATAGCCATCGACCGTCACATTTGCCTCTCTGACATACTCTGCCAAAACACCGGTCAAACCTGCGATATGAGGAGCTGCCATCGAAGTACCGGACATGAGCTCATACGCATCATGTTCTTCTGTCGGAGTGGAAGATCCCTGATTCGCACCCCACACAGAATAGATATCTCCGCCAGGCGCAGTGATCTCAGGCTTCATAAGCAGAGATCCCGGAACACCCCAAGAGCTGAAATCCGTGATCTCAGCGTCTTCACGATTGGTTGTCTGGCCGGAAACCAAAGTATTTGTGATGGTAATCGATCCGGTATAATAGGTGATACCACCGGTCGTAGCCTTGGTCGCATTTGCCTTAATATACTCTGCATCTGCAAGCATAATCGATACCATCGGGAAAGAGCCCGTAAAATCAGACAGATCCATCGAGATGGAACCCGCCTGGTTGTTGGCAACGATCAGCGCCTTCGGAGAATAACTCTTCGCGTTATTACCCTTTTCATAGAAACTCAATTCTCCGCGGTTGACAATGACAACCTTTCCACTCAGGGAAGCCTTGCTGTTGACCGTAGAATAATCGCTTGTATTGCCAACGGCATCGATATAGACAAAGTTATAGGTGCCCGCAACGGAAGAAAGTGTTGTACTGCTTGTCTCGTTATAGAAAATGTTTCTCCCATTATATTTCATCGGTGTACCGGTCTGGCCGACATTCTCAGCGGCTGCTGTGCCCATACTGTTGATGAACGATCCCGGACTACCACCGGTGTACATGGAAACATCATCGATATACAGATCGGTATTTAAAAATGCAGTCAGCGCATAGCTGTTACCTGCAGAGATCGATGTCACCAGGCCAGGATTCTGCTCTGCATTCGTCAGGTTGTTTAAAATGTCCTGATAGCTGTTTCCATACGTCCAGCCTTGCACAGAAGAACCTAAAGAAAGGTTCGCGGCGTCGCACTGAAGAACAATCGCATCTTCAATCGCCGCAAAGTAGTCGGAATCATAGGCACCGCCTGAGGAGCCAAACACCTTCATGATGAAAAGCTGTGCATCCGGAGCCATGCCGACTGCCTTTACACTTTCAGCCGCATCCACATAGCTGCTGCCGCTCTTAATATAACGGTTGGCAGCCGCGATACCCGCTACGTGAGATCCATGCTCTCCCTGGGTATCGTTTAAATGCGTCACCGTTGTGTTCCCATCCACATAGTTGTAGCCATAAGGGATCTTCGCACTGATATAGTTTGTGGTCTTAGAGTTTAAGGAATTCTTTAGTGCAGTGATCTGTGCGCTTGTCATCAGCTCACTGCTTGCGCCTGCCTCATTGATCGCATAGTTAAATGCATCCGCAGCAAACGACTGATGTGAGGTGTCCAGACCGGTATCGATGATCGCGATCCTGGAACCGGCACCGGTGTATCCATCTGCCCAGGCAGCCTGCGCTCCGACCATATAGTTGCTGGTATTGGCGGTCATTGGAGAAGCTTCCCCTGTCATCGCCTCATACTGGTTCTCACGCTCGACACTTTTCACGCCAGCCATCTTTTCAATCGCTGGAATATCCTTGACCTTAACATAAGCCGAGATCGCGTTGACCAGAAGGGTCAGATTCCATTTGACATTAATGTCATATCCGACCGTGCCTTCGATCTTTGAAGTCAACGACTTCTGCCGCGACTCTAATTGGCTCCGATAAGAGATTGCGCTGCTGTTTGTTCCCACACCTTCGGTGGAGTATCCCGCATCGATCGCGCTATCTTCTTCCAGGAAAATAGACACGCGAACGAGGGCGTTTAAGTCTTCCAACTGCGCCTCTTCCATCGGGATCTCATCTTCCACTTCGCCCAACTTCTGCACATGCAGTGTGGTGGGATCGAGATCCTCCAGTTCCAGTTCCTGGACATCGTTTTCAGTAACTTCAGGCTGTGCGTCCTCAGGCTCTGCCTTGATCTTCGCCGCCGGTGAAGCGGACGATAAAATCATCGCAAATGCAAGCAAAAGCGCCAGCCATTGTCTCAGATGCTTCTTCATATGTTTTCCTTTCCCCTCAGAGTCCGACTCTGAGATTCGCTTTATTGATGGAAAGCAATAAAGCGAACTTATTAGCGATAGCCTATTATACCGCAAAGCTTACCCATTTGTCACGTGGGAAATAGACGAAAATGAATGACTTTTAAGAAGAAATGCGATAGATATCGCGAATACAAAAAGAAAGGCCGGACATCTGCCCAGCCTTTCCAGAGGAAACGTAAGTATGCGTTTACACTTTATGTCTCTTTGCAATATACACCGGATAAGAGTCGTTACCCTTGACCACCTTGCCTGCGGAGATCTCCACCTGCTTATCGGTGATCAGATAATCGACCTCGACATCGCGCTCGATGATCGTATCCTGCATCAGGATACTGTTCTTAACCACTGCGCCTTTGCCGACCTTGACGCCTCTAAAGAGGATCGAATTCTCGACCGTGCCTTCGATCACGCAGCCGTCTGCGACAAGCACATTGCTCACGGACGAGCCGTTGATGTAGCGAGTCGGGTTGTCGTCACGAACCTTCGTGTAAATCTGCGGGCCTTCAAAGAGGGCATCCAGGTTCTCATCATCAAGAAGACGCATATTCTCCTCAAAGTAACGATGCATATCGGTAATTCTCGCATAATAGCCTTCGAACAGATAGGTATTGACATAGATCTCATCCAGTCTCGGTGCAAGAATATCGCGCTCGAAATACACCTTGCCATTTAAGAAAGCCTCGTCGATCTTATCGATCAGCCACTCTCTCTTCATGACATAAATGTTCATGCTCATATTCTGCGCACCTGCATCCTTCGGGTTGATGTTGATCTTATTCACGCGCCCATTCTCATCGATGTTAAGCGTATAATACAGCCCGCGGCTGGAATCTCTTGCGCGCTTCATGCTATCCGCAATGACTTCCTTCGTGTAAGCGACGGTCACATCCGCACCACTTGCGATATGCGCACGGATCATTGCCTTAAAATTAAAGTTAACGGCAATGTTCGTGTCAGACATCACAACGTATGTCTCCTTCTGGCTGCGAAGGTGGCTTAAGATGCTCTCCAGCGCTTCAATGCGTCCGTGATAAGCACCCATGCCCTTCTGGGAGTACGGCGGGAAAATGTTCAGGCCGCCGTTCTTGCGCACCAGATCCCAGGAACGTCCGGACTCCAGATGATCCACGAGGGAGTGATAGTTCTCGCGCACCAGGATGTTGATGTTAGAGATATCATTGTTCACCATGCTGGATAAGATAAAGTCGATCATGCGGTAACGGCCGGCAAACGGAATCGAAGCCATCAAGCGCTCTGTCGTCAGTTCCGGAACCATACGGTCATAAGCGTTCGGGAAAATAATACCTAAAGCGTTATCTTTCTGATTTACCATTGCTCGTCACCGTCCTTTACATTTTCTGCAACAAGTGCTTCGGGACCGATCTTCGCGTTATCGCCGATATAAACGCCGGCTGCGACGGTTGCGACACCCTTGGAATCCTCGGTCGGCATCGAACCAACGATCGAATTCTCGCCAACGACAACATTTTCCGCAAGGATACAATGCGAGACCTTAGCACCCTTCTTGATCACGGTGCCGCCCATGATAACCGCATCCTCAACCACAGCACCCTCCTCAATCTTCACGCCTGCGAAGACGACGGAGTGCTTCACGGTACCGGAGATGCGGCAGCCATCGGTGATCATCGAATTCTCGACAATACCTCCTGCGTTGACCTTGTGACCGGTCATGCCGGAGTTGCGGCTGTAGATCTTCCAGCTCTCGTCAAACAGGTCGATGCCGGAATGCTCAGGATCCAGGATCTCCATGTTCGCCTCCCAAAGAGACGGCAGGGTTCCGACATCCTTCCAGTATCCGCTGAAATGATACGCATACATTCTGCGCTGATCGCGAAGCAGGGCAGGAATTACGTTCATACCAAAGTCGTTCTTCGACTCCGGATCCTGCTCATCCTCAATCAGATACTTCTTAAGAATATCCCAGTTAAAGATATAGATGCCCATCGAAGCCAGGTTGGACTTCGGGTTCTTCGGCTTCTCCTGGAACTCGGTGATGCGATCCTCCTCATCCGCAACCATCAAGCCAAAACGGGAAGCCTCTTCCCACGGCACCTCCATGACAGCTACAGAGAATTCTGCGTTCTTTTCCTTGTGGAAACGAAGGAAATCACTGTAGTCCTGCTTGCAGATCTGATCGCCCGAAAGAATAATCACATACTGAGGATCGTAACGATCAATAAAGGAAATGTTCTGATAGATTGCATTTGCCGTGCCCTTGTACCAATCGGACCCGCTTGCCTGCTGATAGGGCGGAAGCACATGGACGCCGCCGTAGAGACGGTCAAGATCCCAAGGCTGGCCATTGCCGATGTACTCATTGAGTACCAGCGGCTGATACTGCGTCAAAATACCCACGGTATCAATACCGGAGTTAATGCAGTTACTCAGCGGAAAATCGATAATACGGTACTTTCCTCCAAAAGGAACCGCGGGTTTTGCTAACTTCTGCGTCAAAACGTAAAGACGAGAGCCTTGTCCGCCCGCAAGAAGCATGGCAATCATTTCTTTGCCCATAGTTTGCTCCATTCCGAACAAAAAACACAGATCCCTGCACTTTCTGTTCTTCATTTCAATATAGATTTACGTAGTTTCATATTTTTAGTATACCACAAAATCTCAATTGGTATAGTCCTTTTTTCTGTGAAAAACGCCAACTTTTTAAAACAAATTTCGTGCAAGTTGCCCCTTGACAAACACCCTGCTTGGATGTATGATATTATTCGCTTGATTGAGGGGAACGTCCCAAGACGAGCGGATGTGTGCTTAGCTCAGCTGGATAGAGCGTTTGGCTACGGACCAAAAGGTCGGGGGTTCGAATCCTCTAGCACACGTAGGACAGGCTGGAAGCCGAATGGCTTCCAGCCTGTTTTTTTGTTGTTGTAGATTATTTTTCCTTTAACAAGTCTAGCAGAGTGTACTCTCCTCGCTGGATCTTAGACACCTCATGATACTTCTTAATTGCATCGATCAGTATCTCCGGCTCACAAAAATATACTTTTACAAAATCATATGACTTTACATCAGGCATGTGTAAATCTGTCTTGCAAAACTCACTTGGTTTCTTTCCGCTCTTTTTGAACTCACGATATCGGTTCTCGTGAAGAATGATCAACATCTCAATCTCGGGCGCTGTAACCACATTGATCACATCTACCTTATGTCGATAAGCTTTGCTGAGCTTAAAGTTTTCGCGCCTGGAGTCCAAAATGCGAATCACAGAGATTTGATCTGCGAATCCTTTCCTTAAATATTTCTCTTCAAAGTGCCTGCCATCTCTGCAACGAAGGACTCGTTCTTCCAACATTTCCACCCTGGTAAAAATGAGCAAGTCATGATCCAGCAAAATGTCGATAATTGCATTTTCTGCCGCTCCTTCGCAGATGCATGCCTTATATTTTGCCAACTCCATACGATCACCTACCGAAGCGAAGCTGCAATACTTTTCTTTAAGTGCATATAGGCTTCATACATTGGAGTTGTTCCTTCTAAAAATCCACTCTGATATGCATCGCTCTTCTTGATATCGTTTCTTTTTAAGATGGTGCTCAGGTTTTCGACCGTAATTCCTTCTCGGTTTCTTGTAATATAGATGCTGTCGTTCCTGTCATATTCATCCAACAACTCAGGGTAATGTGTGGAAAAGATCAGGCTTCCTCCATTTTTGTTTAGGTCGCTGTCCATGAAGAACCGCATCAGAGTCGTCACAATTTCTTTGTTAAAGTGATTCTCGATTTCATCAACAACCAGATACCCTCCCTTTTGCAGCACCTCCTGTGCCAATGTAAAAATGATCATCCCTTTTACGGTACCAGAGGATAAATAATTGTTGAGCTCAAACGGATTATGAAAGGTAATCTCCTCTTTCCCTTTAAACTTCAGATAAATTGTTGTTCCCTTTTCCCTCTCGACAAAACGTAAGCTTTCAATAGTCGGATCTAAAAAAGTAATGACTTCCGCAGGAATATCCTTATAGAAAGGCAACACATTAATGTTGGTGAACTGGAGTAGATTTACTACTCTCACACTCTCCCTGGTTTTCTTATATCTGGCAATCACAATACTGACATCATCAGACAAATAATCCTCTTGCCCGCTTCTGACCATCACCGGTTCTCTTCCGTCAAAATCAAGCAGCGTCTTGCGAGTTGTCACCTCATCCACCTGCTTCGACCATATTCTTTCTGAAACAATGCGATAGATGGTGCCTTCCAGCTTTATCTTATCCGCTGTAATGATCGTTTCAAGACAGCAAATCTCTTTGTTCGACTCCGTATAATAATAAATGGTGAAGACCGCCCTCTCTGTATCGCCCAAGATATCTCTTGTCTCAATATGATTGATTGGTTCATGATTGATGATTCCAAGCACCAAAAGTATTGCTTTTAAGACCGACGTCTTTCCCGATGCATTGATCCCAATAAATCCATTCGCAGGATTTAGATAAATATTAGAAAACAAAGGATGTAATTCTTCCCTCTGCTCCTCTGACACTCTCTGCTGCGCATAAAAACGGATATCAAGTACTTCTTTAAAAAGTGGTAATCCTTCTGCTGTAAATCTAAGTAGCTTCATGCTTTCACCTTTAAAAAATAAAAACAGATTTTGCGTTAATAAATTTCTATGCTTGATAGTATATCATCTCAATTGAAATTTATCAACACAATTTCCGTTTTTAATTTCTTCACTCCACCACAATCTTCGCCCGGCTTCCGCCGGTCTTTTCCTTCGTCACCACGATCTGTCGCTCAATCTCTCGTCTGAGTTCCCCGACATGCGAGATAATCCCGATCAGTCGGTTCTCCTCCCCGAGGCTTCTGAGTGCCTGCATCGCCTGAGTGAGTGTCTCTTCATCCAAAGAGCCAAACCCTTCATCGACAAACATCGTATCTAACTTAATACCGCCCGCAGACGCCTGAATCTCCTCCGCCAAGCCAAGCGCCAGCGAGAGGGAAGCCAAGAACGACTCGCCGCCGGAGAGCGTCTTGACATCTCGTTCCGTACCATTGTAGTGATCGATGACATTCAGTTCCAGACCGCTCTGTCCCTGCAGTTTGTCCGCATTTTCCTTGCGTTTCAAGTCATACTTGCCGCCAGACATACGCATCAGATGCGTGTTGGCACGCCGAATGATGCGATCAAAGTAAGTCAGCTGCACAAAGGTCTCCAGATTGATCTTCTCTTTTCCACGAAGTCGGCCGTTCGCGGTCTCCGCAAGCACACCAAGCCACTTGCGCTTCTCCTCCAGCGACTGCATCGCGGCAAGTCTCTCCTTCACACGAACGATGACCATCTCATTTGTAACAAGCCTCGTGTGAATTTCCTTTTGCTCCGCCAATAACTCTTCTTTTTCACGCGTCAACCTTAGCTTCTCCGCATGAAGTGCCTCCGCATCTTCCTCCGGATACGCAGCCATCTGCTCCTTCAGCTCATTTGCGGCCAGAGCCAGTGCACTCACGGATTTCTCGGCCTCCACTAGTCCGGTCTCCGCTGCTTCGACCTCCTCCTGATACTCTCGAACCTTCGCAAGCAGCGCCTCCCGCTTTGCCTCGGCTTCCTTCGCATCCTCATAGGGCAGCTTTTCTCTTAGCACATCAAATGCATTCTGCGCCTGCTCTTTCTGCGTGCGCATTTGCATCAGTGCCAGCTCTCTTTGCTGCTTCTCCTCGGTCTCGGCCGCGAGCTTCTCCTCCGCCTCCGGGATCTTCTCTTCCAGCTGCTGCTTTCGGTTCAAATGTACCTCGCACGCGCGAATGCGCTGCTGCACGCTTTTGCGTCCCCGCTGGCAGCGTTCCAGTTCCTCACTGATGACTGCGGATAAATCGCTTGTTGTATCTCCAAAAAGCTTGGCCTTCTCCGCCTTCACGCCGTCGCGCTTCGTTTCAAATTGTCCCCGCGCCTGCGCGGCGTCTGCACTGCGTTTCGCCGCATCGCCCCGCAGTGTCTCCGCGCGCTCCTCCGCCCTCTCCACCTGTGCAAGTGTTGGTGCGTCGGCAGGCTTCTTTGCAAGCACTGGGTGCGTCGTCGAACCGCACACCGGGCAAGGCATTCCTTCCGTTAGCGTCTCTGCCATGATCCCGGCCTGTGCCTGATTGTAACTTCTACGCAAATGCATCGCCTGCGCCCCGGCATCGTCGGCAAGCTTCTGCGCCTTCTGATACATTTCCTGCATCTGCGTCAGCGTCTCTTTCATCGAGGTCAACTGCCTGTAAGCGGTCTGAAACGCCTTGATCGCCTCCTCGCGGTCCTTGAGTTCCTTCTCCTGCATCTGAAGCTTGGTCTTCTCTTCCCCAGCCCCGGCGAGCGTCTTAAGCTCCTCCTTCGCCTCTTTTAAAAACTTCTGATTTGCCTCCGCCGCCTCATTAAGCTTCTGATCCTCCCGCAGCGCTTCGCGAATCTGCTTTCCAAGCGTCGTCACGTTCTCCTGATGCACGGCAAGCTCCGTATACCTAGGCATCTCCGCCGCAATCGCAGCCGCCTTCGCCTCCCAGTCCGCGGCCTTCTCTTTCTCCGCCGCAAGCTTCTCTCTGTGCTCCAACGCCACCTGCCGCTTCGCCCGCGCCAGATTGGCTTCCTGCGCATTCTTCGTCAAGCGTCTTTTTAGCATCTCCCGGTTCTGCTCATTACTAAACCGCACCGTCACCTCCGAGAGTGCTTTCTCGGTCTGGGCAAATGTCTCCTCTTTTTCCACCTTTCTCTCTCGGTCACGCGCCAGCATCTCCTCCACGAGCACCAGCAGGTCTTCTGCCCTGCTTCCTTCCTCGCGAACCTGTTCAAATCTATTCGTTTCTTCAGAGTCATCTTCCACGATCACCCCGTCAAACAACTGTTCTACAGCTGTCTTGCAACTCTTCAATTCATTTTCCACTTCACCCGCGGCAATGCCAGCCTTCCGCTGAAATTCCTCGTAAAGCTGCGTCTTAAAAATTTTCTGGAAAATCTTTCTGCGCTCATCCGACCCCGCCGTCAGAAGCTTCTGAAAATCCCCCTGCGCAATCATCGCAATCTGCAGAAATTGATTGCGGTCGATCCCCAGAATCTCCCGGATCTTTGCGTCCACATCCGTGCGTTTCGTCACCACCTGCCCGCCTGGCAAATGTAACTCCGCCCCGGCAGCTTCTTTCGCGACGCCCTCGCCCCGCAGCTTGCTCCGCAGATACTCCGGATTGCGCCGCACTGTGTAGGTCTGCCCGCCGCTTGCAAACGTCAGCTCGACAAACGTCGGTGTCGCGTCATTTGCATACTTCGAGCGCAGCATCCTCGGCTCACGCACCGCCCCCGACGGCTCGCCATAGAGCGCAAATGTAATCGCATCGAAGATCGTGGTCTTGCCCGCGCCGGTATCGCCCGTGATCAGGTAGATTCCCTGCGTGCCAAGCACGGATAAATCGAGGGACATTTCCCCCGCATACGGCCCGAAGGCCGACATCGTAAGCCTAAGCGGTCTCATCCTTCACGCCCCTCCAGTTCCTCAAACATCGCCGCCGCCCAGTCTTTCTGCGCATTACCGAGTTCCTGCCCGTTCTGCTGCAGATACAGCCGCCCAAGCAACTCTATCGGCGAGAGCTTCTCCGCTGCAGCCGCAGCCTCGACCGACCCGCCAGCACGTGTCCTGGTATTGTCATACTCTAACTTCATAATGTTCGGATAAATCGTAGAAAGCTTTGCAAATGCATCGTAGACGTCCTCTTCATCTGTTAAAACCACATGCAGGTAATCGTCAGTCCTCGTACCCTCATAAGTTCTTCTGTCAACCAACTCCTCATACGACCCACGAATCTCCCGCAGATCATGCAAAGGTACAAGCTCTCTGGTCCGAATCGCAACAGACCCTTTCTCACCCATTTCCACGATCGTCACAGACTTCTTCTGATCCTTTTCGGAAAATGAATACTTAAGCGGTGTACCACAGTAGCGAACCTCCGGCCTTCCCACCTGCTGCGGTCCATGCAAATGTCCCAGCGCCACGTAATCAAATGCGTCAAACACCGCCCCGTCCACGGCATCCGAGCCGCCCACGGGCAGAATCTCGGACTCCGAGCGCGTCGCCCCCGCGACAAACTGATGCGTGACGAGCACATTTCTCACAGAAAGATCAAGATCCATGTGCGACACCGCCACGCGCATCGCGTCCGTGTAAGAGGCAATCTCTTCCTCCGGAAATGCACTGCGCACCTGCGAAGGCTTCACAAAAGGCAGCAGATAGAAATGTACCTCCCCAAACACATCCGGGATCATCACCCGCGGCACCGCGCCGTCATAAACCGCACCGATGTACACCTGGCTCTTCTCAAAAAGCCCCGCACCAAACGAAAGCCGCTCCGCAGAATCGTGATTGCCGCTGATCAAAAGCACTGGCTTCTCCTGCGCCGCAAGCTCCGACAAAAACGAGTCAAAGAGCGTCACCGCCTCCGCCGAAGGCACCGATTTATCATACACATCCCCCGCGATCACCACCGCATCCGGCCGCTCCTCGCGAAGGATTTCTAAAATCTGCTGCAAAATATATCCCTGATCTTCCATCATCGAGTACTCGTTCACACGTTTTCCCAGATGAAGATCTGACAAATGCACAAACTTCACGCTTCTCTCCTTATCTCCCAATCCGACGCAAACTACCTCTTCAGTGTAGCCTGAAAAGCTTCGAAAAGCAAGCGAATCTCCTTGCACCTTCCATCCGTTTTTGGTATCATAGACCCTTGTACGAAATGAAACAAGGAAGTCAAATCTATGAAAAAGAAGAAAACACTCAGACAAATATTCATCGGTGACCGCGCCTTTTACGCGATGGTTCTCGCAGTCGCAGTCCCGATCATGATAGAAAATGGAATCACAAACTTCGTCAACATGCTGGACAACATCATGATTGGCCGCGTCGGCACCGCACAGATGTCCGGCGTCTCGATCGTCAACCAGCTGATCTTCGTCTTCAACCTCTGCCTCTTCGGCGCGCTCTCCGGCCCCGGCATCTTTACCTCCCAGTTTTACGGAAGCAAGGATACCGAAGGTGTCAGAAATGCCTTTCGTTTCAAGCTTTGGCTCGCCGCGATCATCTGCATCGGCGCGATCCTCATCCTGACAAGCTTTGGCACACCCCTCATTGAGAGCTATCTAAATGGAGACAGTACCGAGCTTGATGCGACGCTCTTGGCCGCGCAGGCCTATCTAAAAGTGATTCTAATCGGTCTGCCGCCCTTTGCGCTCGCCCGTGTCTACGCAGGCACCCTGCGCGAATGCGGCCAGACGATGCTTCCGATGAAAGCCGGCGTCGCCGCCGTCCTGGTTAACTTGGTATTTAACTACCTGCTCATTTACGGAAAGTTCGGTTTCCCGGAGCTTGGCGTCGTCGGCGCCGCGATCGCAACCGTCCTCTCCCGCTACGTTGAAGTCGCGATCATCCTGATCTGGACGCACACGCATACCACGCAGAATGCATTTGCGCGAGGCCTCTACCGGACGCTTCACGTCCCCGGAATTCTGATGAAGCAGATTGCGGTCAAAGGTGCGCCTCTTCTGGCAAATGAAGCCCTTTGGTCCA
This sequence comes from Lachnospiraceae bacterium, assembly GCA_017480565.1. Lineage (GTDB taxonomy): Bacteria > Bacillota > Clostridia > Lachnospirales > Lachnospiraceae > RGIG1588. The sequence continues at coordinate 923 of JAFVAL010000009.1, read as the reverse complement.
CTTCGATGGCAGTCCTGATGCAGTGTTATTCGATCCGTGGCCTGAACGTTGTCGCCGCGATGAACATCGCCAACGTCATTGCAAATGTACTCAACGTCGTCTTCTTCGCCATGGGCGATGCGGTCGCGATCATCGTCGGCCAGCGCCTAGGCGCGGGCGACATGGAAAAAGCAAGGGATTATGATAACAAGCTCATTGCCTTCGCGGTGTTCTTAGGAACACTGGTGACAATCGCGATGATGATCATCTCCCCCTTCTTCCCGCTCATTTACAATACGACCACAGAGATCCGCGCCCTCGCAAGCGAAATCATCCGCATCACAGGTGCTTTTGTTCCGCTCTTCGCCTTCCTGCACGCAACCTATTTTACGCTGCGCGCCGGCGGCAGGACGGTCATCACCTTCTGCTTTGACTGCGTCTTCGCCTGGGTGGTCAGCGTCAGCATCGCTTACCTGCTCACGCACTACACCGACATGCCCATCACCGGCATCTACACGATTGTACGCGCATCGGAGCTGCTCAAATGTGTGATCGGAGCGGTCTTGGTGTATAAAGGGGTATGGCTGAGGAGATTCATTGATACGGATGAGATAGGATGAACACGTCGCAGTTTCGATCTTGGCAGGGACACCTCGCGGTTTCGTTTCGCCAGTAGCGGACACGTAAGCGGCCTTCCATCGTCACTCCCGCGAATATAAGTAATACATAAAGCTTGGGGCGTTGCTTACGCAACGAACGCCACAACTCAGACCCGCTATCATGCAAGCATGAGCGGCTCTGAGAATTGTGTCGTTATAACCCCAAGCTTTTTCGATTCAGTCTATCCCCGCGAGTCGTAGCCGATGCGCGCCCGCCAAGTGCCGACTGTCTCAAAGACACTGCAGATCGAAGCCTGCTCCTCCGTGAGGTCGCTACACAAACAT
>JAFVAL010000069.1 GCA_017480565.1 Lachnospiraceae bacterium | reverse complement strand
GGCTAATCTCCATGTTAGACTACTACACCGCGAGGTGTGTTTCTTGTTAAGTTGATTGAACCGCCGTATACCGAACGGTACGTACGGTGGTGTGAGAGGTCGGAAGTTTCTCGATCAGAGAAACTTCCTCCTACTCGATTGGCATAATCAATATCTCTTCACTTCGATCCCCAGCATCTCGCCTAGCATTGCAAGTTCTTCTGCGCAGTCTCCGTAGGTGACCACATAGTGCGGCTCCCAGCCGTCTTGTACGCTGTGGTACACGAAATCTTCGGCGGAGTCTTCCAGCTGTACGACCAGAGACGTTCCAATGAATTGTTTGGGTTTATCGAGCACTTTGCCGGAGGAGATGAGGAAGCGGAAGCTGCCATCTGCCTCGCGGCCAACGCGGAAAATGGTTGCGGATTCATTGGCCTCACAGCCAAAGTCCATTGCGGGGCCGATCTTGCGGTTCGGGTGGACGCCCACAGTTGCGCCGGTGTCTTTGCGGGCGAGGGCACAAGAGGCCATGCCGCAATGCCAGAAGGTGACGGTGTTCTCGACTTCATTTAGCGAAACGGGGTCTCCAAAGAAGCACGGGTTGCCGGTTAACGACCCTCCGATATACATCGAAAGGGCGCCGTAGGTGTCGGTCTCGCAGCTTGCATAGACGCCAAGATCATTTAAAACCGAGAGCACAGCGCAGACCGGGGTACCGAAATCGGTGAAGAAGTCCGGCCAACAGCGGGACGAGATGGCCCCGATGTGATTCTCCGTGACATAATCTTTATAAGCTTTATAGAGCCTTGCGAAATCGAGAACGTTCTTCTCGGGGGTGTTCGCGAGGGAACCCATGTGCGCTCTTGCCTCATCAAGGTAAGGAGCGCATTCTTCGTCTGTAAATGATTTCGCCTTACCAATCAGTTCGCGCGCCTCGATGGATTCTAACGTCACGCCAAAAGCGCGCAGCAGATCGAGATCGGAGGCACGGCCGAAGCCGAAGCCTTGCGGGGTGTGGCCAATCTGCGTCAGCTTCAGAGACTGCAGGTCCTTCTTTACTTTTGCCGCACGAATTGCCGCGCCGATCTTCTTCTCCACGATGGCATCTTCCGGCGCACCAAAGACGTAGGCAAAGCGTCTGCCCATCTGGCGCATGGTGTTGGCCGCGGAGTACGCACCGGTTAAGGAATTGAGGCGCAGGCGGCCACCGTCGATGACGGGCTCACGCAGAGTCCAGAGGATGACCGGGCAGTCAAACCGGTGAACGATCGCGCTTGCATAGGCAGCATTGGCGAAGGTAATATTCTGTAATACGATCAAATCCGGGTTCTTATCCGCCAAAAAAGCTTCCAGATCCGGGATCGAAAGTAACATCTTTTCGGGACAGACCACATCCGGGGATAAGCGCTTTAGCAGGGCAATGGATTTTTCAAACTGATCCTGCGCACTCTCCAGATGGAAGGTCGGGACACCGATGGGACAATAAATGGTTTGTAAACTCATTTCATAAAGCTCCTTACAACAAAATCTGAGCATATCATAACATTTCACAAGAAAAGATACCAGACTTGACCAAAAGATTTCTTACAGGTACAATAGATACAAATGAATTCGTGGAGGTGCGGTATGAAAGCAACCGTTTTAAAAGAAGAATTTTTACGTGGTGAGAGGGATGATTTGCTGCGCGAGCTGTATCTGGATGAGCATATGATTCCCATGCAGAGGGAGCGCTACGCAGCGCTTCTTGAGAAGTTTGCGGGGATGTTCGGCGACGGGGAGGTGCAGCTTTATTCTGCGCCTGGCAGAAGTGAGGTCGGCGGCAACCATACGGATCACCAGCACGGCAAGGTGTTAGCAGCGTCGATTAACCTGGATATGATCGCGGCGGTACGCCCGAGAGACGATGGCAAGATTGTGCTCCAGTCCGGCGATTATCCGAAGATGGAGCTTAGTGTGGATGAGCTGGATCCCAAGCCGGAAGAAAAGGGGACGTCCCGTGGCCTGATTCGCGGCGTGATGGCGGGACTGAACAAGCTTGGCTATCCGAGCGGCGGCATGGAAGGCTGCATGACGAGCAATGTTTTAAGCGGTTCCGGACTTTCGTCCTCCGCGGCGTTTGAAGTGTTGATCGGTCATATCATTTCCGGCATGTATCATGACGGAAAGATCAGTCCGGTGCTTATCGCGCAGATCGCGCAGATCTCGGAAAATGTGTATTTTGGCAAGCCTTGCGGGTTGATGGATCAGATGGCGTGCTCGGTCGGCGGCTTGATTACGATTGATTTTGAGGATGTGAAGAAGCCGAGCGTGCGCAAGATCTCGACAGATTTTGCGGAGGCGGGCTTAAGCCTTTGCATCGTGGATACGAAGGGGTCTCACGCGGGACTGACCGATGAGTACGCGGCGATTCCGAACGAGATGAAGGCCGTGGCCAGGGAGCTCGGCGGAACGGTGCTTCGCGAGGTGTCCGAAGAAGCGCTCTATGAACATTTGCCGGAACTTCGGGCAAAGCTTGGGGATCGTCCGGTGCTTCGTGCGATTCATTTCTTTGAGGAAGAAAAGCGTGTGGACGAAGAGGTGGCGGCGCTTGCAGCCGGTGATTTTGCGCGGTTCCTTCAGGTGCTTCTTGCCTCCGGTGATTCCTCTTATAAGTATCTGCAAAATGTTTCCGTCGGCCGTATGCCGCAGGAGCAGAGCGTGGCGATTGGCCTTGCGGTGAGCGATCTTGTGCTTGCCGGACGTGGGGCTCACCGTGTGCATGGCGGCGGCTTTGCGGGCACGATCCAGGCATTTGTCCCGGATGAAGTGACAGGTGACTATAAAAAGGCAATGGATCATGTCTTCGGCGAGGACGCGTGCCACGTGCTGAAGGTGCGCCCGGACGGCGGCAGACGCGTGATCTGACGGCTTTGACCAGGTGATGGGAGTGAAGGCATGAGCAAACACATTTTAACTGCCTATGTGGACGGCAGTTATAACACGAAACTGGAACGCTATGGCTACGGTGTGGTGCTTTTGACGCCGGAAGGGGAGGAGATGACACTCTCCGGCAGCGGCAACAATCCAGAAACGCTTGCGATCCACAACGTCGCGGGCGAGATGCTGGCAGCGATGCATGCGGTGTCGTGGGCGAAGAAACACGGCTACGCGGCGATCCGCATTTGCTACGACTATTCTGGAATTGAGATGTGGGCGACAGGTGCGTGGAAGCGTAAGAATCCGCTGACCGCGAAGTACCACGAATATATGAAAGAAAGCATGAAAACCGTGCGCATCTCATTTGAAAAGGTGGAGGCGCACACGGGTGTGACTTACAATGAGATGGCGGACAAGCTTGCCAAAGAGGCGATCTTAAAAGACGCGGAAGAAAAGGAATAAGGGGCAATGAGATCGATTGAGATCGATGATTTTTGTAAAATGAAGTTTCTCTCGAACGTGACGTTTTCACCGGAGGGCGGAAGCGCGTGCTACGTGGTGACACAGATCGATAAGAAGAAGGATGCGTATGTGTCGCATCTTTACGTGCGCCGCGGCGGAGAAGAGTTCCAGCTGACCACATTTGGCGAGGAGAAAAGTTTTCAGTACCTTGACGAGGAGACGATCCTCTTTCGCGGAAAGCGCGAGGAGGAGAAAAATCCTCTGATCAGCCGTTTTTACACGATTTCGCTGGGCGGCGGCGAGGCGAAACTTGCGTATACATTTCCCATTCCGGTGAGTGAGATCTTGCCTCTTGCGGGAGGGAATCTGCTCGTGGTCGGGCAGACGATCCCGGGGTTTGAAGAGCTCTACTTGGGCGATCCCAAGTATCTTGCGACGTATGAAAAGCACGTGAAGGAAAACGCAGACTACGAGGAAGTGACGCAGGTGCCCTGGTGGCATAACGGCGGGACATTTACGAAGGGCAGCTATCGGTCTTTGTTCTTTTATGATGCGAAGAAAAAGAGGCTTCGCAGGCTGACGGAGCTTGGCGAACAGGTCTTTGACGTATGCGTAAATGAAGATAAGACGCGGGCGTATTATCTGAGCATGCAGGCGAAACCGCTCGTAAACATTTGGACGGACAAGACGCTTAAATGCTTGACATTTGCGGACGAAACCGTGCGCGAGATCGCAAAGGACGGAGCAGATTTTGTGATGCACGGAATGGCTTGCGGCGAACATTTTTTGATGCTTCTTGCGGCGGACAATCGCTTTGGAATCAACACGGACGTCGATTTCTATCAGGTGGATTATGTGACAAATGAAGTCGCTTTCTATGCACATCACTGCGAGGCAATCGGTACGTCGGTCGGTTCGGATGCGCGGTACGGTGGTGGACGTTCCTTTAAAATGGTCGGTGACACCTGTTACTTTATCAGCACACGTTTTGACGGCGCGTATCTTTTTAAGATTTCGGATGGCGAGATCACACAACTGACCCACAAGGACGGTTCGGTGGACTGCTTTGATGTCTGCGGGGATCAGATCTTGATGATCGCTTTCTACGATATGCGCGGGCAAGAGCTCTATGACGGGCGCGGCAAGCGGCTGACCAGCCATAATGTGGCAGCCCTGCGCGGCAAATATGTTGCCCAGCCTGAGAGATGCGACCTGGTGCGCGAGGATGAAAACGGAACGCCTTATGAGATTCATGGTTTTGTCTTGTACCCGAAGGACTACGATCCGGTAAAGAAATATCCGGTGATTCTGGACATCCACGGCGGGCCAAAGACGGTCTATGGGCCGGTGTTCTACCACGAGATGCAGTACTGGGCAAGCAAGGGATATTTTGTAATTTTCTGCAATCCGACGGGGTCGGACGGACGCGGGGCGTTTATGGACATACGCGGTAAGTATGGGAGTGTCGATTACGAAGACATTATGGCTTTCTGTGACACAGCGCTTGCGAAATATCCGCAAATGGATGCAGATAATTTCTTTGAGACCGGCGGGTCCTACGGTGGGTTCATGACGAACTGGATCATCGGGCACACCGATCGGTTCAAGGCCTGCGCGAGCCAGCGGTCGATCTCAAACTGGTTTTCCATGTTTGGCGTTTCTGATATCGGCGTGCGCTTTACGGAGGATCAAAATCTGTCTTCTCCGTGGGAGAATCCGGAGAAATTGTGGTCCCACAGCCCGATGAAATACGCGGACAAGGCGAAAACACCGACACTTTTCATCCATTCCTTTGAGGACTATCGCTGCCCGATTGATCAGGGATATCAGATGTATACGTCGCTCATCGCGCATGGTGTGGAAGCAAAGATGGTCTTGTTTAAAGGCGAGAACCATGAATTGTCTCGAAGCGGAAAGCCAAGCCATCGGGTGAAGAGATTAAAAGAGATTACCGCGTGGTTTGAAGGACATAAAGGATAACGCAGCAACAGAAATGAATACGTTACATGAGAGTGCGAAACACTTTAGGTGGGTCGCACTTTTTTTGTTGATTTTTTCCAAACGCTTGACAAACATTCCTTTTTCATGGTATATAGTTATATACTGAAAATAATAATATATCAGAAAGGAGTAACGGCAAATAATGAATAACGAAGGGGCGGTAAATTTACAGATACTAAAGAACATCAAAGATTATGAGTGGGCACGAAAACATTTTTTCATCAGATTGCGCAATGCAGAGCAGGTAAAAGATTGCCTAAGAGATTGCCCATGGGAGAAGATCGAGGACCTGGCAGTGTCGTATCATGTTTTTCTGGCAGAAACAGAAGGAGAGTGTGCTTCGGCAGTCATCAACTGGTCTCTGCTGAATCATTACGGGATTTCAGCGGATGAGCTAAGAGAGGAAGCTATCCGTAACAGCCAGAAGATTCTCCCGCTTCGAATGGAACCTGTGCAGCAAATGTTGGAAAGAAATAGATACTTGGAGGGGGACAGGAAAGAAATGGCCGCAACCATCGAGGAGCCGGGATTATGGGTGGTTACCAACAAGCGAGGCATCCATGGGGCTTCTGCGATTCTTTATCCCGGTGCGATTGAACTGGCAAAGCTACGCATTGGTGGAAGTTTTTATGTCCTGCCTTCGTCGGTTCACGAGTTAATTCTTTGTCCGAAAACATTGGAATGCAGTCCGGACGAGTTGCGGAACATGATCCGGGAAATCAACAGAAGCATGCTTGCGCCGAATGAACGGCTGTCAGATGAACTGTATGAAGTAGATGAGGAGAACCGGATTCGGAGGGTGAAGAGTGTATATTGCGCGTAGAATTGACAATGTTCTGTTGGAATGTTATGATGATAAATATCAGATTACCCAAAAGGTAATCTATAATCGATGGAGGCGTGCATGAGATTAATCTACGCTTCCGAAGAACTTGAAAATCAATGCAATGAGAGTAATCGAAATTGTGGAGGTGAGTGATCATTATGAGAACCATCGTTGAACATAACGACAGATTAGCTTTTCATCCGGGTTACTATATTCAAGAGATCCAAGAAGAACTTGGTTTAACCCAGGAAGACTTTGCGAAAAGGCTGGACACTACCCCGAAGAATCTGAGTTTGCTCATCCGTGGGGAGCAGAGCCTATCGATTGATATGGCTGTGAAGATTGCCAGATATCTGGGGACCAGCATTGAGCTGTGGCTGAATCTACAGCGTTCTTATGACTGTATGTTGGGAGAGATGAAGTCCGAGCAAATGATGAAGGAAGAGGAGAAGGTCTCGAAGTTGCTCGACTATGATTTTTTTAAAACACAGTATGAGATGCCTCCCACGCTTTCGTATTTGGAGGAGGGGACAAAGGAGCGGAAAATCGAGGAAATGAGGCGTTTTCTCGGCCTTTCTTCCCTCACAATCTTAGAGAAACGTGATATAGCCGTCAGTTTTCGAAGCACAGAGGCTGAGCTTACCAAGGAAGATCTTGTGCGAGCCAATGTGATGGTTCAGATTGCAATCAACCGATCTCTTAAGGCGGAGGCGCCTAAGTACTTGAGAAAGCATTTGTCAGAAGCTTTGCCGGATATCCTCTCGTTACAAGGAGAACCGGAAGCATGCACAGGGAAGATTAAAGAGATTCTTCGTGCCTGCGGGATCATTTATCAGGTGATTCCAGAGATGGAAGGTGCAAAAATCAGCGGAGCGACAAAAAAGCTTGGCGATCATGTTTTACTCATGATGAATGAACGATGCTTGAAGACGAACGCTTTCTGGTTTACTCTGTTTCATGAGATCGGCCATATCATGCACGGAGATTATGGGATGTCAATCGAAGGAGAGACCGGAGAGAAGGAAGAAAAGGCGAATCGATTTGCAGAGAAGATGATGAAGAAAAGGGCAGAGGATCTTTATCAACAAGAACAATTTTATGAAGGCTTAAGAATGATATCGGATGATTTTCTGGCCGAAGGGAGGCCGTGAATATCTAAATAAAAGTAACAAAGCGCGCAAGAGCAATCATCTTCTTGCGCGCTAATCATTTTCTTTTATTGTCTTCTTCATCTATTCTGTAAACGATGATGTCTTCCACACTGCAACACAGCACAAAGCATAAATCATTCAGCGTTTTGGTCGTAATTGCAAGGTTGTGTTTGAGACGATGAACAGTATTCGAGGAAAACCCCTGTTTATATATCAAATCATATGTGGACATGCCCTTTTTATTCAGGGTGTTCCAGAATGGATCATAGCAGATCATAATATAGTACTTCTTTCGATTGAGATATCTTATCCTATCATGATTAAACCGTTGAACGTGCTTAATATATTGACTATATTAATGGGATCGTATTTTTAGCAACCTATAAGTCAATAACAAAGCAAGATTAACTCTGTCAGAAAAATGGCTTTACGCGAATATAAAAAAACTGTGAAAATCATCAAATCATGTTTTTAATATTTGTTAAATATATCGAATATATAGACAATATGCTCAATATATTGACAATGCTAAGCATATGAGTATAATTTAATATGATGAGATATGTCGTTAGCCGGAATTATCGGTGAGGGATAAATAGATTCGTGGGGGTTATCAGTGAGAAGATTTTTTTATTCGATTATTATCTGTCTAATCCTTTTCTCTCTTCTTGCCTGTAACGGAGGAAATAGTAGTGGGGAAAACGACAAACTTTCATTGGAGGGGAGTACTGACACACAGGAGGGTGTTGCACTTGCTGATGTGGAAGGGCTCACAACAGAATGCGTGCATAGCTGGTTGGACGCCACATGCACGGAGCCAAGAACTTGTAGAATATGTGGTATCAAGGAAGGGGAAGCATTAGGACACGATTGGACAAATGCAACCTACGAAAGTCCTGCAATTTGTCGTAGATGCGGAGAGGAAGGAGATATTCTTTCTTCGTATTATGATGTCTTTAGCATAGACGATTTCTATACGGTTAAATCCAGCCTATACGATAATGCAGAGCAAATTTCGCTTTATAGAAGTTGTTATGATTTTAGTTATGTATCAGGGCATGCTGATGATGGGTCGGATATTATCTGCAAAGTACACTTGACCGAACTCCTTCCGGAGCATGTTGAAGAACGTCTCCAATTAACTGGAATTACAGAAGAGATGTATGAGATAAAAGACGACTACGAGATACGAATATTTGATATTACTATGGGCTTTGACAAGTCGTATGCAGAGACAATTAAGCATTTTGGAGCATCCGAATCTTTTGCTGACAAATATGGAGGGCGACTAATAAGTGAAGACGCTGATGTGGATGAGGGCACATTAACTATTGAATACAACGGAGAAACTGTGGTCTGCAAGGCAATAACCAGCACATCAATGGGTGAAAGTTCTATTAGTGTTGACGGTGTTGTGACAGGTGAATGGGTGGAGGCTAGAGTGTCGTATTATATCTATCTTCCAAGTGATTATGATGGCCTTTGCATTGCATTTTATGATGGCGAAAACTCAGGAGAAGTAGACTGGGATCATGTATATTATAACGACAGTGAAAAGAATTTTGCCGGATGGGTTGCAGATAGTGATACCACTGAGCAGTTTCTTTGTGATGTGTTATCATCTGCTTCCGTTGTGATACCTCTTCCGAAAGCGGGTACTTCGGATCTTTCCGAGAGTATTATTGAGGAGATTGTCGGAGATTGGAACGCTGATTTTGAGTATGTTGGAAATGATAGGCGGCAGAGCAATGTGAAGATAGTCATCAATAATGACTATACGGGTGTATTGAAATTAGAAGACAAACAATTGAATTTCACATGGGAATATTCGAATTCGCAACAATTGGCAGGCGGTACTACATACTTTTATAATACAAGTATGAATGCTGCAGAGAGTGACGGATATACACTTTTACTTATTTATGATGATTTTTATCTTTCTTGCGCGTTCATGAATCAAGACGGAAATTCTGAGAGAATTATTTATTTTCAAAGATAAATAATTACCGGAAATCAAACAGATACAACAGAAGCACAAATACAAGAAGAATAATAGGCAGATACAGATGAATTCATTTGGATGGTTTTGGGTCGCACTGGTCATAGGGATGATACTGGTCATCGTTTATAACAACATTAAAAAAACAAAGGAAGAAGATGCTCCTGCTGTTCCAATAACGAAAGTGCCAAAGCCTTCCCCAAAGCCAGTTGAAAAAACAGAGATTGTAGAAGAAGTGCCAACATACGTTTCAATTTATGTGTATTCGCCCTCTTATAATATAATTAATTGTAAGTATTGTGACGGGGAAAACAATGTAAATGCGAAGACTTGCTGCATTTGCGGAAGTGTGATTAATCGATGATTGGAGGCAGACATGTTTTGTAAATGGTGTGGTAATACAATCCAATTGACAGATAAAACGTGCCCGTCTTGCGGACGCGAAACACCGCCCATAGCTGATTGTGGGGGACTTTATAATCTAAATTGCAGTAATAATACAAGCGATTCTTCTGAGGAGATGAGCCATGCTGACTTGAATAACGATCTTGCGATTGAGGAATTAAAGAGCATATATTTGCGGGACCGAAAAAAAATAAACAGACGAGTAACGTTTATATGGATTTACATGCTAGTTTTAGCAGCGATGATAGTAATACTGGGTATTTGTATTGATAAGAATAACGATAATATAAGCAGGATGGAAGAGGTGATCTCGGAGATAAAAAAGGATATCGTTCAGGAGGAAGAAGCAATAAATGAGGAGACTCAGACAGAGACCATTGAATATGAGAGAGAGACTGACATTCCACAAAATGAGGGAGGATTAAATAATGGATAGCAATTATCAAGGATCTTATGGTGGATTTAACCCAAATAACATGGGAAATAATGCTACTTATACAGTAGACATGGTCTTCTGCATTGATTCAACCGGTAGCATGGAAAGCACGACAGGGGAGCAGAAGAAAATAATTAATGTTGTGAAAGAAAATGCGCTTAACTTCTATACTGATTTCAAAAAGAAGATGGAAGAAGAAAAGAAGCCCTTGGCACAGCTTCGTGTGAGAGTAATTTCTTTCCGAGACTATATTGCGGATGGACCATATGCAATGAAAGGAACCGACTTTTTCCTGTTGCCGCAACAGGCTGCAGAGTTCGAAGAATGTATTAATGGTATACATGCCGAAGGAGGCGGGGACATTCCTGAAGATGGGTTAGAAGCTTTAGCTTATGCAATGAAGTCAAAGTGGACAACACAAGGGATAAAAAAGAGGCAAGTCATTGTTGTGTGGACGGATGCGGGAACGCATGTACTTGGCTTTGGCAAAGGATCCCCCTATTATCCAAAGGGCATGCCAGCAAATCTGGCGGAGCTTGAAGACTGGTGGGAGGAGATGGATCACTATGCTAGACGACTTGTCATTTTTTCCCCGTTAACAAATTATTGGAATTATATTATTGACAATTTCGAGCAGGCTTATCATATGGAAACAATGGCAAATGCAGGAATGGCGGATTGCGGATATGATAAAATTCTTAATATGCTCGTTAAATCACTTTCATAAACATAATACGAGGTGAACTTAATCACTGTATTCCCAAAACAGAGAATGAACACAGTATTACCATTAGATTTTGTCCCCATACATTTTAATGGAGAGATTCGCTTAGGCCAAGGAGAAGACAACTGGTGCTATGGTTTTGCAAAGCAATCAGGGATCATCGCTGTTTTTGATGGTTGTGGAGGATCAGGTTGTAGGACGCATGAGGCTTATCAAAATCATACTGAAGCGTTTATGGCTTCCAGATTGTGTGCTGGTGTACTTTACGAGACAATACAAAGATCTTTTACAGAAACAATTACAGCAGAGATATTAGCCAAACGAATTCTGAGAGATAGCCTTGATAATCGTATTGCAAGAAATGTTCCACCAGAAAATAATAATGGCTTTAAGATGAAAGGGCTACGTTTATTGCCTTCAACTATGGCATCTATCCTTGTTCAATGCGTGGATGATGATAGCAGGCTATTAGTCAGTCCAATATGGGCAGGAGATTCCAGAGCTTATGTTCTGGATGCAAATGGCCTTTCTCAATTGTCCACTGATGATTCAACACAACCAGATCCGATGGAGGGGCAGTATGATGATGGAATTATGACAAATGTAATATGCGGTGACTATCCAGTTAATCTGCATTTTCACACATATAAGGTTCAGCTTCCTTTTATCATATTGACAGCTACTGACGGGTGTTTTGGCTATGTCTCCACACCGATGGAATTTGAAGGAATGATCTTGCATACTCTTCTTGAATCTGCAAATGTCACCCAGTGGGAAAATCACCTTCAGAACTTGGTCGGCTCATATGCTCAGGATGATCATACGATGTGTCTGGCCTCTTTTGGCTTCGATAGCTTCCGACAGATACAAGACTCTTTTACAAAAAGATACGATGAGCTGAAGAGGGATTATCTTGAAACAATCTGGGCGACCCCCTGGGAAAACCGGGAGATTCGTCGTGAATTGTGGAGAATGTATCGTAAGAACTATATGAAATATATAGGGGATAATTAATCATGAGAATGATTGGACGATATGAACAGATCACAGAAATGGGTAATGAAAATGCCGGGACTTGTCTTTGGTGCTATGCAAAACTGAAGGGAAGAGAGTACTTTATAAAAGAGTTTCCGGAGCCAAGGTATCCGGGACCCGATTCAAAAGCATCTGCAAGGCTTATAGAGAAGAAACGGTTTGAGTGTGAAAAGTTCGAAAAAATGAAAATAAGGACATATCATGCGATAAACTACTGTTCTGATGGAAATGCGGTTCGCATATCGGATTTTTTTCGAGTAGGAACAAAATACTACATGGCGATGCCTCGTATTGATGTACGTGAGATGGAAATCAAGGAAGTAGCAAAACTCCCTGATGAAGTAAAAAGAAGAATATGTAAGGTAATCGTACATAGTATCGCGAAACTTCATTCTGCCCACTTTGTTCATTCGGATATCAAGCATGCAAACATTTTGTTTACGGAAACGTCGATACATGAATTAACAGCAAAATTAATTGACTTTGATGCAGGCTTCTTTGAGGATAATCCGCCGCAGTGTTCCGAGGAAGTAAAAGGCGACCAGATATATTATTCTCCAGAAGCAATTGTTGTAATGTACGGAGGAGAAGCAAAACTGACATGTAAGCTGGATATTTTTGCGTTGGGTATCTTGTTTCATCAGTACTTTTCTGGTATGCCTCCAATATATGATAGGGAGCGATACAGTTGTGCCGGGATGTCAGCTGCAGATGGTGAGGCTCCAGGAGTTCTTGGGAGCATTCCGGAAGATATGCGAAAAATCATATCTCGTATGCTCGCCGTTAATCCTGAGGATAGACCTACCGCACAGGAAGTTTTTGATGAGATGTCAGAGGCAGTTGCCCTGTCATATACAGTGAATCATATTATCAATGGGGTGATAAAAGAGAGCGCTGTTTACGAACAGAAAAGCATCAAGAGTGAAAATAATAGGATCCTTATCGAAAAAGAATCTTTGATGCAAAGAGTATATTCAGGATATCGGTTTGATAGAATAGAACCAATGATAAAAGAATCTGCTTTTGTTGCAGACGGAACAATCATCAATCTATATTACGTTCCAGACGAGTCTCAAAAGAAGACCGTTAGCTATAAGGTTCAACATAAGGTTGACGGTAAGGTCATAGATTCATTCATCTATTCAAAACAGGTCTGGTTAAACGCGCCAGATGAGCTCCCAATTGAAAAAGATTCTTTAATCCCTCTAGATTCCTTAGGTTGTGAGTTTATTGGAATTCAGTATGATGCAATTCAAATTAGTTTACAAGGAGAAAAAACGGTACCGAACGGAACTGTCATAACGTTGGATTATGCTAGACGCAGAGAAGACGGTTTCATTGGGGACGCACCTGCTCGTCTTGGATGGTATGATATGGATGAGCTATAGAAAAGTAACTTGTGAGGGAGGGCAACACAATGTATGAAGACCCGTTTTCGAGCATGGGGGATCTGTTCTCACATGGCGAAGGAAGTGTAAGCAAGAACAATAATGATTCTGAAACAACTGGTCCAAAGAAAGATTATTTTTCTGAGCTTGGGGATATTGACTTTTCTGAAAACCTCTTTGGCAATAATAACGTAGAGACGGATGATGCCAGCAGTCGTATGGCTGTGGAGGAAGATGATGATACACCAATTTTGCAAGAGCCGCAAGCAAGACCGCATTCTAGGGCGGGAATCTATGTGGTTTGTATTGTAGCGGTGTTGGCAATCATATTTGGCATTGCGCTCAACAGACATTCAAAGACAATCAACAACTCTTATACGGAGAATACAGTAGTTGCGAATCAAGGAGAGTCTATTACCAACAATGCTCCTATCAATAATAATTCAACAATTATGACGAACACAGAAGAGGAGTCACTTAGTTTGTCCTGTGATTATATTCTCTGTGCAGGTTATGATTCCATAGGCAATTTCTATGAGTTAGTTGCCAACCAAAGTGAAACAGCAGCTGGCTTTGAAATATCTATAGGGATAATTAAAAACAACGATTGGTTGTATTTCCCCTCAAGTTCGTTCCCTTTCCTTGCAGAAGATGGTCTGTTCCATGTCTCTGTCTCTTTAGCTGGTGAATCAGGAACATCGCTGAAGCATCCTGGAGAAAATGCAGTCATTGATAATCTCTATTATATTGACTCAGGTGCATTTTTGATCGATTGTTACAAAGCAAATAAGAAATTAAGTATCTATGATCACTATTACATTGTTTTCAGCTGTGACACGCTTGAGAGCACAATGATAGACTGTGCTGACACGACGGTTTTTTATAGCTACAGTAAACCGACATTTGCCTCTGAACACGTAGTATCATATGGGCAAATGTATACAGATCAAGGGGAATTAATTACGTGTACAGAAACTTCGGGAACAAGTTCCGGTTGGTTATCCGATCAAGTGTATCAATGGGACATATTTGACACAAAAACACTCACCATGACGACGATTGCTTCAAATGTGAGGGGAGTCAGGCCAACAGGTATTTTAGCAGAGGGGAAATTCTTTTGTACTGATAAGTGTTTTTACAACACGAATGGCCAGAAGGTGATTGACCTATCAAGCTATGACATTGATGTGTATGAGGATGGAGACATCTTTTTTGAGGATGGAAGATGTACATTCAAAGTGGCGAATAGTCTTGGGACAAAGTTTTTAATAACGATAGACGCTACGGGGTCAGTGATAAGCGAGATACAAGAGTAATAATTGAAGAGTTAGACTATGAAGTAATATGTAGGCTAAATCAACTAGCCTAAAACATATTTGGGTCAGAAGGAGGTTTACATGAGCTTTTTTGAGGCCATAAAGAATGTATTTAATAATTATGCAAATTTTAGTGGACGTGCAAGGCGTCGAGAATACTGGTTGTTTTTTTTGTTTAGGATTCTAGTTGTACTTTTATTCGGTGTTATAGGGGTTATTCTGCTAGCTGAGGATGTCGATCCTGATGGGTGGGCGCCAATTTTGATTTCTCTTTTTGCGGTTTTCCTTTTAGGAAGCATTATTCCTACAATAGCTGTATGTTGCCGTAGACTACATGATATTGGAAAATCAGGAGCATATGTATTCTTTTATCTCATTCCTGTTGTCGGAGAGATTCTTATACTGGTTTGGGCGTTTCAGGATGGTGACCCGGGTCACAACCAATATGGAGCAGATCCGAAAAAAAGGATGAAGAGAGTTTGCATTTATTGCCATTCCATAATTCCAGACGATTTTTCTACTTGTCCATCATGTGGTCAGCCAATTGAGCGAATTTCTCCACCAAAACCAAGCAGAAATTGCCGTTTCTGCGGGGCGAGTATTGACCAAGATAGTAAATTCTGTCCGAACTGTGGAAAGGGTGTTGATGATGAGGATCCTAAGCCTGCTCCCGAACCACATAAGAATTGTCGTTTCTGTGGAGCAAGCATAGATAAGAATAGTAAATTCTGTCCGAACTGTGGAAAGAGTACTGATGGAAAGGAGCCTGAACCGGGTCCAAAACCAGTGCCGAAACCTGGCCCATCCCCTAGAAATGCTATCTGCCCATACTGTGGTGCACGTCAAGGTTCAGATGTGATTAATTGTAAATACTGCGGAACACCTATGAAATGAGTTCGAGAGGGGCTATGTTACTGTGCCCCTCTCATTTTTGACATGATCTTGTTTTTAAAAACCACATATGGTATTATTAAAAACAAGAAACTCATAGGAGTTTAATGTAAGGAGAGTTCATCATGGCTTTTGCAGTCGTAACAGATACATCCGGCAATTTGCCGAAGGAGCTGGTTGATCAAGCGGGGATTTATGTGATTCCGCTGACGTATCATTTTGAGGGAGAGGAGCATACATGTCTGGATGTTGCGGCATTTGACGGCGCATCATTTTTTGGGAAAATGAGAGCAGGTGAGCCGGTGACAACATCGCAGATTGCACCGCAGACATTCCTGGATGTGTTTACACCGATTTTGGAGCGAGGCGAGGATATCATCTACATTTGCATGGCTTCGGGAATCAGTGGTACGTTCAATTCGGTGAACCTGGCGGCATTTACGCTGAAGGAAGATTTCCCGGAGAGGGAGATTCAGGCGATCGATACGAAGGGTGCTGCGCTTGGCGAAGGGTTTGTGGCGCTGGAGGCGGCCAGACTTCGCGATGCAGGGATGGATACGCTGGAGGCGGCGGATTATTTGCGCGATTATAGCTGGCGGATGTGCAACGTGTTTACCGTAGATGACCTGATGTTTTTAAAGCGCGGGGGCAGACTTTCCAACGTTGCGGCGATTGTCGGTACCGTGCTTGGTATCAAGCCGCTTTTAAAAGGCAGTGAGGATGCGACGATCGTGGCATTTGCCAAGGTACGTGGACGGAAGAAGTCCATCAAGATGCTTGCAGAGCGGTATGAGACGCTGGTGGAGAAGCCGGAAGAGCAGACCATCGGCATCGTCGATGCGGACTGTGCGGAGGATGCTGACACATTGGAGGAGCTGATTCGGGGATGCTCGAAGCCTCCGAAGGAGATCTTGCGCGTGCCTTATGAACCGGTGACGGGTTCGCATGTCGGGCCTGGCGCACTTGCACTGTTTTTCCTTGGCAGGGAAGACGTCAGAACCGCGCTGGAAGATTTCGGCTCGATCAGTGACCGTGCAAAGAAGTTTTTAACCGAAGTCAGGACAAAGATCTGAGGACATGTTAGGGGATCAAAAAGAGGAGAATCATGATTTGTATTCATTGCGGTGAGCAGATTGATGACAATGTATCATTTTGTGTGAAATGTGGGAAAAGAATCCCGCGCTGTCCGGGCTGTGGGATGGTGATCGCTGACCCGACGCTGCGATTTTGTACGAACTGTGGAAAGCCGATCCCTGCAGACGTCTTAGCGTTGGTGCCGAAGGTAGCCTCGGTAGAGGAGATCCCGGACGAGACACCTCTTCAGGAGCCACCGGTGAACGCTGATTCTTCTCAGGAAGAACAAAAGAAGAAGCTGCTCATCATCGGGATTGCTTTGGCGGTTGTTCTTTTGGCTTTGGCTGCAGCGCTTTTGCTTCCGAAACTTAAGGGAGGCCGGGATGGCAAGAAGCCTGCGCAGGAGACCGTGACGAAGGTCACAGAGCAGGAGGAGACGATCACTCAGACCACCACAGAGATCGAGATCACAACCGAAGAGACAACCACCACTGAGACCACGACGGAGGAGACAACGACTGCTGAGACGACAACCGAAGAGACAACGACGGTGCCTGAGACAACCACCGAAGAGACAACAACACAGCCTGAGACGACAACGCAGGAAACCACCACACAGGTGACCTCAGCAAAGATTTCAATGGATCATATCGCGGACGTCTCTTGCTCGTCTTATCTGATTGAAGCGAATCTGGGATTCTACCATGAAGCGAAGAACATCATTGATGGGAGCTTGGACCACGCATGGGTGGAGAATGGCGCCGGACAGGGCGAAGGCGAGTGGGTTAGGCTGGAATTCGATGATGTCTATACGGTATCCGGGTTCAAGATCTACGCAGGATATCAGAAGAGTGACAAGACTTACTATAACAATTCCAGGCCGGCAAGACTTCGGGTCAGCTTCTCCGACGGAAGCAGTGTAGATGTGACGCTGGAGGATTATTTCGGAGAACAGGACGTGAAGTTCGGATTTGAAGTGGAGACGTCCAGTATCACATTTAAGATTTTAAGTGTGTATCCGGGAGAGAAGTACGAGGACACCTGCATCTCGGAGATTTCACTGTATTAACATGATTTGACATAAGAAAAGAGCAAGGCGGAAGGGACACTTCCTCTTGCTCTTATTATTTTGCGTTACTTTACTTGGCGTGATAGCGTTCTACGCCGTCAACAAAGACCTTGCAGACTTTCGCGGTACTGGTGAGCGGATCTGCGTCCCAGAGGACAATGTCTGCATCTTTTCCGACCTCGAGGGAGCCCACACGTTCCTCAATTCCCAGATGCTTTGCAGGGTTGATCGTAATCGCCTGAAGCGCCGCAAACGGATCCATCCCGGCTTTGACCGCGAGCCCGGCGCACAGAGGCAGATACTGCTGCGGGATCACCGGGGCGTCAGTGATGATCGAAACCTGAAGGCCGGCAGCGGCAAGGATGCCTGGTGTGGTCCAGGTTTTGTTGATCAGTTCCAGCTTCGAGGCGTTGCCGAGACTCGGGCCGACGGCGATGGGAACATTTGCCTCACGGAGCTCATCGACGATGAGATGACCCTCGGTGCAGTGCTCGATCGTGAGCTTTACATCGAATTCTTTGGCAATGCGGATCGCGGTCATAATATCGTCCGCGCGGTGTGCATGTGCCTTGAGCGGGAGCTCGCCCTTTAACACCGGAATCAGGGCTTCCATCTTGATATCATAAGGTGGCTGCTTTGTGATCTCACCGTTTGCGGCTTCCTTGCGCAGCATGTAATCGCGGGCTTTATAGAGCGCTTCGCGCAGCTTTGCAGCAGTCGTCATGCGGGCGGAATCACATTTGTCGCGGTAACAACGCTTCGGGTTCTCGCCAAATGCACACTTCATCGCGACGGCTTCCTTGACCACAGCCGCCTCCACACTGTTGCCCCAGAGCTTGACCGCAAGGAAGGTGCCGCCGAGTACATTTGCAGAGCCGGGGCCGGTACCAACGGTGGTGACGCCTCCGGCAAGTGCCATCGGAATGGCCGCATCCTGCGGATAATAGCTGTCGATGCCGCGCAGCTGCGGACAGCAGATGTCATTCATCTCGTTGTAATCCTGGGTGGAGCCGGTGGGCCCGCCATAGTCGTCGAGGCCGATGTGGCTGTGGGCTTCCACGAATCCCGGATAGGCAAAAAGACCGGAGGCATCGATGACTTCCTCGCCTTCTGCAGGCGCTAGGTCTGTCCCAATCTCTGAGAGTTTACCAGAGGCAATGCGCAGATCACCGAGATACGCCTTTTCGTGGACCGCATCGTGAATGGTTGCGTGTTTGATTAACATAGTTGATACCCCATTTCGTTGTAAATGTAAATGTTTGGGGATATCGTAGCATTTGAAGGGGAGGGTGTCAAGGATACGGCAGTAAAACAAAAACACCGCAGGGAACTTGCCATCCCTGCGGTGTGCCTTTGTAAAATCAAATCATGACACCGGTTCTTTTGCCCCGTAAGGCGTCTGTGTCATATCCGTACGCTCCATCTTATCGTATCTCTTGACCATCATCGGCTCCCAGACATAGTAGAGGAATTTGCCGTCGAGGTCAAAGAAGAAGACCGCAAAGAGTGCGCCGTAGACCAGGGCAAAGATGCCAAAGATCTTACCGATCACCTTGAATATAGACTTAAGAATCGCTTTCTTCATCGGAAATCACCAGCTTTCAGAATCATCGAAATCGACGAGGGTCGGGTCTAAGGGCTCTTCGTGCATGACTGTGGTCATGTAATCGCTGATAATCTTGCGGATCTCAGCACGCGGTACAACACGCTTATCCGGCAGCGCGTGCGGAACCCAGATCGCATGAATGTCTCGTGCGCGGAACTCGTCCTCGAACATACCGTGGATGCCCTGCATGCCCTTGCAAGCGAGCTGATCGTACATGATGACCATGTCGCAGTTGAAGCGCTCCATGTACTGCCAGAGCTGGAAAATGTGCTCGTGGCCGCCGACTGCCATCGCGCGCATCGGCGCTTTTTCGTTGTACCAGGTCAGATCTTCGAGCGCATGCTCATAGGTGTCGGTGCGCAGCAGCTGGTCGAACATCAGAGAGTCCATGTTGATGACAGTATTGATGCCCCAGCAGTTGTAAGCCCAGGTACACCAGTTGGAGTAGTAAAGCGGTGCGCAGCTCCAGGCAATCGCACGGTGTCTGGTCTTTGGGAAGGTTTCGATCTTCTTGCCTACGCAGCGATCGAGGATCTTCTTGACGTGTCCGTCCACTTCTTCCCAGATCGGACGCCAGCCGTCCTGTGAATAGTAAATGCGGTAGAGCGCCTGCGCAACACCGTTGATCGGATAGTAAGGCGTGTTGGCCGCAACATCCCATTTCTCATACTCAAACTCGGTAAGCTTGTTGTGCTTCTCGGCGAGCTCTTTGTACTTCTCCCAGTTGAACTTGTAGCCATACTGGTCTTCGATGAACTTCCAAGCGCCTTCGATCTCTTCCGCACAGTGCTTCTGCACGAGCGGATCGTCATAACGCATCGGCTGCGGCATCGCGTAGAGCGGACGGTTTAAGAACCAGTCTTGCAGGACGGAGGTTGCCACAGAACCGTCGCATGCCTCGTTGCTGGTGATCATCGTCGGTGCATAGTCCGGATAATCATCGAGCACGAAGATACCGTATTCTGCCTGACACATCGGGCAGGGGTCAGCCGGCAGGCCGATGGACTGCGCCGCGTCAATATAATTTAACACGGTGTGATTGTTGACGTGGCAGGTGACGAAGTAAGGGATCATCTCCAGCGCAACGTCATCCATCTGATCGCGGAACGGGAAGAAAATCACGCCGCTGACGGTCTCATTGTGCGCAATGGAATTCTTCCAGAGTTCATTTTCCTTGCCGCCGTGCAGCTTCTTATCCGCCGCAAACATGCGCTGGAACTGACGGATGGTCTCAGAAACCATGCCGCGGTAATGCCATGCGGAAGCTGCTAACGCTTCGCCGCGCAGACCTTCCAGACCACGGTCGAACCAATGCATAACGGTCAGATACGTCTGACCCATCCAGCGGTAACGCATCGTGCCCTTGATAAAGTCGACCATGTTGCCGTACTTCATGATGTCGGTGATCATGTGGCCGTAGTTGTAGAGCCAAATGTTGTTGAAATAATACATCGTGTCCTTGACACCGCGCCATTCACGATGCTTATACAGGCCGGTGTTGCCGATGTAGAGATCGCCGAGCCTACGCTCCTCGTGTGGCTTGCCATACCAGAAATCACTGGCAACTTTCTTCCAATCGGTGTCTTTTAAGGTGTCTTTGTTGACTTCTTTGCCAAACAGCTTCATGCCTGTCCACCTCCTGCCTGAATCTTCTTGATCTCAATACTCTCGATAAATGCCTGGAAGCGCGTTCTGAGCTGACCGACCGCATTGTTGACGTACTCCTTCTCGATCGAGCAGACCGGGAAGCCGTAATCACGCGGCAGAATGATCGTGTCGATTGTGCGCTCGTAGCTCCAGTATTCGCAGAACTTCATCTGCTCGATGATGATACCGTCCGCCTTGTAATCCTTTGCGATCTTTGCCAGATATTCCTTGCGCTCACGCATGACGTGCTGCTCCATGAAGCGAGGACACATGCTGGTCTGCAGGCAATGTCTTGCTATCGCGTGCAGAGGCTTTTCTCCCTCCTCAATCACGATCGGGTCACGACCCGGCAGAGAGCCATAGCAGTGACGATCCGCCACGACCAGGGCACCGCACTCTTCGATGAGCTTAACGAAATATGGGTCATCATTTTCCGAACCGGCAAGAACTACTTTCACACGCCAGGTCGGCTTTACATCCGGCTCACGCTTCTTTAAGTCTTCCAACGTCTCCTTAAGCATCGGCAGAATCAGATGCTTCGGACAGACAAGGCTGACCAACTGAATCAACTGGAATTCAAAGCCGGTGATCGTCGGGACATCGAGCTTTCTGAACTCACCGATCTCATTGACGACACGACAGACTTCATTGTGCTGCTCGATCGCTTTTAAAATGGCCTCGTCCGACGTATCGATCCCAAAATGCTCCGAGAGCTTGTCCAGTACATGTGCCTGCAGCTGCTGCTCAAAATGTGCGATCGAGTTTTCATTTTTCTTAAAAGGCACATCGGTGAATTCGCAGAAGAAATCCGGATTCTTGATGACATCCATCATCTGCAAATGTTCCTGGAACCGACAAGTGACCGTACAGGTCTCGGTTGCCATCTGGGCGTCTAAGAAGTTAAATCCGCCCTCCAGAGCACGTTCCAGCAGGCACCGTCCGAACATACAGGTGCGGTTGGACATGTAATAGGTGGCCATATCCGGGGAAGTGCTTCGCGGGGCGCGTAGACGAACCGAGAAACATCCCGGCAGATTTAAAAGCGCCTCCGGCATGAAATAACAGGTATAGCCAAGCGCGCGAAGCCCTTCGTCCTTTGCCTGTCTGACGAGCTTGTTGTTGGCTTCCTGGAGCAGATCTTCGTATTCGATCAAATGTAAAAGATCCCTCATATTGTTTCCTTTCTCCTATGTTGTTTTTTTGTAGAAATGTATTCGTTCACGTACATTCGTTACAAAATTATCATACCACATTTTTTTAGACAAAAAAAGACGTCTGCCTAAAAATTATGCACAAAGCTTTTTGTGTCTGTTCCCTTGTTTCTCGTCTGTGCATGTGTTACAATATTAACAGACTTTAGAACGTGATCTCAAATCATGAATCGTGGGAAGAGGAGACTTCTTTTTTATGGCAAATAAGGCAACCGTGATTGCACTCACCGGAAAGGGCGGCGTCGGCAAGACCTCCCTTTCTGCAGCGATCGTGCGCACTTTAACGGAGACATTTCCGAAGGCAAAGATTTTAGCCATCGATGCAGACCCGGCCGTGGGTCTTTCGGTGGCTTTAGGTGTTTCTGTCAAAGAAACGTTAGATGAGATTCGACTTCGCGTTGCGGCAAATGTAACCGAGGGCTCGATGGATACGCAGGATATCTTAGCGGAAGCAAAGTTTCGTATCTTTGAAGCGATGGAAGAGCAGAATGGCTTTGCCTTTCTGGCGATCGGAAGGCCGGAAGCTGCGGGGTGTTACTGCGCGATCAACACCTATCTGCGCCAGGTAATCAGTTTGCTGGCGGATGAATTTGACTATGTGGTGATCGACGGTGAGGCGGGCATTGAGCAGATCAACCGCCGCGTGATGGAGAAGGTGACACACCTACTTTGCGTCTCTGATCAGAGCCGCAAGGGCATCCAGATCATCGGGACGATCCGTGAGGTGGCACAGAAGATGACCGTCGCGGACAAGATCGGTGCAGTGTTAAACCGTGTGCTCTACCCGGAGCGGATTACGGACTCAGAGATCGAAGGGATGCCGCTTCTTGCGGTGATCGGCCCGGATGACGAGCTCGTGGAGAATGACGTAGAAGGCCTGAGTGTGTTTGAGCTTCCGGCGGAGGCAAAGATCCTTGCCGGGGCGAAGCAGGCACTCGTAAACATGAACATTTTAGAATGAATTTTACTATAATTCCTTTCAGAGGGGAGGTTATGACACTTGAAGGATCTAAAGTACCTGATCGAATTTGAAAACCTGTTGGATGACGCGGATAACAAGCTGATTAAGCAGGCGCAGGCGGACGGAAACTACGCCATCGGCTACACTTGTTATCACATGCCCGAAGTGTTGTTAAACGTGGGAAATTGTTTCTCCACCAGACTTCGCGCGCCCAGAACCGGTTCGATCGACATTTCGACCTATTACATGTCGAACTACACCTGCGAGTTTGCCAGATCGCTTCTTGAGAGAGCGATTGAGGGCGGCTATGAGTTTTTGGACGGGCTGGCAGGCGTCGATGCCTGTTCCGCGATGAACCGCTGCTATGAGCATTTTGAGATTCTGCAGGTGAATTCGAAACCACATTTCTTTGTAACGCACACGGACGTGCCTTACAAGGTGGAAGACTACAATGTGCATCAGGTGGCAAGCCAGATGCGGCTTCGCGTGCTGGATGTGATGAAGGAAAAGCTCGGGACGGATACGTCGGATGAAGCCATTCTTGCAGCAGTTAAGGAGCACAACGAGATGTGCCGGATTTTGACCGAGATCGGTGACTTGAGAAAGCTTGAGAATCCGCCGATCACCGGCTATGAATTCCATGTGCTGATGCTGGTTTCTTATGTCTGTCCGACCAAGTACATCTTACCGATGCTTCGAGAGACCTTAGAAGAGATCAAGATGCGTGAACCGGATCCGAAGCCTTGGTACCGTGCAAGGGTAGCTGTGGTTGGTTCCGAGATCGATGATCTGGACTTCTCAAGACTGTTAGAAGGCTCCGGTGCGATGATCGTGGCAGATCGTTATTGCTACGGTTCAAAGCCCGGACGCGAGGAGATCAAGATTGATCCAAACAGCGATGAGGACATCCTGCATCAGATCGTCAGACATTATCTGACGACGTCTGAGTGCCCGCGCTACATGGCGGATTATAAGATCAAGCAGAGAAGAGAGACCGCGGATCGCCTGGCGAGAGAGTACGGCGCGGACGGTATCATTTACGAGCAGATGAAGTACTGTGACTTCTGGGCCTTTGAGCGGCCGTTAGCAAGCCACATTTTGACTGAAGAATACGGATGGCCGACCCTTTCGATCGACCGTTCTTATAACGTACATAACTCGGGTCAGTTAAGGACCCGGTTCCAGGCCTTTGTGGAGGCACTGGAGATCAAGCGAATCCAGAAGAAAGGAGGCTGACCATGAAAAAGATAGTGCGCATGCAAATGGTGTTTTTAATTACAATTATATGCTCCTTTTTAGTTATACTGAGAAGATGAAGAGAGTATGTTTCGGAGTTGCAGGCGTTTTTGCCATCATTTGGATCGCAGCAACTTTGAGTTGTAATAAACCTCAAAAGGGTGAAAAAGCTTTGAGAGTCAGTATTTGCAGAGATCAGACGGTGGAGAAACAAATTGAAAAGAACGAAAACATACAAGTATTAACAGATTGGAGAAAGACGTTATATGAGTATGCATTTGATAACCCGTTAAGAATCATCCTAAATAAGTATCATATGGATGGATATTTATTGGAAAATGGCGAATTGACATATTTCTCAGAGCCGTACAAGGCAGACACTGGATGGATGATAGATTTCTGCGGAGATGTGGATTGTTTACGAGAAAGACTATTGTGTAATTGCAAGGCAAACTTTTACTTACATCAAGTAACGAATGTGGATGAGTATTTAATGTCCAGACTAGAGGAGTTTGAAAAATGTAACGGGGCTAAACTGTTCTTTGACGGAGTTGGTGATTGGGCAGGGAGAAAGGACCAATATGTTTTATGGTATCCGGACCAAATTGTTGTTTACAGGGCAGATAAAGAACTGTACTTTGACTTGCTTGAAGCAACTTGCGAAGAAGACCGTTTTATTATTCCAATTCAGACATGGTTTTCTGATGTAGACAGTGAAGATCTTAAGTGGTGTAGGGAAAAATTATCACCGTCCGAAGAAGTGACTTTCAATGTAAAAAAGCAGCGAAGCGAATTCCCCATTCGGTCATTATGGGAAATAAAGCAACTAAATGCAAGCTATGAGGCTGAATATCCTGTAGTAAACAGTGACAAAGAGGCAAGGGTCATCACGTGGCTTAGTGACCCATATGCTGTAGCTGGTTATATGGACATCTTTTATGTAAATGAAGGAGAGAATTGCTATCTTCAGCCCATAGGAGGGCTGGAGGTGCTTCGAAATGGATCCTGGTATCAAGTACCTACTCGCAGAGCAAATATAGATATTGCCTTTCCCGATTATGCTTTCGGAATGTTCTTCGCAAAAGATTCAATAATACACAGAACGGTTGACCTTTCTCGATGGGCAATTCTTGAATCGGGAAACTACCGTTTCGTATCTGCTATTTGTTTAGACACAAATTGGGACGAGAATGAGACATGGAGAGTTAACGAATATATGTATCATTATTTTAATATTGATTAAGGAAGGAGAAGTATGAAATATATCGATCCAAATTTTTTCCGGATGAAGGATGAGATCGACTGGAAGGCTCAGGGCGAGAACATGAAAGAGATCGGCGGCATCGTCGCGGAGCTTTTTAAGGAGACCGACTGGGCGGGTGTCGCGAAAGGGATCGGCAAGGACTGGAAGGGATTTGCCAAACGCCTGAAATACGAGGCGGATCTGCTTGCAAAGATGAGTCCGGAAGAGTTCAAAGACTTCTTGGAAAATGGTGAGAAACAGCTCGGTAAGCTTTATGCTTCCGGCAAGATGGCAACGGTTCGCCGTGAGTGGCGTGGCATCAAAGACACCGGCGTGGACTTCTGGGAATGGGCCAGAATGTGGGGAATGCTCCTTGCAACCTTCTCCAAAGATCTCGTACCTGCCCTGATGGGCGCGGTGCACTATCGCTGGATGATTTCGTATTTCTGCTGCCATTCCTTTATGGATAAGAATACGATGGGCCTTCGCGGGGATGCACTGAAGATGCACCACGAGCTCATTTACGCGATCTTCCGCTACGTAGCAGAGAACCTGGTACTTCTGATGAAGTCCGATGAGAAGGTCGGTAATTCCAAAGAGCTTTCAAAGAAGATCGTGCTCTTTGACGAAATGACGATGTCGCAGATTATGGCGGGCTTCCCGGATCTGATCGGTATTCCGTATCAGCTGATGCCGGTGTTCCTGCTCTCGGAGATTGACCAGTTAGCCTGCATGCCTTACATCGATGCGGTCGAGTCCTACGGACTGCCGTCTGACACCTGCCCGGTACCGTCCTCTGAGTGCGGTTCCGTGGTCATCGATGCTCTGCCGCACATGGGCGCCTGCTTCATTTCCAGTTCTATGCCTTGCGACGGTTCGGTCATGGCTTCCTCCTACACGAGCAGAAGATTTAAAGATCTGCCGACTTACCATCTGGCCTTCCCGGTGCGTTATGAGGATGAATCGCTGATGAATGCGGCGGTCGAAGACATCAAGGGCTGCATTAAGTTTATCGAAGAAAATACCGGTGCAAAGTGGAACTGGGATGCCTACTTTACCACCATGAAGCGCTTCAACTTAGAGACTAAGTATGAACTGCAGAAGTGGGAAGTCAATCAGACCCCTTACCCGCAGTTGATCGGCCCTTGCTACGAGCTGTTCCGCAAATGGAACTACGAGATGGACGGTGGTCTGGATCCTCGTATTATTCAGACCTTCGAGAAGGTCGATAAGCTCATGATGAGAGCTTACGAGCGCAAGGATGAGCCTTGGCGCGGCAAGATGAAGTACCGTGCAATCGTCTGGTCGATTCCGGCACATTACTATGCAAACTTCTCCAACTGGATGGCCAACTGCTGGGGCGTAGATATCCTGGTAGAGATGGAGAGCTTAAACTACACGAAGCCTCTGGAGACCGAGGATCCCGATAAGGCACTGCAGGATCTGGCGAGACTCTACGAGCGCATGGTCATGAGACGTCACACCAACGGCGGGTACGATCACGTGCTGACGGAGCTTTGGAGGCAGTGCGAGGCATGGAATGTGGACTTCGTCC
>JAFVAL010000068.1 GCA_017480565.1 Lachnospiraceae bacterium | reverse complement strand
AGGCATCTAAGCGTGAAGCCCCCCTCAAGAAGAGATATCCCATTCGTAAGACCCCTTGAAGACGACAAGGTAGATAGGGCAGAGGTGGAAGTGCAGTAATGCACGTAGCTGACTGCTACTAATCGGTCGAGGGCTTGACCTGCGCGTTAGGAGAAGACGCAAACGACAGACTTACGAGAAACTGTGCATGCACAAAGTTTTTCGGCGGCTTGTGATGTAAGCAGTCTATTCTAATCGCAGAATCGGATGGTTTCCTCGTTTGCGAGGCTGTATGTAGTAAAGTATGGAATATGAAAAGTGCTGAAAATACAGCACTTTTTTTGTGTTTATTTTTTGCAAATTGTGCTTGCATTCATTTTATGCTTGTGTTATTATTTGGAATGGACTTTTGCGAAAGGAGGATTGGAAATGAAAGTTAGATCTTCAGTAAAACCGATTTGCGAGAAGTGCAAAGTCATCAAAAGAAAGGGAAGTATCCGGATTATCTGTGAGAACCCGAAGCACAAACAGAGACAAGGCTAATATCTGACAGGAACGGATTAGGTGTGTGTGATCCGACCTGAGACAATTATATATTGAGACTTGCTTTTTGTGTTACAAGCACAGGCGAAAGCCTGAAGTTGTGATACTGTGGGGACATTTCATGTTGATGTCTTTCGGTATGCATTTGTCATTTACCGTTTACGGTGATGCATGCCGGTGGTGCATTTGATCTAAGATGCATTCATCATGGTTTAAGGCGGCTGGCGTGATGAACTCACGCAATTTTAAGCAGAAAGACAAGGTGTTTTTCTGCGATTTTTGTGTGATCCGACAGTACATTTCAACCGATCTTCATCTAATCGGGACACTGCTTTTGGATCAGACAGGAGGTCATAAGACCAGACGGACGAAAGTCCGAAACCATTTATTTTAAAAAGTATGGAGGAGTAAAATCACATGGCTCGTATCAGTGGTGTAGATTTACCGAGAGAAAAACGTGTCGAGATCGGTCTTACTTATATCTACGGAATCGGCAGAGCAAGTTCGAACCGCATCCTGGCTGAAGCTAATGTTAACCCGGACATTCGTTGTAAGGATCTTACCGATGAAGAAGTGTCCAGAATCCGTGATGTCATCGACTCTACGCAGATGGTAGAAGGTGATCTTCGTCGTGAGATCGCTATGAATATCAAGAGGCTGCAGGAGATCGGTTGCTACAGAGGTATTCGTCATAGAAAAGGTCTGCCTGTCCGTGGCCAGAATACGAAGAACAACGCAAGAACCAGAAAGGGTCCGAAGCGTACTGTTGCTAACAAGAAGAAATAATCGGAGGGTGACATAGATGGCTAAGAAAGTTTCAAGTAAGAAAGTTACGAAGAAGCGTGTCAAAAAGAATGTCGACAGAGGTCAGGCACATATTCAGGCTTCTTTTAACAATACTATCGTGACATTGACAGATGCAGAAGGCAATGCTCTCTCCTGGGCAAGTGCCGGTGGCTTAGGCTTCAAGGGCTCCAGAAAGTCCACTCCTTATGCGGCTCAGATGGCTTCTGAGACTGCTGCAAAGGCTGCTCTGGTTCATGGTTTAAAGCAGGTTGATGTTTTCGTTAAGGGTCCTGGTTCAGGCCGTGAGGCTGCAATCCGTGCTCTTCAGGCATGCGGCATCAACGTAATCAGCATTACCGATGTAACCCCTGTTCCTCATAACGGTTGCAGACCGCCTAAGCGCAGAAGAGTATAATAGGAGGAGTAGATTACTATGGCAAGAGATTTAACACCTGTATTAAAGAGATGCAGATCCTTAGATCTGGATCCGGTTTATCTGGGAATTGATAAGAAGTCCAATAGAAAGTCTGCAAGAGCCGGCAAGAAGATGTCTGAGTACGGCATGCAGTTACGCGAGAAGCAGAAAGCGAAGTTCATTTACGGCGTGCTTGAGAAGCCTTTCCGCAACAACTATGAGAAGGCTCAGAAGTTAAAATATGGCACAACCGGTGAGAACCTGATGATTCTGCTTGAGCTGCGTCTGGACAACATCGTTTATCGTCTTGGTTTTGCAAGAACCCGTAAGGAAGCTAGACAGATCGTTGACCACAAGAACGTTGTTGTTAACGGCAAGGTTGTCAACATTCCTTCTTACACCTGCAAAGTTGGCGATGTGATTGAGATTAGAGAGAATAAGAAGTCGCTGCAGAGATACAAAGATGTTCTGGAAGTGACCGGCGGCAAGACGGTTCCTGCATGGCTTGAGGCTGATCAGGAGAACCTTTCCGGTACTGTCAAGGAGATCCCTACCAGAGAGCAGATCGATGTTCCTGTCAACGAAGTGCTTATCGTCGAGTTGTATTCCAAATAATTCCTTAAGCGGGCTTAATTGGGACAAGAAACCATTTAAGAGCACGAAACCACAAAGGAGGTTATCGCGTGTTTGATTTTGAAAAACCGAAGATTGAGATTGCTGAGATTTCTGAAGATAAGAGATATGGCCGTTTCGTCGTAGAACCCCTTGAGAGAGGTTATGGCATCACTCTGGGCAATTCCCTGAGAAGAATTATGCTTTCCTCCCTTCCGGGAACTGCAGTCAGTCAGGTTAAGATTGACGGTGTGGTTCATGAGTTCAGCGCGATCCCGGGTGTCAAGGAAGATGTGACTGAGATCATCATGAACATCAAGAATCTGGCGATCAAGAATACAAGCGAGACCGGCGAATCCAAGACAGCTTACATCGAAGCTGAAGGCGAGTGTGTTGTAACGGGAAGAGATATTCATGTTGACCCCGATCTTGAGATCTTAAATCCGGATCAGGTGATCGCAACGCTGTCCGGTGGCCCGGATTGCAGACTCTTCATCGAGCTGACCATCGTCAACGGCAGAGGCTATATCGGAGCGGACAAGAACAAAGATGAAGATCTTCCGATCGGTGTGATTCCGGTAGACTCCATTTTTACTCCGGTAGAGCGCGTCAATATGACGGTTGAGAATACACGTGTCGGTCAGGTGACTGACTACGATAAGCTTACATTGGATGTGTATACGAACGGAACCCTGGCTCCGGATGAGGCTGTCAGCCTTGCGGCGAAAGTCCTTTCCGAGCATCTGAATGCATTTATCGATCTGTCTGAGACAGCGAAGACTGCAGAAGTGCTTGTTGAGCCTAAGAATGATGAGAAGGAGAAGGCTCTCGAGATGAGTATCGACGAGCTCGAGCTTTCCGTGCGTTCGTACAACTGTCTGAAGAGAGCAGGCATCAACACGGTTGAGGAACTGTGCAACCGTACCCCTGAGGATATGATGAAGGTTCGTAACCTTGGACGTAAGTCCCTGGACGAAGTTTTATCGAAGCTGGCTGAGCTGGGTCTGAGCCTGAATCTTGGGGAAGATAATTGATTTTTAGGAGGGATAGATACCTATGGCTAAATATAGAAAGCTCGGCAGAACCTCTTCTCAGAGAAAAGCGCTCCTGAGAAACCAGGTGACCCAGTTATTATATCATGGCAAGATTGTAACAACGGAAGCGAAGGCAAAAGAGGTTCGCAGAATCGCTGAGCATCTGATCACCTTAGCAATCCGTGAGAAGGATAACTATGAGACCGTTACCGTTACCGCTAAGGTTGCCCGCAAGGACAAAGACGGCAAGAGAGTCAAAGAAGTTGTCGATGGCAAGAAAGTGACCGTTTATGATGAAGTTCAGAAGGAGATCAAGAAGGATGCTCCGTCCAGACTTCATGCAAGAAGAGAGATGTACAAGGTTCTCTACACTTTGAAGGATGTACCGACCGAGGCAAAGGGAAGAAAGAAACATACCAAGACCGTTGATGTTGCGGATGTATTATTCAATGATGTTGCTCCGAAGTATACGAATCGTAACGGTGGTTATACCAGAATCGTTAAGATCGGACCTCGTAAGGGCGATGCAGCCATGGAAGTACTGCTTGAGTTAGTATAATCTTAAGGTACCAGGGAGTCCGGAGAATTCCGGGCTCCTTATTTCAATTTCTGGGCATCTTGAATGGATGGAAGGAAAATGTGATGAAAAATCCGATGATTCAGGTGAAAAACCTGATCTATGACTATTTGATTTCGAAAAATGAAGACGAAGAGCCGGAGCGTCACCGTGCGATCGATGATGTGACTTTGACGGTGGAGACCGGGGATTTCATTGCGATTTTGGGGCACAATGGATCCGGGAAGTCCACATTTGCAAAACAGATCAATGTTTTGTTAAAGCCTACATCCGGGACGCTGATCGTCGGAGGCATGGATACAGCGGATGAGAAAAATCTGCTTCCGATCCGGCAGACGGCCGGGATGGTGTTTCAAAATCCGGACAACCAGATTATCGCAACGATCGTGGAGGAGGATGTCGGATTTGGGCCAGAGAACATCGGTGTACCGACGGATGAGATCTGGAAGCGT
Organism: Lachnospiraceae bacterium; assembly: GCA_017480565.1. Classification (GTDB taxonomy): domain Bacteria; phylum Bacillota; class Clostridia; order Lachnospirales; family Lachnospiraceae; genus RGIG1588. The sequence continues at coordinate 46,041 of JAFVAL010000068.1, read as the reverse complement.
GTGGAGAAGAGCTTATCGTCTGTGGGAATGCTGCATTACCGCAAGCATTCACCAAACCGCCTTTCGGGTGGGCAGAAACAAAGGGTTGCCATCGCAGGCGTGATGGCGATGAAGCCTGACTGTATCGTGCTTGATGAGCCGACTGCAATGTTGGATCCTGCGGGACGTAAGGACGTGATTGCGACCGTGCGGGAATTAAATGAGAAAGAAAACGTCACTGTCATTCTGATTACGCATTACATGGATGAAGTGGTGTTTGCAGATAAAGTATTTGTAATGGATGCAGGCAGAATTGCGCTGCAGGGAACACCGCGTGAGGTTTTCTCGCAGGTGGAGAAACTAAAAGAGATCGGACTTGACGTTCCTCAGGTGACGGAGCTGGCCCATGAGTTAAAGGAAGAAGGGCTTCCTTTGCCCGATGGTATCTTAACGCCGGAGGAGTTTAGAGAGGAAATAGAGAAACTATGGCAATCGAGTGCAGAGATGTCTCCTACATCTATTCTGAAGGAAGCGGATTTGAAATCCAGGCTCTCCATCAGATCAATCTGACCATCCCGGATGGTAAGTTTATCGGATTGATCGGACATACAGGGTCTGGGAAATCTACGCTGATTCAACATCTCAACGGACTTTTGCATGCGACGGCAGGCGACATCTTATACGATGGCGAAAGTATTTACGCAGAAGGATATTCACTTCGAAAGCTGCGCAGCCAAGTCGGACTTGTCTTTCAGTATCCGGAACATCAGCTGTTTGAGGCAACTGTACTTGATGATGTGATGTTTGGACCGAAGAATCTGGGACTTTCTGTGGAAGAACAAAAGGAGAGAGCGATCACTGCACTAGGACAGGTGGGCATTGAGGAGTCGCTCTTTGATGCGAGCCCGTTTGAGCTCTCCGGCGGTCAGAAACGGCGTGTTGCGATCGCAGGTGTGCTTGCGATGCAGCCTAAGGTATTGATCTTGGATGAGCCGACTGCAGGACTTGATCCGCAGGGTAAGAAAGAAATCTTGGGAGAGATCGCAAAGCTTCAGAAAGAGCAGCAGATTACGGTCGTTTTCGTGACACATTGTATGGAAGACGTTGCGGAATATGCGGATCTGATTCTGGTGATGAATCACGGCAAAGTCGCTTTTTATGATACACCGGCGCGTGTGTTTGCGCACAAAGAGGAGTTAAAAGATCTAGGCCTTGACGTGCCGCAGGTGACGCTTGTGATGCAGGAGCTGCACGAGATCGGGCTTCCGGTGAGTGCAGATGTGATCACGTTAAAACAGGCAAAAGATCAGATCTTACGTGTATTTGCGGCAAATGCATCCTCGCGGGATGAGGAGGTGGCTTGCGATGCGTGAGATTACGATTGGACAGTATTATCCCGCAGAATCGGTGATTCACCGCCTGGATCCCCGCGTGAAGCTTGTGGGTACGCTGGTGTACATCATCTCCCTGTTTTTGTTTAAGAGTTTCAGTTGTTATTTTGTGGTGGCCGCGTTTTTATTTACGGTCATCTTGCTTTCCAAAGTACCATTGGGATATATTCTGCGAGGCCTGAAGACGATCATTTTCCTGCTTCTTTTCATGTCGATGTTTAACCTGTTTTTTACTCCGGGCGACGTCGTCTACTGGAAGGGTGGGCCTTTTCAGATCACAGATGCTGGTATTCGCAATGCAGGGTTTATGGCACTGCGCCTGATCCTTTTGATCATCGGATCGTCGCTGATGACATTTACCACGACGCCGAATCAGCTCACAGACGGCCTTGAGAGCCTTTTAAAGCCGTTTAAAAAGCTTGGACTGCCGGTGCATGAGGTTGCGATGATGATGTCGATTGCGCTTCGTTTTATCCCGATTCTGATGGAAGAGACGAACAAGATCATGATGGCGCAGATGGCGCGCGGTGCAAGCTTTGATGAAGGAAATCTGATACAAAAAGCGAAAAGCTTGGTGCCTCTTTTGGTTCCGCTTTTTGTCTCCGCATTTCGCCGCGCGGACGATCTTGCGATGGCGATGGAGGCAAGATGTTATCACGGCGGGGAAGGACGTACCAAGATGAAGCCGCTTCGGTACCAGTCCAGAGACTACATCGCTTATGTGGTCATGCTTCTTTATCTTGCCACAGTCATTTTTACCGGAAAGGTATTGTATTTGTGATGAAACGAATCTTACTTCGCGTCGCCTATGATGGGACAAAGTATGCCGGGTGGCAGATTCAAAAAGGACAGACGACGATCGAATCTGTGTTAAATGAAACCATTTCCAAGTTGGTGGGAGAGCAGATTCAGGTGATCGGATCGAGCCGTACGGATGCCGGGGTTCACTCGTTAGGCACCGTGGCTGTATTTGACACAGAAACCCGGATTCCGGCGGAAAAACTTTGTTTTGCGATCAATCAGTGGCTGCCCGAGGACATCCGCATCACCGAATCCTACGAAGTGGCTTCTGATTTTCATCCTCGCAAATGTGAGAGCAAGAAAACGTATGAATATGTGATCTGTAACCGTACGATTGAGATGCCAACGACGAGCTTGTATAGTTATTTTTATCACTATCCGCTTGATGTAAAGAAAATGCAGCAGGCGGCGACCTATCTTGTCGGTGAACATGATTTTACAAGCTTCTGTTCGATAGGCACACAGGCAAAAGACTTTGTACGGACATTGGATGGGTGTGATGTGGTGCGGGAAGGAGATTACATTCGCATTCGGATCACCGGAAATGGATTTCTCTATAATATGGTGCGTATCATTGCCGGCACACTGATTGAGATCGGCGGGGGCAAGAGAGAACCGGAAGAGATGAAGAAAATCCTCCTTGCAAAGGACCGAGAAGCCGCGGGACCGACGGCCCCGGCAAAGGGACTTACGATGCTTGGAATTACATTTGCAAAAGATCCCAGAAAGTAAGAAGAAAGCCTAAAAAAGCTTGAAAAATCAACAAAAACTTGTTGACATCAAAATTCTCTTTCTGTATAATATTTAGCGTTGACGCACTAGGAGTGCGCCCATACAACAAGATTACGACGGCACGTTTCGCCTTTCCCAAGCGAGACAATCCGTTTTGAGGATGCTAAACCATAGCCCCGGGGAGGCATTTTCGTATAAGAAACTCATTTCCAAGTTTTTTAGGAGGAACATCAATGAAGACTTACATGGCTAGTCCATCTACAATCGAGAGAAAATGGTATGTGATTGACGCCACAGGACATACATTGGGCCGCCTTTCTTCTGAGGTTGCTAAGATCTTAAGAGGAAAGAACAAACCCACCTTTACCCCTCACATCGATACCGGCGACTATGTGATCATCATCAACGCAGACAAGATCACCGTAACCGGCAAGAAGCTTGACCAGAAGGTTTATTATCATCACTCCGCATATGTTGGCGGCATGAAGGAAACCACCCTTCGTGAGCTGTCCGCAAAGAAGCCGGAAGAAGTGATTAAGCACGCTGTTAAGGGTATGCTTCCGAAGGGACCTCTTGGCAGAAGCATGATGAAGAAGCTTCACGTATATGCAGGTCCGGAACATGAGCATGCAGCTCAGAAGCCGGAAGTCCTTGAGATCAAGGAAAGATATTAAGGGTTAGAAGGAGGATATCACAGTGGCTACAGTAAAGTATTACGGAACCGGAAGAAGAAAGAAAAGTATTGCCAGAGTATATCTTGTACCCGGCACCGGCAAAGTGACCATCAATAAGAGAGATATTACTGAGTATATCGGTCTGGAAGCACAGAGAATTATCGTTCGTCAGCCTTTGGTTGCAACTGATACAGCTGATAAGTACGATGTTATCGCTACCGTACGCGGCGGCGGCTTCACCGGTCAGGCAGGCGCAGTTCGTCACGGCATCGCTAGAGCATTATGCCAGGCTGACGCTGATTATCGTCCTACCCTTAAGAAAGCGGGATTCCTTACTCGTGATCCTCGTATGAAAGAGCGTAAGAAGTACGGTCTCAAAGCAGCGAGACGTGCTCCTCAGTTCAGCAAGCGTTAATTGGGTGGATAACAAGGCTAAAAACCTCGGAAACATGCGGTTTTCCGGGGTTTTTCTTTTGGCAAAATCCTTTATTCCCTTTTGATGTAAAATTTCGGAGTTTATGGCGTTTTGAACTGGTTAGACGTGTAGACTAAGGCTTTTTTTGCCCCCTTATCGGTTAACGATGTAGACTAAAATGCCGCATTTTGCATGCTTTATAATAGCAGAATTGATTAGCGCAGGCAGAATCTATTCAGAAGGTAATAGCCGCGCCCGGAGATACTATGTGATAGAGTAGATTCGGTTTTATATTAAGAGGTTTACTAATGCTTGATAATAAAGGATTCGACCTGTGGGCAGACGGGTATGACAAAACGGTTGGTGTATCAGATGAAGGAAACACCTATCCTTTTGCCGGATACAAAGATGTGCTGGGAACTATCTATAAGATCATTATGGAGAAAACGAACGTTGTTGTTCTGGACATTGGCTTTGGAACAGGAACGCTGACCACGAAGCTGTACGAAAACGGCTGCACAATCTACGGCCAGGACTTTTCAGCGCGGATGATCGAGCTGGCTTCCGAAAAGATGCCCAACGCTCATCTATATCAGGGTGATTTCACACATGGATTGGTGGAGCCGCTTCTGGAGCAGAGCTATGATTTTATCATTGCAACCTACTCCCTGCATCATCTGACTGATGAACAGAAGGTCTCCTTCCTGCGTGAGCTGCAGGTTCATCTGAACCCCGGCGGACAGATTCTGATCGGTGATGTTGCCTTTGAAAACCGAAGCCAGTTGGAACAATGCCGGAAGGACGTGGGTGACGAATGGGATGACGATGAAATCTACTTCGTCGTGGACGCGTTGAAGAAAGAGTTCCCGTCGCTCATATTTACACAAATCTCCTACTGTGCCGGTATCATTTCACTGGTTTCATAAAATTTTTACTACGGAGGTAACGATGGAGTATTCCAGAATAGTGGTTTCTCAGACTGATGCATTGTGGGAACTGCAAAAGGCGTATAAAGCAGAAATTGAAGAGGATATGCCTTCGGAGCAGGATCTGAATCGGCTGAAGAAAGCAATTGAAGAGAATCGGATATTGTTTTATGGTGCCTGGGATGGAACGACATTAACAGGCTGTTGTTCCATCACGATCGGATTTTCCACCTTCAATTACGCTGCAAGCGGTGTGTTTGAAGATTTCTATATTCGTCCGGAATACCGGCATAAAGGCATTGCAAGAGAGTTGGTAAAGTATGCCCGGCAAGACAGCGGTGCAGAGTCATTGACCGTTGGCTGTGCAGACTGTGATGTGGAGATGTATCAGTCACTTGGGTTTTCGATACATCTGGGCAATCTGCTTGCATTTGAATGACTGCCAGCCCTGCGAAGGAAGAACGGTATTGTGAGGACATAATGAAAATTCATATTATTGGAGGCCCAGGGAGCGGAAAAACTTTCCTTGCAGAAAAACTCTCCAAAGAACTTGGCATATCGCATCTTGATTTAGATGATCTGCAATGGGATAACAAATCTGCCTCTTGACACTTAGGACAGAGTATGAGTAACAACTTAGAGAAAATGGGAAAGAGAATTGTCGATCAAGAAATATCGCTGATTCCATATTATCCAAATCCTGACGTTGCGCTTGCCTGGTATCAGGACCTTGATGTGTGCAAGCAGGTTGATAATATCGACCACGTCTATGATCTGGATTTGTTGAATCGTATGTATACCTATTTGAGTACGCATGGTGATTGTTATTATATCCAGTATCGCGGTGTGCTTGTCGGGGATGTTTCCCTCCGAGACAACACAGAAATCAGTATTGTTGTCTGTAAGGAGTACCAGAACTTTCATATTGGGCGTAGATGCATTGTTAATATGCTTGCGCTTGCAAAAGAGAAGGGGCTGAAAGAGGTAAAGGCGAATATCTACTCCTTCAATACGCAGAGCCAAAAGGCGTTTGAAGCAGTTGGATTTCATAGAGTATCGGACGAGTGGTATTCCTATCAGATTGATGCGAATTAATGAACCCTGATTTATGGAGATATGAAAATGGACGCAAGTATTCGAAAAGTTCAGCAGGGCGACGCAAACGCCTTGGCCTATATTCAAACGGAAAGTTGGAAGGCAGCGTTTGCTGGCATTCTTGATGCTGAGACATTAACAAAGTGTACAAACATTGACCGAGCGACCGCTATGTATCAGCGTCTCTTGGATGAGAACAAAGGAAACGGATATCTTCTCTCGGTGGATGGGAGCCCCCATTGCATTGCGTATTGGGACGCGGCCCGCGATGTGGAGTTTACCGGCAAGGCGGAGCTGATTTGCATTCACAGCTTACCGGACAACTGGCATAAAGGGTATGGCAGTCAAATGATGGATCAGGTTCTAAAAGATATCGAGGAAGCCGGATATTCCGAAGTGGTTCTGTGGGTGTTCCGGGAAAACCATCGTGCCAGGGCTTTTTACGAAGCGAAAGGGTTCACGATGACCGATATTTCAAAGCCCGCGTTCGACACAGAGGAAGTCCTTTATTCCAAAAGGATTTGATAGGGATAAAACAGGATTTGCTGTGCCAATCTCATTACGTTTTTATGGAGAGAAATGTTATGGACAATTACGACGAGGGTTATCTGCGTATAGCTGAAGAAAAGCTTTATGAAATCTATGACTTGGCATTGGAACGTGCCAGAAAGACCGTACCGGAAGCCGAGTTTGTCATTGACTCAAGAACGGTGGATGACTATCTCAGAAAAGTGTGGGATTATCCCGGAGCCTGGTATGTAGAATTTATGCTTCCGGCCGGTTTTGACAGCATGGAAGCATTGATTGAATACCTTGCCTCGGAAACAGTAAAATATTACCTAAGCAAGAGGTCATCATAAGGAGACAGTTCATGAATGAAGATTTTGGAAAGCTGAATCTGAATTCAGATGTAGTGACATACACTTATAAGAACGAAACATATCAATTGTATTTCCATCCGTATGAGCCATGTTTGTACTTATATAGAGGAGATACCGGAGCTTAGTGATGTTCAGATCGAGATGAAAGCGTTCCAGCTGGATCCGACGGCCGGAGTGCATGCAACGGGAGATACACAGACGAGATTCGCACATAAATATGGCCTGTCCCTGGAACATGCGGGCCGTTCCATTGAGCACATCTCCGGGCTTGGAAGGGCAGAAGGACTTGATTTCAGATATGCTACGACATTGTTTACCAACACGATGGATGCACATCGTCTGACAAAGCTTGCGCAGAGCAAAAGCGCAGATGTGGCTGATAGGGTTTCAGAAGCCTTGTATAAAGCCTATTTCACAGAGAATAAAGAGCTTGCCGACCATGATCTCCTTCAGCAGATCGGTGAGAAATGCGGACTTGACGCGGAAGAGGTAAGAGCTCTGCTGACCTCGGATCAGTACAAGGAGGACGTTCTCCTCGATGAAAGAGAAGCCGCACGTTACGGGATCAATGCCGTTCCTTACTTCGTCATTGGGCGGTATGCTATTCCTGGGGCTCAAGATACCGAAGGAATGAAAAATGTTTTGCGTAAAGCCTTGGAAGAAGAGAGCGCTGCTGCTGATACAGAACCCGGTATGAGCTGTGGCCCGGATGGCTGCAGGATCAGGTGATATCATGGTTATAGAAGTTCCCGTGAAGGGATATTTTGAAGAAAACTGCTACTTCTATATCGATAAGCAAACGGGCAGCGGCTTTCTGATTGATCCCGGAGCGGAAGCGGAGAGATTACTTGCAATCATCAGGGAAAATGATTGCGCTCTGAAAGTGATCTACACTCCGGGACATACAACGGATTCTGTGACCTACTACTCAGAAAGTGATCAGGTTGCGTTTGTTGGAGATACCATTTTTAAGGACAGCATCGGGAACTACAAATATCCGGGCGGAGACCGAAACACACTGGTCTCGAGCATTCAAAACAAGATATTCAGGCTGCCGGATTCAACGATTCTATATTCCGGCCATTCGGAACAGACGACAGTCAAAGATGAAAAAAACAGATATAGATTCTGGAGATAAGTTATTACAAGCCGTGGAGAACAAACTCTGCGGCTTTTTTCATTTGGGAAGGAGGACAAAAATGTCGGAAGAAATGAACAAAGCGAAAGAGCGGTTCACCAGGATGCTGGAGAGTCTGCAGGATCCGACGTGTAATTCACATACTAATTAACAGAGCGGATCGATAAGATTTAGGGAACATATTCGATGAAACAACACAAAGATGTTCCCTAATAATGTTTGACGATTAGGGAACATCTTGCTATAATAAAAGGCGAAATGTTCCCTAAAGGAGGCTTTTGCTATGTCCGATTTTGATAAGATACAATCAATTCTTAGAGAAAGAACTGACCTAAATGCCAGACTGTCGTTGATCCCCTATGAAGGCACACCTGAAATCAAGGCAATAAACGGACAAAACTATCTGTATACAAGAAAACGGGTTGGAAGCAGGGTCTCGTCCACATATGTTGGTGCTTATTCTGATGAACTTTACCAACTGCTTCTTCGTACCACACGGGAAGCACGTGAGATCCGCAGAAGCTTAAGAAAGCTGGACAAGTCTCTGACAGAACTGGGTTATCAAGAAACAGAACTTGACGCTCGTGTTACCCAAAACCTGGATTTTGCCAGAGCAAATATGAAAGCCAATATCTATGATCAGGCAGTTTTGGAAGGGGTTGCCACATCTTTTCCACAGACAGAAGAGATTATAGAAAATGGAAAAGTGAATGGAATGACTGCTTCGGACGTACAGAAAATCCTGAACTTGAAGCATGCCTGGGAATCCATTCTGGATCCGGATGTGATACAAGCAAGGAGCGACTACTATGTGCTCTGCCATATTGCTCGACTGGTCAATGAAGGCTTTTTCTCGGATGGAGGAAGAATCCGCGGTGTTCCGGTTACGATTGGAGGTTCTTCTTATATTCCACCCATTCCATTTGAAGCAGATGTGAAAGATGATATCGATCGGATCCTTCTGTCAGATATGGAAGATATCGATAAAGCGATCCGGTTATGTCTTTATACGATGAAAACCCAGGTCTTTATTGATGGAAATAAGCGTGCAGCTGTTATTTTTGCCAATCATTTTTTGGTTGCCCATGGTCAGGGTTTACTGGTGATACCTGAGACACATGTTCCTGAATTTAAAAAACTCCTGACTGCATACTATGAGGGATCGGACTTAAGTACGATCGTTGCATTTTTGAAGGAAAGATGTTGGAAAACATTTTAACGGCGGATGCGAGTCTTAAGATCTTATAGATCAGAAGGCTTGGAAAGGAAAAACGAATAGTACACAAGAAGATAAGCCGCTTTACCTCAATTGCCTGCGAGGACGCGTAGCAGAAGAGCCACTGGAATCCTGAAGAAGAGTAAAAATGCCCGGTAACTGCCGGGCATTCTTTATTCGCAGGGAACAGGGACACCTGCAACTTCAAAATAATGTTCACCCCAATCACATAAAGCCTGTACGATCGGCACAAGGGACTCTCCGAATTCCGTCAGGGAGTATTCTGTTTTGGGCGGCACAACAGGATATAAGGTGCGGTTGATGATCTCATCTTCTTCAAGTTCCTTCAATTGCTTGCTGAGCATCCGGGGTGTTGCCTGCGGAACCGCCTTTTGAATCTCATTGTATCTGCGCGTTCCATTTATCAGTTCATAAACGATTAGAGCTTTGTATTTTCCGCCGATGACATCCATCGCCGCTTCCACCGGACAGTTATAAGTTTTGATCTTTTCAATGTTCATGGGACTCCTCCTAACTATACATTTTGATAGTATATCACAAAAAAGTGCGTTCTTGTCAAAATGCTTATTATTCTTATTATTATATTTATGAAGGACAGAAATGTCAATCGTAGATTAAACAAACAGGAGGAACGATCATGGATAAGATCAAAGTAACAGATTACGAAGAGGTTCTGGCAACGGTTGCTAAGTACACAGAAGCCTGCAAGGAAGGAAAAAGTGACATCATGAAGTCTGCATTCACAGAGAATGCACTGATGTTCGGGTATCTGAACGGAGAGTATTATAACGGTTCCATCGAAGCACTCTATGGTGCTGTGGATGCATTCGGACCGGCTCCGGAGACGAAGGCAAGGGTTGATGTGCTGAACATCGAAGGAACTGCTGCAGTTGTACGTGTAACATTGGAAGACTGGCATGGACTGGCATTTACGGATTTCCACAGTCTGATTAAGGAAGATGGTCAGTGGAAGATCCTTGCAAAGGTGTTCCATCAGTATCTGTAACAAAATAGACTCATAAAAACAAGGAGATTATACTATGGGTAAAGAGATCTATATCATTGGCGATGCCAAACAGGCCAAGACCATTTACAATGCTGTCTGGGAAGGCTTTGCTGTTGCAGAAAAGATTTGATCGGAGCGAGGGTATGAATTTTCTTGAATTAGCGGCGGACAGGTTCTCTGTCCGCTCCTTTTCGAACAGACCGATTGAGAAGGAGAAGATCGACAAGATATTAAAAGCGGCACAGCTTGCACCGACAGCGGTGAATTTCCAGCCGCAGATGATTTATGTGCTGAAAAGCGATGAGGCGATGAAAAAGATCAACCGCCTATGCCGCTGCATTTACGGCGCACCGATGGTATTTTTGATCTGCAGCGATGAGAGAAAGACCTGGAAGAGCCGGACGGAACGTGGTTACAGCTCCGGAGAGATGGACTGCAGTATTGTGTGTACGCATATGATGCTGGAAGCCTGGGAAGAGGGAATCGGCTCGGTATGGGTGCGGTTGTTTGATGTGGAAGCGGTTGCAAAAGCATTTGATCTGCCTCATTACATAAAGCCGATCTGTCTGCTTCCGGTGGGTTACGCAGCGCAAGACTGTGTGCCTTATGCCCCGTGGCATGATGTTTACAGACCGACTGAGGATTTTGTGGAGGAACTGTAGATCAGCAATCTGCGATGAACCAGACTCAAAAAGATAGGAGAACAAACATGAAGAAGAATTTAGGAGTGGTGCAGGCGGTATATCCGATGCCTGTGCTTATGGTGGCGGCTTACGATGAAAATGGCAAGGTGAATGTGATGAATGCCGCCTGGGGTATGATCTGCAATGAAGACAGAATTGCCTTGTTTATTGATGAAGATCATAAAACAACACAGAACCTGTTAAAGACGAAGGCATTTACTGTCAGTATCGCGGATAGAGATCATATGGATGTTGCCGATTTCTTTGGAATCGCTTCCGGCAATAAGATGAATGATAAGTTTGAGAGAACCGAATATCATGCTGTAAAGAGTGAGTTTGTAAACGCGCCTGTCATCGAAGAGTTTCCGGTTGTGATGGAGTGCGAGCTTGCGGAGGTATCCGAAACGGAAAGCTTCTATGCGATTGTAGGAAAGATCGTAAACACGGCAGCAGAAGAGAGAGTTCTGTCCGAGAATGGCAAGGTCGATCCTGCAAAGCTGCAGGCTCTGATATTCGATCAGTTCCAGCATGGTTATTATGTATCAGGCGAACAGGTTGGAAAAGCATGGAATGCCGGTGCAGGCTTGATGAAGAAGTGAACACATAGATGAAATCATAGAGTTGCTCTTTCAGTAGGGCGTTCTACATGTGAAAAAGCTCGACAATTCAATGATTTGTCGAGATTCCACAAATCACACATTTGTACTTAAAACACCTGGCCTTTCTTTTTAGAGAATACAGGCCAGGTGTTTTTTGTGTTCAGATTATTCTTCGTCCGGGATGATCTGTTGAAATTCAACTTGCTCACCGGTCGGGCTTAAGATCTTGAAATATCTCACGCCAGTCTTCGTGAAACGGTTCGGAATCGACTCGATGCCATCCGTGCAGATCTTATAACCTGCCTCCAGCGCAAACTGATAATCTGCTTCCACGTCATAGGAGACAAACGCAATGTGATCGATCAGGCCAACCTGCGCGTCCGGGAAATCATTTGGCTGGTACATCTCATACACGACACCGCCGTTCTTTAAGAAATACACGTTGCGGCCGGTCTTCGGACTCGGCGCTTTCCAGATGATCTGATAGCCTAATTCCTCCTGATACCACTTCGCATTCGCTTCCACATCCTTGCAGGCAAGGCCGATATGGTCTAGTGGTCTTCCTTTCAACCCGTTTAATACATCCTTCATGACATTTCTCCTAACATGTGTTCCCATAGGGGGGATTATCGGTTGATGGTAGTATATCATTTCACAGGGGAAAACACAATGAAAAACCGAATACATCCGGTATCAGAGCTCAGTGAGAAGCACTATACAGGTGACCAAAATTTAAAGAGGAAACGCTACGGCTTCCTGATATAGTTTTGTCAGCGTTTCTATGAAGGCTTTCAGGATTGGCCTTGTGTCTTCTTTATGCGTACAGAGGACACAAGAGAAGGACTCATCGCAGTCAAAGGGAATCCAGGCAAACTGTCCGCTGTGATCATTCAAAAAGCCGGGAGCCAGACATATCCCGCGTCCGGCGGCGACATTGGTCAGTGTCGTATCATGATCTGCGCTGTTGAAATATTCGACCTGACCGGAAGCTATGAGCCTGTGCTGCACCGCCCGAAGTGCAGGAGGAGATCCACCGCCGACCATAAGTGTCCTGCCGTAGAGGTCTTCTTCCCTGATCAGATTCTTTTCTGCAAGAGGATCTTCTCTCCCCGCGATCAGGTAGATGTGGCTTTCAAACAGATCGTGCACTCGGATACCCGGTATCTGCCGGGTGTCTTCTTTTAAGGCAAACAAGATATCCACCTCTTTTTTCAGGAAGATTTCGATGCCATTTTCGTATTGGAACTGTGGAAGGATCTGCACTTCCGGATGCGATTCGGAGAACAGCCGCATGGCTTCCGGCAGGAAAAATATGGCCTGCCGAACCATCATGTTGATGGAAATGCTGTCCGTATATTTGGCGCTGAAGTTCTGCCCCTGCTCAATGGCTCGTTTCAGATCTTCGCGCATGCCGGAGAGGAAACCTACAAACTGCGCCCCTGCAGGGGTCAGCGACGCACCTTTACCGCTGCGTTCGAATATCTGAAACCCGATCTCATCCTCCAGGAGCTTTATCTGATACGTCAGCGTCGGCTGGCTGACGAACATATTCTCTGCAGCCCGGCTGAAGTTCAGCGTATGGGCCAGTTCTATACAGTAATCGATCTGTTTTGTGGTCATGGGATCACCTCGTGCGATTTAATTCTTCTATTGATTATATACCTTTTCTATTGGACACTGCAATACCTATTCGGTATAATAAAGCCGCAAGATGAAAAAATGGAGGACAAAACCATGGCTAAGACATTGATCGCTTTCTTTTCCAGAGCAGATGAGAACTATTTTAACGGCGCTATGCGCTATGTGAAGGTAGGCAATACCGAGATCGTCGTCAATCAGATGAAAGATATGATCTCCGCTGACACCTTCAAGATCGAGATGAAGAATCCTTACTCCCCTGTATATATGACCTGCATCGAGGAAGCAAAGAAGGACCTTCGGGAGAAGGCAAGACCGGAGCTTGCGGATTATCTTGACAGTATCGATGCGTATGACACCATCGTCCTGGCTTATCCGAACTACTGGGGAACCTTCCCGATGGCCGTGGCGACCTTCCTGGAGCACTATGTCTTCTCTGGCAAGACGATCCTGCCTCTGTGCACCAATGAAGGCAGCGGCATGGGCGGATCGGAACGGGAGATCAAGAAGCTGGTGCCCGGCGCTGACGTCAAAAAGGGACTTCCCATCCACGGAAGTGAAGCTGTAAATTCCGCAGGTGCCGTGAAGAAATGGCTCTCTGCAAATGGCTTACTGTGAGGCTTATGATGAAAAGAGCGATATCCCTTATTCTGGCAGTTCTGTTGCTTGCCCTTACAGGGTGTGGCCACGAAACAACGTCGGAAGCAAATACCGGCGGTAAAACACAGACAGAAAAAGCTTCTGATCCGACATCGAACACTGAGAAGCAAGAAGATTCGAATGCTACGGCTGCGTCTGACAAAGAGGACTCTTCCGGCATCCTTGTCGTCTATTTCACTAGGGTCGGCGAGCAGTACAATGTTGGCGTGATCGATCAGGGCAATACCGCAATCGTTGCGGAGATGATCGCTAAAGAAATCGGCGCGGACCTTTTCGAGGTCCTCCCTGCAGATGATTACTATCCGATGACCTACGATGCCCTGACAGACGTTGCCAAGCAGGAGCAGAATGACAAGGCAAGACCGCAGTATCAGGGAGAGCTGCCCGACCTCAGTGCTTACGATACGATCTTCGTCGGTGCCCCTGTCTGGTGGGGCGACTGGCCGATGATCATGTATACGGTCTTTGAGAACAATAACTTTTCTGGAAAGACGCTGATCCCGTTCTCTACCCACGAAGGAAGCGGCCTGTCCGGATTTGATAAAAAGCTTCAGAATGCCTGTCCGGATGCGGAAGTGCTGAAAGGTCTGGCGATCCGCGGGCAGGATGCCCAGAACAATCAGGAAAAGGTCAGAGAATCTGTTCAGGGATGGCTGAAGGAGCTTGGGTTTTGAAAGGCTGATGGAAATGAAAAGGACTCAGGATCAAATTGAAATACAGGAAGCCTACATCCGTATGTGTGACGGCATGATCACAAAGGATGAGACTGTCCTTCGGGATGTCCTGGACGACAGCTTTGTCCTGATCCACATGACCGGAATGAGGCAGCCAAAAGAGGCTTTTATTAAAGCGGTGCTTGACGGGACGCTGAATTATTTCTCAGCCAGGCATGACAGTATGACAGTAGAGCTCAGTGGAAATACTGCAGTTCTTACTGGACAGTCCTATGTATCGGCTGCCGTGTTCGGCGGTGGCAGACATAACTGGCGTCTGCAGCAGAAATGCAGCTTAAAGAAAACGGCAGATGGTTGGAAGATCACCCGCAGTGTGGCAAGCACGTATTAAGGAGAAGAATCATCATGAAGAAAGAAGTTATGCTTGTAACAGGTGCCGGCCAGATCGGCATGGCACTGGCCCGCAGAACCGGTTTTGGTAAAAAGATCATCCTTGGGGATAAGAACTTAAAGAACGCGGAAGCGATCGCAGAGATCATGAACAACGCCGGATACGACGTCGTCGCATTTGAAATGGATCTTTCCTCCAGAGAGGATATCCTGGCGATCATCAAAAAGGCACAGGAAATCGGCGAGATCAAATATCTCATCAATGCGGCCGGGGTGTCTCCATCCCAGGCTCCGATAGAGGCTATCCTGAAGGTGGATCTGTACGGCACGGCTGTCCTTCTTGAGGAAGTCGGCAAGGTCATTGCGGAGGGCGGCTCGGGTGTTACAATCTCCAGTCAGTCCGGCTGGCGTATGCCTCAGCTGACCCCCGAAGAGGACAGGCAGCTGGCAACGACGCCTACGGAAGAACTGCTGTCTCTGCCTTTGCTGCAGCCGGAAAACATCAAAGATACCCTCCATGCTTATCAGCTGGCGAAGCGCTGCAACGAAAAGCGCGTCATGTATGAGTGCATTCGCTGGGGAGAGCGTGGCGCAAGGCTCAACGACATTGCGCCTGG
Source organism: Lachnospiraceae bacterium (assembly GCA_017480565.1). Lineage (GTDB taxonomy): Bacteria > Bacillota > Clostridia > Lachnospirales > Lachnospiraceae > RGIG1588. The sequence goes on along the minus strand of JAFVAL010000068.1, from coordinate 30,505 downwards.
AATCATCGTGACCCCTCTGGCAGTGGATGAGTTCAACGGACCACGCGGAGATTTCTATAAGAACATGTTTGCAAAATGCCCGGCCGGAAGGCCAGGAACAGCGGATGAGATGGCAAATATCGCTGAGCTTCTGATGAGCGACGCAGGTGCATTCATTACCGGTTCCACCTTCCTTGCTGACGGCGGCGCTACGGCCTCTTACTATTACGGCCCCCTGCAGCCGCTGGCCTAAACAATAGACAAGCCAGCCAGTCATCCGGCTGGCTGTAAGAGTATATACGGCATTCAGTGACAACGAATGATGAAGGAGATCAGATTAAATGACAAACAAATTCTTTCCTGAAATACACGGCAACTTCGGTTTTGGCTGTATGCGCCTTCCGATGAAGGGCAGCCAGGTCGATTACGATGAATTCAGTCGGATGGCAGATGCCTTTATCGAGGCCGGTCTCAACTACTTTGATACAGCACGCGGCTACATCGGAGGACAGTCAGAAACCGCGATTCGTGACTGCGTGGCGAAACGCTATGACCGCAATCAGTTCCTTCTGACCAATAAGCTGACGGATCCTTACTTCAAAAAGCAGGAGGATATTCGGCCGTTCTTTGAAAAACAGCTTGCCTGGAGCGGCGTCGATTATTTTGACTTTTACCTGATGCATGCCCAGGACAAGAACAACTATCAAAAGTTCAAGCGCTGCAAGGCCTATGAGACCTGCTATGCGCTGAAGGAAGAAGGCTTGATCCGTCACTTCGGTATTTCCTTCCATGATAAGGCGGATGTTCTGGACATGATCCTCACGGAGCACCCGGAGATCGAGATCGTCCAGATCCAGTTCAATTACGTGGACTATGAGGATGCCTCCGTCGAAAGCCGCAAGGTCTATGAGGTCTGTGAAAAGCACGGATAGACGGTCATAGTCATGGAACCGGTCAAGGGTGGGAGCCTCGTAAATCTTCCGAAGGAAGCCGATCAGATCCTGCGGAGCTTAAACGGCGGAAGCAATGCCAGCTACGCGATCCGTTTTGCAGCCAGCTTCCCGAACATGGCTATGGTCCTCTCCGGCATGAGCAATATGGATCAGATGGTGGATAACTTAAGCGCCATGAAGGACTTCAAGCCCCTGAATGGGACAGAGCACGAAGCGATCCGGAAGGTCTGCGAGATCTTCAAAAGCCTGAATCTGATCCCCTGCACGTCCTGCCGCTACTGCATCGAGGAGAGCCAATGTCCAAAATCGATTCGCATCCCGGATCTGTTCGCAGCCATGAATGCACATGAGGCCTTCCACAACTGGAACACCGGGTACTATTACAGTGAGATCATCACGGGTGGCGGTCACGGTAAGGCTTCCGAATGCATCAAGTGTGGAAAATGCGAGAAGGTATGTCCACAGCATCTTGCGATCCGTGAGATTCTTCAGAACGTGGCAAGGACATTTGAAAAATAAATTCATACCAGGGAGGAAGGAGCGATGAACAATAAGAAAGCCAGATTGATCGTGAATATCGGGATGGTCCTCCTGCTTCCTCTTCTCATGGCCTATTCGCTGATCGGAGAAAAGTTTCATGAGATCATCGGAACTGTGATGACGGTTCTGATCGTCATCCACCTGATTCAGAACCGCCAATGGCTTGGTGCGATCTTCAAGGGCCGCTACAATGTGAGAAGGACCTTCCAGACGATCCTGGACATTTTGCTGCTGGTTTTTATGGTCCTGCAGCCGGTGTCCGGAATCCTGATGTCAAAGCACCTGTATACGTTTATTCAGGTTCCAGGTGTTTCCTCGATCATGCGCCAGATCCACATGGCGCTGGCGTACTGGGGCTTTGTCCTGATGAGCATCCATGCGGGAACACATCAGGTGGCCCCGATGAAAAGGCTGTTTATAAAAAACGGAAAGGTATTTGCGGCGCTGCTTGTCGGATTGGGATGTATATCCACATGTGGCGTTACGGCATTTATGAAGCGAGGCTTTCCGGGGTATATGTCAGGAAGCGTTGCATTTGCCTTTTTCGATTTCAGTGAGGTAAGGCTGTTCTTTATCCTTGATTACCTGGCAATCATGATTTTATTTATGTCCTTTGGGGGTCTTGCTGTATATGTGCTGAGCAAAATCACCAGAAAGGGAAAGGCAGAAGAAAAATGAAAACATTAGTCATTTATTATTCCCAGGCAAGGGGTAATACAAAACGGATTGCAGATATGATCGCGGCAGAGACAGGCTTTGATTCCGTCCGGATTGATACCGCCCGCCCCTATGCCGGGACCTATGATGAGATCGTAGATCAGGGACAAGCTGAAGTGAAGCGCAAATTAAAGCCGGAGTTCCAACCCGTTGGGGCAGATCTTTTAGCCTATGAGCGCTTTATCAGGAAATTAGGTACCGCTGGAATTAATCGCTCAAAACATTTTGCAGAGCCTTGCTATCCAGTATCTCAATGATCGGTGGCGCATAAGAAATCATACCTGCTGCTTCCAGTTTTTTTAGTTCACGATGAAGAGAAGGTCTGGAAACATTCATGATCATAGCCCAGTTTGAGACCGACTCGGGAATCCTGATTCTGCTTTTTCCTGTCTGCCTGGCCTGAATGAGCAGATAGAACGCTGCTTTCTCGGCGATCCCATTATAAGAAAGCAGTTCAAGACGCTGCTGCAGCATATAGGTTGCCGTAGCGATTTCCAAAGTGAAATTCTGAAGAACCCGGATATCTTTCTGCATGAGTGAGAGGATATCCTTCTTTCTAAACATCATGACGGTTGCTGGCTCTAGAGCGACCACGTCACAGGGGTATTTGTGGCTTTGTGAGAACACTGCGGCCGGACCGATCATTTCTCCGGGCAGGCGGACGGATACATTGATCTGACTCCCGTTCGGGAACGGTTTCTGCGCCTGGGCACGTCCCTCTATGAGAATGCCAATGCGATCTGCTTCCTCCATCAAATGGAAGATCGTCTCTCCTTTGTCGTAGCATTGTATATGGTGAGGTGTATCTTCAAGAACTTTACGAAGTTCCTTAGCGGGTATTCCATGAAAGAGCGCACTCTTCTCCAGTACGGAATAATCCATGGGTATTCTCCTTTCGATTTTCTGATTCCATTATACATCAAATTTTCTCCTTGTGTGTATCCCTGGATACAGAATCGCGAAAAGAAATCGCTTATACTGTATCCGGAAAGCAAAAGGAGGTTCGCTTATGAAAGTAATAGATCTTAGAAAAAACGTTGCCGAACTGGTCTCGGAGTATCCCGAGCTGAAAGGCATCATGGTGGAATTAGGGTTTAAGGACATTACAAGTCCTGTAGCCCTGAAGTTTATGGGGAAGGTTATGACAATCCCGAAGGGCGCTGCAATCAAAGGCATCCCGATGGACAGGATCTTGACCGCTCTCACAGAAAACGGGTTCCAGGTGACAGGAGTTCCCGGGCAGGAAAATGAAGTAGTTCTTCCCGGCACGGCTGAAGACCGGAATACGAAGCTGAAGAATTTGATCCTTCGTCTAAATCAAGGGGAAGATCTGGAGTCAGTCAGAGCTGATTTCGTCAGAGATTTCGAAAGCGTGTCGGTCCATGATATCGTGAAAGCCGAACAGGGACTGATCGACGACGGACTGCCCATGCAGGAAGTGCAGAAGCTTTGTGATCTGCATTCCGCTTTATTCCATGGAAAAACAGAAGCGGAGCTCTGGGCAGAGGAAGAACGAAATGCGGGGCTGAAAGTGGCTGCACACGAGGATCCCTCTGTTTCCATCGTTGCGGAGGGCCATCCGGTAGACGTGCTTCGCAGAGAGAATACCGCATTGGAGAAGGTCCTGGATCATGCTCTGGAAGCACTCCAGGCAGAAGACGTATCCTCACTTTCTGAAGCGCTGAAGAAGCTTCGGAAGATCGATATCCTCTACAGCAAGAAAGAAAGCATCCTGATGCCGATGCTGCTGCACCACGGCGTGACCGGTCCCAATGATGTCATGTGGGGCGTGGACGATGAGATCAAGGCGGAAGTCGCAAGGCTCTCGCAAACGCTGACTGGCGAAAACTTTGCTGCGGAAAAAGCATCCGCCAAAGCGGTTCTGAACCGCATGAAGGAGATGATCTATAAAGAGGAGAACATCTTCTTCCCGCTGTGTCTGGAACATTTGACTGAAGAAGAATGGCTGGATGCTTACCGGGATCTTCCAGAGATGGGCTTTGTTTTTATTGACAGTGCCCCGAAGTGGACGCATGGAGAAGAAGCTTTAGCTGCACGCAGGAAAACAATGCCTGCCAACATGACAGACGGGCTCCTGTATTTCCCTGGCGGAAAGCTGAACATGGCTCAGCTGAACGGACTCTTCAAGGTGCTTCCGATCGACATCACTTTTATTGATGAGAATGATATCAACCGTTTCTTTACAAATGAAGGAAGGGTCTTTTCCCGCCCGCTTTCTGCACTGGATCGCTCTACTTATGAATGCCATCCGGAGCGCGTAAAGCCGATGGTGAAGAAACTGCTGGATGATTTCAAATCCGGAGCCAGAGACTATATGGAAGTGTGGACGCCCAACGATGACCATCCTGTGCGCGTGATCTATGCAGCCGTTAGGGATGAAAAGGGTACATATCTCGGCGCAGCAGAGCTTGTGGAAGACTTCACGGCAGTCAAGGAACGCTTTGATGAGAAAGCGGGCAGAAAATGACGAAGCCCGGAATGGCTTTTCCATCGCTAAAGAGAATGTCCCAGACACCGGAGATAGGCGAGGGTGGGAAAAACTGAATCGTGTCTTTCTGGATGTTGTGAATGTGGAACTATATTTTTTATTAATAATATTCAAATCCCTTCTTGACTCTTACGTTGCGTAATAGTTTATTCTGTTCTTTGAGAGGAGGGATGGATCATGATGACAGTGCATGAAGTGAGTGAGCTCACGGGTGTGAGTATTCGGACTTTGCAGTATTACGATAAGATCGGTTTGCTAAGGCCTGCGCAGTATACGGAGGCGGGGTACCGGCTTTATGACAACGATGCCTTGGAGACTTTGCAGCAGATTTTGCTTTTTCGCGAGTTGGAGTTTCCTTTGAAGGATATCAAGACGATTATTCAAAGCCCGAATTTTGACCGCGAGAAGGCGCTTGAGCAGCAGATTGAGCTTCTGACGATGAAGATGGAGCACATTGATCATCTGATCACTCTCGCTAAGAAGATCAAAGCAGAAGGAGGAACAGAGATGAGTTTTCAGGAATTTGACAAGAAGAAGTTAGAGGAGTATGCAGCGAAGGCGAAGGCGTCTTGGGGACATACGGATGCGTATAAGGAGTATGAGGAGAAGAGCAAAGGCCGAACGGAAGAGACGCAACAGGATCTGAACGAGCGGATGATGGCGATCTTTGATGATTTTGGAAAGATGAAGGATCAAGATCCGGCTGGAGAGGAAGCGCAGACCCTAGTAGGAAAGCTTCAGTCATTTATTACTGAGAATTATTACCACTGTACCAAAGAGATCCTGGCAGGGCTTGGGCAGGCCTATGGCTGCGGAGGCGAATTTACCGAGAATATCAACAAACATGCCGGAGAGGGTGCTGCAGAGTTTGCAGCAGCTGCGATTGAGGTGTTTTGTCGCTAGGCCGTGGATTTTTCGAGATGATTCGTAAAAGTGTGTTCCAATCTTGAAAATGTAACCTGCGCGAAGTATAATAGTAAGTGATGACTAACAGTCCGCTATACAGTATGGCTGCATAGCGGGCTTTCATCTTGACCTCGGGTTAGCAATACCTAACATGAACGAGATGACAGATGTGCATTCTGATTCGTGAACAGAGTAGAAGGGAACGCGGGTAAAGTAATGAATACGATTGGAATTGATAATAACCTGGACCGGGCAAGGATAAAAAAGCTTCTTGCGATCGGACTGTTTGCTTCCGTGCTTACAGGGATCGGAGATTTTCTACTTGGTTATGCGAAGGAGATCCCGACGAGTACCTTGGCAACGAGCTTTCTATCCGGTGCGCCAAACCTCACGGATGGGCAAATGATTGCTGGCGGCCTCTTGGGTTTTCTTGGAATCTTTTTAGAGGGTCTTGCATTTTTCGCGATCTATCGGCTGATGGCGGATGTAGCGCCGAAGTACGCACATATTTACCGGGCAGGGATTTTTGGCTATATCTGGCTAGCTCCGGTGGGTACACATATGAACATAGGCATCCTGAGTCTTGTCTATAAGTACCTTCTTTCATTGGATGAAGCAACCGCAAATCTCGTCGCCGATCGCCTGTTTTGGGGCTTTTCTCAGCCGATTTATGTTTTGCTGATCATCTTCTGGGTTCCGATGATTGTCGTGCAATTTAAGGCATTTGACAAAGGGTATACACCTTATCCGAGAAGCGCGAAATGGTATAACCTGATTGTTGGTGCGATCCCGGCGCTTGTGATCTCGATGCTTCTTGGTTCAGGAAATGCACTTGGTGCAGGCATTGGGACGATGTTTTTGAGCTTCGGAAATGCCTTCATGTTTGGCGGTTTGCTTTTTGCCTTGCCGGATCAGGAGACATTTGACCGATTCAAAGAAGAACATCAGATTGCATAAAAGACTGAGGATATTTTGATCCAATTCATAGAGGAAAAGAAAATGAAAGAAAAAGATTTGCCTATCGATCTTACAAAGCATGTGATTTACACGGACAAAGCGAAGAAATGTGTTCAAAAGCTCTTGCATCGCTACTATGACGAGAAGACTGCGGAGGAGCTTTGGGAGAAGGTACAGCTTAGATACGCGGAATTTCTGAAGGATGAGCCTGCGCTTGGCAGCGCGAAGATCACCGTGAGTATCTATGATCCGATCTTGATTTTCGCATGGTACGATGTTGTGCCGGATAAGCCACCGATCGAGGAGATTCAGCAGGATGTGTACGATTGCTTTATGGGCAGTTTTGATGCGCTTGGGAAGGTGTTCAATCTGAATCGTAAGCTGGATCATCGGTTGGCAAGCAAGATCTTTAAGAAGACCAGTGATACGCGGGAAAAGGAGAGCAAGACATTGCCAGAGTCGTTTCGCATGGGAGGGTTTTCCTATGACAGAGAGAGCGGAGCGATCTGCTATCATTTTACGCAATGTCCGAATGCAGAGTTTGCGAAACGCCACCACATGGAATCGATTCTTCCGGTGATGTGTAACTGCGACCATTTTGCGATGCAGAAGCTTCATGCGACGCTGATCCGGGAAGGGACGTGTATTACGTCGGATCGCTGCGATTACTACATCATCGGTGATCAAAGCCCTCAGGCGGCCGAGTATGAGCTTGTGAAGGATGAAAATGGATTATTACTGAGTAAAAAGAAGTAAGGAGAGAGCATGACGATGATGAAATGGATTTTTCTGATTGCGCTGATCGGACATCTGCTCTGCGGCGTGTGTGATTGTTTGATGACGTACATGCCAAACGGGCGGTTCAAGTTTGATTACATGAAGGATAACAAAAAGCTTTCGGAGATCTTTCGAGGGATGCCCCTGCAAAACGCCATTCTCGCTATGATGCTTGGTTGCCTTGCCATGTGCATGATGTTCTTCGGATATCTTGCACTGGCGCTGTGGATGCGGTCGTTTTCCGAGATCTATGCAAATCTGATGTTGCTTGCGGTTGGTGTGATCTTCACATTTGGCATTGCACATCATATTCTGTGCGGTATTCCGGAATGGCTGTATGTCCGGCTCGGACGCACAGAAGAGGCTCTGAATATCATCACGGAGCTTTTTCAAAAGACTTCTGTTACGATGTTTGTCTGCTATGCAGGATTTCTGCTCTTTGGCATTGCATTTTTCGTAGCTGTCGTCTCTGGGCTGACACCTCTGCCAAGATGGGCCTGCATTTTTAACACGACTGCGTTAATGCTTGTCCTGATGCCGACGCGCGTGGGCGGCAGCGGAAACTGGGCAGGGGCGATCATGTTTATCGGACTGCTGGTTCTGTTATAAAATCATCTTTTCTGCCGCCTTGCGGTATGATATAATCAAATATCATGACATAAAGTATGGAGGAAATAGAGATGACATTTTTGGAACTGGCAAACAATCGCTTTTCGGAGCGACGTTTTGACACTGAGAGACCTGTAGAGCAGGAGATTATCGACAAGATTCTGGAGGCAGGACGCATCTCGCCTACCGCATGTAACTTACAGCCGCAGCGCATTTATGTGATTCAGAGTGAAGAGGCACTGAAGAAGCTGAGAACGGTTCGCGTCTCACATTTTAATGCACCGCTCATGATGTTAATTTGCTATGATACAGAGACTGTCTGGAGAAATCCTAGCGATCGTTGCTACGATAATTATAATTCTGGTGAACAGGACGCGACGATCGTGGCTACGACCATGATGTATGAAGCGGAAGAACTCTGTGTTCATACCTGCTGGCTGCTGGGATTTGACAGCAAGCAAGTGGCAGAGGTGTTGGATCTTCCGAAGAATCATATTCCGGTGATGATGTTCTCGATGGGATATCCGTCAGAGAGGTCAAAGCCCAGCCATCTGCATAACGAGAGGAAGCCAATCGAAGAGACCGTGAAGGTGATGTGAGAAGAGAGTGCTGACGAGAAAATCGTTGGCACTTTTTTTGTGGGGGGATGAAGGGGATGGACAGAAGAAGGAGTTACAGATTATCATTGAAAGTATTGAATACATGTGGTGTTATTGGGGAGTAAAAAAGCGTGAGAATGACAGTGATATAGCAATGATATAAAAAGGAGAAAATATATGAGCGAGAATAGACCTAACGAACTTGTTCCGTCAGAGATTACAGTTGAATCTTTGAAGGCAAAGATTTATATGATAAGAGGTCAGAAAGTTATGCTTGCATCAGATCTTGCAGAGATATACGGATATACAACCAAGGCCTTTAATCAGCAGGTGAAAAACAATATTGAAAAATTCGAAGATGATTTTCGGTTTCAGTTGACCTGGGATGAGGTTGAGGAACTTTCAAGGTCAAAAAATTTGACCTTGAACAGAGAAAGTCGTGGTAGCAATGTAAAATATCTGCCCTGGTGTTTTACTGAAAGTGGTGTGTACATGCTGATGACTGTACTAAAAGGGAATCTTGCAATACGACAGAGTAAGGCTTTGATTCGTGCATTTAAACAGATGAAGGATTATTTAAGCCAGGATCCATTATTGTCAGGGCAACCCTATATTGAAAAGTTATCGTTACAGATAGATGAGAACACAAGACATATCAGTGAAATTAAAGAAAAAATGATAACTAGAGAGGATCTGACCAAAGTTATACAGAGCTTCAGTCTGCCAGATAAAGGGATTGAATATGTAATATATGCTGGTCAAACGTTTGAGGCTGATGCGGCATATGCGGATATTTACAGCAAGGCAAAAAAGAAGCTTTATATTGTGGATAACTATATTGGACCTAAGACTCTGCTGATGCTGAAAAGCGTCCCTGCGAATGTAGATATTATAATTTTCAGCGACAACGTGAGGAATATTTTTCGCCTATCGGAATTTCATGCGTTTGAGACGGAGTACCCTAGTATCAGACTCGATTTCCGGCATACGGGTGGAAAGTTTCATGATCGATATATTATTATAGACTATAAATGTCGGTCGGAGAAAATATTTCACTGTGGTGCATCATCAAAAGATGCGGGTAATAAGATTACTACGATAATGCAAGCTGACAATACAAGACTTTACTATCCAATGATTGAAGAGCTTCTTCTACAACCGGCATTGAAACTAAACTAAATTTAAGAGGATAGGAGTAATAGCTGAGAATAAAAAACGTGAAAAATCGAGGCGGCCAATTTCTTACTGATGTTATCTTTATTCTACCAGTGCTGACGAGAAAACCGTTGGCACTTTTTTTGTGGGGGATGAAAGGGATGGATAGAAGCGACAACTGACGCGGTCATGCCTTTGAGCCGAGGGCTTCTCTTGAAAAAACAAGTTTCTTGTGTTATTGTAGTAAGTGCTGACTAACCGAACTATCGCCCATCATACAGTGATCCGGGTTCACCCGATGGACGGCTGTTGATGGGCATTCTTAATGAATGTCGGTTAGATTAAACTAACATATATTCAATAGTATTCATCTCGGAGGTGTTGAATCGTGATAATTTTTGTGATCGAAGCTGTGGCGCTTTGCGTGCTGTTTCATTTGGCTATCTTGTCGCAGGTGAGACAAGAGCCCGCCAGGAAGGTATACGGCTATCATCCTGCCATCGTGGAACGATACATTGAATTGGGCAAGATCCCAGACAAGAAGAATCCAAGCACACTGGAAAGAGTGAAGAAAAAGTTTCCCGCAGCAATCGTGCTGGGTATTTTGCTCGGAGTTGTTGTGTATTTTGTCAATGGCTCGCGTTCATTTCTAAGCGGCTTTCTCGTAAGCTATGGACTGTGGCTGATTGTAGACTGGTATGACGCCATCGTGATAGATATTCTTTGGCTCTGTCATTCGAAGACATATATTTTACCCGGAACGGAGGATATGACCGAGGTCTATCATGATTACGGGTACCATATAAAGGGATCCTGTGTCGGAATGCTGATCGGGCTTCCTGTATGCCTGCTGATTGGATTTGTCGTGCAGGTGATTTCATGGATCGCAGGCTGAATAAAGGGGAACTATAACAAAAGAAACGAGGTTGTCACAATGAAAAAAACCTGTCCGCAGCATCTTGATCGCCATGATCCTGTGGCTCGCCGTCTATCTTCTCATTTCCACAAGCGGGCTCATCCATCCTGCAATGTAGCAAGTTTGAAAACATCTTTGCTTTATACCGAGAGAAAAGAGTCTGTTTGAAGGTTGTGTTTATATTAATCTGGTGATCTATTGGATCAGATGAAGAAGCAGCAGTTTTGATACAATAGTGAACAGCCGCAAGGTAAAGAACCCGATGTAAGAAGGTAACACTTATGATCGTAAGAAGGACATCATTATTTCCTGCCCCACGGCAGGAAGTCTTTTCAAGACTCCAGCGGCTTGAAACGCTGCAGTATATCGCAGCCCCATATGCGACCTTCACGCCTGTGGATGGGCAAAAAAGTGCTGCATGGCAAATTGGGAGTACAACTTCCTATCGCTTCAAGCTTTTCGGTTTCATCCCATTCGGTACCCATGTGATTCGCATAGAGCGTTTTGATATGGATGTCATACAGAGCCGCGAACACAATGAACATGTTCAGGTCTGGGATCATCGGATCACCCTACTGGAAAGGAACGGTCAGACTGAATACACCGATGAGGTGGAAATCAAAGCGGGTTGGAAAACCGTATTCATCTGGCTGTGGGCGCAGGCCTTCTATGCGCACAGGCAGCGGAGATGGATCAGGCTTCTGGGGGTGTGTTAAATGAGCCTTAGTGCAAAAGCAGCGGTTTCTGTGCTGCGTTTCATAAAGCGATTGGGATTGTTCCCTAAACCCGGTGACATAGACAGTGAAATATCTAAGGCAAGAATATACAATCAAAAGAATCCCTACAAGGAGCCCTCAGATCATAAGGCGATATACAGCACTGATCACATCGGAGGATGTCCGATGCTTATGATCAGGCAGAAAGTGTCTTCCCACAAAAAGGCGCTTCTATTTCTGCATGGCGGCGGCAATAAGGATGCCTGGAAACCAGAGGTGTCCATAGCACGTGGGTATGGAAAACAAACCAGTGCAGATGTTTTTTACCCTATTTATCCGCCTTTCACGGAAGTGCCTGTTGTAGAAACAATTGACCTCATCTACGAGTTTTATAAGGCTGTTGAGAACAAATACGGTGCTGGGAACATTGCTGTGGTCGGCGGCTCATATGGAGGCTTTCTGGCGATGCAGCTCATTACATGGATAAACAGGAATGGAAATGAGGTAGAGATGCCGCGCCTCCTGATTATGAATTCTCCCTTTGCATTCCCCGAGACAAAGGAGGAGTGGACGCTGGCCGAAGAGTATGAAAAGGTCGATCTGATGGTTCCAGAAGGCTCGTTCAAGCTCATGATGGATGGAGTGATGCGGGCTGATCCTCAAACACCGGATTATGCGTTGTATCCTGACAAAATGGATTTCCGTCATGCTCCGGAAACGTATATCTTCTACGCGGAGGAAGCCTGCGCCTGCGTATCAGATGCGATCCAGAAGGCCTATAGGCGGGATGGCGCAGTGCTTCACATGCACAAGGAACCTGGCATGATGCACTGTTATGCCTGTACCCCTGTGTTTCCCGAAAGTAAGAGAGATTATTATAAACAGATTGAGCTGATTGCAAATATGGATTCAACTAGTAAAGCAATATCCCACAGGAGACTTTAGGAAATTCTTCTGGGGTGAAAGCTAGATTTAGAAATTTTGCGAGAAGCTGATGGCAATGTAAGAAAAGCCAGAGTAGAATTTGAATGGCAGTACAGGACAAATTACATAAGTGAATCTTATGAAAAGCCGCTGAAAATCGAACTGATGATTTTCGGCGGTTTTCTTGTGGGGGGACGAAGGTGATGGACAGAAGCGACAACTGACGCATGGGTCACGGATATTCATTGAACGTATTGGAGTTTTGTAGTAATATTGATTAATAAAAGCATGCGAATGACAGGAAAGATTTCCCTAATCTTTCTCATGACTATAACGGATTCAAAAGGAAACACAATTATGAGCGATAATCCTCGATGCTTATACGAGAACAGTTATACTCACTTTTTGGAAGAAACAGGCATGTCGGTTTTAGGAAAGCTAGTAGACAAATATCATGGTGAAGCGCGCACAACCACTTTAGAAGCGTGGAAAAACGAGATATCTATCATGCAAGACGTAATATCCCGATTTGACGAAGATGATGCCCGTGTAATATTTGAGTATGATATTCCACGTCTCGGTAAAAGAATTGATGTTGTATTATTATTCAAAGGCATTGTCTTCTGTATTGAATTCAAGGTTGGAGAATCTAGAATCTTGGAATCTGATGTAGACCAAGTATTAGACTATGCATTAGATCTAAAGAATTTCCATAAATTCAGTGAAGAAAAGGTGATTGTACCAATCTTGGTTGCTACTAATTATCAGGAGGCTTCCTCTGTTATACAGATGTCTGTGTACGATGACAGGGTAGTGAACCCCTTGGTAACAGGAAAAGAACATCTTTACGAACTGATCACTGCTGTTGTGAAAACATTCCCTAATGAAACACCTGTAGATCATAACTGGATTATAAGTCCATATGCGCCAACTCCAACTATCATCGAAGCCGCCAAATCTTTATATGAGAATCATTCTGTAGAAGATATCACTCGCCATGAAGCTGACAAGGTTTATACCGATAGAACAATTGGATACATTCTTCAGGTAATCAAAAAGTGTAAAGAAGAACAGAGGAAGAGTATTTGTTTCGTTACAGGAGTGCCAGGTGCAGGTAAGACTCTCGTTGGGCTTGATGTGGCAATTAAACAAACTTATCAGGGAGGAGACGTCCCAGTTGAAGATGAAGGAGCTGTTTATCTGTCAGGAAATGGCCCGCTTGTTGCGGTTTTAACTGAAGCACTTGCGAAGGATAATTACAAAAAATGCATTAACAGAAACGAGCAAAAGAAGCTTTCGGATTCTAGGCGAGAAGTCAGTAAATCAATTCAGATGATTCATCGGTATCGTGATAATATGCTGGCAAAGATCAAGAATCCTGTGGAAAATGAGACTCTTGAGATTGATCCAGAGAAAGCCATCAAAATGGAGAAAGCTGGCTTTGGTGAAGTGGAACATGTTGCTATCTTTGACGAAGCGCAAAGGTCATGGACACATAAAAGACTGGCTGATTATCTGAAACGGGGTGGAACGTATGGTAACAAGCTAAAGGTGCCAAATTTCCCTATGTCTGAAGCTGCATTTTTGATCTGGTCACTAGACCAAAGAGAAGATTGGGCTACTATTGTCTGTCTTGTTGGAGGAGGCCAAGAAATTAATACCGGCGAAGCAGGTATCTCTGAATGGATCATTGCATTAAACCAAAAGTTCCCTCATTGGGACGTTTATATCTCACCCAAATTGACAGATGCAGAGTATGCTGAAGGTAAAGTCAACGAACTTTTAAAAAATAAACCCAATGTTGTTTACTCAGAATGTTTACATCTGGCTGTATCACTTCGCTCATATCGTGCGGAGAAACTTTCTGCATTTGTACATGCACTGTTAACTTTTGATGAGACTGCATCTAAGATCTATAGTGAGATTAAGGATAATTATCCCATTGTTTTAACTCGTGACATGGCTAAAGCAAGAAAGTGGCTACATGGAAAAGTGCGAGGCACGGAGCGCACAGGAGTTTTGGTTACAAAAGAAGCTGCGAGATTTAAACCATTGGCGATACAAATACTTCCTTCTGGAGATGAGAATGCAGTTCACTGGTTTCTGGAAGACAAAACAGATATAAGATCGTCGAATTATTTGGAAGACGCTGCAACTGAAATCCAAGTTCAAGGTTTAGAGCTTGACTATACTTGTCTGCTTTGGGATGCAGATATGAGATATGATGAAGGCAAGTGGCGGTATTTCACTTTTAATGGCAATACAAGATGGAATGAAGTGACCGGAGACACCGAAAGTAAGCAAGAAAAAAAGAAATACATGTTGAATGCCTATCGTGTGTTACTTACACGTGCCAGAGCAGGCATGGTAATCTGTGTGCCTGAGGGGAATTCAAACAAAACTCAAAGCGGTTTTTGGGAAGATAGTACACGTTTGCCAGAATTTTATGACAGTACTTATCAATATTTGAGAAGCTTAGGAATAGATGAGATATAATGCGCTTGTTATGGAGCAAATTGTATCAGAAAAGTTTAACATTACAGATAATGGAGCACTAGAAAATGGGAATCACATTTCGTCATTCTGCCGGATTTGGCAAACGCATGGAGTACAATCTTATCGGGAAGATGTTGATGGAAGGGCTAGATGTCTATTTACCATTGGTTGATGATCACGGGGTTGATGCTGTGATAAAAAAGGAAGATGGGACATTTATAAAAATTCAGATTAAAGCAAGATCAACCGAGGTTACGGATGGGGACGCTGCTTTATTTGCAGCAGTTACCCATGACCTTACTCCAAATTTCTATTTTGTGTTCTACTCAGAGCGATTAGAAACCATGTGGATCCTTTCTTCAGAAGAATTTTTAAAAGAATGTGTTACCAACAGAACTGGGAAAAATGCTGGCAAACGTAGCATTTGGTTTAATGGAAACAGAATTGACAAAGAGACTGGTTTGAGGAAAGAGTATTGTAAAGATCGGTATAAGAAATACATTGCAGAGGATTTCACACGGTTTCATTGATGGATATGGCTATTTCATAGTATTAAGTAAAAGAACAGGAGTATCGAAAGGAGCACATTTATCATGAACACATTGATCGTTTGGAACCCTGAATTTGTCGCAAAGAGAATCGCATATGCAAGGAGATGTAACAAAGAGGATGAGCTGAAGAAGTATCTTCAAAGGAGATCGGAGTAGAATGTTGCTAAGGGAGAATTATAGAGACGCACACCACCCCCCTTGCAATCTATTTCGCATTTTGATAATATAATTAGGCTGAACTAACTTGTGTTTTTGCCCATCATACATTGGTTCCGAGATGGACGGTTGTGTGATGGGCTTTTTGTTATGGCTGAGTTAGAAATGTCTAATTTTATGTGGAGGAAGGGTGTGAGACGATGAAAGAAGGAGAACATCTCCCTATCTATGGCGTGGGTCCGATTTATGTTTATGTAATTGCGGCACTGACTTTGGCCGCTGTTTTGCTGCGAAATCATCCGATCTTTTCATCAGGAAGGCTTGAGGGAGCGCACACGATTCTGATGATCTTGGGGATTCTTCTGATTGCATCAGGCATCGCATTGTGGATTTATGCAGTTCCAATCTCAAAGATCGATGACGGTATTAAGGAGAATCACCTTGTGACAACCGGGGCGTACGCATTTGTGCGAAATCCGATTTATTCTGCCGCAATGATCGTCTGCACAGGCGTGATCTTGATTGTCAGTAATGTCTGGTTTTTCATTCTGCCATTTGTCTACTGGCTTTTCATGACTGTGCTGATGAAGGCGACGGAGGAGAAGTGGCTAAAAGAGCTGTATGGCAAGGAATATGAAGAATACTGCAGACGAGTCAATCGGTGCCTGCCTTGGCTGCCGAAAAAGAAATAATAATATTCGATGTTTTGAGATGCTAAATCACTGAAGGAGGGGATAGAATGCTTCCATTGATACTGATTCTTGAAGGCCTCGGACTGGGCTTTCTGCTATATCTAATCTGTGCGATTGGCATCAAAAACGGTGCGATCGGAATGGTTCATCTTTATGATCCAAAGGTTCAGAAACGCGTGGTGGAACTCGGTTTGACGACTGCGGAGGCAATTAAGAAGCGCAGCATGCTTTTCAAAGGAGTGTGCGTGCCAAGCTACATTGCATATGTACTCATTTGCACGTATTTAGTGAATGGTGCGAGGGGGTTTCTTCCGAGCTTTTGGCAAATGTTTATCATTCTGTCGATTATGAATCTGATTGATCGTTTTCTGATTGATGACTATTGGGTGGGGCATACCAAGGCATGGATCATCCCTGGGACAGAGGACCTGAGGCCTTATATCAGCACGAAGGATAAGCGGCAGAAATGGATCACGGGAACCGTCGGAATGGCTGTGATTGCAGCGATTCTCTCTGGGATCATGTGTCTGATTTTGCAGTGAATGTTCATGTAATGACAAACTCCGATGGATGCAGTATAATAAATTCTGTAGCAAATGATCCTGCATTCGGTCGGAGAGTAAAACATGAAAAAAGTTAGGATTACAGTGAAAAAGATTGCCAGATATGATGATCTCATGGAGGAGTATGAAAATCCGATTGAGCACGCATGTATGATGCAGCTTGGTCAAACCTTTATCGCAAATGGATGGGAACGACCAGAGGGCTTTTGCGGAAGCGCGTGGGATACGATCTCGCCTTTTGTTATGACGCTGGCACACGGTGGCGAAAACATTTATGACGGATGGATGAAGAATCCGAAGTCTGCGATGATTTCCTGCAATGATGGCTTTCGTCCGGTGAGCTTTTTGCTGGAGACGATGGAAGAAGATGCAGAGTGAGGATGAGATTAGAGGCTCAGCTATAGTATGAAGGAGGATAAAACAATGGCACGTGTGATTTTGTTAAACGGAAGTCCGCATCCGCATGGATGTACGGCGACTGCATTGGAGGAAATGATCAAGGTATTCCAGGAAGAAGGCGTGGAAACCGAGCTGATCCATGTGGGCAATAAGGCGATCCATGGATGTGTCTCCTGTGGCTTTTGTTCCAAGAATGGAAGATGCGTTTTTAACGATGACTTGGTAAATGAGGTCGCACCGAAGTTGGAAGCGGCTGATGGCCTAGTAGTTGGCAGCCCTGTATACTACGGCTCGCCCAATGGAACGATTCTTTCATTTATGGATCGGTTGTTCTATAGCACGCATTTCTCAAAACACATGAAGGTTGGTGCTGCGGTGGTAAGCTGCAGAAGAGGAGGTAATACCGCGAGCTTCGATGTTTTGAATAAGTATTTCACGATCAGTGGGATGCCGGTGGCTTCGAGCACCTACTGGAATCAGGTGCATGGTTTTTCCGCGGAGGATGTGAAAAAAGATCTGGAAGGACTACAGACGATGCGCAATCTGGCGAGAAATATGTCATTTATGATGAAGGCATTTGCGGATGCAAAGGCGGCTTATGGATGTCCTGTGATGGAGAAAGAAGCGTTTACGAACTTCATGGATGGCAAATAAACCGTTACCTGAGTCGTTCTTTGTGGGGTAAATAGGAATGTTTGATAAGCGTTTGATGCAGATGTGTCCGGAGAGTAAAAAGTATATCGTCGGGAACATCATTTTGCAGTTTCTGGAGATGTGCTTCAACGTGGCGATGATTGTGACGATCGCCTATGCCGTGCAACAGTTTTACGACAAGGCATGGGGTTTGAGTGACCTCGTCGCACCGCTTGGCGTGATCCTGGTAACGGTTGTTTTGCGCTTTTTCACGACGAAATATGCGACGCGGATGAGCTATCTTGCTTCGCGCACGGTCAAGCGTGTGATGCGGGAGAAGATCTATGGGAAGCTTCTGCGGCTGGGGACGACGTACCGGGAGCATGTCACAACGGCAGCGCTAGTGCAGGAATCCGTGGAAGGCGTGGATCAGCTGGAGAGCTATTTCGGGCAATATGTACCGCAGTTTTTCTATGCATTTATGGCGCCGATCGCCTTGTTTTTCCTCTTTGGATTTGGCGGTTCCTGGAAGGTTGCTGCGATCCTTTTGATCTGTGTTCCGCTGATTCCCGGTGCGATCATGATGGTGCAGAAGATTGCAAAGAGGATCCTTTCAAAGTACTGGGGGCAGTACACAAAGCTTGGAAGTACATTTCTTGAGAATCTGCAGGGCATGACGACGCTGAAGATCTACCAGGCGGATGCGCAGAAGAATGTCGAAATGAACGAGGAATCCGAGCATTTCCGCAAGGTGACAATGGCGGTACTCACGATGCAGTTAAACTCCGTAACGATCATGGATTTCGTTGCCTATGGCGGTGCTGCGCTGGGAATTCTGCTTGCCACAAAAGCATTCGTAAATGGCGATCTTGGACTGTTTAACGTGGTCTTTATGATTCTGCTCTCCGCAGACTTCTTCCTGCCGATGAGAAGGCTTGGAAGTTACTTTCACGTCGCGATGAACGGTATGGCTGCAAGCGACAAGATCTTTGCATTTCTCTCGGAGGATGAGCCTGAGGGGAAGCGCGAAACTGTGCGCAGCGGGGATATCGAGCTGCAGGATGTACATTTCTCCTACGACGGAGAGCGAGAGATCCTGCACGGGATTGATCTTTCGATTCCACAGGGAAGTTTTGTCGGAATCGTCGGCGAGTCTGGGAGCGGCAAATCCACGATCGCGTCGCTGATCATGGCACGCAATTCAGTGGGAAGTGGCGTGCTTACAATCGATGGGAAGGATATCCGCGAGGTGTCTGAAGAGAGCCTGATGAAGAGCATCACTTACATCGGTTTCGGGTCAGTGTTCTTTAAAGGAACGGTTCGCGAGAACCTGCTTTTGGCGGATCCTAAGGCGACGGATGAGAGGCTGTGGCAGGTGCTTTCTGACTGTTCGCTTATGGAAGAATTAAGGCTTGAAAATGGGCTTGATACGGTGCTTTTAGAGAATGCCGGGAATCTCTCCGGCGGACAAAAACAACGTCTTGCGCTGGCACGAGCGATGCTGCACGACTCACCGATTTATATCTTTGATGAGGCGACAAGCAACATTGATATCGAAAGTGAAGAGGCGATTCTTGCGCAGATCCGAAAGATTGCGAGAAAGAAGACCGTGATCATGATCACACATCGTCTCGCAAATGTAACCGGTGTGGATTGCATTTACGTGATGGAGAATGGATCGGCCGTGGAGTGTGGAACTCATGAGGAACTGCTGAAAAAGCACGGCGTGTATGCACATTTGTGGGAAACCCAAGAAGCACTGGAAAACTACGGATGGGAGGAAAAGGCTTATGAAAAAGCAGAGTAAAATCAAGGTCCTTCTCCGTATGGTAAAGCTTGTAAAGCCGTTAACGGGATATATGCTTTTTGCGATTCTAATGGGTACGTTCGGGTATCTGTGCGCGCAGTTTATCCCGATTCTTGGTGGATTCGCGGTGCTTATCGGGCTTCAGATTGAGGTGCCGATTGCATTAAAAACCGTGTGGGTGCTTTTGATCGTCATCGCGCTGCTGCGCGCGATACTCAAATACAGTGAACAAAGAACGAATCATTATATCGCATTTACCTTGCTTGCAATTATCCGTGACAAGGTGTTTCATGCGTTAAGAAGACTCTGCCCGGCGAAGCTTGAAGGAAGAGATAAGGGAGACCTGATTGCTCTGATTACGTCGGATGTGGAACTTCTGGAGGTGTTTTACGCGCACACGATCTCGCCAATCTGTATCGCATTTTTGGTGGAAATGTGCATGGTGATCTTCATCGGCTCCTATCATTGGAGTTTAGGGGCGCTTGCGCTGTGCGCCTTTGTCAGTGTCGGCATCCTTCTGCCATTTATCATCTCGAAGCGCTCTGGGACGATTGGTGACGAGCTGCGGGCAGACAACGGTGAGCTTGCAGCCTACATGTTGGAGAGCATCCGTGGACTGGATGAGACGATCCAGTACGGTGGAGGCGAAGATCGACTTGCTGGACTGACGAAGAAGACGAAAGAGTTATCCGAAAAGCAAAATGCGATGAACAAGCTCACAGGCGTTAATCTTGCGCTGGCGAACACATTTATCTTGTATTTTGATATCGCTATGCTTGCTCTATGTACATTTCTTTATAGCCAGAGAGTGGTGGAGTTTGACGGATTTTTAATTCCATTGATCGCATTGATGTCGTCGTTCGGACCGGTGACCGCGTTGGCGAGTCTTGGTACAACACTGCAGGCGACGGTGGCCTCTGGGGCACGCGTGCTTGCGGTAATCGACGAGAAACCAGAGACTGAGGACGTGACCGGGAAGGAAGAAATCGGATTTACCGGGGCTGCGCTCGATCACGTGACGTTCTCGTACGGCGGGGAGACGGTATTAAAGGATCTGTCGATGACATTTCCGGAAAATCAGATCGTCGGAATCGTTGGAAAAAGTGGCTGCGGGAAGTCTACGATGCTGAAACTTCTGATGCGCTTCTGGCATGTTGGGAGTGGAAATGTGACGGTTTCCGACGTCAACGTCGAAGAGATCAATACATCCAATCTGCGCGACCTGGAGAGCTACATGACGCAGGAGACCCAGCTGTTTAAGGACACAATCGCCGGAAATATTCGCGTTGCAAAGCATGATGCGACACAGGAAGAGATCGAAGAAGCTTGCAAGAAGGCGTCGATCCATGATTTTATCATGACGCTTCCGCAAGGGTATGAGACTGAGGTCGGAGAGCTGGGCGAGACGCTTTCGGGCGGCGAGCGGCAAAGGATTGGACTTGCGAGGGCTTTCCTGCACGACGCGCCATTTATGCTGTTTGATGAGCCAACATCAAACCTGGACAGCTTGAATGAGGCCGTGATTTTAAAGTCGCTTAAGGAGGCGTCTGCAGGGAAGACTGTTGTGCTGGTGTCACACCGGAAATCAACGGTGAGGATTGCAGATCGTGTCGTGGGGATGAGTTGAAGATGATGAGAGTCGATACAGTTAGGACAGATGCATTTACGATGGATTATCTCTGCTTCGGTGAGGGAAAGAATGTGCTTGTGATCCTTCCGGGTCTCAGTGTACAGAAGGTACTGGGGTTTGCGGAAGCAATTGCGGACGCGTACAATCTGCTTACAAAGGATTTTACAATTTATCTTTTTGAGCGCAAAAATGAGCTTCCTGCGGTCTATAAAATCACGGATATGGCGGAGGATACAGTCTGCGCGATGCGCACGTTAGGGCTTGAAAAAGTGTGTCTTTTTGGCGCGTCGCAGGGCGGAATGATTGCGATGCAGATCGCAGTGCGCTATCCAGAGTTGGTGAAGCGTATGATTGTTGGTTCCACGTCCGCGTATATTTCTGAAGAGAAAAATGATGTTGTGAAGGAATGGATCTCACTCGCAAAACAAGGCGATGCGAAGGAACTTTATCTGACGTTTGGTGAGGCGATCAATCCACCGGCGGTATTCGAGCAACTGAAGGATGCTTATGCCGCAGCGGGAGAGACGGTGACTGCGGAAGAGCTTGCTAGGTTTGTGATCCTTGCGGAAGGAATGGCAGGGTTCAATCTTCTGGATGAACTAAAGAAGATTGCTTGTCCAATATTGGTGATTGGTTCCAAGGATGATCTGGTGCTTGGCGCGGAGGCTTCCGTGCAGATCGCGGAGCACTTAAATCCGGAGATGCCGCATGAGCTTTACTTGTATGAGGGGTATGGGCATGCGGCATATGATCTAGCGCCGGATTACAGAGAGAGGATGCTCGCATTTTTGCGGTGTAAATGACTTGTTAAAAATGAATTACTTGCCATCGGAAGTTCCGGTGGCATTTTTCATTTGTTGATAAATAAAACCAAAAGACTACACACAAGACATTCATTTTATGCTATAATAAATTGTTGCGTTTTAGTGTAGTCTTTTCAAAAGCTGGGGATCATATGAACTGGAAGTATTTGTTTGAGAGAACGCGTTTGGATCGAGGCAGAAGGTATTATATTGACGGCCGGGTGACGTTGCGGGAAGAGAGTGAAGGCCTTTATGTGGCAAATGTATTTGGCTCGCGTATTTACCGGGTCGAGGTGCGCACAAAGGGCGACCGGGTCACGTCTCTTTCCTGTAATTGTCCGGACGGTGCAGCGGGGCATCGCTGTAAACATATAGCTGCGGTGCTTTATGCGATCGATGCCAAGGAGATGGGAAAGACTGAGACCAATGTGTTAAAAGAGAGCGGCCCTGTCTCAGATGATCGGGAAGTCAGGCCTTTTGCGGAAGAGCCTGTGCAGTATCGGTATTTTGATCTGCACCTTATCCTGGGGAATCTTGTGGTGTCGGAAAAGCAGATGAAGCGCGCACAGACGATGATCGAGACCGGAAAGATTAGGTTGCTTCGGATGGAGACAGAGTATCAGGGGCGCGAAGAACAGGTGCTTGTGATCTACGGCGAGATCGGCGGGGGAAAGCGGTTCCCGGATCTTGTAAAGATCGTGCTTGGTTCCGATGAAGTGAAGGAACATAGCTGTCAAAGCTTTTCATGTTACCGTCGGATTCATCCGTTCCGGTATATGGATGAGAATTCTACAGAGCGCATCTCCTACTGTGATCATGAACTGGCCTTGCTTTTGCTTGCAAGAGAGCGGATTGAGCGGGAGAATCCGGGAGATGCGACCAATGAAGATGGCGGGCGTTTTTTGGAGCTGTTTACGAATCGCGTGACGACGGTTTCTAGTGCCTCTGCGTCCGGGAAAAAGGTGCGCCTAGAGCCTAGACTTGAGATCTCTGACGGACGAATCTTACTGAGTTTTCGTATCGGGTTCAACAAGTTATATGTTGTTCGAAATTTAAACCAGCTGATCCTTGCGGTGCGCCGTGGAGAAACGATTACACTGGGAACCAGTCAGGAGATTTCCTTTGCTTCGACTGTCTTTGATGAGCGGTCACAGGAATTCTACGACATGCTAGAAGAGATGCTCGAAGAGACGGCTGCAAAGCCGGGCGGCGCGTATTATGACAGCTATTCCGAGACGAGGAAAGTCGTGACCTTGCAAGGGCCGTTCTTAGATCGGTTTTTCGAGCTGGTTTTAGGAAATACAGTCGAGACTTCTTTTGTAAATGAGCAAGGAGAAGCTGAAAAGACTGCGCTTTCATTTGCGGATGGAGAGCTTCCGCTGCAACTGCAAATTCACCGGTTAAAGAAGGGTGACCGCTTCGACGGAATTACGTTAACAGGAAAGATGCCTGAGATTTACCGGGGAAGTCGGTACGGATATTATCGAAATCAGAAGCAGCTGCTTCGCATCTCAGAGCATAGAAGGAAAGAATTGTCTCTTCTCGCAGAGTTTGTGAGGGACGGACAGATCTCTTTAACGATCGGGCGTAAGTATCTGGCGTCGTTCTACCGTGATGTGCTGCCGGAT
The DNA here is from genome assembly GCA_017480565.1 of Lachnospiraceae bacterium. Taxonomy (GTDB): domain Bacteria; phylum Bacillota; class Clostridia; order Lachnospirales; family Lachnospiraceae; genus RGIG1588. Next base: position 6,890 of record JAFVAL010000068.1, on the reverse strand, counting down.
CTGGAGAAGGTGGCGCAGATTACGGAGGAAGATCCGGAGGAGACAGCGGCTTTTCTGCCGCCTGCGGCGACATTCTCTTTCTTCGTGGACGGCGAAGAGGATACCGCATCGTGCCGGGCTGTCGTTCACTACGGTGCCAATGAATTTAGAATTACAAAGGGTGAGAACGAGTGGTCGGAGATTCGCGACGAGCGCAAGGAATCCCAGGTCAAAGATGTCTTAAACGAGTATTTTACGGGGTTTGATGCAGAAAATGGCCTGTTTCTTGCGGAAGGTGAGGAAGCCTTAAGCGAGCTTGTGCAGGAAGGTCTTTCCCGGCTGATGGAGATCGGCGAAGTCCAGGCCACGGATCGGTTCCGCAAGATTCGCATCCGCAGAAATCTGCCGGTGTCGGTGGGTGTCTCTCTGGAAAATGACCTGATGAACCTGGAGTTTGTCAGCGAAGATACGGATCTTTTTGAGCTGCAGCTGATTCTGGAAGCATACCGGAGAAAGAAGAAGTTTTATCGCCTGCATACCGGGGATCTGATGGATCTTTCTGCGCCTGAGGTGGAAGAACTGTCGCAGGTGTTGGAAGCGATGATGTTACAGCCGGAAGAGATCACGCAGGGACAGATGAAGATTCCAATGTACCGGGCCCTTTATCTTGATAAAATGCTGGAGCAGAGCCAGTCCATTTACGGAAAAAGGGATGCGAGATTCCGTAAACTGGTGAAGGACTTTAAGACCGTAAACGAAGCGGATTTTGAAGTGCCTCAGGGGCTTGGATCACCGCTTCGCAAATATCAGCGCTACGGTTATCGTTGGCTTAGAACGCTGGAAATGCTTGGATTTGGCGGAATTCTTGCCGATGAAATGGGCCTGGGAAAGACGATCCAGATGATCTCGGTTGTGCTTGCCGCAAGGGAGGAAGGACGGCCTCATCACACACTGGTGACGTGCCCGGCATCCCTTACCTATAACTGGCAGGAAGAATTTGCGAGATTTGCGCCTGTTCTGACGACCGTGGTTGTTGCGGGAACGCAGGCGGAGCGCGAAGAGATCTTAGTAAACCATGAGAAGTTTGAAATCCTGATTACTTCTTACGATATGCTGCGCAGAGACATCAAGTTGTATGATCCGATTACATTTGACTATCAGGTGATCGATGAAGCGCAGTATATTAAGAACCACGGAACAGCAGCTGCAAAGTCGGTGAAGATCATTCATTCGAACCATCGATTTGCACTGACGGGCACCCCGATTGAGAACCGTCTGAGCGAGCTTTGGAGCATCTTTGATTATCTGATGCCGGGATTCCTCTACGAGTACCACGTATTTCGGGAGGAGCTGGAGACACCGATCGCTAAGAATCATGATGAGGATGCCTCTCTGAGACTGCAGCGGATGGTGCGGCCATTTATTCTGCGCAGGCGCAAGAAAGAAGTGCTGGCAGATCTGCCGGAGAAGCTCGAGGAGACGCGCTATGCGAAGATGGAGAAGAATCAGCAGGATGTCTACGATGCGCAGGTGCTTCGGATGCGGGAGATGTTGGAAGGGTCTTCTGATGCGGAGTACCAGTCGAACAAAATTCAGATTCTTGCGGAGCTTACGAGGATTCGTCAGATTTGCTGCGATCCGTCGCTCTTATTCGAGAATTATCGCGGTGGTTCGGCGAAGCGAGAGGCTTGCCTGGAGCTGATTCAAAGTGCGGTCGAAGGTGACCATAAGATCCTGGTCTTTTCTCAGTTTGTTTCGATGCTTGAGATGCTGGAAGAGGACTTAAAACAGGCATTGATTCCGTATTACAAGATCACGGGGCAGACCAAGAGCAGCGACCGTCTTGCGATGGTCAAAGACTTTAACAAAGACGATACGCCGGTGTTCTTGATTTCGCTGCGTGCGGGCGGAACCGGACTGAATCTGACCGGTGCGGATGTCGTCATCCATTATGATCCCTGGTGGAACCTTGCGGTACAGAACCAGGCGACAGACCGTGCACACCGGATCGGTCAAACCAAGGAAGTGTCGGTGTATAAACTGATCATCAAAGGCTCCATTGAGGAGAAAATCCTTGACATGCAGGAGAAGAAGAAAGACCTTGCGGAGGAGATCCTCTCCGGCGAGGGCGGAAGCCTGATGCAGATGAGCAAGGACGAACTTCTGGAGCTGCTGGTTTGAGTATTTCACATCATATCAAATAGAGATAAGTCATTTGCAAAGTGCAGGTGACTTATTTTTTAGTAGTGGAAAGTTCGAGAATTATATGTTATGATGTATACAACACTTTGGAAGCGAGATAGATACATTTCATAGGGATTTCGAAAGGGAATAGATATATGGAGAAAACTGGCTGGAGCAGTGAGTTTCAGGCTCGTTTTGCACAGAGAGAAGACGAACTTCGCTGGCTTTACATGGAGCTGTATCACGGGGATCAAAAGGCATACGATTATTTTGTCAGCCGGATGTATGCGGCATATGAAGAGAGAGCGGAAGCGTTAAAGAAGAGTGACCGCATCAGAGAGCAAGACCCGAATTGGTATAAGGGTCATCATCTGGTCGGTATGTTGATGTATGTGAATGCATTTGCCGGAACATTATCGGGCGTGCGCGAGAAGCTCTCTTATATCCAGGACTGCGGCGTGAATTATCTGCATCTGATGCCTCTGCTAGAGAGCCCTGCGGGGCGTAGTGACGGCGGCTATGCAGTGAGTGATTTCAGAAAGGTGCAGCCGGAGCTTGGAACGATGGAAGATCTGGCGACGCTTTGCGCGGACTGTCACGACAGAGGGATCATTACGTGTCTTGATTTCGTGATGAATCACACGAGTGAGGATCATGAGTGGGCGAAGCGTGCGAGAGCAGGCGAGAAGGAGTTTCAGGATCGATTCTTCTTCTACGACACCTGGGATGAGCCAAATGAATTCGAAAAGACGGTTCCGCAGGTCTTTCCGACGACTGCGCCTGGGAACTTTAGTTGGAGTGAAGAGGCCGGCAAGGTCGTGATGACAACATTCTGGCCATATCAGTGGGATTTAAACTATGCGAATCCGGTTGTATTTAACGATATGACCGATAACATGCTTTTCCTGTGCAATCAGGGCGTGGACGTGATTCGTCTGGATGCGGTGCCTTACATCTGGAAAGAGCTGGGAACCAATTGCCGGAACCTGCCGCAGGTGCATACACTGGTGCGCATGATGCGTCTGACTTGTGAGATCGTGTGTCCGGGAACGCTTCTCCTCGGAGAGGTTGTGATGGAGCCCAGCAAGGTCGTTCCTTACTTTGGTACCGTGGAGAAGCCTGAGTGTCATCTTCTCTACAATGTGACAACGATGGCGAGTACGTGGCATACGGTGGCAACGAGAGACGTGAGGTTGTTAAGACATCAGCTTTCGCAGGTATTCGCGCTGCCGAAGATGTATACGTTCTTAAACTACCTGCGGTGTCATGACGATATCGGTTGGGGGCTTGATTACGATTTTCTTTCGCAGTTTGGCATCGAAGAAGTGGCCCATAAGAAGTATTTAAACGATTATTTCCAGGGCAAATGGCCTTACAGCCTGGCAAGAGGCGAGCTCTACAATGATGATCCGCGTCTCGGAGATGCAAGACTTTGCGGCACGACGGCATCGCTTTGCGGTTTGGAAGAAGCTCTCAAAAACGGAGATCCGGATCTGATCAATACCGCGCTTCGCTTTGATCTGATGCTGCACGCTTACATGTTTACGATGAGCGGTGTTCCGGTGCTCTACAGCGGTGATGAGATCGCGCAGGAGAATGACTGGTCGTATCACGAAGATGCGCAGAAGGAAGAGGACAGCAGATATCTGCATCGCGGCAATCTGGACTGGGAGAAAGCCGCGCTTCGCAAGGATCTGAAGACAATCGAGGGCAGAATCTTTGCGGCGATCCGCAAGATGGAGCGGCTGCACGAAGAGCACCGCGTCTTTGACGGAGCTGCGGATCTGTGGCTGATGCCGCACGAATCCGACTTTGTGTTGGGTGTCGGCAGATATTATCAGGGAGAGAAGCTGCTTGCGTTCTTTAATTTCTATGAATTTGATGTGACGATTCATCCGCAGGAAGAGGGTCAGTTTAGAGACCTCTGGACCGGCGAGGAGAGAAGTCTTGAGAATCTGCACATCCCGGCACGCGGATTTGCATGGCTGATCTGCGAGATGTGATTCTTAAAGTATATTGATCCGGCAGAGAGCCGGATTATTATTATAAAAACAAACATAAAAGGAGAGGTATCATGGCACTTGATTATCGCAAATGTGCTGAAGAGATCTTTGCTAACTTAGGTGGCAAGGATAATATCATCAGCGCTGCACATTGTGCGACCCGTCTGCGTCTCGTCATCGCAGACAACAGTAAAATCAACAAAGAGGCTCTGGAAGAAGTAGAGGGTGTCCAGGGCATGTTCGATTCCAACGGACAGCTGCAGCTGATCATTGGAACCGGCACGGTCAACAAGGTATATGACGAGTTCCTTGCAGTGACCGGACTGACCGCAGCGAGCAAAGCGGACGTGAAGGCTGCGGCGGCATCCCGTATGCCACTTTGGAAGCAGATCTTAAAGACACCGGGCGACATCTTCGTTCCGATTCTTCCTGCGATCGTAGCTTCCGGTCTGATGATGGGTATTGTCGAGGCAATCCCGAAGTTCGCTCCGGCCTTTGGAGAGACCGACTGGTTCTCGTTCCTTGATTTGGTTGCGAACACTGCATTTGCCCTTCTGCCGGTACTGGTTGCAATTTCTGCAGCAAGAGTCTTTGGCGGAAACATTTTCCTCGGCGCCGTAATCGGCCTTATGATGGTTCACCCGGCACTGATCAATGCATGGACCGTCGGCAACTATGCGGCTGGCGAGATTCCGACCTGGAAGCTGGGACCTTTCACGGTTCAGCAGGTCGGTTACCAAGGACACGTTATCCCGGTGATCTTGGCAGTTTTACTCATGTGTACGATTGAGAAATGGCTGCACAAGCATGTGCCGGAGATGATCGATTTGTTTGTCACACCTCTGTGCACGGTTGTCCTTACCGCATTCATTACCTTTACCATCATCGGACCTGTCTTCTCCGTATTCGAGAACTGGGTACTTTCCGCAGCACAGTGGCTGATCACGGTCGGTTATGGTGTCGGTGCGGCGATCATGGGTGCGATTTATCCCTGGACGGTTGTCATGGGTCTGCATCACATGTACAACGTCATCGAGGCTGGTATGATCGCAAAGGATGGCTTAAACACCTGGATGCCGATCGCATCTGCTGCAAACTTTGCACAGTTCGGTGCCTGCCTTGCGGTTGCACTTAAAGTGAAGAACCAGAAGACCAAAGCGGTTGCGCTTCCTTCTTCCCTGTCTGCTTCGCTTGGTATCACTGAGCCTGCCATCTTCGGTATCAACTTCCGTTTCATGAAGCCGTTCATCTGCGGCATGATCGGTGGTGCAGTAGGTTCCCTGTTTGCTTCCTGGGTCGGCTTTGGTGCAACGACTTATGGTGTTACCGGTATCCCTGGTATCCCGGCTGTCAACAATGTACCGATGTATCTGATCGAGCTTGTCATCGCGGCTGGCGTTGCATTTGCTCTGACCTGGTTCCTGTGGAAAGAGGATGCGCCGAAGAAAGAAGAGAAGTTAGATGTTCCGACTGCAAGCGTAATGCGTTATGCAGAAGGAAATGTGACTCAGCCTGTCAAGGGTAATGTCATTCCTTACACCGATATCCCGGATCCGACCTTCTCTGCCGGTATCCTTGGTGAAGGCGTAGGCATCGAGCCGGAAGATGAGTATGTATTTGCTCCGTTTGATGGCACGATCACTTCTGTTGCGGAGAGCAAACATGCAGTTGGTCTTGAGGGCGGCGGCATGGAGATGCTGATTCATGTCGGTGTCGATACCGTCAACATGAACGGTGATGGCTTTACCTGCTTCGTAAATGAAGGCGATGAGGTGAAGGCTGGCGATAAGCTGATTAAGTTTGACCGCAAGAAGATCAAAGCAGCCGGCTACAGTGATACGGTTGCAGTTTTGATGACCAACTCGGATGACCTTGATGGGTTTGAGTTTGGTCTTCAGTAAGTACATTTCCGCAGGCCCCGGACGAGGGGCTGCGGTGTAATAATATTTTCATGTAGGAGGATAAAATCATGAAGTCTTTTGAATACGTTATTACTGATCCTGTAGGAATCCATGCACGTCCGGCTGGCGTTATGGCAAAGGAAGTCAAGACCTATAAGTCCATCGTTACCATTTCTAAGGGCGAGAAGAGCGCTGACGCTCGGAAGCTGATGGCTCTGATGGGCATGGGCATCAAGAAGGATGACACCGTTACCGTCACCATCGAGGGTGAGGACGAAGAAGAAGTCGCTGTAAAGCTTGAGCAGTTCTTTAAGGACAACTTCTAATTGCGAGAATCCGGCAGGCGGCTTAAAGTAAAGCCGCTTGCAGATACGAGGAAATCATTTAAGAGGAGATAGACCATGATTTCTATTCAGGGAAAAGGCGCCTCCACAGGCGTAGCGATTGGCCCCCTTTATTTTTATCAGCGTGCAAAAAGCACGATCACCCGCTATGAAGTAGAAGATGTCTATGAAGAGTGGGGAAGATTTAAAGCAGCGCAGGCGAAGGCGATCGATCAGCTTGGCGAGCTGGCTGAGAAGGCTCGTGTAGAAGCAGGCGATGACGCTGCACTGTTGTTCGAAACCCATCAGATGATGGCGGAGGACATGGATTATGAAGAGTCCATCGAAGAGATGATCAAAGAGCAGAAGATGAATGCAGAGGCAGCTGTCATTGATACTGCGGCTGTATTTGCAGACATGTTTGCGCAGATGGATGATACTTATATGCAGGCACGTGCCGCGGACGTAAAAGACGTCTCTAACCGTATCATTTCTGCGCT